>NZ_CP133771.1:7600417-8233785 GCF_031348265.1 Streptomyces collinus | reverse complement strand
TCCTCGGGCATGGTGAGCCTGTCCGCCGTCGGGCACCGGGTGGGGCAGGCCGCGATCGGCGCGGTGATCGGCGTCGCCGTCAACGCGCTCGTCCTGCCGCCGATCCACCTGCGCGACGTACGCGCGAACCTGGCGGCGCTCGCCCGGGAGACGGGGGAGGTGCTGCACACCGTCGCCGGTGACCTGCGCGAGGGCGAGTGGGACGGGCAGACCGCTGCCGGCTGGGTCAGCGCCTCGGGCCGGCTGGACCACCGTCTGCAGGCGCTGCGCTCGGCGCGCCGCTGGAGCCAGGAGAGCCTGCGCCTGACCTACGCCCCGCTGCGCGCCCTGCACCGCGTGCCGCACGCGGGCGCCCTGCCGGCGGTGGACGAGGACGAGCGGCTCGGCCGGGTCACCGGGCACGTCGCCACGCTCACCCGGGCCCTCGCGGTGTCCGTGGACGACAACCGGACGCCCGCCCCGCCCGAGGGCCCGGCCCTGCGCTCGTACGCGCGGCTGCTGGAGCTGATCGGGGACGCCCTGTGCGCCGAGGCCGACAGTCTGCTCGACGGCAGCGTGAACGCCCGGCCGGACGACGAGACGGAGAAGGCGATGCGGGAGCTGCACGAGGAGTTGCAGGAGAACCTGCGCCGGCACGCCGGGGAGGGGGCCGCCCACACGGCCGTCCTGGGCACGCTGCTGCTCCAGGCGGAGAACCTCTGGGCGGAAACCGTCCCGGGCGACCAGGAGGACTGACGCGGCTCCCGTCCGCCGTAGTGCTTTCGGCGCCCCCGGGTACTCGGTCACCTCCCGGGGGACCGCGGCCGAGAGGAGCACGAGGTGAGCAGCGCAACGGGCATGAGGATCGTGGTCACGGGTGCCACCGGCAACGTGGGCACCAGTGTGGTGCGTCTGCTGTCGGAGGACCCGGAGGTCGCCTCCGTGCTGGGCCTGGCCCGGCGGATCCCCGACTGGTCGCCGCCGAAGACGGACTGGGCCGCCGTCGATCTGGCGTCCGAGGGGGCCGGTCTGGTGGAGCGGTTCACGGACGCGGACGCGGTGGTCCATCTGGCGTGGGCGTTCCAGCCGACGCACGACCCGGCCGCGACGTGGCGCACCAATGTGCTCGGCAGCATGCGGGTCTTCGAGGCGGCGGCCGCGGCGGGCGTGCCGGCGCTGGTGCACGCCTCGTCGGTCGGCGCGTACTCCCCCGGCCCGAAGGACGAGGCGGTGGACGAGTCGTGGCCGACGCACGGCTGGCCGGACGCCGCGTACTGCCGGGAGAAGGCCTATCTGGAGCGGGCGCTGGACACGTTCGAGCGGGACCGCCCCGAGACGCGGGTGGTGCGGATGCGGCCGGCCTTCCTGTTCCGGCGGGAGTCGGCGAGCGAGCAGCGCCGCATCTTCGGAGGCCGCTTTCTGCCCGGACCTCTGGCCCGCCCGGAGCTGCTGCCCTTCCTGCCGGACATCCCGGGGCTGCGGATGCAGGCGCTGCACACGGACGACGCGGCGAACGCGTACCGGCTGGCGCTGCGGTCGGAGGTCCGGGGCGCGTTCAACCTGGCGGCCGATCCGCCGGTCGACGCGCGGCTGCTGGGCGAGATGTTCGACGCGCGTCCGGTGCGGCTGCCGCGCGGCGCGGCCCGGTCGGCGGTCGCCGCCGCCTGGGGCCTGCATCTGCTGCCCGCCTCCCCGCACCTGTTCGACGCGGTGCTGCGACTGCCGCTGATGGACTGCACGCGGGCGCGAGCGGAACTCGGCTGGCGGCCGGAGCACACGGCGCCGGAGGTACTGGAGGAGTTCCTGCTGGGCCTCCAGCAGGGCGCGGGGGCGCCGACGGAACCGCTGCGGGGACGCAAGGTGGGCTGACCCCGACGAGCCGCACGGGGACGCCGGGCGGGCTGACCCGGACGGGCCGCGCGAGCGGGCCCGGACATGCCCGAGGGCCGCAGCCGACCCCCACAGCCGGCTGCGGCCCTCGGTGGGATGCCCTCCTCAGGCGGAGGGCTCGTCCGGCACCGGGTGCTCGGGGTGAACATTTCCCGAGTGCGGTGCTCCCTGCCGGCCTGTCCCCGCTTCGTCCGTGTCGGGGACGTCACCGGCGGGCTCGTCGGTCTCGTCGTCGCTGTGCTGCTTGCCGTCCTCGCCGGTGCCCGTGAAGCGCGGGGCGACCTCCCACGGGTCCTCGCCGTCGTCGGCCTGCTGGTCCGGCATGTCCCGCGGGATGGCGTCACCGTTCTCGCCGGGTCCTTCGAGGCGGTGGTCGGTCACGGCGTGCTCCCTTCTGTGGTCCGGGCGCCACGCGAGTACCTCCGCGGTGATCGGCGAAACCTCAGCGCGGGGTCCGCTCCTGGAGCGCCGTGCGCCAGGCCGGGAGCGGGCACTCCGGCGCCGGGTCGGGGCGCCGCCCGCCGCGTGCGAAGAAGTCGGCGAGCGGCAGGATCGCGGCACCGACCGTGACCGCGTCGGGCCCGAGCCGCCCCAGCTCGACGGTCACCTTTCCGGCGGGGTGGCGCAGCGCGTACGACATGGCGTGGCGGCGTACGGCGGGCAGGAAGCGGGCGCCGAGCGCCAGGCCGGCCCAGCCGCCGATGAGGATGCGCTCGGGCTGGAAGAGGTTGATCAGGTCGGACAGGCCCGCGCCCAGGTACTCGGCGGTCTCCTCCAGGACGGCCAGCGCGACGGGGTCGGCCGCGACGCCCTCGGGCGGGTGGGCGGCGGCGAGCATCGTGGTGAGGGCGGTCTCCTCGTCGGTGCCGTCGGGGGCCCGGCCGCCTTCCTCCCGCCAGCGGGCGAGCAGCGACTCGGCGCCCGCGTAGGCCTCCAGGCAGCCGAGCGCCCCGCACCGGCAGCGGCGGCCCCGGACCCGTACGGTCAGATGCCCCCATTCGACGGCGCGGCCCTGCTCCACGTCCGGGGTGACGAGGCTGGCGCCGACGCCGGAGCCGAACAGGACGACGACGGCGTTGCGGGCGCCGCGTCCGGCGCCGAACCACATCTCGGCCTGGCCCAGCGTCTTGGCGCCGTTGTCGATGGAGTACGGGACGGTGTCCGGCAGCGGGGAACCGGCGCGGAGCAGGGCCTCCAGCGGGACGGCGTCCCAGCCGATGGTCTGCCCGTGCACGAGCGCGCCGCGGTCGGGGGTGCGCTCGACGATGCCGGGGACGCCGATGCCGACGCCGAGGAGCCGCTCGGGCGCGAGACCCGCGGTGTCCAGCACCTCGGCGATGCCCTGGCGGATGTGGCCGACGATGACCTCGACCTCGTACCGCTGCGGGGTGAGCGGGTGCTCCGCGCGGGCGAGTTCGGTGAGGGTGAGGTCGAACAGCTCGACGCGGACCCGGGTCTCGCCGACGTCGACGCCGATCATGTGGCCGCTGCCGGGTGCGACGCGCAGCAGGGTGCGGGGGCGGCCGCCGTCGGAGTCGACGCTTCCGGCCTCCTCGACCAGTCCGTCGGCGACCAGGTCGGCGACGACGTTGCTGACGGATCCGGAACTCAGGCCGGTCGCAGGGCCGAGTTCGAAGCGGCTGAGCGGGCCGTCGAAGTAGAGCCGTTGCAGCACGGCCGTGCGGTTGGCCCGCCTGAGATCGCGTACCGTGCGCCCGTTCCCCGCCGCCATGAGGCTCCCTTCGCATCCCCTGTCCGACCTGCAACATACCGTCCGGTCCGGGCGTGGCGCGCCCTTCCCCCACCCCTTATTTCATGATGTGAGCTAACCGGTGGGCCCGGCGGCCTCCGCGATCTCGTCCAGGGCCGCGAGGAGTTCCGGGGCGACCCTCTCCTGCACCCAGCGCTCCTGCTCCTCGCCGGCCCGGCGGGGAATCGTCTCGGTCAGCATGATCAGGTACAGATAGGCGCGGTACAGGGCGAGGCGCAGACGGGCCGGTGTGCCGAAGCGGGCCCGTCCGCCGGCCTCCCGGTACCCGGCCAGGAACTCCTCGTCGTTCCTGATGTCGCCCAGCAGCGCCAGGGACACGAAGTCGGCGAGGGGGTCGCCCCAGAACATGCGCTCCCCGTCGATGAGCCCCCCGATACGGGCCTCTCCCTCCGGGCGGTCGACGAGGATGTTGCCCCGCCACAGGTCGAAGTGGACCAGGCACGGGACGGTGACCTCGTCGAGCGCGCCGTACGCGGACGCGGCGGTCCGGGCCACCTCGTCGACGGGACGGGGCAGCCGGGCGCCGTAGCGCCGGGCGTCGTCCAGGACGGCGTCGATCATCCCCGTGAACGCCGTCCGCCAGTCGGGGCAGAGCGGGCCGAGGGCGCCGGAGGGGTAGCCGAAGCCGGGGCCCGTCACGCGGTGCAGCCGGGCCACCTGGCGTCCCAGCTCCGTCCGCAGGGATGCGCGCTCGGCGTCGGTGAGCGTGCCGTCCCACGGGTCGCCCGGGCAGGCCGTCATCAGCAGGAAGCCGTCGCCCATGGACACCAGCTGCGGTGCGGTGACCTCGACGCGGGCGGCCGAGCGGTAGAACTCGGCCTCCGAGACCAGCAGTTCACGCTCGTGCCGCAGGCCGGGGACGACCGCGGGGGGCGGGACCTTCAGCACGTAGCGGCTGCCGTCGGTCAGGCGCAGTTCCTCGACGGTGTTGTACGTGCCGCCGGTCATGGGGGCGAGGTGGGCGAGGCGGCCGGGGTCCAGACCCGCCTCCTGAAGGACGTGCCGGGCCCGTTCCCAGGAGTCCACCACCGTGTGCCCACCCCTCCCCCTGTGTCCGCGGTCAGCCGGCGGCGTACACGTCCTCGGTGTAACGCCCGTCCGCGATCAGCCCGTCGAGCCACTGCTCGGCGGCCCTCTCGTCGGCGCCCGGTGTGTGCTTCCGGAACAGCGTACGGAACGCCTCCCGCACCCCGGGCGCCATCCGCGAACCGTCTCCGCAGACGTACACCCGCGCTCCGGCGTCCAGCAGGCCCCAGACCTCCTCGGCCTCGGCGGCGATCCGGTGCTGCACGAACCGCACCTCGCCCTCGGGGGTCTCGCTGAACGCGGGGCGCAGACAGACGGCTCCGGCGGTTTCGGCGGCGCGCAGCTCCGCGGCGTGCAGGAAGTCCGCGTCGGGGGCGTCGCAGCCGAAGTAGCACAGGGCCGGGGCGAGTTCGGCGCCCGCCGCGACGGCCGCCGTACGGTCGGCGATGACACCGCGGAACGGGGCGAGGCCGGTGCCCGCCGCGACCATGACGACCGGTGCCGGGTCGCCGGTGACGTCGATGCGGAAGGCCTCCCGGCACGGCTGCACGCGCGCGTACAGCGTGTCACCGGGTTCCACGGTGGCCAGGTGTCCGGAGCCTGTGCCGCGGTAGATGCCCTTGCCGGAGCGGGCGGGTGCCTCCAGCAGCGAGACCATCAGGTCCACGTGGCCGGGGTCGACGGCCGGCGAGGAGGAGACGGAGTAGTGGCGCGGGCGCAGCGGGGTGAGGAGGTCGAGGAGCCGCGGCCAGTCCAGGGCGCCGCGCAGCGCCGGGTGGTCCTCCAGGATCTCCACGAGGGTGCGCGGGTCGTCGGTGAGGGTGGCCAGGGCCGTGCGCTCCGGCGGGCACGGGTTGGCGGCGGCGAGCGCGGCCAGCTGCCCGGCGCTGGGGCGCTCCTGCAGCTCCACGTGGTGGGCGAGGAGCTGCCGTACCGTCACGGGCCGGTCGACGGCGATGCCGTCGCGGCGCGGGCGGGTGGCGCGGATGTCGAGGACGGTGTCGGGGTCGGCGCCGAGCGCGGCGGCGGCGCGGGTGACGAGGTCCGGGGCGTTGGCGGGCAGCACGGTGAGGTGGTCGGCCGTGCGGTAGGTGACGCCGTCGGGCAGCGCCACACGGACGAACCGCTTGCGGCGCGGGTGGCCGGGCGCGGTGAGGTCGCGGGCCTCGGTGACGCGCATGGGGACGAGGCCGTGCCGGTCGGCGAGGGCGTCCAGCGGGCCGCCGGTCAGGGTGCGGACCTCGTAGGCGGTGGCAGGCTCAAAGTCCTGGGTGGTGGCGTCCGGGTCGCCGTAGCGCTCCAGGAGGGCGGTGCGCAGGGCGGCCGTGAAGGCGCGGACGGTGCCGGTGAGGTCGCCGGAGGCGTCGACCGCGGCACGCTCCAGCAGCCGGGCGGCGCCGGACGCGGCGAGTCGCTCGTCGATGCGGGTGGGGACGTGCTGGTAGGTGGCGGCCCAGTTGCGGTCGCCGACGCCGAGGACGGCGTACGTCACGCCGGACAGGTCGTGGCTCTCCTCCAGCCGGGCGGCGAAGGCGGTGGCGTCGTCGGTGGGGCGGCCGTTGTAGGAGGCGGCGGTGATGACGACGGGCCGGTCGGCGGGCAGGCCGCCCGCGTAGGTGTCGAGGGGTGCCACCTCGGTGGCGCAGCCGATCGCGGCGGCCTCGTCGGCGAGTTGTGCGGCGAAGTCGCGGCAGGTGCCGTAGTTGCTGCCGTGCAGGAACAGGGCGGCGGTGCCGGGGCGGACGCGGGTGGGCAGGCCCTGCGGCTCGGGCGACTCGGCGTCCTTGGCGGGGGCGGCTCCGGGCAGCGGCGTGTGGACGCGGTCGGCGGAGGTGCGCGGCGCGAGCGCGAGGGTGAAGCCCTCGGGCTTGAGGGTGAGGGTCTCCTTGACCGTGAGCCGGTAGTCGGCGTGGTCGCGCAGCCGGTAGCGGTGGACGAGCATGGCCAGCAGCATGGTCGCCTCGTGCAGCGCGAACTGCCGTCCGATGCAGGCCCGCTCGCCGGTGCCGAACGGCTTGAAGGCGTGCACCGGCCGCTCGGCCTCCGCCTCGGGCGTGAAGCGGGAGGGGTCGAACAGCTCGGGGTTGTCGCCCCACACGGGCTGCCGGTGCAGCATCGGCGCGAGGACCAGGGCGGACTGTCCGGCGCGCAGCGGGATGCGCCCGCCGAGCAGGGTGTCCTCGCGGGCCTGCCGGGAGAACACGGCGGCCGTGGGCCAGAGCCGCAGGGCCTCGTTGAGCACCTGGCGGGTGTAGGTGAGCCTGCCGACCTCGTCGTACGTGGGCTCGGGGTCGGTCTGGTCGCCCCACAGCTCGTCGGCCTCGCGCTGCACCAGCTGGAGGGCGGTGGGGTGCTTGGCGAGGTAGTACAGCGCGAAGGACATGGCGCCGGAGGTGGTCTCGTGGCCGGCGATCAGGAAGGTGATGACCTGGTTGCGGATGTTGGCGGTGTCGAGTGTGGTGCCGTCGGCCGGGTGCTCGGCGGTGAGCATCAGCCCGAGGAGGTCGTCGGCGTCGCTCTGGTCGGTGCCGGTGCGCGCGGCGATGACGTCGTCGACGACCCGGGCGAGATAGGCGGAGTCGTCGCGGAAGGCCGCGTCCTGCGCCGAGTAGTCCTGGCCGGGGACACGTGCCAGGCGGGTCATGCTCCACTCCAGGCAGCGGACCATCGACTCGACGAAGGGGTGCGGCTCGGCCCGCTCGAAGGAGCCGAAGTCGTAGCCGAACCCGGTGAGTCCGATGGTGTCGAGCGTCATGCGGGTCATGTCGTCGGGGACGTTCACCGGCCGTCCGGCGCGGGCGTCGCGGTCCCAGGACGCGATGAGCCGGCGGGCCACCTTCAGCATCACGGGGTGGTAGGTGCGCATCGAGCCCAGCGCGAAGGCGGGCATCAGGATGTCGTGCGCCTTGGCCCAGTTGGGCTCGTCGTTGTACGCGGTGAACAGGCCGTCGGCGGCGAACTCCCGGACGTTCTCCAGACCGGGCCCGATGTGCTTGGCGAACCGCTGCTCGTCCGCGAGGTCGGCCACGAGGTCCAGGTCGCCCACGAACAGGGTGTCCCGCCCGTACAGCCGACGCACGAACACGGGCCCGTGCTCGCGCATCAGGTCCATGGCCTGCTGGACGGGCGCACCGCCGGGCCCGGTGGCGGAGATGTCGGCGACGGGGACGCCCGGGAGGGCGTCGGCGGTCGGGGGGTTCTGTCCGGTGGGGGGCATGACGCGGCAACTGCCTTTCGCGGTACGGAAGTACTGCGCTCCAGCGTGATCCACCGGGCCCGGGGGGCGGCGCCGTGGCCCTACATGATTGTGTAGGGGGAGCAGACGTGCCGCTCTTGCGCGGGGGCGGCCCGGCATGGCAGGAGAGGCTCGTGGACCTGGCCCGGCAGGAGGCCGTGACGTGGCGCAACCGCGCCCTGCTGCTGTTCGACCGGATCGCGATGCCGGTCGCGGTGTGCGACGTCTACGGGGCGGTACTGCTGGCCAATCCGGCCATGGCCGCGGAGTGCGGTACGACGCCGGGGCGGCTGCGCGGCCGTGACGTGCTGGAGCTGTTCAGCCCGCGCGAGGCCACCCAGGTGGAGCGCATCGCGCAGGCGCTGCGCCTGCGCCACCGGTCGCGCTACCAGGTGTCGGTGCGCTGGCGGGCCCCGGGCGGTGTGGAGCGCTACGGCGAACTGACGGCGGATCCGGTCAGCGACACGGTGGAGGACACCCCCGCGCTGCTGGTGATGCTCCGGGTGGACGCCGAACGCGCCCCCTCCCCCGCCGCACCCGCTCCGGGGGCGCCGGTCACCTCGATGGAGGCCCGGATCCTGGCGCTTCTGGCCGCCGGCGCCACCACGGCCCGGGCAGCCCGGGAGACGGCCCTCACCACGGACGGGGTGACCTACCATCTGCGCCGCCTGTCGTCCCGCTGGGGCGCGTCCAACCGCACGGAACTGGTGGCCCGGGCGTACGCGCTGGGGGTGCTGGCCCCCGGAGTGTGGCCGCCGGGCGTCCCGGACGACGAGGCCTGACGGAAATCCGGTCGCCTCCCCGCGCCGAGGCTGTCTACCCTGACCTGGCCCACAAACCTAGGACCCCTAGGTTTCGCGACGACACCTCCCAGGAGCCCTCCCGTGCAGCCCCTCACCGAACAGGACATCCGCGCCTCCTTCATCAACTGCTCGAAGGGCGAGGCCAAGCGCCTGGCCGTGCCCCGGGACCTCGACGCGCGCCCCTGGGACGATCTCGACTTCCTCGGGTGGCGTGATCCGGGGGCGCCCGACCGGAGCTATCTGGTGACCGGGCGGGCGGGGCGGCTCGTCGGCGTGTCGATGCGGTTCCAGGCCGCGCAGCGCGGGTTCCTGCACCGCAGCATGTGCTCGCTGTGCCTGACGACCCACCCGCGGGGCGGGGTCTCGCTGATGACCGCCCGCAAGGCCGGGGCGGCCGGGCGTGAGGGCAACTCCGTCGGGGCGTACATGTGCACCGACCTCGCCTGTTCCCTGTACGTACGCGGGAAGAAGCCGCTGGAGACCGGATCCCGGTTCGAGGAGAGCCTCACCGTGGAGGAGCAGATCGCGCGGACCACGGGCCATCTGGCCGCCTTCCTCGACAAGGTGTACGCCTGAGCCCCTCGGTCGCCCGTGGTCTGCCCCGGCACTAACGTCCTTCGTGAGCGTCCTTCACGGACGTGTTCGACGGATGCGTTCGATGCGCCGGGGAAGGGGAACAGCCCGAGGATGCGAGAGGTACGTGCGTGGACGGCGCAGGCCGGGCGGATCGTCAGGAAGCGCCGTGATCCCGTGGTCGTCCAGACGCTGCGGTCCGCGACCGCGGCGACGATCGCCTACGTCATCGCGCTGCGCCTGAGCCCCGAGGCGGCGCCCCTCACCGCTCCCCTGACGGCCCTTCTGGTCGTCCAGGTGACGCTGTACGCCACGCTCACCAACGGCTTCCGGCGGGTGAACGCCGTGGTGACCGGCGTTCTCCTCGCCATCGCGTTCAGCCTGCTGGTGGGCCTGACCTGGTGGAGCCTGGCGCTGCTCCTGGTGGCCTCGCTGGCCGTGGGGCGGCTGGTCCGGGTGGAGGAGTACGTACCCGAGGTCGCGATCAGCGCGATGCTCGTCCTCGGCGTCACCAGCGTCGGGGACACCGCCTGGGCCCGGGTGGTGGAGACGCTGATCGGGGCGGTCGTCGGTCTCGCCTGCAACCTGCTGCTGGCTCCGCCGGTGTGGGTGGAGGAGGCGGGCGAGTCGATCGGGGACCTGGCCCGGCGGCTGCGGCAGCTGATGCTGCGCATGGGCGAGGAGGCCGCCGGCGGCACGCCCGTGGACCGCGCGGAGAAGCAGCTGCACGAGGCGCGCCGTCTGGACCACGACATCGTCGAGGTGGACGCGGCCCTCCGCCAGGCCGAGGACAGCCTGCGGCTCAACCCGCGCGTGCAGGACAGCGTGCTGCACCGGGTGGTGCTGCGCACCGGCCTGGACACCCTGGAGATCTGCACGGTCGTCCTGCGGGTCCTCGCCCGCTCCCTCACCGACCTCGCGAAGGAACGCCAACCCGAGCCGCTGTTCGAGGCCGAGACGGGCGCCGCCCTGGAGCAGCTGCTGTCCGAGATCGCCGACGCCGTGGTGAGCTTCGCCGTGCTGGTGACCACCCACCTCAGCACGAGCGCCGAGTCGGCGGAGGAGCGTCTCGCCGCGGAACTGCGCACCGCGGCGGGCACCCGCGACAAACTGGCCCTGCTGCTCCGCGAGGAGGCCGAGCGGACGCCCGGGCACTGGCAGCTGCCGGGAGCCGTCCTGACGGAGGTCAACCGCATCCTCGACGAACTCGACACCGAGCACCGCACCCGGCGTCTGTTCGAGGAACTGGACCGTGTGTCGCGCGAGCAGCGCGCCCGGATGCCCCGTCTGACGCGGCTGCGGGAGCGGCTGGGCGTCACGGAACAGATGTGGCGGAACCGCGCGGGGTTCGGCGGGCGTTCTCGCTGAGGGGTCCTTTCCCTATGAGCGACCGATCAGGTCGCTCATAGGGAAAGGACCCCTGAGGGGAACGCCGGCAGGGGGCCGGCACCTGAGGCGAGGAGCGGGCCGATGACTGAGACGAGCGTGCGGATCGACGGGAACACACTGCGGCTGCCGGGCGGGGTCGCCGTGCGGTTCATCCGTACCCTGCGCCTGCCGGAGACCGGCACCCATCCCCTGCCCCCGGGACTCGGCGAGTTCCCGGTGCGGCGGGTCGCGGACTACGGGGACAGGGTTCCCGAGGCGTGGCGGGCGCGCGGCGGTGTGATGCTGCCGGTGTATCTGCGCGAGGCGATGTGGCTGAGCTTCGCGGGCACCTCGGAACCGGCCGCGCTCCAGGTCGGCGTCGGCAAGGTGTGCGCGGTCTCGGGCCGGCCCTGGAGCGGCCGTCTTGCCCGCGGCCCGCAGAACTACGTGGTGCTCCCCCGCCAGCCCTGGCTGGACGGCATCAACTCCGGCACGGGCACGGTCCGGCAGTTCGTGGCCGTCC
Source organism: Streptomyces collinus (assembly GCF_031348265.1). Taxonomy (NCBI): domain Bacteria; kingdom Bacillati; phylum Actinomycetota; class Actinomycetes; order Kitasatosporales; family Streptomycetaceae; genus Streptomyces; species Streptomyces collinus. The sequence goes on along the minus strand of NZ_CP133771.1, from coordinate 8,222,617 downwards.
CGCTCGGCCTGGGCGCCACCGTGGAGGGGCAGGTCACGGGCGAGGAGGTGTGGGGCGGGGTCCAGCTTCAGTCCTTCGCGCTGAACGACGGGGAGCTGGCGCGGTGGCGTGCGGAGGAGCGGGAGCGGGCGGAGCGGCAGCGGTCGATGCAGCCGCCGAGTGGGTACGGCGCGGCGATGCCCATGGCGGCACCGCCCGTCTCGGCCGGCTTCGGCGCCCCGATGCCCATGGCGGCACCGCCCGCGCCCGGTTCGGTTCCGGCGCCGGCCGCGGGAGCAGCTCCGGCGAGCGCGCCCCGTGCCGCCGCGGCGATGGGTCTGGGCGTCGGCGGATCCCTGCGGCAGGAGGTCTACCAGGACGACCGGCCGCTGACGGACTGGTCGGAACGGCCCGCGGGCCGGGTCTTCGTCCACCTGGTGACTCCCCCGGAGTGGCGCCGCATCACCGGCGAGGCCGCACCGCCGTCGCCGGTCGACCGGGCCGCGTACACCCGGGCGGGCCTGCCCTGGTTCGACTACTACGACGAGGACGCGCAGGACGTGGCCCCCACCGGCACCCTCCAGTCCGTGAAGCCGGTCGGCGACTGGCTCGGCGATGACCACGAGCCCTGGCAGCCGCCCACGCCGGGGCAGACTCATCAGCTCAAGGACGCCCCGGGCAAACCGGTCGAGGACGGGGACTGGTAGGCGGCCGGGGCCCTGCCGTTGTTGCACTCGGCGGCCCGGAAACGTCAGGGTGGCTGTCACGACGGGGACGAGTGACGACCTGAGGGGCGACATGGACAGTGGTGGCTGGAGCAGGCGCCGGTTCGTCGGCGCACTGGCGGGCGGGGCCGCCGCGGCGGCGCTGCCGGCCTGTGACAACGCACCCGCACCGGCGACGACTCCGGCCCCCGAGCCCGCGGCGGGGACGAGCGCGTCGCGGGAGGCCCGCCGCCCCTCCGGGCCCCGTCCGCTGTACCTCGGCACCTACACGTCCGTCGAGGGCGGCGGCAAGGGCATCGGCCTGGCCACGTACGACGCGGCGACGGGCCGGATCACCGGCAGCGGCACCATCACCGGCGTCGGTGACCCGTCGTATCTCGCGCTCCACCCGGACCGCCGCACGCTGTACGCCGTGGACGAGCGCGACAACGGTGCCGTGACCGCCGTCCGGCTGGCCGACCGGAAGGTCCTGGGCAGCCGGGGGACGGGCGGGGCGGCCCCCTGCCACCTGTCGGTGCATCCGGGCGGGCGCTGGCTGCTCAGCGCGAACTACGGGTCGGGCAGTGTGGCCGTGCATCCCATCGACGCCTCGGGCGCCCTGGGCGAGCGCACCGGCCTCGTCCGGCACACCGTTCCGCCACCCGGCCCGGGCCAGGAGGGCCCGCACGCCCACCAGTTCGTCACGAGCCCGGACGGGGGCCATGTCCTCGCCGTCGATCTGGGGACCGACACCGTCTACACGTACCGGCTCGACGACAAGGCCGGCACGCTCACCGAGGTCGCGCAGGCGCGGACCCGGCCGGGCGCGGGGCCGCGGCACCTCACGTTCCACCCGGGCGGCCGGTACGCGTACCTCGCCAACGAGGTCGACAACACGGTGGCGGTCTGCTCGTACGACCCGGCCTCCGGCCGGGTGGAGGTCGGCGAGGCGCAGTCCACGGGTACGGGCTCGGGCACGAACTACCCGGCGCAGATCCTGGTGACCGCCGACGGCCGCCACGCCTTTCTCGCCAACCGGGGCCACAACAGCCTCACCCGCTACGCCGTCGAGGCGGACGGCGCCCGGCTCAGGCTGCTCGGCACGGTGCCGGTGGGCGGGGACTTCCCACGGCAGATCGCCTTCTCGCCGGACGGCACGCTGCTGTTCGCGGCGAATCAGAAGTCCTCCACCGTCACCGTCTTCCACGTGGACGGGGCCGACGGCGGACTGCGGCGCGCGGGCGAAGCGTTCCCCTCACCCGTCGCCGTCTGTGCGCTGCCGCTGTAGGGCCCGCGGGCACGACGCGGCACTGGCCTGGCCGAGCAGGATGTGCATGCGCTCGGTGAGCTGTGCGACGTCGTCGGCGGGCGCGTGGAAGGCGAGGCGTACGTCGCCGTGGGCACGGGCGCGTTCGATGCGCAGCGTCAGCCCGTGCCGGTCGACGGCGAGGGGCTGGACGCGGACCGCGCCGTGCAGGCTGTCGGAGTCGACGAGCCGGGTGAGCCGCTCGACCGCGTCGGCGTGGCAGTCGGCGAGGTGGGTCAGCAGCCGGGCCTCGGCCGTGGTGAGCGGGTCGGGCGCGGCGGCGGCGAACTCGCCGAGGTCCACGACCACGGAGCCGGACGGCTGCCGCAGCACGACACGCGTGGGCGTGAAGGCGAGCCGCTCGCCCTCGACGGCGAACCAGCCCGCGAGCCACAGCCGGGCGCGGATCCGGTTGCGGACCGGGACGGGCGCGACGTCGGCGAACTCCAGCACCGCGGACGGCTCGCCGCGGGGCGCGCAGATCGCGGCCGCGAGCAGGGCGCTGTCCTCGGGCACGTCCACGTACACGCGGCCGTCCTCGCCCACGGTGTGCGCGCCGACCAGTTCCTCCTTCGTGCCCTCCGCGGTCACGGCGCAGGACCACGCGGCGGCGAGCACCGAGCGCGCCCGTTCCGCCGCGGCGGGAGCCGCCGTCCAGCTGTGGCTGTCGTCACCCATCCCAGACCTCCTTAGGTAAGCCTCACCTAACCTATCGAAGATCGGAGTGCACGCCAACCACGTCACGCGGTCTTTGCAAGAGCTTTCAGACAGTGAGGACGCCCAGCAGGGCGCGTGCGCACAGCTCACGCACCTGCGCCCGGCCCAACTCCGTGCCGCGCAGCCACTCCAGACAGACGGCCGTGGTGAACGCCAGCCAGCCGCGCACGGCCAGCCGGATCTCCGGCCGCTCCTCGAAGGCAGGGCCGAACTCGGGGTCCGCGGCCAGCGCGGCGAGGATCTGCCGCTCCTGCGCGGCCAGGGCCCGCTGGTAGACCCGCCGCACCGCCTGGTCCCCGGCCGCGTCGGCGCGGTGGAAGGCCCGATAGCCGTGCGCGTGCGCCTGGACGTACTCCAGGAACGCCTCAAGGCCTGCCGCGAGTTGCTCGCGTACCGGCACGCCGGGCACCGCCGCCGTCATGCGCAGCATGCGCTCGCTCTCGCGCTCGACGACCGCCGCGAAGAAGTCCCGTTTGGTCGGGAAGTAGTGGTACAGCAGCCCGCGCGACACCCCCGCGATCTCGGCGACCTGCTCGATCCACACGTCGTCGTAGGGGCTCTCCGAGAACAGCCGCGCCCCGACCGACAGGAGCTGCTCCCGGCGCTCCTCGGTACTGAGCCGGCGGCGCGTGCGCCCGCCCTGGTTCGCGGCCATGCCCGCACTTTACTTGACGTCGGTTCAACAACGGGACCAGACTGAAGCGCGCTATTGAACCCACGTACAACACGTGCGAACCCGCCGCCGGATCAAGGGAGATCGCGTCATGACCCAGGCGCCGATACGGACCGGGGAGCCCAAGGGGTTCCGCAGCGCCGAGCTGGGATGGCCGGAGCTGGACCGCATTCCGCATCCGCCGCGCAGGGTCCCGCTGCTCGGTGACGTGCTCGGCGTGAACCGGAGCACCCCCGTGCAGGAGTCGATGCGCTACGCCCGCCGGCTGGGACCGGTCTTCCGTCGGAAGGCGTTCGGCAAGGAATTCGTGTTCGTCTGGGGTGCCCGGCAGGCGGCCGACCTCGCTGACGAGTCGCGGTTCGCCAAACACGTGGGGCTCGGCGTGGCCAACCTGCGGCCGGTCGCCGGGGACGGCCTGTTCACCGCGTACAACCACGAGCCCAACTGGCAGCTGGCCCACGACGTGCTCGCGCCGGGGTTCAGCCGCGACGCCATGGCGGGTTACCACCCGATGATGCTGTCGGTCGCGCAGCGGCTGACGGAGCACTGGGACCGGGCGGCGGCCGCGGGCCGGGCGGTGGACGTGCCCGGCGACATGACCAAGCTGACCCTGGAGACGATCGCGCGCACCGGCTTCGGGCACGACTTCGGTTCGTTCGAGCGCTCCCGGCCGCATCCCTTCGTGACGGCGATGGTGGGCACGCTGACCTACGCGCAGCGGCTCAACACCGTGCCCTTCCCGCTGGCCCCGCTGCTGCTGCGGAGCGCGAGCCGGCGCAACGAGGCCGACATCGCCCACCTCAACCACACGGTCGACGAACTGGTCCGGGCCCGGCGCGCCATCGGCGGCGGCGACGGCGATCTGCTCGACCGCATGCTGGAGACGACCCACCCCGACACCGGGGAACGGCTGTCGCCCCAGAACGTCCGCCGCCAGGTCATCACGTTCCTCGTCGCCGGACACGAGACGACCTCCGGCGCGCTCTCCTTCGCCCTGCACTACCTCGCCCGCCACCCCGAGATCGCCGCCCGGGCCCGCGCCGAGGTGGACCGGGTGTGGGGAGACACGGCGGAACCCGCCTATGAGCAGGTGGCCCGGCTGCGCTACGTCCGCCGGGTGCTGGACGAGTCGCTGCGGCTGTGGCCCACGGCGCCCGCGTTCTCCCGGCAGGCCCGGCAGGACACGGTGCTGGCCGGGGAGCATCCCATGCGGCCCGGGGCGTGGGCGCTGGTGCTGACGCCGATGCTGCACCGGGACCCCGACGCGTGGGGCCCGGACGCCGAGCGGTTCGACCCCGACCGCTTCGACGCACAGGCCGTACGGTCCCGGCCTGCGCACACCTTCAAGCCGTTCGGGACGGGCGCCCGGGCATGCATCGGGCGCCAGTTCGCGCTGCACGAGGCCACCCTGGTGCTCGGGCTGCTGCTGCGGCGCTACGAGCTGCGGGCCGACCCGGCCTACCGGCTGCGCGTGACGGAACGGCTGACGCTGATGCCGGAGGGCCTGCGGCTGCGCCCGGAGCGCCGCGCGCCGGTGCGGGAGCCGGGGTCAGACCTGCGCCGTCCAGTGCCCGGGACGGGCGACTGACCCGGGCAGCCGGGTCCCGGCACTCCCCCGCGCCGCGTTCAGCTGCGGCTGGGTGAGGAAGAACGCGCCGGTCAGATCGGCGTCCGTGAGGTCCGCGTCGCGCAGGTCGGCGCCGATCAGGTCGGCGCCCCGCAGGTCCGCGCCGGTGAGGTCGGCGGCGATGAGGTAGGCGCCGCGGAGGCTGGCACCGCGCAGGTCGGCGCCCCTGAGCCGGGCACCCATGAGGTCAGCGCCCCGGCGGTCCTTCTTGCGGCCCTTGGTGCCGGCCCTGGCCAGCTCGCTCGTCCTGAGCAGCAGGACGTTGACCTCCTGGCGGTGCGCCGCCACGTCGAGCCCGGCGAGTTCCCCGGGTGTTCCGGCGGTGAGCTCCCGGGTCTTCCGCAGGGCCTCGTCCAGCTCGGCGCGAAGGGGACGGGCCGCCGGCAGGGCGAGCGCCTCGGTCAGGTACCACAGCAGCTCGTGCAGCTGCCTGACCACCGGGAACACCTCGAACATGCGGCGGGCGTCCTCCCGCGGCCCGGTGCGCCAGTCCCGCCCGCCGAAGGTGACCTGCGAGACCTGCTGCCCGGCGCCGAAGCAGTCGTAGACCGTGCAGCCGGTGAATCCTTTCTGCCGGAGCCGGGCGTGGATGCCGCAGCGGTGGTCCTCCCGGAGGTTGCGGCAGGGCGTGCCGGCGGCCTTGTCCACCGCGAAGTCGGCCGAGGCGGCGAAGGGCAGGGCGACGCAGCACAGCCCGAAGCACGATTCGCAGTCGCCGCGCAGGTCCGCCTGCTCGGCCTGGTGTTCTCCCATGCCGTTCAGCATACGGAACGACAACTGACGGGCGCGTTCCGGTCACACCGCCGGTCGGGGCACCTCCAGACGTTCCAGCCGCGCGGGGTCGGCCAGGATGTACATGTCCGTGATGCGGCCGTCGACGATCGTGACGCCCATGACCGACTGGACGCGGCCCCTGTGCGCGTTGACCATTCCTACCGAGCCGTTGACCAGGACCAGCTCCGCGGCCTGCGTGAACGGGGCGAACATGAGCGCCTGCTCCGCCACCGCCTTCGCGCCCTGGACCACCTTGGAGGCGGCCGCGCCCCGCACGAGCGCGCCCGAGTCGGCCCGCAGCAGCACATCCGGGTGCAGTACGGCCACCAGCGCCTCGAAGTCCCCGGCGCGCGAAGCGGCCAGGAAGGCGTCGAGCACCTGCTTCTGCCGGCCGAGGTCCGGCTCGGCCGACGGGGTGGCACCGCGCACCCGGCGCCGGGCGCGGCTCGCGAGCTGCCGGGTCGCGGCCGGGTTGCGCTCCACGATCGGCGCGATGTCGTCGAACGGCACGGCGAACATGTCGTGCAGCACGAACGTGAGCCGCTCGTCGGGCGTCAGGTTCTCCAGGACGACGAGCAGGGCCAGGCCCACGGAGTCGGCCTGGAGCACCTCCTCTGCCGGATCGATGCGGGACAGGGGCCGGAGCACCGGGTCCGGGACGTAGGCCCGCGCGGTGTCCTGGGTGTCGCCCATCGGCTCCTCGCGGCGGGCGGTGCGCGAGCGCAGCATGTCCAGGCAGATTCGGCCGGTCACCGTGGTCAGCCAGCCGCCGAGGTTCTGGATGTCGTCCGTGTCGGTGCGGCTGAGCTTGAGCCAGGCCTCCTGGACGGCGTCCTCCGCCTCGGAGAGCGATCCGAGCATGCGGTAGGCCACCGCCTTGAGGTGTCCTCGGTGTTCCTCGAACCGGTGCGCCAGTTCCTCGTCCCCTGTCATGGTCTCCCCCGTCGTCTGTCGGTCAGCCGCTGGTCATCTGCTGAACAGTTCGAACGCCACCGCGGGGCGGCCGCCGAACCGCTCCCCCGTCCTTTCCGCGTGCTGCGCCAGGAATCCGCGCACGTACGTCTCCGGGTCCTCGTCGGTCAACACCTCGATGTAGCTGCGGTGTTCCAGCAGGGAGGCCACCGCGCGCTCCATGCCGGCCGTCGCGTCGACGGCGTGGGTGGGGGTGCTGGAGCCCGCGACCGCGACCCAGCGCACGCCGTCCCAGGGGTCGAGGCCCCGCTCGACGAGGTCGGGGAAGATCCACCGGTTGCCGGCGTCGCCGGCCGCGTCGAGCACGGCCCGGCCGACGGCCACGTGGTCCGGGGTGTTCCAGGCGACGCCGCCCCACGTGTCGCGGTGGTTGAGCGTGATGACCAGCTCGGGCCTGTGCCGGCGGATGGCGGCGGCGATGTCGCGGCGCAGGGCGGTGCCGTACTCGATGACGCCGTCCTCGTGGTCGAGGAACTCCACCTCCGACACGCCGACCACCGCCGCGCTCGCCCGCTGCTCCCGCTCGCGCAGCGGCCCGCACCGCGCCGGTTCGATGGTGTCGATGCCCGCCTCGCCCCGGGTCGCGAGGACGTAGGCGACCTCCCGGCCCTCGTCGGTCCAGGCCGCGATCGCCGCCGAGCAGCCGTACTCCAGGTCGTCCGGGTGTGCCACGACCGCGAGGGCACGCCGCCAGTCGCCGGGCATGGGCTGCAGTTGAGTGGTCGTCATGTCCGCAGACTAGTCCGCGGCACCGACATCAACGGGCGTACGGCGCGGCATCACGCCTCGTCCCGCACGAGGGCCAGCAGCCGGTCGAGGACGCGGGGGCCGCCGGTGCGGATGCCGTCGTGCTCGAACTCGTCCGTGATCCAGGTGCGCAGCCCCCGGATCGTGCGGGCGGTGCGCAGGGAGTGGGCCGTGTCGACGTACATGTCGTCGTGGTAGACGGCCGCCACGACCGGTACCTCGTTGGCGGCGAGGCGGGCCGGGTCGTACAGGGGCGTCCAGTCGGTGCGGGCGGCGAGCAGGTCGGCCGTCTCGCGCAGCGGGCGCAGGGCCGGGTCGCACTCGAACATCCAGGGGTGAATCGATTCTCCCGTGAAGAGGAGGGGCTCGTCGCCCGCGAGCGCCTTGGCGGCGTCGAACTGCGGGAACTCGGCGCGGACCCGCTCGGCCGACCAGTCGGTGGGCCGGGCGTCCTGGCCGTAGATCGACTCGTGGATCAGGGCGTACAGCGGGTGGCGGGCGTAGGAGAGCATGGCCTGCGCCTGCTCCAGGAACGCGTCGGAGAGCGTGAAGCCCTGCGGGGTGCGGACGAAGGCGTTCTCCAGGAGGTAGTGCAGCCGGTGGGTGCCGTCGCCGGTGCCGAGGACGATACCGAGGGACTGGAAGGCCTCGACGGTGAGCCGGTAGCCGTTGGCCAGGACCACGTCGTGGTGCAGCAGGTGGTCGGCGATACGGCGGGCGCGTTCGGCGTCCCGCGGGTAGCGGGCGTAGTGGGCGCTGACCTTGCGTTCGATACGCGGGAAGGCAGCCCGGTAGACGTCGTCGGCGTGGGCGTCCAGGGCGGGCAGACCGCCGGTGATCACGGCCGTCGCCAGGCCCTCGGGGGCGAGGGAGAGGTAGCTGGTCACGCAGAAGCCGCCGAAGCTCTGGCCGAGGACGGTCCAGGGGGCGCCGCCGGTGACCTCGGCGCGGATGGCCTCGCAGTCGCGGACGATCGCGTCGGCGCGGAAGTGCGTGAGGTAGCCGGCCTGCTCGGCGGGGCCGCCGCGCAGCGGGAGTGTCTGGCGGTTGGCGGGTGTGCTGTGGCCGGTGCCGCGCTGGTCGAGGAGGAGGACGCGGTATTCCTTCAGGGCCCTGCCGAGCCAGCCCGGCCGGCCGACGGAGCGGTCCGCGCCGAAGCCGGGGCCGCCCTGGAGGTAGAGCAGCCACGGCAGGTCCTGGTGCGTCTTGTCGCTCGCGACGACCTCGCGGGCGTACAGCTCGATCGTCTCGCCGCCGGGGCGGTCGTGGTCGAGGGGGACGGTGAAGCGGCGGTCGGTGAGGACGACTCCGGGCTGGCGGTAGCTGTGGGTCAACAGGGCTCCCGGGACGGACGGATTTTCGGGCCGCGTCCCAGTTCATCACAGCGAACGTCCGCTCGTGAGCCCTTCGATCATGAAACCTTGCTGAACGGCGGTTCAGACTCAGCGGGCCGACAGGCTGGAGCGGCGGACCACCAGCTCGGGCTGGAGGACGACCCTGCGGTGCTCGTGTGCCCGCCCCTCGCTCTCCTCCTCCGTCTCCTCCAGGAGGAGGTCGGCGGCCATCGCGCCCATGGTGACGGCGGGCTGCCGCACCGAGGTGAGCGGGACGGCAGCGGCGGCGGCGAACTCGATGTCGTCGTAGCCGACGATGGCGAGGTCGTCGGGGACGTCGACACCGGCCGCGTACATGGCCTGCAGGACGCCGAGGGCGAGCAGGTCGTTGGCGCAGAACACGGCGGTCGGCCGGTCGGCGAGGCCGAGCAGGCGGGCCCCGGCGTCGCGGCCGGCGGCGACGTCCAGCCGTTCGGTGGGCAGCTCGCGCAGCGCGTCGGGCCCGAGCCCGGCCTCGGCGAGCGCTTCGAGGGCGCCGGTGCGCCGGTCGCGGACCTGGTTCAGGCCGGGCGGGCCGCTGACGTAGGCGAGGGAGCGGTGCCCGGCGTCGACGAGGTGGCGTACGGCCAGGGCGCCGCCCGCCACGTCGTCCACGGAGACGGAGCATTCGGTGGTGCCCTCGGCGACCCGGTCGACCAGGACGAACGGGATCCCGTGCCGGCGGAACGCCTCGATGTTGCGGCCGGTCGCGTCGGCGGGCGTGAGCAGGACGCCGCGCACCCGCTGCTCGGCGAAGAGCGACAGGTAGTCGGCCTCCTCGCCCGGGTCCTGGGCGCTGTTGCAGACCATCACGCCGAGCCCGGCCCGGCGGGCGGCGCGCTCGGCCCCGCGCGCCACGTCGACGAAGAAGGGGTTGCCCATGTCGAGGACGAGCAGCCCCATGATGCGGCTGCGGCCGGCGCGCAGCTGGCGGGCCGACTCGCTGCGGACGTAGCCGAGCCGGTCTATCGCGGACAGCACGCGGGCCCGGGTCTCGGTCGCGACCGTGTCCGGGCGGTTGATCACGTTCGAGACCGTGCCGACGGAGACTCCGGCGACGCGGGCGACGTCCTTGATACCCACCGACTGGGCCATCGGGCAGGGACCTCCAGAGGGAGACGAGGGGGGCGGCGGCCGGGGCGGCTTCACACTACCGGCACGCCGCCCCGGGAACCGGATGCGGTCAGGCGGGCAGGCGGAAGTCGATCACGTGCAGCGCCGAGGGCGTCGTACCGCTGGACTTCTCCTGGTACATGAAGGACAGCACCCCGTCCTGGGCGACCCGCGTCTCGTCGATGACGACCTCGCCGAAGGCGTTGAGGCCGCTGCCGTCGAAGAGGACCCTCCAGTCGGTGTACCCGGAGGCAGCGGAGGCCCCCGCGATCCGGCCGAACGGGAAGATCGCATACGCGTTGTCGTACGTGTCCAGGATCAGCTTGGTGCGCTGGCTGGAGTTCAGCGGGACCGGTATCTCGGTCTTCTGCCAGGTGCCGGAGGCGTTCCTGCGGACGTGGAAGGCACGGCCGTTCGCGGTCCGGTTCGCGACGTAGTTCGTGGTGCACTGGCCGAAGCGGCCGGGGACATAGGAGATGATCGCGTGCGGCCGGCCCGCGGAGTCGGTGAACTGGCTCTCCTGGTTCATCAGGGAGTGGTCCGGGTTGAGCGGGTCCACGACCAGACCGGCGTCGGTCACGGACACCTTGTCCGAGCCGCCCGTCACGCCGACGACGGTGCCTGCGTTGTTGCGCCAGGTGCGGCCCCGGTCGTCGGAGTAGACGTAGCCGGTGTCGTGGTTGGTGATGCCTCCGCTGTTGCACATCACGGCGCCGTTCTGCTCGCGCCAGGTGAAGAAGGAGTGCAGCCGGCCGTTCCGGTCGTAGTCGATGCCGTGCAGGTACATGTTGCGGGCCGTCGAGGAGCCGTGCTCGCTGGTGTACGTGCCCGTCGAGCCGGACCACTCGCCGAGGTTGGTCCACTTCGTGCCGTCGTACTCGGCGAGGGCGTTGCGGCCGTTGCCGGAGACGGCGACGCGATAGCTCAGCTGGAGCTTGCCGTCCGGGGTGGAGACGAACTGGGGATAGGTGAACTGCGAGGTCAGGGCCAGGCCGTCGAGCGTCGACTGGGGCGCGCCGAAGCGGCTCGCGGTCCAGCTCAGGCCCCCGGGGTTGTCCATGAGGCCGGCGACCGACTTGACGTAGGTGAAGCCGTCGCTGTGGGAGTCCATGTTGAGGTGCAGCCGGCCGTCGGCCTTGGAGACGCCCATGGAGATGACGTTGTGGGAGTCGTTGTAGCGCAGCGTGTGCCCTACCTTCACGGTCGACCAGGTGCTCGCGCCGAGGGCCCGGCGGCCGACGACGGCATTGCGGTCGGCGGTGTACCAGACGGCGTACTGGTAGCCCTTGTAGGTCAGCAGGCCGTTCTTCTGGAACGCGTTGTTGTTGACCAGCCCGTCGTAGGACACGAAGAAGAGGGCCTGGCCGTCGAGCGTGGTGGTGCCGGTCCGGGTGACCGAGGGGCCGGGGTCGGCGGCCCGTGCCGTGCCGGAGGCGAAGGCGGGGGTCACCACTGCTCCCGCGAGGGCGGCGGCCAGCAACGTACGTCTGTGCATCTCGTGGACTCCATCGTCATGCGAGGTGGAACACTTCGGTGAGCGGTTTCATGGCCGCGTCGGGCCGGGCGCCGTCCAGCGACTCGAAGAACGGCGCCATCTCCGCCTGCCAGCGGGCGTTGACGTCGGTGGCTTCCATGCCGGCCCGGGCGGCCGCGAAGTCCTCGGTCTCCAGGTAGCCGACGAGCAGTCCGTCCTCGCGCAGGAAGAGCGAGTAGTTGTGCCAGCCGGTCTCCGAGAGCGCCTGGAGCATCTCGGGCCATACCGCGGCATGCCGCTCGCGGTACTCGTCGAGGCGCTCCGCCCGGACCTTCAGCAGGAAGCACACGCGCTGCATCAACGACCTCCCAGGGTCTAGAAGTTGAACTGGTCGATGTTCTCGGCGTCGAACACGGTCGGCTTGCCGAGGCTGATCACGCCGTCCTTGCCGATGGTGTACTCGCCCATGGAGCCGGCCTTGAACGTCTCGCCCTCCTTGCCGGTGATCTGCCCGGAGGAAAGGGCGACGGCGGTGCGGGCGGCCAGCTCGCCGAGCTTGGCCGGGTCCCACAGCTCGAACGCCTCGACGGTGCCGTTCTTGACGTACTTGCGCATGTCGTTCGGGGTGCCGAGGCCGGTCAGCTTGACCTTGCCCTTGTACTTGGAGCCCGACAGGTACTGGGCGGCGGCCTTGATGCCGACCGTGGTCGGGGAGATGATCCCCTTGAGGTTCGGGTACTCCTGGAGCAGGCCCTGGGTCTGCTGGAAGGACTGCTGGGCGTCGTCGTTGCCGTACGCGGTCTTCACCAGCTTCATGTTCTTGTACTCGGGCTTCTTCAGCTCGTCCTTCATGAAGTCGATCCAGGTGTTCTGGTTCGTCGCGGTCTGCGCGGCGGACAGGATCGCGATCTCGCCCTTGTAGTCGATCTGCTTGGCGAGCAGCTGCACCTCGGTGCGGCCCAGGTCCTCGGCGGAGGCCTGGGAGACGAAGGCGTTGCGGCAATCGGGCGTGGTGTCGGAGTCGTAGGTGACGACCTTGATGTCGTTCTTCATGGCCTGCTTGAGGGCGGTGCACAGCGCGCCGGGGTCCTGCGCGGACACGGCCATGGCGTCGACCTGCTGCTGGGTGAGCGTGTTGACGTAGGAGACCTGCCCGGCGGTGTCGGTCGCGCTGGACGGGCCGACCTCCTTGTAGCTGGAGCCCAGCTCCTTGAGCGCCTTCTCGCCGCCCTTGTCGGCGCTGGTGAAGTACGGGTTGTTGACCTGCTTGGGCAGGAACCCGACGGTGAGGCCCTTCTTGGTGGCCGCGTTCGGGTCGGCCTTGCCGGCGGTGGCGGCGGAGGCGCCCTCGTTCGCGACGTCCTTCTTGGTCGTGCCGCCGCAGGCGGTGAGCGCGAGCGCGAGGGAGGTGGCGGTGGCGAGGGCCGCGCAGCTGCGACGCAGGGTTGACTTACGCATGGCGTTGGTCCTTTACGAGGAAGGGCTGGTTACGAGGTGGGAGTCGAGGCGGCTCTGCGGCCCGCCCTCGCTGTGGAGATCTGCCGTACGACCCGGGGGCCGAGCACGGACAGAACGAGCAGGACGCCGGTGACGACGATCTGGGACTGGGCGGAGACGTCCTGGAGGCTCATCACGTTCTGCAGTGCGCCGAGGAGGAACACTCCGGCGACCGCACCGCCCAACGTGCCCTTGCCGCCGTCGAAGTCGATGCCGCCGAGCAGCACGGCGGCCACGACGGACAGTTCGAGGCCGGTGGCGTTGTCGTAGCGGGCGCTGGCGTAGTGCAGCGCCCAGAAGATGCCGGTCAGGGAGGCCATCAGACCGGTCAGGGTGAACAGGATCAGCTTCTGCCGTTTGACCCGGATGCCGGCGAAGCGGGCGGCCTCCTCGCTCGCCCCGATGGCGAACAGCGACCGGCCGAAGGGTGTGGCGTGCAGCGCGACCACGGCGATGGCGAGCAGGACGAGGAACGGCAGCAGGGCGTACGGGACGAACGTGTCGCCGATGCGCCCGGCCGCGAAGTCCAGGTACTGCGTCGGGAAGTCGGTCACCGCGTCGGAGCCGAGCACGATCTGCGCGATGCCCCGGTAGGCGGCCAGCGTGCCGATGGTGACGGCGAGGGACGGCAGCCCCAGCCTGGTCACCAGCAGCCCGTTGACCAGCCCGCACACGACGCCGAGCAGCAGGCAGATCGGGATGATCGTCTCGATGGTCATGCCCTGGTTCCACAGGGCGCCCATCACGGCACCGGACAGACCGGCCGTGGAGGCGACCGACAGGTCGATCTCACCGGAGACGACCAGCAGTGTCATCGGCAGGGCGATCAGCGCGATCGGCAGCGTGTTGCCGATCAGGAACGACAGGTTGAGCGCGTTGCCGAAGCCGTCGACGAAGCCGAAGGAGAAGAGCAGGACCACGACGAGCAGGGCGCCGACGGCGGAATCCCACCTCTTGAGGCCGGACCAGCCGGCCACTCGGCTCGGGGAGATGTCAGCCATGGCGGGCGTTCCTCTTCTTCAGGGCGGAGGCCACGCGCAGCGCGACGATCCGGTCGACCGCGATCGCGAGGATGAGCAGGATGCCGTTGATGGCGAGCACCCAGACGGAGCTGACGCCGAGGGCGGGCAGCACGCTGTTGATGGAGGTCAGCAGCAGCGCGCCGAGGGCGGCGCCGTAGACGCTGCCGGAGCCGCCGGTGAAGACGACGCCGCCGACCACGACCGCGCTGACGACGGTCAGTTCGTAGCCGTTGCCGGTGCCGGAGTCGACGTTGCCGAACCGGGCGAGGTACATCGCGCCGGCGAGTCCGGCGAGGGCGCCGCAGAAGGTGTACGCGACGAGGATCCGCTTGCGGACGGGGATGCCGGCGAGGCGGGCGGCCTCGGGGTTGGAGCCGAGCGCGTACAGCTCGCGTCCGCCGGCGAAGTGCTTGAGGTAGTAGGCGGTGGCGACGAGCACCGCCAGCGCGATCAGCGCCAGATACGGCACCGCGGAGATGCCGCCGGAGCCGAAGTCCACGAATCCGCCGGGCAGGTCGGCCGCGGTGATCTGCCGGGAGCCGACCCAGATGGAGTCGATGCCGCGGATGATGTAGAGCGTGCCGAGGGTGACGACGAGCGCGGGCACCTGGCCGAGGCTGACGAGCAGTCCGTTGAGCAGTCCGAAGCCGATGCCCAGCAGCACGGCCAGCGCGATCGCCACGACCGGGTTGCCGCCGCCCTGGAGGTAGGTGCCGGCGGCGAACGCGCTGATGCCGAGCGTGGATCCGACGGACAGGTCGACGTTGCGGGTGATGACGACGAGGGACTGGCCGGTGGCGACCAGGACGAGGATGGTCGCGTTCAGCAGCAGGTCCTTGATGCCCTGCTCGGACAGGAACTGGCTGTTGCCGGCCTGGGTGACGGCGATCATCACCAGGAAGACGAGCAGGATGGCGAGTTCGCGCATCTTGAAGACGCGGTCGACCAGCCGGGTGCCGCTCGACTTGGGCACGTCGGCCACGGGGGCCTCTTGCGGGGTGACGACCGTCATGCGGCGGCCCTCCCGGTGGCTGCGGCCATCACGGTTTCCTCGGTGGCGTCGGTGCGGGGGATCTCGGCGGTGAGGCGGCCCTCGTGCATCACCAGCACGCGGTCGGCCATGCCGAGGATCTCGGGCAGGTCGGAGGAGATCATCAGGACGGCCACGCCGTCCGCGGCCAGCTGGGACAGCAGCCGGTGCACCTCGGCCTTGGTGCCGACGTCGATGCCGCGGGTGGGCTCGTCGACGATCAGCACCTTCGGGCCGGTGGCCAGCCACTTGGCGAGCACGACCTTCTGCTGGTTGCCGCCGGAGAGCGTGTTGACCGTGTCGGCGATCCGGGCGTACTTCACCTGGAGCCTGACGGCCCAGTCCAGGGAGCGGCTGCGTTCGGCGCCGCGGTCCATGAGCCCGGCCTTCACGGTCGTACGCAGCCCGGTCAGCCCGATGTTCCGCTCGATGGACATGTCCATCACCAGGCCCTGGGCACGCCGGTCCTCGGGGACCAGGGCGAGTCCGGCGGCCATGGCGGTGGAGGGCGCTCCGTTGACCAGGGCCTTGCCGTGGACGGAGACCTCGCCGGCGTCCCAGCGGTCGATGCCGAACACGGCCCGGGCGACCTCCGTGCGCCCGGCGCCGACGAGTCCGGCCAGACCGACGATCTCGCCGTGCCGGACCTCGAAGGAGACGTCGGTGAAGACCCCCTCGCGGGTCAGCCGGTGCACGCTCAGGGCGACCTCGCCCGGCTTCACGTCCTGCTTGGGGTACAGCTCGTCGAGGTCGCGGCCGACCATGCGGCGCACGAGGTCGTCCTCGGTCATGCCCTCCAGCGGCTCGCTGGCGATCCAGGCGCCGTCGCGCAGGGTGGTGACCCGCCGGCAGATCTCGAAGATCTCCTCCAGCCGGTGGGAGATGAACAGCACGGCGGCGCCCTGGTCGCGCAGGGTGCGCACGACGCCGAAGAGGCGGGCGACCTCGCTGCCGGTGAGGGCGGCCGTCGGCTCGTCCATGATCAGGACGCGGGCGTCGAAGGAGAGCGCCTTGGCGATCTCGACGATCTGCTGGTCGGCGATGGACAGACCGCGGGCGGGCCGGTCGGGGTCGAGTTCGACACCGAGGCGCTCCATCAGGGCGGCTGTCGCGTTGTGGGTGGCCTTGTGGTCGATGCGGCCGAGGGCGCGGCGCGGCTGGCGGCCCATGTAGATGTTCTCGGCGATCGACAGGTCGGGGAAGAGCGTGGGCTCCTGGTAGATCACGGCGATGCCGGCGTCGCGGGCGTCGCCGGGGCCGTGGAAGGCGACGGGCGCACCGTCGAGCAGCACCTGGCCGGCGTCCGGGCGGTGCACCCCGGCGAGGGTCTTGATGAGGGTGGACTTGCCGGCACCGTTCTCACCGGCGAGTGCGTGCACCTCCCCGGGGAACAGCTCCAGGGAGACGTCCCGCAGTGCACGGACCACGCCGAAGGACTTGGAGACGTCCTTCAGTGCGAGGACCGGGGCCGGACCCGTGGTGGACGGGTGGGTCATGAGGGCTCCTCGACGACGCCGGCGGGTCGGCCCACGGCGTCGTGAAAGGTTTCAACTGGGTTGCCGGGACGTTAGGCGGGCCGCGCATGTCACGTCAATGGGTTCCGGTCGAAAAAGTTTCGAGGACAGAAGGTCACGCATGGGTCACGGGAAACCGTCTTGGCCGGAGGGGTTGACACCCCTTCGGGGGGACCATAGCTTCGCGTCCTGAATCGTTTCATTCAGTGGTCGTCACGACCCGATGTCACAGGAGCCTGACGTGACCGAGCTCGCCGCGGCGAAGGCCGCTCTCAAGACACAGGCCGTCGAGACGCCGTCGTGGGCGTACGGGAACTCGGGCACACGGTTCAAGGTCTTCGCGCAGCAGGGTGTGCCGCGCACCCCGTTCGAGAAGCTGGACGACGCGGCGAAGGTGCACGAGTTCACGGGCGTCGCCCCGACCGTGGCCCTGCACATCCCGTGGGACAAGGTCGACGACTACGCGGCGCTGGCCAAGCACGCCGAGCAGCGGGGCGTGAAGCTCGGGGCGATCAACTCCAACACGTTCCAGGACGACGACTACAAGCTCGGGAGCATCTGTCATCCGGAGGCCTCCGTGCGGCGGAAGGCCGTCGATCATCTGCTGGAGTGCGTCGACATCATGGACGCGACGGGCTCGGCGGATCTGAAGCTGTGGTTCGCCGACGGCACGAACTATCCCGGCCAGGACGACATCCGGGGGCGGCAGGACCGGCTGGCCGAGGGGCTGGCCGAGGTCTACGAGCGGCTCGGCGACGGGCAGCGGATGCTGCTGGAGTACAAGTTCTTCGAGCCTGCGTTCTACACGACGGACGTGCCGGACTGGGGCACCGCCTATGCCCACTGCCTGAAGCTGGGGCCCAAGGCGCAGGTCGTCGTCGACACGGGGCATCACGCGCCGGGGACGAACATCGAGTTCATCGTGGCGACGCTGCTGCGTGAGGGGAAGCTCGGCGGGTTCGACTTCAACTCGCGGTTCTACGCGGACGACGACCTCATGGTCGGGGCGGCGGATCCGTTCCAGCTGTTCCGGATCATGTACGAGGTCGTGCGGGGCGGTGGGTTCTCACCCGAGGTCGCATTCATGCTCGACCAGTGCCACAACATCGAGGCGAAGATCCCGGCGATCATCCGGTCGGTGATGAACGTGCAGGAGGCCACGGCGAAGGCACTGCTGGTCGACGGTGACGCGTTGCGGGCGGCGCAGCGGGCGGGGGATGTGCTGGAGGCGAACGCCGTGGTGATGGATGCGTACAACACGGATGTGCGGCCGTTGCTGCGCGAGGTGCGGGAGGAGATGGGGTTGGACCCCGAGCCTCTCGCTGCGTATCGGCGGTCCGGGTGGGGCGAGAAGATCGTCGCCGAGCGGGTTGGTGGGCAGCAGGCCGGATGGGGTGCGTGAGCGTCTGCCGGGTTCTGTTCGATTTCGGGCTGCCGGCCGGTCGTGGCTGGTCGCGCAGTTCCCCGCGCCCCTGACATACACACCCTCCGTTGCAAAGGAACTGTTCATGGCTGTTCATCCCGAAGCTGCCGCTCTCCTCGCCCGGTCGCACCGGCTCGGGGCCGATCCCCGGAACACCAACTACGCCGGGGGCAACGCCTCCGCCAAGGGCACCGAGACCGACCCCGCCACCGGTGGTGACGTCGAGCTGATGTGGGTCAAGGGGTCCGGCGGTGATCTCGGGACGCTGACCGAGGCAGGGCTGGCCGTGCTGCGGCTGGACCGGATGCGGGCGCTCGTGGACGTGTACCCGGGGGTCGAGCGCGAGGACGAGATGGTCGCCGCGTTCGACTACTGCCTGCACGGGAAGGGCGGGGCCACCCCGTCCATCGACACCGCGATGCACGGGCTGGTCGGGGCCGCGCACGTCGATCATCTGCACCCGGACTCGGGGATCGCGCTCGCCTGCGCCGCCGACGGGGAGAAGCTGACCGCCGAGTGCTTCGGGGACAGCGTGGTGTGGGTGCCGTGGCGGCGGCCCGGGTTCCAGCTGGGGCTGGACATCGCCGCCGTGAAGGAGGCCAATCCGCAGGCCATCGGGTGCGTGCTCGGCGGTCACGGGATCACCGCCTGGGGTGACACCTCCGAGGAGTGCGAGCGGAACTCGCTGCACATCATCCGGACCGCCGAGACGTTCCTCGCCGAGCGGGGCAAGCCCGAGCCCTTCGGTCCGGTGATCGAGGGGTACGCCGCGCTGGGCGCAGCGGAGCGGCGGGAGCGGGCCGCCGCGCTCGCCCCGTACGTGCGGGCCGTCGCCTCGAAGGACCGGCCCCAGGTCGGGCACTTCGACGACTCCGAGGTCGTGCTCGACTTCCTCGCGAGCGCGGAGCACCCGCGGCTCGCCGCGCTCGGCACGTCCTGCCCGGACCACTTCCTGCGGACCAAGGTCCGGCCGCTGGTGCTGGACCTGCCGCCGAGCGCCCCGCTCGACGAGGCGATCGCCCGGCTGAAGGAACTGCACGCGCGGTACCGCGAGGAGTACGCCGCCTACTACGAGCGGCACGCCGAACCCGACTCCCCCGCCATGCGCGGCGCCGACCCGGCGATCGTGCTGGTGCCGGGCGTGGGCATGTTCTCCTTCGGCAAGGACAAGCAGACCGCCCGGGTCGCGGGCGAGTTCTACGTCAACGCCATCAACGTGATGCGCGGGGCCGAGGCCGTCTCCGCCTACGCCCCGATCGAGGAGTCCGAGAAGTTCCGGATCGAGTACTGGGCGCTGGAGGAGGCCAAGCTCCAGCGGATGCCGAAGCCCAAGGCGCTGGCGACCCGGGTGGCGCTGGTGACGGGTGCCGGCAGCGGCATCGGGAAGGCCATCGCGCACCGGCTCGTGGCCGAGGGCGCGTGTGTGATCGTCGCCGATCTCGACGCGGAGAACGCCGAGGCCGTCGCCGAGGAGCTGGGCGGGCCCGACAGGGCCGTCGCCGTGACGGTGGACGTCACCTCCGAGGAGCAGATCGCCGAGGCCTTCCGGGCGGCGGTGCTGGCCTTCGGCGGGGTGGACCTCGTCGTCAACAACGCGGGCATCTCGATCTCCAAGCCGCTGCTGGAGACCTCCGCCAAGGACTGGGACCTCCAGCACGACATCATGGCGCGCGGGTCCTTCCTGGTGTCGCGGGAAGCCGCCCGGGTGATGACCGCCCAGGAGCTGGGCGGTGACATCGTCTACATCGCCTCGAAGAACGCCGTGTTCGCCGGTCCCAACAACATCGCCTACTCCGCCACCAAGGCCGACCAGGCGCACCAGGTGCGGCTGCTCGCCGCCGAGCTGGGCGAGCACGGCATCCGCGTCAACGGGGTCAACCCGGACGGTGTCGTACGCGGGTCGGGGATCTTCGCCGGCGGGTGGGGCGCCAAGCGGGCCGCCGTGTACGGGGTGGAGGAGGAGAAGCTGGGTGAGTTCTACGCCCAGCGGACCATCCTCAAGCGCGAGGTGCTGCCCGAGCACGTGGCCAACGCCGTGTTCGCGCTGACCGGTGGGGATCTCACCCACACGACCGGTCTGCACATCCCCGTCGACGCCGGCGTCGCGGCCGCCTTCCTGCGATGAGCGCCGCCGAGAAGTCGTACGCCGCGGTCGACCTCGGCGCGTCCAGCGGGCGCGTCATGGTCGGCCGCGTCGGCCCGGACAGCCTGGAACTCGCCGAGGCGCACCGGTTCCCCAACCGGCCCGTCCGGGTGCCCGAGGGGCTGCGCTGGGACGTGCTCGGGCTGTACGCCGGAGTGCTGGACGGGCTGCGGGCAGCGGGTGCCCACTGCGGTGGACGACTCGACTCCGTCGGCATCGACAGCTGGGCCGTGGACTACGGGCTGCTGGACGCGGACGGGGCACTGCTCGGCAACCCCGTGCACTACCGGGACCCGCGGACCGAGGGCGTCGCGGAGAAGGTGTGGGCGACCGTGCCCGCGGAGGAGCTGTACGCCGCGACCGGGTTGCAGTACGCGCCCTTCAACACCCTGTACCAGCTCACGGCCGCCCGCTCCACGGCCCAGCTCGACGAGGCCCGGCGGCTGTTGCTGATGCCGGACCTGCTGACGTACTGGCTGACCGGCGAGCAGGGCACGGAGCTGACCAACGCGTCCACGACGCAGTTGATCGATCCCCGCACCCGCGACTGGGCGTACGACGTCGCCTCCCGGCTGGGCATCGACCTGGACCTGTTCGCGCCGCTGCGGCAGCCCGGCGATCCGGCGGGGCTGCTGCGCGGCGAGGTGCTGGAGGAGACCGGGCTCGCCGGTCCCGTGCCGGTGACGGCCGTCGGGTCGCACGACACCGCCTCCGCGGTCGCCGCCGTACCGGCGTCGGGCGAGCGGTTCGCCTACATCTGCACCGGCACCTGGTCGCTGGCCGGTCTGGAGCTGGACGCACCGGTGCTGACCGAGGAGAGCCGGGCCGCCAACTTCACCAACGAGCTGGGACTGGACGGCACGGTCCGCTACCTGCGGAACATCATGGGGCTCTGGCTGCTCCAGGAGTGCGTGCGGTCCTGGGGCGAGACGGACCTGGGCGCGCTGCTGCTGAAGGCGTCCAAGGCTCCGGCGCTGCGCTCGGTCGTGGACGCGGGGGACGCGGCGTTCCTCGCGCCCGGGCGGATGCCGGAGCGGATCGCCGAGGCGTGCCGGCTCTCGGGGCAGCCCGTGCCGGAGTCGCCGGCCGAGGTGACGCGCTGCATCCTCGACTCCCTCGCCCTCGCCCACCGCAAGGCCGTGCAGGACGCCCAGCGGCTGGCCGGACACGCGGTCGACGTCGTGCACGTGGTCGGCGGCGGCACGCGCAACGCCCTGCTGTGCCAGCTGACCGCCGACGCGTGCGGGCTGCCGGTGGTGGCCGGGCCGACCGAGGCCGCCGCGCTGGGCAACGTCCTCGTGCAGGCACGGGCGCACGGACTGGTCGGCGACCTGGCCGGAATGCGTCGGCTGCTCGTGAACACGCAGCCGCTCACCCGGTACGAGCCCCGGGGCGGGACCGAGCGGTGGCACGCCGCGCAGGCCCGGCTCGCCGGGGACTGACGGGGTCTCCCCCGCCTCCTGTCCCCGGACTACGCTTCACTCATCCGATGACCGACCACAAGGAGCCGCGATGCGTGTCGCCCTGTTCCTGACCTGCGTCAACGACACGCTCTATCCGGACACCGGGCGCGCCGCGGTGAAACTGCTGACCAGGCTGGGCGTCGACGTCGACTTCCCGATGGCGCAGACCTGCTGCGGGCAGGCCCACTACAACACCGGATACCGCCACGAGGCCGAGCCGCTCGCCCGGCATTTCTCCGATGTCTTCGGTGAGTACGAGGCGATCGTGACGCCGTCCGGATCGTGCGGGGCGATGGTGCGGGAGCTGTACCCGCGGATGGGCGAGCGGGCCCGGGCCGAGGGGCGGGGCGACACCCTCGCGGCGACGCTGGCGCCGGTGGTGCCCAAGACGTACGAGCTGACCGAGTTCCTGGTCGACGTGCTGGGCGTGACGGACGTCGGGGCGTACTACCCGCACACGGTGACCTACCACCCGACCTGCCACGGGCTGCGCGGACTCGGGCTCGGTGAGCGCCCGAGGCGCCTGCTGCGGGCGGTGAAGGGGCTGGAGCTCGTCGAGCTGCCGGGGGCCGACGAGTGCTGCGGGTTCGGCGGCACCTTCGCGCTGAAGAACTCCGATGTCTCGGCGGCGATGGGCGCGGACAAGGTGCGCAACGCCGAGTCGACGGGCGCCGAGGTGCTGTGCGCGGCCGACAACTCCTGCCTGATGCACATCGGCGGGACGATGGCCCGGCTGCGCACCGGCATGCGGCCGGTGCACATCGCGGAGATCCTGGCGAGCACGGAGGAGGAACCGGCCGTATGAGCGGGACGTATCTCGGCATGCCGGCGTTTCCGGAGGCCGCGCGGGAGGCCGTGGGGAACGCGACCCTGCGCGGCAATCTGCGGCACGCCACGCACACCATCCGCGCCAAGCGGGCGACGGCGGTGTCGGAGGTGTCCGACTGGGCGGAGCTGCGCGAGGCGGGCAAGCGCATCAAGGACCACACGCTGCGCCACCTCGACCGCTACCTGGTGCAGTTGGAGGAGGCGGTCACGGCCGCGGGCGGCGTCGTGCACTGGGCCGCCGACGCTGCCGAGGCCAATGAGATCGTCACCCAGCTCGTGAAGATGACCGGCGAGTCGGAGGTCGTCAAGGTCAAGTCGATGGCCACGCAGGAGATCGGGCTCAACGAGGCGCTGGAGGCAGAGGGCATCCACGCCTACGAGACCGATCTCGCCGAGCTGATCGTGCAGTTGGGCAAGGACCGGCCCTCGCACATCCTGGTCCCTGCCATCCACCGCAACCGGGGCGAGATCCGGGACATCTTCGCCCGGGAGATGAGCGAGTGGGGCCGCCCCGCCCCCGAGGGCCTGACCGACACACCGGCCGAACTCGCCGAGGCCGCCCGCCTGCACCTGCGGGAGAAGTTCCTGCGGGCCAAGGTCGGCATCTCCGGCGCCAACTTCATGGTCGCCGAGACGGGCACGCTCGTGGTCGTGGAATCCGAGGGCAACGGCCGGATGTGCCTGACCCTGCCCGAGACGCTGATCTCGGTCGTCGGCATCGAGAAGATCGTGCCGGCGTGGCAGGACCTGGAGGTGTTCCTGCAGACCCTCCCCCGCTCCTCCACGGCCGAGCGCATGAACCCCTACACCTCGACGTGGACCGGCACCACGGACGAGGACGGTCCCCAGAACTTCCACCTGGTGCTGCTGGACAACGGCCGCACCGACACCCTCGCCGACGAGGTCGGCCGGCAGGCGCTGCGCTGCATCCGCTGCTCGGCGTGCCTCAACGTGTGCCCGGTGTACGAGCGGGCGGGCGGCCACGCCTACGGGTCGGTGTACCCGGGGCCGATCGGCGCGATCCTCAGCCCCCAACTGCGGGGCACGGGCAGCGAGATCGACGCCTCGCTGCCGTACGCGTCCTCACTGTGCGGGGCGTGCTACGAGGTGTGCCCCGTCGCCATCGACATCCCGGAGGTGCTGGTGCATCTGCGGGAGCGGGTCGTGCAGGGCGGGGAGGTCACCCGCGAGGGCAACAAGGTGGTGCTGCGGCCGGCGAAGGGGCACGCCGCCGAGCGGGCGGCGATGCGGGCGGCCCGCTGGGCGTTCACGCACCCGGGCGTGCTGCGCGGCGGCCAGCGCGCCGCGTCCCGTACCCGCCGCTTCCATCCCCGGACCCTGCCGGGGCCGGGCAGGGCGTGGAGCGGGACCCGGGAGCTGCCGCCGGTGCCCGCCGAGCCGTTCCGGGACTGGTGGCAGCGCACGCGCGGCGGGAAGGACGGGGACAGGTGAACAGCAGGGAACGGATCCTGGGGCGGGTGCGGCGCGCGCTGGCGGACGCGCCGGCCGACGAGGCGCCGATCGCACGGGACTATCTGCGCGAGCACGGGCAGCGGACCGTCGCGCAGACGGTGGAGCTGCTCGCCGAGAACCTGGCGGACTACCGTGCGGTCGTGCACCGCACGGACCCCGGCGGCCTGGCCGGGCTGATCGCGGCGCTGCTGGAGAAGCGCGGGGCGGCTTCGGTGCTGGTGCCGCCCGGACTGGACGAGGGGTGGCTGGCGGCGACCGGGGCGGCACGGGTGGCCGACCGGCCCGGGAGCACCCCGGGCGAACTGGACCGGGTGGACAGTGTGGTGACGGCCTGCGCGGTCGCCATCGCCGAGACCGGCACCCTGGTGCTGGACGGCTCGCCCGACCAGGGCCGCCGCCGGATCACCCTCGTCCCGGACCACCACATCTGTGTCGTGCGGGTACCGGGCCAGGTCGTGTCGTCCGTGCCGCAGGGGCTCGAACGCCTCGATCCGGCACGCCCGTTGACGTGGATCTCCGGGCCGTCGGCGACCAGTGACATCGAGCTGGACCGGGTCGAGGGGGTGCACGGTCCGCGCACCCTGGAGGTGATCCTGGTCGGCGAGGACTGACCCAGGGGCTCAGAGCGGGATCGAGTCGACGTAGCCCCCTGGTGGGCGCCTCGCCGGGTCTGGCCCCACGGGCGGGAGTACCGCGCGCCGGACTGTACGGAAACCGATCGGTTTGGCCAACCGCCCGGACGGGAACCCCGTGACAGCTTGGGTGAACAAGCGCTTAGATAGTGCTCTGCCCGTCCGTCCCACGCCGCCGTCCTGGAGGCCCCGTTGTTCACATCCGTCGACGACGTCTCCGCACGCCTCGCCGAGACCGGCTACCTCGCCTCCCCCGCCGTCGCCACGACCGTCTTCCTCGCCGCCCGGCTCGGCAAGCCGCTCCTGGTGGAGGGCCCGGCCGGTGTCGGCAAAACGGAACTCGCCAAGGCCGTCGCCGCGGTGGCCGGGGCGCGGCTCGTCCGCCTGCAGTGCTACGAGGGCGTCGACGAGTCCCGCGCCCTGTACGAGTGGAACCACGCCAAGCAGCTCCTGCGTATCAGCGCGGGCCGCGACGAGACGTGGGACGAGGCCCGTACGGACATCTTCAGCGAGGAGTTCCTGCTCACGCGGCCACTGCTGACGGCGATCCGGGGCGACGACCCGAAGGTGCTGCTGATCGACGAGACCGACAAGGCGGACGTCGAGGTGGAGGGCCTGCTGCTGGAGGTGCTCAGCGACTTCCAGGTGACCGTCCCCGAGCTGGGCACGATCACGGCGACGCGGCGCCCCTTCGTCGTTCTCACGTCCAACGCGAGCCGGGAGCTGTCCGAGGCGCTGCGCCGGCGCTGTCTCTTCCTGCACATCGGCTTCCCCGAAGAGGAGCTGGAGCGCCGGATCGTACGGCTGAAGGTGCCCGGCCTCGACGAGGCGCTGGCCCGCTCGGTCGTCCGGGTCGTGGGCGCACTGCGGGCGATGGACCTGCGCAAGGTGCCGTCGGTCGCCGAGACCGTCGACTGGGCGCACACCCTGCTCGCGCTCGGGGCCGACTCCCTCGACGAGACGGTCGTGCGAGCCACGCTCGGGGTGCTCCTCAAGCACCAGGACGACGTCCTCAAGGCCTCGGCCAAGCTCGACCTGGACGCTCTGTGACCACGCCGGCGGGCGTCGCCGAGCGGCTGACGTCCCTGGTCGGGGCGCTGCGCGCGCACGGCATGCGGATCGGCACCGGCGAGAGCGTCGACGCGGGCCGGGCGGTCGAGGAACTGGGCCTCGCGGACCGGGAGCTGCTGCGCGAGGGGCTCGCGGCGACGCTGCTGCACGGGCCCGGGCAACGGCAGGTGTTCGACCCCGTCTTCGACCTCTACTTCCCGCGCGGCGTCGGCGGCCCGGAGCAGCCGACGGCCGGGCGGGAGGACCTGCGGGACCGGCTGGCCGACGCCCTGACCGCCGACGACCGGGCGATGCTGGGCCGGCTCGCGATCGAGGCGGTCGACGGTTTCGGCGGCTACGGTTCCTCGCCGGAGTCGGACGGCTGGTCGTCGTACCAGACGCTCGAACGGCTGCGGCCCCAGACGCTGCTGGCCCGGGTGCGCGACAACGTCCGGGGGCAGGGCGGGAGCCAGGGCTTCGCGGACCGGCTGCTGGAGGACGAGATCCGGCGGCGCATCGACGTCTTCCGCGCTCTGGTGGCGGCGGAGGCGCGGCGGCGGGTCGCCGAGCGGCGCGGCCGGGACGAGATCGCCCGGCGGGCGGTGGCCCCGACCGCCGACCGGGTCGACTTCCTGTTCGCCGGGCAGGACCGGCTGGCCGAACTGCGCAGGACGGTGCAGCCACTTGCCCGCAAGCTCGCGACCCGGCTGGCGGCCCGGCGCCGTCGTGCCTCGCGTGGCTCGATCGATCTGCGGCGGACCCTGCGCGGTTCGCTGTCGACGGGCGGGGTGCCGATGAAGCCGGTGCTGCGCAGACGGCGTCCCATGCGCCCCGAACTGGTGCTGCTGTGCGATGTGTCGGGGTCGGTCTCCGGCTTCTCCGACTTCACGATGCTGCTGGTGCAGGCGCTGCACGACCAGTTCAGCAAGGTGCGGGTGTTCGCCTTCGTCAACCGGATCGACGAGGTGACCGGGCTGCTGGAGCGCGGCCGGGCCGACCCGGAGGGACTGAGCAGCCGGATCCAGGGAGAGGCCGCGGTCACGGGCTACCACGGCAGCAGTGACTACGGCATGGCGCTGGGCGAGTTCGCCGAGCGGTACGCGGACACGGTCGGTTCGCGCACGACCGTGTTCGTGCTGGGTGACGCCCGCACGAACCGGAGCGACCCGAATCTGCCCGCCGTGCGGCAGATCGCCGAACGTGCCCGCCGTGTGCACTGGCTGAACCCGGAGCAGCGCTCGCGCTGGGGCACGGGCGACTCCGTCGCGCCCGCCTACGCCGAGCTGGTCGCGATGCACGAGTGCCGCAACGCCCGGCAGTTGAGCGCCCTGGTGGCGCGGCTGCTGCCGGTGTGATCAGACGGCGGTGAGCTGCGGGCAGAGGGCGGCCGGGCCCGCCGCGAGCCCGGCCGCGAGAGGTCGCCGGCCAGGACCTCGTGGGCGCCGGACGCGATGCCGTCGAGGGCCTGGGCCGCGACGGAGCCGGCCGTGGACTGGGGGGCGTCGACCCCGGCGGTCAGTCCGTGCCGACGTAGCCGGCATGGAGGCCCGCGACGTCGATGCCGCGCGGCTTCAGGTCCAGGCGCGGCGAGTTGGTCTGCGACCGGAAGGCGGCCTTGGAGGCGGAGCCTCCCTCATGGCTCACAGCGCGGAAACCGACCGGCTCCTATGTCGTGAAGCGTAAACCGATCGGCTTCCGAGAGTGCGGGCAGGACTCGCTACTCCGGCTTCGCGTACTCCTTCGCCGTCTGGCCCTCGAAGTCGTAGACCACGACCTGCTCGTCACCCACGACCCAGGCGTCGTGACCGGGCGAGCAGACGAAGACGTCGCCGGGGCCGACCTCGGACTCCCCGCCGTCGTCCATGAGGATGTGCATGCGGCCCTGCGCCATGAAGCAGTAGTGATGCATCTGGCAGGTCGCGGTGCCCGCGATCGGGGCCACGGACTCCGTCCAGCGCCAGCCTGGCTCGAAGGTGGCCACGGCGAAGTCGAGCTCCGTCATGTGGACGGCTTCGAGGTGGCCGCGGGGGAAATCACGCCGCTCATCGGGCTTGTCGAGCGTCTTCACTTCCAGCATGACGCGCTCCCTTCCGGCCGCGACGCACCGCGGCCGGGGCCGGCCCTCCCCGGCGGTCCTGAACACCGCCGTCGGCGGCCGACCCACACCACTCCATCGTCCGTCCTGCCACCCGGGGCCGCCATTCGGGGAACGTACGCTCAGCCGCCGCTGCCGCACAGTTCGGCGAAGCGCCCGGCGTCGATGTTGCCGCCGGAGATGATCACGCCGACCCTGCGCGGCAGCGTGCCCGCCCGGCCGTTGATCAGGGCGGCCAGCGGGGTGGCGCCGCTCGGCTCGACGACGATCTTCAGGCGTTCGAAGGCGAATCGCATCGCGTCCCGGATCTCGTCGTCACCGACCAGCACGACCTCGTCGAGGAGCCGCCGGTTGACCGAGAAGGTCAGCTCCCCGGGGGTGTGCAGGGCCTGGCCGTCGGCGATGGTGCGCGGGACCGGGATGCTGATGCGCCGGCCCGCCTCCAGCGAGCGCTTGGTGTCGTCCCCGGCCTCGGGCTCGACGCCGACGGTCCGGACGCCGGGGTACAGGCCCTTGGCGGCCGTGGCGCTGCCGGCCATCAGCCCGCCGCCGCCGACCGGCGCCAGCAGGGCATCCACCTCCCCCACCTCTTCGAACAGTTCGAGAGCGGCCGTGCCCTGTCCGGCCATGACGTGCGGATGCTCGTACGGCGGGATGAGGGCGAGGCCGCGCTCGGCGGCGAGGGCCTCGGCGATGGCGACGCGGTCGCCGCTGTAGCGGTCGTACGTGACGATCTCGGCGCCGTAGCCGGCGGTGGCCGCCCGCTTGGACGGCGGGGCGTCCTCCGGCATGACGATGACGGCCGTGGTGCCCAGCTCGCGGGCGGCCAGGGCGACGGCCTGGGCGTGGTTGCCGGAGGAGTAGGCGGCGATACCCCGGGACAGCTGTTCGGGGGTGAGGCGGGAGGCGGCGTTGTAGGCGCCTCGGAACTTGAAGGCGCCCACGCGCTGGAAGTTCTCGCATTTGAGGAAGATCTCGGCGCCCGCGAGCGCGTCCAGGGTGCGGGAGCGCAGTACGGGGGTGCGGTGGGCGACGCCCTTGAGCCGGGCGGCGGCATCCCGGACGTCGTCGAGGGTGACCGGTGGGGTGGTGGTCGTCACGCGGTTCCTCCGGTGGAAGTGTCGTGGGCCGCCCGGGCCCGGGACAGGTAGTTGTAGGCGGAGGCACGGGAGATGCCGAGCCGGGCGGCGACCTGCTCGACGGCGCCGCGCACTGCGAAGACACCGCGGGTGTCCAGACCGCCGAACAGCTCTACGCGTTCCTCCCGGCCGAGCTCCGCCCAACTGCCCCGCTGCCGGGACTGATGGGCGTCGAAGAGGGCGTCGACCACGGAGTCGATGTCGTTGCCGAAGGTGGTGGTCGGCAGCTCCGCCGGGGCGGCGCCGAGCCCGGCGAGTGCGCCGAGCAGGCCGTGGACCTGGGTGACGGCACTGACGTCGACGTTGACGCAGAGGGCGCCGAACACGGCGCCCGTGGAGTCGCGCAGGACCATCGTCGAGGACTTCACCTGCCCCCCGTCACGAGTGCGGGTGACGTAGTTCAGTTCGTCGGCCGCCTCGTCGCCGCGGGCGAGGACGCGCATGCCGATCTCGCTCATCGCCCCGCCTACCGTCCGCCCGGTCACCGAACCGGCCACGGCGACCACCGACTTCTCCGGGTTCCGGTAGTCGTGCAGCACGACCTCGCAGACCGGCCCGAAGGTCGCGGCGATGCCCTCCACGACCGGCGTCAGCGCGGCCAGGATCGCGTCCCGCTCAGCGTTCGTCCCGCTGCCCATCCCGTCTCCTCTCGCACCCCATCACTTTAGACCAAACGTCCAGCACTTGGATAGACAGTCCAGCCCATTCCCAACAGTTGGCAATGGTTTTCACATGACTTCGGCCGGGATCTGCTTCTGACATTCATTCCCATCTAGCGTGATGCCTGCCGAACCCCCTGTGCACGCCCGTCCTGGAGGAGCCATGTCCCTGTCCACGTCCCGCCGCCTCGCGCTGCTGACCAGCGCGTCACTGGCCCTGCTCGCGGGTTGCGGCAGCTCGTCGGACTCCGCCGACGCCAAGAGCGCACCGGCCCGGGTGGCCGTGGTCGCCTCCACGAACGTCTGGGGCGACATCGCCCGGCGCATAGGCGGCGACCGCGTCGATGTCACCTCGGTCATCAGCGACCCCGACCAGGACCCGCACTCCTACGAGGCCGACCCCCAGAACCAGCTGGCCCTGTCCAAGGCGAAGGTCGTCGTCGAGAACGGCGGCGGCTACGACGACTTCGTCGACCGCATGCTGAAGAGCGGGCACAACGACTCCGCCGAGGTGATCAACGCGGTCGAGGTGTCCGGTAAGACCGCGCCCGAGGGCGGGGAACTGAACGAGCACGTCTGGTACGACTTCCCCACCGTCGCCGAGGTCGCCGGCCGGATCTCCGCCGCCCTCGCCAAGGCCGACCCGGGCGACGCCGGCGCCTTCGCGAGGAACGCCGCCGCCTTCAAGGCGAAGCTCGCGCCGCTGGAGGCCCAGGAGGCGCGGATCAAGAAGGCGCACGGCGGTGAGGGCGTCGCCATCACCGAACCCGTGCCGCTGTACATGACCGAGGCGAGCGGCCTGGTGAACCGGACACCCGCGCAGTTCAGCGAGGCGATCGAGGAGGGCGACGACGTCTCCCCGCGCGTCCTCCAGGAGAGCCTCGCACTGTTCAGCGGCAAGAAGGTGAAGGTCCTCGTCTACAACGAGCAGACCTCCGGCCCGCAGACCGAGAAGGCCGAGGCGGCGGCCAAGGCGGCCGGCATCCCCGTCGTGCCCGTGACGGAGACCCTGCCGAAGGGCAAGGACTACCTCGGCTGGATGACCGACAACGTCGACGCGCTCGCGAGCGCGCTGTCCAAGTGACCCCGATACCCCGGCTGGACGGCGAGCCGGTCGTCGCGCTGCGCGCGGCCGCCCTGTCCTACGGCGAGCGCGAGGTGTGGAGCGGTCTCGATCTGGACGTACGGCCCGGGGAGTTCCTGGCCGTGCTGGGCCCCAACGGTGCGGGCAAGACCAGCTTCGTCCGGGCCCTGCTGGGCCGCCGGCCGCTGTCCGCCGGCACGCTGACGGTCCTCGGCCGGCCCGCGCGTCAGGCCGCCCGGCACATCGGCTACGTCCCGCAGCAGGCGGCGCTGTCCGCGCAGGCCATGCTGCGCGCCCGCGACCTCGTCCGGTTCGGCATCGACGGCCACCGCTTCGGGCCACGGCTGCGCACCGGCCCGGTCCGCAGCCGGGTGGACGAGATCCTGGAGTCGGTCGGCGCCTCGGCCTACGCCGACGTCCCGCTCGGCATGCTCTCCGGCGGCGAGCGTCAGCGGGTGCGTATCGGGCAGGCCCTGGCGGCCGACCCCCGCCTCCTGCTGTGCGACGAGCCGTTGCTGTCGCTCGACCTGAACCACCAGCGGGCCGTCACCGAGCTGATCGACGCCCGGCGCCGCTCCCACGGCACGGCGGTGGTGTTCGTGACGCACGAGATCAACCCGGTGCTGGGCCTGGTCGACCGGGTGCTGTACCTGGCCCGCGGCGGCCACCGGGTCGGCACCCCCGACGAGGTGCTGACCTCCGAGTCGCTGTCCCGCCTCTACGGCACCCGGGTCGACGTGGTGCGCGTCCGGGGCCGGGTGATGGTGGCGGGAGCACCCGACGAGACGGCCGCCCCGCCGCACCACCCCGAACTCCAGGAGACGGACGGAGTGCCCTCATGACACTCGCCGACGGGATCTGGCACCAGATCTTCGACTTCACCGACTACGGCGAACTCCTCGCCCTGGTCCGCAACTCCCTCGTCGCCGGTGTGGCGCTGGGTCTGGTGGGCGGGCTGGCAGGGGTGTTCGTCCTGATGCGGGACCTGCCGTTCGCGGTGCACGGCATCAGCGAGCTGTCCTTCGCGGGCGCGTCGGCGGCACTGCTGCTGGGCGCGAACATCGTGGCGGGCTCGATCGTCGGTTCGCTCCTCGCGGCCGGCGCCATCGGCGTTCTCGGGACACGGGCACGGGACCGCAACTCGGTGATCGGCATCATCATGCCGTTCGGCCTGGGACTCGGCGTGCTCTTCCTCGCCCTCTACAAGGGCCGGGCGGCCAACAAGTTCGGGCTGCTCACCGGGCAGATCGTGGCCGTGGACACCCCGCAGATGTCGTGGCTGCTCGGCACCTCCGTCCTGGTGCTGGTGGCCCTGGCGGTCATGTGGCGTCCGCTCGCCTTCGCCAGCACCGATC
The DNA here is from genome assembly GCF_031348265.1 of Streptomyces collinus. Lineage (NCBI taxonomy): Bacteria > Bacillati > Actinomycetota > Actinomycetes > Kitasatosporales > Streptomycetaceae > Streptomyces > Streptomyces collinus. The sequence continues at coordinate 8,190,751 of NZ_CP133771.1, read as the reverse complement.
CGGACGTGGCTGAGGCTCGCGGCGTGCCGGTGCGTGGGCTGTCCTTCGCGTTCATGCTGGTCCTCGGGCTCGCGGTCGCCCTGTCGGTGCAGATCGTCGGCGCGCTGCTGGTGCTGTCCCTCGTCGTCACCCCGGCCGCGGCGGCCGCCCGCGTCACCGCCTCGCCCGTGCTGCTGCCCGTGCTGAGCGTGCTGTTCGCCGTGGCCTCGATCGAGGGCGGCATCCTACTGGCCCTGGGCAGCAGCATCCCCATCAGCCCCTATGTCACGACGATCTCGTTCACGCTCTACGCGGTGTGCCGGGTGGCCGGCCGGTACCGGAACCGGCGGTGGGGGGCGCGGCAGACGGCGGTGCGAGCGGCCTGAGCAGGGCTCACCGTTCGAAGACGACCCGCCCGTCGAACACCGTGAGATCCACTTGCACCTGTGTGATCTCGTGCGGGTCGAGATCGAGCAGCGGCCGGTCCAGGACGCACAGGTCGGCGGCCCGGCCCGGTTCGAGGGTGCCCTTCCAGTCGTCGGCGAAGTCCTGCCAGGCGGCGGTGGACGTGTAGGCGCGCAGGGCGTCGGCGAGCGGCACGCACTGCTCGGGGCCGCTGGGGCGGCCGCTGGCCTTGGATTCGCGCAGCATCATGGAGGCCACGCCCTGGCGCCAGTCGGGCTCGGTGATCGGCGCGTCGGAGCTGGCGCAGACCCGTACCCCGGCGTCGAGCGCGGAGCGCACCGGCCACTGGTAGGCGGAGCGTTCGGGGCCGACGACCTCGTCCATCAGGTCGGAGATGGTCCACTTGATGGCGGGGTTCATGTTGACGCCGTACCCGTGCGCGGCGAGCTTGGCGAGGCCGGCCGGGCTGATGAAGTCGCCGTGGATGACGTAGTGGCGGGCGTCGGGGCGGGGTGCGGCCGTGTTCGCGGCGAGGAAGGCGTCCACCACGAGGTCGATGGCCCGGTCGCCGGTGACGTGCACGCCGAGCTGGAAGCCGGCCTCGTGGCCGAGCCTGATCATCTCGCGCAGTTCGTGCACCTGGAGTGCGGGGGTGTCGCCGTGCACGCACAGGGCGCCGTGGCCGCCGTCCGGGTACGGCTCGTTCATCCACGCCGTGCGGTTGGGCGGCACTCCGTCGGCGAAGATCTTGACTCCGATGGCCCGCAGCAGCCTGGGGTCGGCCGACTCGGGGCGGCGCAGTTCGGCCAGCCCCTTGCGGACGTCGTCGGCGGAGCCGCCCATGGGGGCGGGCAGGAGCAGGACGCTGACGCGGGCCTGGAGTTCCCCGCTCGCGGCGAGGTCGGCGTAGGCGGTCCAGTTGTCGGTGCTGAGGCCGCCGAAGAGGGAGCCTGCCCCGCCGGGGCCGAGGCCGGGCTCGGTGTAGCTGGTGATGCCGCGGGAGTGCAGCTCGCGGATCACGCCCTGGATGGCCCGGCGGCGCTGGGCCCGGGTCGGGGCGGGCAGTTCGGCCTGGACGAGCCGGCCGGCGGCCTCCCGCAGGATGCCGGTGGGCCGGCCGTCGGGGTCGTGGTCGATGACACCGCCGGGCGGGGCCGGGGTGTCGGCGTCGACGCCGCAGCGGCGCAGCGCCTCGGAGTTGACCCACACCATGTGCGAGGAGAAGTCGGTCAGGCAGACCGGGTGACGGGGGGCCACCGCGTCCAGGTCCCGCCGGTGCGGGAAGCGGCCCGGGTCGGCGAGGCACTCGGCGAGGTAGCCGGGGTCCCAGCCCAGGCCGATGATCCAGTCGCCCTCCGGGGTGTCGTGCGCCGCCCGGCCGACGACCGCCGCGATGTCGGCGACGGAACCGACCGACGGGTGGCCGACGTCGAGGGCGAACGGCGGTTTCGTCATGCCGTAGGCGGCTCCGTGCAGATGCGAGTCGTTGATGCCGGGCAGCACGGTCCGGCCGCCCAGTTCGACGATCCGGGTGCCGGGTCCGGCTAGGGCGCGCATCTCCGCGTCGCTGCCGACGGCCAGGATGTCCCGGCCGCGCACGGCGACGCCCTGGGCGACGGAGAACCCGGCGTCGACGGTGAGGACCTGACCGCCGGTCAGAACGAGCGTGGGAGCGGTGTCGCTCACGGATGACCTCATTTCGGTGGGGTGGGCGGGTCAGCGCCCGGTGCGGGGTGCGAAGTAGGCCAGGGCCGCGCCGGCCACCAGCGCGGTGCCCTGGGCCATCTGCTGCCAGAACGTCGGCACGTTCAGCAGGGTCAGGCCGTTCTGCAGGCCGCCGAGGAAGAGCACGCCGAGCAGGACGCCGAGGATGGAGCCGGAGCCGCCGGTGAGGGCGACACCGCCGAGCAGCACAGCGGTGAGCACGGTCAGTTCGAACCCGGCGCCGGAGGTGCCGGCCACCGCGCTGTCCAGCACCGACGCCTTGATGGCCCCGGCCAGGGCGGCGGCCACGCCGGTGGCGACGAACAGCGCGAACGGGGTGCGGCGGACGTGGATGCCGGAGAGGTGGGCGGCCTCACGATTGACGCCGATGGCGAAGACGTGCCGGCCTGCCGGGGTGATGGCGAGGAACAGGGCCCCCGCGGCCAGTACGAGCGCCGCGATGACGACCGGCGCGGCGATCCCGGCGACGCGGGCCCCGCCGATCCAGGCGAAGCCGGAGCCGAAGCCGCTCAGCGGCAGCGGGAACAGTTGCTGCGCCAGGCCGCGTACGGCGGTCAGCATGCCGAGGGTGACGATGAACGCGGACAGCCCGAACCAGCAGCACAGGACGCCGTTCACCGCGCCGACCAGCGCCCCGGCCGCGAGCGCTCCGAGCAGGGCGATGGCGGGCGACTGGTGGTGCTGCCCCGCCAGCCAGCCCCCGACCAGCCCGCCGAGGGCGAGCGTGGAGCCGACCGACAGGTCGAGGTAGCCGCTGATGACGAGCAGGGCCAGCGGGACGGCCACGATGGCGAGGGTCGCGGCGTCGGTGGCGATGCCGCTCAGGTTGGCCGGGTCGAGGAAGCTGCCCGTGGTCAGCTGGAAGACCAGCACCATCGCGACGAGCACGACGAGGAGCGGGTTGCGGCGTACGGCGGCCAGCCCGCCCATGGCGATCGGGCGGGGCCGCGGGAGGACCGGGTCGGCGGTGGTCATGCTGCTCCTTCGGCGGTCAGGGGGTCGTGAACGGCCGACAGCAGGGCCTGTTCGGTGAGTTCGGCACCGGAGAGCTCGCCGGCGATCCGGCCCCGGGCGACGATCAGGCAGCGGTCGGCGAGCGCCACGATCTCCTCGGGGTCGCTGGAGGCGAACAGCACGGCGGTGCCGCGTTCCGCGGCGAGGGTGGACACCACGCGGTAGATCTCCTGCCGTGCCCCCACGTCGACGCCCTGCGTCGGCTCGTCCAGCAGCAGCACGTCCACCTGCCGGGCCTCGTTGATCCACCGGCCGAGGACGAGCTTTTGCTGGTTGCCGCCGGAGAACGCGCCCGCCGGCAGCCGGGGCCGCGCCGGGCGCAGTCCGACGGCCGTGGCCAGCGCGCCGAACACCCGCCGCTCGGAGCTCAACGCCCGTACCCCGAGGCGGGCAAGAGGCTTGACCGACGGGAGCAGCGCGTTGTCCTGCGCGGTCATCGAGGGGAACAGGCCCTGGGCGCGCCGGTCCGCGGGGACCAGCGCGATGCCGGCGGCGAGCGCGTCGGCCGGGCGGGCGGGGGCGACGGTGCGGTCGCCGACGCGGATCGTCCCGGCGGTGGCGCGGCGCCTGCCGTAGAGGGTCTCCAGGATGCGGGTGCGGCCGGAGCCGATGAGCCCGAACAGACCGACGCGTTCGCCTTCGGCGACGGAGAGGCCGACGGGTCCGAAGCCGGGTCCTCGCAGGTCTTCGGCGACCAGACGGGGTGGGGCGGAAGGCCGCGGGGACTTCGCCACGGCCTGCGCCGGCCGTCCCGCGATCGCCTCCACCAGTTCCCGCCGGGTCTGCCCCGACACCGTCGCGTGGTGGGCCACCCGCCCGTCCCGCAGGACGGTGACCGCGTCCGCGAGCCGTTCCACCTCCCCCAGGAGGTGGGTGACGTAGACGATGGCGAGGCCCTGGGTGCGCAGGTCCTCGACGCGCTGCGCCAGGGCGTCGGTCTCCGCGCCGGACAGGGCGGCGGTCGGTTCGTCGAGGACCAGGACGGAGGCGCTGCGGCTGAGGGCCTTGGCGATCTCCACCAACTGGCGCTGTCCCATGGGCAGATCACTCACCCGGTCGCGCGGGGAGCACTTCGCGGCCACCCGCTGAAGCAGCCCGGCGGCGACCTCCTCCTGGGCGCGCCGGTCGATGCGGCCGTGCCGGGTCCACTCCTGGCCGAGGAAGATGTTCTCCGCCACGGTCAGAGCGTCGACCACGCTGAGCGTCTGGAAGATGATAGCCACGCCGGACGCGATGGACTCGCGTGGGGTGAGGCGGGTGTACGACGTCCCGCCGACCTCGATGGTGCCGGCGTCGGGCGGGTAGGCGCCGCCCAGGCATTTGATGAGGGTGGACTTGCCGGCACCGTTGTGGCCGAGCAGGGCGTGCACGTGTCCGGCGGGGACGGTGAGGTCGACACCGTCGAGGGCCCTGACGCCGCCGAAGGACTTCGTCAGGCCGCTGATGCGGAGGTTGGTGGTCGTCATGGCGCCTGCCTAGGCGTTCTGGGCGAGCAGGGCGTCGATCCGGGCGGTGTCGGCGCGCTGGACGAGCGTGATCGGCACCTGGGCGCTGGGATCCGCCTTTCCGGCGGCGACCGCGCGGGGCACCTCCACGATGGCCGCGGCGATGTCCTTCGGTGCGAGGGCGGCGGAGGCCCGGTAGAACGTGCCCTGCTTGACGGCGAGGAGGGAGGGGGCGGAGCCGTCCTGGCCGCCGACGAAGGTCTTCGCGTCGTCCTTCGCCCGGCCCGCCTGCTGGAGGGCCTTGAAGCCGCCGTACGCGGCGGCGTCGGTGACGCCGAGGACGAGGTTGAGGTCGGGGTGCTTGGCGAGGATCGCCTTCGTCTTCGACAGGCCCGTGTCCGGGTCGATGGCCTGCTCCCGCGCCACCACGTCGACGCCGGGTGCGGCCTTGGTGAAGGCGTCGATCATGCCCTTGGTGCGTTCGCGGCCCAGCTCGATGGTGCTGTCCGTGAGGAAGGCGATCTTGCCCTTGCCGCCGAGGTGTTCCTGGGCCCACTTCGCCGCCGCAGCGCCGAGCAGGGTGCCGCCCTCGCGGAAGCTGAACCGGATGTCGGCGCTCTGGTGCTCCAGGGAGCCGCCGTAGGTCACCCAGATCAGCCCCGCGTCGAGGGCCGCCTTCGCGATGGGCTCGGCGGCCTCGAACACCATGGGGAAGGACACGATCGCGGGGACCTTGCGGGCGACCCAGGTGTTGAGGTTGGTGGCCTGGGTGTCGGCACTGGCGTTGTCGCTGGTCGTCAGCAGGGAGATGCCGTGCCGCTGGGCCTGGGCGGTGGAGAGCTTGACCAGCGTGGAGTAGAGCGGGAGCTGGGTGAAGGGGTAGTCGAGGCCGATCTTCGTCAGACGAATACCGCCGGACCGTGAGGGCTTGGCCGAGGCGGCCGTGTTCTCCGGTGCCGAGCATCCGGCGGCGGCCAGCGCGGTGGCGGCGGACAGGGCGAGGAAGTGCCTGCGCGAGGCGGTGTACGGGGGTGGGGTCATGGTGAGGGCTCTCCGAGGGGCGGGCCCGACTGGAGCGGGCGTCCGGCTGTGCCGAACAGGAAAGACCCGCCGGGCCCGCCGCACCATCCGTACAAATACCGACTGCGGGTTCGGCCGGGCTCCGGTGGACACCTTGTGGGACCCGGACGGGCGCCCTATCGTTAGACCCCAAACGACATTGCTGTCCGAGCCGCCCGGAGGCTCGCATGACCAGCCACCACCAGATCGCGGCAGCCGCCCGCATCGGCATGCTCACCCGCGAGCGCGACACCGCCTCGGCCTCCTCGCAGGCCCTGCTCGAACTCGCCCGCGCGCTGCCGCTGGACGCGGCGACCCTGCTCACGATCGACCCGCTGACCGGCTCCCACGTCCAGATCGCGAGCATCGGCTACACCGCCGAGGCCTCGCAGGCCCTCGCCGGAGAGTTCGTCGCCACCCCGTGGTACCGCAACGTCGTACGGCGGGAGCTGCCGCCGTCCATCTCGGAGGACGCAGAGGACTCCGAGGACACCGGTCCGCGTTTCCGGCACGGCTGGTTCTACGCCGAGCGGGTCCGCCCGGCCGGCTTCCGGGACGGCGTCACCGGGGCGCTGCGGCACCGGGGCCGGCTGGTGGGCCTGGTCCATCTCTCCACCGAGAGCGCGAATGCCTACGACACCGACGCGCGGCGGCTGCTCGCCTCCGTGATCCCCGCCCTGGCCGCCTTCGCCGATCCGCTGGCGCACGCCGGTGATCTGCACGGCCTGCCGGACGCGGACGCGGCGAGCCTCGTCACCGGCGACGGCCGCGTCGTCGACCTGCCCGGCCGCGACCGGCCCCGGGTGCTGCGGGAGGAGGACGGGTTCGGTGCGCTGCTGCACGCCTTCACCGGCACGGGCGGTCAGCGGCTGCGGCTGCTGTGGCCGGCCGGCGGAGGCTGGCGCCGGGTCGTTCTGCACCGGCACCCGGCCGGGCCGGGCCTGGCGGCGGACGCGGTGCTGGTGCACGAGACACCCACGGAACTGCCGTACGGGCTGAGCCCCCGGGAGCTTGAGGTACTCACCCGGGCGGCCACGGGGCAGACCAACCAGGCCATCGCGCAGGCGCTGTTCCTGTCCCCGCGGACCGTGCACAGCCATGTCGAGCACCTGCTGCGCAAGACCGGCTGCGTCTCCCGGGCGGAGGCCACGGCGCTCGCGGTGCGGGACGGGCTGGTGCGGCCGGACCCGGACCACCTGGCGCGGTTCGTCGAGCGGTGATCCGGGCCGGGCCTGTCAGGACGTCAGCGCCCCGACGCGCCGCATGACCTCGCGGCAGAACTCCCCCACGCCGTCGGGGTCGTCGATGAACTGGTTCGGCTTGACGCAGAAGGTCGTGAAGCCCTGCTCCAGCTGCTCCGGGATCACCGACAGCGCCGCGCCGAGGTCCGCCGGTGACCGGTCGTCGGGGAAGACGGCCTGCGTACCGCCGATCATCTCCAGGTCGGCGACGTCCCGCCCGGCCGCGGACATCGCCTCCTTGAGCCCCTGAAGGTCCTCGGGCGTGGGCCTGCCGAGCGGGTGGAAGCCGTGGCCGTACGCGACGAGGCGGCGCAGGACCGGTCCGTGCAGGCGCTGGCCGCCGAACCAGAGCCGGGGGCCGTCGGGCCGGTGGGCCTTCGGTTCGAAGTACACGTCCCGGAAGGGGTAGTGCGGCCCGTCGTGGGAGACCGGGGACGGCCCCCAGGCCTTCGCCCAGATCTCCAGGTGCTCGTCGAGGAGCCGTCCGCGCCGGGTGAAGGGCACCCCGAGGGCGTCGTACTCGTCCCTGCTCCAGCTGACCGTCGGCTGCACGACGAGGCGGCCCTCGCTGATCAGGTCGAGGGTGCCGAGTTCGCGGGCGAGCAGCAGGGGGTGGCGCAACGGGGCGAGGACGGCCGCCGCGGCCAGGCGCAGCCGGGAGGTGACGGAGGCGATGGCGGCGAGCAGCAGCAGGGAGTTCGGCCAGGGGGTGTGGGGGTCCTGGTTACCGGGGAGGGCGTAGTCGCGGGGGTTGCCCATGATGCCGGCGGCCGCCGCGTCGGGGCCGAGGACGATGTGCTCGCTGACCATGACCGCGTCGAAGCCGGCGTCCTCGGCCTCGCGGGCCCAGCGGACGGCGGCGGGCAGATCGGCCCGGCCGCCGGTGAGGGTCCAGTTCTCGCTGAGGACGAGGAGCATGCGGGGAGGGCTGGGCATGACGGGTTTTCCTTTCGGCTTCGTACAATTTGAGTCCGAACGACCGGACGGCCCGCGACGGGCCGCCCGTGCGGGAGACGCCGCGACCAGACGAAGGAGCCGCCCGTGCCGGGGCACCGATCCATCACCGAAGCCGAGAAGCTCGCCGCGGCGAAGCTCGGCGGCATCGCGATCCGCCGGGAGCAGATGGCGGCGGTGGCGAACATCTACCGGGCCGCGTCCGCGGTGCGGCAGCACCTGGAGAACTCGGTGCTGCGCGGCTCGGACCTGACCTGGACGGCCTTCGTGGTGCTGTGGGTGGTCTGGGTGTGGGGCGAGTCGGAGACCCGGCACGTGGCAGAGGAGGCGGGGATCTCCAAGGGCACGCTGACGGGCGTGGTGCGCACGCTGGAGTCCCGCGGCCTGCTGCGCCGTGACGGTCATCCGAGCGACGGGCGCCTGGTGCTGCTGCGCCTCACCCCGGAGGGCGAGGAGTTCATGACGCGGGTGTTCCCGGCGTTCAACGAGGAGGAGGCCTTCGTCACCGCCGGGCTCAGCGACGCCGAGTGCCGCAGCCTCGCCGAGGGGCTGCGGAGCGTGGTGCTCCAGGTGGAGGAGCACGGCGAGGAGCGGCGGCAGTCCCTGCTGGGCGGCGCCGAGCCCGCCCCGCGGCGCAGCGGGCGGCGGCCCCGGGCCTAGGGGGCTTCTGATGGATCTCCGCAGCGTCGCGACGCCCGGCACGCACGCTCGCCGCACCGAACGCCGCTCCTTCTCCTGCGGAGATCCAACAGAAGCCCCCTGAGGCGCGCCGCGGCCTCACCGGGTCGCGGCCCGCACGAGCGCGTCGAACAGGCCCTGCTGGGCGGGGTCCTCGTCGGCGGTGTCCTCCGGGTGCCACTGGACGGCCGCGAACCAGCCGTCGGCGCCCGGGAGTTCGAGGGCCTCGGCCGTGCCGTCGGCCGCCCGGGCCGTGACCCGCAGGCCCCTTCCCAGCCGCTCGACGCGCTGGTGGTGGTAGCAGGACGCGTCGGTCTTCTCGGCACCCGCGGCCCGGGCGACGAGCGAGCCGGGTTCCAGGCTGACGGGGTGCACCAGGTGCCGGTGTTCCCGCTCGGGGCCGCCCATGTCCTGCTGCAATGTGCCGCCGAGGGCGACGTTGACGACCTGGAGGCCGCGGCAGACGGCGAGCAGCGGCAGCCCCGAGGCGAGGGCGTGCCGGGCCACGTCGAGGTCGAAGGCGTCCTGGAGGGTGTCGACGTCGTAGACGGTGTCGTGGGTGTCGGTGGCGCCGTAGCGGGAGGGGGCGAGGTCGCCGCCGCCGGGGAGCAGGACGCCGTCGAAGCGGGCGAGCCGGTCGGCGGTGCCGGTGTCCGCCGGGTGGATGCCCGCCGGTTCGCCGCCGGCCCGCCAGACGGCCTCGACCAGGGCGCGGGCGTTGACCTCGGCGGCGTACCGGAGCGCGGAGGTCGTGGCCGAGAAGCGGGCGGGGATCGCTATCAGGGGCCGGGTCACAGCTGGATCCAGGTGGTCTTGAGCTCGGTGTACTTCTCCAGGGCGTGCGCGGACTTGTCGCGGCCGTTGCCCGACTGCTTCATCCCCCCGAAGGGCACGGTCAGGTCGCCCTCCTCGTAGCAGTTGACCCAGACCGTTCCGGCCTTGAGGGCGCGCGAGACCCGGTGGGCGGTGGACAGGTCGGAGGTCCACAGGCCGGCGGCGAGGCCGTACTCGGTGGCGTTGGCCAGGCGGACCGCCTCGTCGAGGTCGTCGAAGGCGAGCACGGACAGGACGGGGCCGAAGATCTCCTCCCGCGCCAGGCGCGAACCGGGGTCCACGCGGTCGAAGACGGTCGGCTCCAGGTACGTCCCGCCGGTCTCGGCGAGGACGCGGTCGCCGCCGGTGCGCAGCCGGGCGCCCTCGTCGACGCCGTGACGGATGTGGCCGGCCACGCGGTCCAGGTGCGCCCGGCCGACGAGGGCGCCCATCTCCGTCTCCGGGTCGAGCGGGTCACCCACCCTCAGTTCGCGGGCCCGCCGGACCACGGCCTCGGTGACCCGTTCGGCGATCGAGGAGTGCACGAGGAGCCGGGAGGGGGCCGTGCACATCTCGCCCTGGTTGAAGAAGATGCCCCAGGCCGCGGTGGCCGCGGCCTTCTCCAGGTCGGGGGCGTCGGGCAGGACGATGTTGGGCGACTTGCCGCCGAGTTCCAGCCAGACGCGCTTGAGGTTGGAGTCGGCGGCGTAGCGCAGGAAGTGGCGGCCGACGGCGGTGGAGCCGGTGAAGGCCAGGACGTCGACGTCCGGGTGGAGGCCGAGGGCCCGGCCCGCTGTCGGACCGTCGCCGGTGACGACGTTGAGCACGCCGGGCGGGAGGCCGGCCTCGGTGGCGAGGCGCCCGAGGAGCAGGGCGGAGAGCGGGGAGTTCTCCGAGGGCTTGAGGACGACCGTGCAGCCGGCCGCGAGGGCCGGGGCGACCTTCCAGCCGGCCAGGGTCAGCGGGAAGTTCCACGGGACCACCGCCCCGACCACCCCGGCGGGTTCCCGGGTGACCAGGGCGAGGGCGTCCGGGGCGGTGTGGGGCGACTCGTCGGTGAGTTTGTCGGCGAGCTGGCCGTACCAGCGGAAGGTGGTGATGACGGCGCGCAGTTCGATGCCGTACGCGTCCGAGATCGGTTTGCCCATCTCCAGGCTGACCGTGAGGGCGAGTTCCTCGCGCCGCTCTTCCAGCAGGTCGGCGAGGCGGAGCAGGGCCCGGCCGCGCTCGGCGGGTGCCAGGCGCGGCCACGGGCCGGTGTCGAAGGCGCGCCGGGCGGCGGCGACGGCCGCGTCGACCTCGGCGGCGCCGCCGTCCGCGACGTCGGCGACGACCCGGCCGTCCCGTGGGGACACGACCGGGAACACCGCCCCTCCGCCGGCCTCCTCGGCGCCGTCGATGTGATGGGCACCGGAGAGCTGGAACGCCTTGGCGCGGCGCAGCCACTCGTCGTGGGGGACGGCCGGCATGGGGGATCCTCCTTTGGTCTCAAACGATAGGGGCGGGGCTGCCCGTGGACGACCGTGCTGGTGGTCAGCCGTCGGCGGCCCTGCCCCGCACCCGTGCGGCGACCAGGCCCAGCGCCATGACGACCGGGACGGACAGCGTGAGCCACAGGGCGGTGGTGCGTTCGCCGCCGATGAGGGTGGTGAAGTTGGCCAGGATGAGCCAGATCGCGCCCGCGATGCCGAGCGCGCCCAGGGCGGGTGCGATCAGCGTGTTCCACGGGCGGGTGTCGAGACGGGCGCGGCGGAAGAAGACGACGACGGACACCGAGGTCAGCAGGTACAGCAGCATCATCGCCAGGACGGCGACGCCGCTGAACCAGGAGAACAGCGTCAGCACCGGGTCCTTGCCGGCCAGGGCGAAGGGCACCACCAGGAGGACGGCCAGGACGGTCTGGACGCACCCGGCGGTCCAGGGGGCGTGACGGCGGTTGAGCCGGCACATCCGCAGCGGCAGCAGCCGGTCGCGGCCGAGGGAGAACAGGTAGCGGTTGGCCGAGTTGTGGAAGGTGAGGATGCCGGCGAAGAGGGACGTGGCGAGCAGGACCGGCAGTACGTCGCCCACCCACCCGCCGAAGTCGGCCGCGATGGGCACGAAGACGAACCCGGCGCCGTCGCCGCCCTCCAGGGCCTTGCCCGCGGCAGCGGTGGCCTGTGAGGCGCCGTAGGAGGAGATGAGCATCCAGGAGACCAGGGCGAAGAAGCCGGTGACGACGACGACCGCGAGGTACGTGGCCCGCGGCACGGTCTTCCTGGGTTCGCGGGCCTCCTCGCCGTAGATGGCGGTGGCCTCGAAGCCGAACATGGAGGCCACGGCGAACATCACGGCCACGCCCGGGGCGCCGTCCAGGGCGGCGGACGGGGAGAAGCTGGCGGCGAGGCCGAGCCCCTCGGGGCCGCCGCCCTTGAAGAGGGTGACCAGGGCGAAGACCGACAGGATGCTGAACTCCGCGAGGACGAACACGGCGAGGACCTTGGCGCCCATCTCGACACCGGCCGCCCCGAGCGCCTGGACGACGGCCATGGTGGCCAGCGTCCAGACCCACCACGGCAGGTCGAGGCCGGTGTGGGTCGCGACCAGGCCGCTCACGATGGCGCCGTAGAGGCCGTACATCGCGGCCTGGATGGTGCAGTAGGCGAAGAGTGCGAGGCCCGCGCTGCCGGTGCCGGTGGTGCGGCCGAGACCCTTGCCGATGTACGTGTAGAAGGCGCCCGCGTCCACCACGTGGCGCCCCATGGCGACGAAGCCCACCGAGAACAGCAGGATCACCAGGCCCGCCACCAGATAGGCGGCGGGGACGCCGGGGCCGTTGCCGAGGGCCACGGCGATGGGGGCCGCGCCGGCGATGCCGGTCAGCGGGGCCTGGGCGGACAGGACGAAGAAGAGGATGCCCACGACGCCGAGGGCGTTGGGCTTGAGCGTGCCTGCGGTGGGCGCGTCCGGTTTCGCCGCGTGCCGGGAGACCGTCTGACTGTCCACTCGGATCACCTGCCAGAGGGGAGGAAGGATCGTTTCAGGCCAAACGAGTTGCCTCATCGTGAGGCGGAACTATCCGTTTGGCAAGGGGTGAGGGACGAGAAATTCCAGCGCGGCGGAGCCGAAGCGGACCGGAGGGGTCAGGCCTCGTCGCCGCGCCGCTCGGCGAGCAGCCGCAGCACCGAGCGCAGCTCGTCCAGGGCCTCGTCGATGACCTCGCGCTCACCGAAGACCAGCTGGTGCAGGACGAGCCCCTCCAGCGTGGCGAACACCATCCGGGACAGGCCCTCGTCGACCGGGCCGGGCAGCATCTGGGTGAGTTCGCGCCGGGTCGCGTCGAAGTACTCGTCGTACAGGGACCGCAGGTGGGCCAGGAGCTCGGGGCGGCGCCGGGCCTCCAGGAGCAGCTCGTACTGGAACGCCTGGAGGTCCGGCCCGGCCTCCACCATGTCCGTCAGCCCCACCGAGAAGTCGGCGACCCTGCCGGTACCCGGTTCGAGGGCGCTGCTGCTCAGGGAGGAGCGGATGGCGTGGGCCACGGCCTCCTCGATCAGGGCGTCCCGGGAGCCGAAGTGGTGCACGACCAGGCCGTGGGTGACGCCGGCCTCCTCCGCGACAGCCCGGTAGGTAAGCCGGCGCAGCCCGCCCCGGGCCACGACCCGCACGGCGGCCTCCAGCAGGGCCTCACGTCCCGTGCCGTAGTTCACGCGCTTGCGGGGGCGCCGCCCGGCGGGCTCGGTCATGCCCGTGACCCTACCCGGGGCGGCCCGCTCGGCGGCGCGGCGGCCGGACCGCACGTCATCAGCGACGCGGCGGCCGGATGCCACGGAACTCCCAGTCGCCGCCGAGCGCGGTCGAGAGGACCTCCTCCGACTCCGTGGGCTGAGCGCCCACGTCCGTGCGGATGGCCGTCGGGCCGGTGACGATGTGGTTGGTGAGCCGCCCGAGGCCCTCGACCTCCACCTCCACGACGTCGCCCGGCTGGACGGGCCGCGAGTTGGCGGGCGTGCCGGACAGCAGGACGTCCCCGGGGTACAGGGTGATGGTGCGGGCGATGTCGGCGACGAGGTAGTGCATGTCCCAGGTCATCTCGTCGGTCGAACCGTCCTGCACCACCTCTCCGTTGACGTACGTCCGCAGCCGCTTGCCGTGGAAGTCCCAGTCGGTGACCAGGCCGGGGCCGAGCGGGCAGAGGGTGTCGGAGCCCTTCACCCGGAGCATGGACCCGGCGTCGGTGTCGCGGAAGTCGTGCAGGCCGTAGTCGTTGGCGACGGTGTAGCCGGCGATGTACTCGCCCGCTTCCTCCGGGGAGATGTTGCGGGCGGTCTTCCCGATGACGATGGCCACCTCACCCTCGTAGTTGAGCCACTTGCAGCCCTCGGGGCGGACGATCGCCCCCTGGTGGGCGTTGAGGGCCGAGGTGGGCTTGTGGAAGTAGGTGGGGGTGTCGGGCAGCCCGATCCGGAACTCGTCGACGCGGCTGCGGTGGTTGAGGTGAACGGCGATGACCTTGGACGGCACCACGGGCGGCAGATGGTGCGCGTCCTCGGTCTTGACGCGGCGGCCGTCCCCGGCGACGAGTTCGTCGCCGTCGACGGTGACCTGGACGGCGGCGCCGTCGAGGAGGATGCGGCGGTACTCAGGCATGGGTGGACTCCTGCGCGGGGGTGTGGTCGGCGGTCCAGCCGCCGGCGGGGCGGTCGAACCAGAGGTGGGCCTGGCCGGTGCCGACGGAGTTCTCGTACGCGCCGTACTGACGGGCCCGGGCGGTGCAGTGCCGCTCGCCGAGGGCACCGGCCATCATCAGGTAGTGGAAGAACTTCGCCTCGGGCTTGAACTTCCAGAACTCGTCCATGGTGTCGAGGACCTTGTCGTGGCGGCCCTCCTTGAACCAGGCGATGCGCTGCTGATCGGCCTCTCGGGCCTCGGGCGTGCGGATGTGCACCGGGTCGCTGGCCTCGTGGTCGCGCAGTTCGCGCAGCGGCCAGAAGGTGTGCGAGAGGGCGCCGGACGCGATGATCAGCACCCGCCGCCCGGGGGTCGCGGCGATCCCGTCGGCCAGCGCCCGCCCGAGCCGCAGGTGATCCTCCATGTCGCCGGTCTGGCAGACGCCGATGGTGACCCACCGCTTGTCGGGCAGCCCCTCCCCCAGGTACTTCCAGAGGTTGAGGGTGGCGTAGTAGATCGGCAGGTACTCGTCGTCGATCGGCGTGATCCAGGTGCCGTGCTTGTCGGCGAACGCGGCCACGTTGTGGGCGAGTTCGGGATCGCCGGGGAAGTCGTACGGCATCCTGCACATGCCGCGCGGCAGTTCCTCGGAGGTGAAGAGCCCGGCCCTGCGCGCCTGCGCGGTCACGACGAACTCGACGGTGGTCGCCCAGTGCGAGTCCAGGACGACGACGGTGTCGTAATCGTTGGCGGCATCGCGCTCGAAGACGTCCTGGCGCAGTTGCCGCAGCCCGGTGACGAGGGTGATCTCCTTGCCCTCGTTGAGCTCCAGCCGGTCGGCCTCGGGCAGCACGATGGTGGGCACGTGGGCGAGCAGCCCGGCCCCGACGATCTCACCCATGGTTCTGCCATCCCTTCGGGGCGGTGACGGTGTTCTTCAGGTCGCAGTAGAAGTCGAAGCTCCAGGTGCCGCCCTCGCGGCCGACGCCGGACTGCCGGGAGCCGCCGAAGGGCGCCTGGAGGTCGCGCACGAAGAAGCAGTTGACCCAGACGGTGCCGGCGACGAGCCGCGCGGTGACCCGTTCGGCCCGCTCCCGGTCGCCGGTCGCGACGGTGGCGGCCAGCCCGAACCGGGTGTCGTCGGCGAGCCGTACGGCCTCGTCCTCGCCGGTGAAGGTCTGGAGGGTCAGGACCGGCCCGAAGACCTCCTCCTGCACGATCTCCGAGTCCTGGGCGACGTCGGTCAGCAGGGTCGGCGCGTAGTACTGACCGTCCTTGCGGTGGCCGCCGATGACCGCCCGCGCCCCGGCCGCGAGGGCCCGCTGCACGAAGCCGTCGATCTTCTCCAGCTGGCGCGGGTGGATGGTGGGCCCGACGTCGGTGCCCTCGTCACGCGGGTCGCCCTGCCGCAGGGCCGAGGCCTTCGCCACGAACCGGCGGGTGAACTCCTCCACGACCGGCTCCTCGACGAGCAGCCGGGTCGCCGCCAGGCAGACCTGCCCGGCGTTGTCGTACTGCTCCACGGCGAGGTCGACGGCGAGGTCGAGATCGGCGTCGGCGAACACCAACAGGGGTGACTTGCCGCCGAGTTCGAGACTCAGGGGCGTGAGGTTCGCCGCGGCCGAGGCGGCGATCCGCTTGGCCGTCGGCACCGACCCGGTGAAGCTGATGCGGCGCACGTCGGGGTGGGAGGTGAGCGCGTCGCCGATCTCGGAGCCGTACCCCTGGACGACGTTGAGGACACCGGCGGGCAGTCCGGCCTCCGCGGCGATGTCGGCCAGCAGGGAGGCGGTCAGCGGCGACCACTCGGCGGGCTTGAGGACGACGGTGTCGCCGGCGGCGAGGGCGGGGGCGACCTTCCAGGTGGCCAGCATCAGGGGCGCGTTCCACGGGGTGATCAGCACACAGGGCCCGGCCGGGTCCCAGCTGACGTGGTTGGTGTGACCGCGCGTCTCGAAGTCCTCGTGGTCCAGCCGGAGCAGCCAGTCGGCGAAGAACCGGAAGTTGTGCGCGACGCGGGGCATGACGCCCCGCCGGTGGGAACGGAGCAGCGCCCCGTTGTCCGTGGTCTCGACGATCGCCAGCTCTTCGATCCGCTTCTCGACACCGTCGGCGATGGCGTGCAGGATGCGGGCGCGTTCGGCGCGCGAGGTGGCGGCCCAGCCGGGAAACGCGTCCCGGGCGGCGGCGACAGCGGCTTCGGCCTCGGCGGGCCCGCCCCGGGCGATCTCGCCGAGGGCGGTGCCGTCGATGGGCGAGTGATCGGTGAAGGTCCCGGCGGAGGCAACACGCTCGCCACCGATCCAGTGCCGGGTGTCGACGGAAACTCCGGCGACGGTGATGTTGTCAGACATAGGAAGAGTTCCATTCGAACGAGGGGGAATCGCACTCACCTAGGGGCGCGGGGCTGTGCTCATATGCGGCTCCGCCGCGTGGGCGCGACAAGCCCACACCCGACCACGGCCCTACTCGGCAACCGCTCCGGACGTACCGCTCTCCAGCAGCCGCCCCCCGTCCCAAACGACCCCGACCTGCCGGTAGTACGCAGCGATCGGCTCCCGTACCTCCAGCCGCGCCAGCTCCTCTGTAGGCGCCTCGAACAGTTCAAGCTCCGCGTCCCCCACCCACGGCTGACCGCCCTCGAAAGACGCGGCCCCGGACTCGATCAGCTCGTCGAGAGCGAGCCCTTTGCCCTTCTCGATCGAGGGCAGCCACCGGTGGTGCGCCATGGGATGCGCGTTGACGAACCCACCGCTCGCGGACGGCTCCCGCAGCGTCACCACGGCCTGCGCGAGACGCCGGTCCGCGGCCGCCAGCGTCGCCCCGAACCGCGCCCCCGCCTCGATCCGCGGAGCGGGCCCGTAGGGATGCGGCCGCGTCTGGTGGATGGAGCCGAGCTTCTTCGGATACCCCTGGTGCAGCCCCCGCGCGATGGCGAAGTCCTTGTCCACCCAGATGTGGACGCACCGCGAGTAGGTCTGCCCCCGGAACCGGCACCGCACCACCGCGAACGCCTCCTTGTACTGCGCCCGCACGGGATCCAGCAGTTCCTCCCCCGACGTGGAGCACGACTGCCAGTCGGCCCAGATCAGGGCGACGGCACCCGGATCCTCGTCCGCCAGCTCCAGCGGTTCGGGGAGCAGTTCACGTACGCGGGCGGGATCCGTCCGGTACTCGACGGTGAGCAGGTCACCGGAGTACCGCCAGGGCGGAGACGGGACCAGCGACGACGCGCCCGTCGCCGTCTTGGGATGGAAGTAACCACGAAGACCGGTCACGAGAGGGCTCCTTGCGAGGTGAGGGCGGGCTGCTTCAGCAGTTCGGCGCGGTACCGGGCGGCGGCCCGGGCCGCTGCGGGTCCGCCGAGCGCTACGACACCGACCAGCAGACCGTCGCGGTGGTAGCCGGCCACGACGTCCCCGGCGGGGTCCCCGTCGAGCACCCGGACATCGCCGAGCCCCAGACCGGGTGCCCCGAAGGACTGCAGCCGGAAGTCGTGCTGGTCGCTCCAGAAGGTGGGCAGCGGCGCGAAGGGCGGCAGGCCGGGGTCGCCGCTGACGAGGACCTTCGCCGCGTGCTTGGCCGAGTCGGTCGGCACGGACCAGTGCTCGACCCGCCGCGGCACGCCGTCGTAGCGGGCGTTCGGGAAGCGGGCGACATCGCCCACCGCGACGACGTCGGGCCTGCCGCCGACGCGCAGGTGGCCGTCGGTGAGCACGCCGTCGCTCAGGTCGAGGCCGTTGCCCTCCAGCCACTCGGTGTTGGCGACCGATCCCACGGACTCCACCACCACATCGGCGGGCAGCACGGATCCGTCGCTCAGCACGACCCCGGTGACACGGTCGCCGCCCTCGAACCCGGCCACGCCCGCGCCGAGCGCGAAGCGGACCCCGCGCTTCTCGTGCCGCGCGCGCAGCTCCCGGGCGAGCAGTTCCCCGAGTGGCCCGATCATCGGCAGGGGCAGCGGATCGACCACGGTCACCTCGGCGGCACCCAGCCCGACGGCCGTGGCGGCCACCTCGCAGCCGATGAACCCGGCGCCGACCACGACGACCCGTACGCCGGGCCGGGTCAGCCCGTCCCGCAGCACCTGGGCGTCGTCGATGGTCCGGACCGTGTGGCGGCCGGCGACCGGCCCGGGGCAGCGCAGCCGGCGGGGCCGCATCCCGGTGGCGACGACCAGGCCGTCGTAGCAGAGCACCGCGCCGTCGTCGAGTCCGACGGTCCGGTCGGCGAGCCGGGCGGAGACGATTCTCGTGCCGAGCCGCCACTCCACGTCTGTCGCGGAGGCCTTCGGTGTGAAGACCAATGAGTCGAAGGCCGCCTTGCCCGCAAGGACCTCCTTGGACAGCGGGGGCCGGTTGTACGGCGGGTGGGGCTCGTCGCCGATCACCGTGACGGAGCCGGTCCAGCCCGCGGCGCGCAGCTGCTCGGCGGCCCGCAGTCCGCCGAGGGAGGCGCCGGCGACGACGATGCGCCCGCTCATGTCAGTCCTCGATCCGGATGGCCTGGAGCGGGCAGACGTCCGCGGCCTCCTCGACCTCGTCGCGCAGGGCGTCGTCGGGGTCGGGGACGTAGGCGAGGCGGCCGTCGTCGTCCATCCGGAAGACGTCGGGTGCCGAGAAGACGCACTGTCCGTGGTCCTGGCACTTGTTCATGTCGACGACGACCTTCATGGCCGGTCCTCCTGAATGTGAGGGCGTCGAAGCGGTGGGAAAACGGGGCCCGGCCGGAAGGGGCCGGGCCCCGGCCAACGGGGTGCGTGAGAAGCGCCCCGAACTCGTTTGGCTTCAAACAAGGTAGGCAGGGGCAGGGGTCCGGTCAAGAGCTATCCGGATGGATAAATTCTTTGCCCGGGCCTCTTGCGGGGCCCCTCGTCCCCGCTTACCGTTTGGCGTCAAACAGCCCTGGGCGGTCCTGGCTCCGCCGCGCCCGGACGCTCGCTCTCACGCCACCCGCCTCCCCGGCCCCGTGTCCCGGAGGTGTCCCGACGTCCGCCCGAGGAGACAACGGTGAGCGCTCACGATTCCGAAGAAGTCCGCCGCCACATGGACCGGCTCGCCGCCGACGGCGTCGACGTGGTCCGGGTGACCTATCCCGACCTGATCGGCACCGACCGGGCGCGCGACGTGCTGCTCGAAGAGCTGCCCCGGGCCTGTGAGCACGGCCTGGCGTTCTGCCGGGCCGTCTACCACACCAGCCCGCAGGGGGACGTGGTCCCGGTCAGCGGCGGGCTGGACGCGGGGCTGCCGGACATCTGCGTCCGGCCCGACCTCGACACGCTGGTGCCGCTGCCCTGGGAGCCGGGGGTGGCCGCCTGTCTGGGCGAAGTCGTCGACCCGGCGACCGGCGCACCCGCCCCCGAGTCGCCCCGCGACCTGCTGCGGTCCGTCCTCGCCCGGTGCGCCGAGCACGGGCTGCGGCCGGTGGTCGGGCCCGAGCTGGAGTACTTCCTGTGCGAGCCGGACGGGTCCGGCGGCTGGCGCCGCTACGCGCCCGACCCCGGGGTCGTCTACACCGCCGGTCTGCGCGCCGACCCCGACAACCACCTGCTGCGCACCCTGCGCCACGTACGCGACCTGAAGGTCGGGGCGATCAGCGGCAACCACGAGTTCGACGGCGGCCAGATCGAGATCAACCTGGTCCACTCGGACGCCGTGTCGGCCGCCGACCGCTCCTTCCGCTTCAAGGCCGCGATCAAGGAACTGGCCCGCAAGGAGGGCCGGCTGGCCACCTTCATGGCCAAGCCCTTCAACGACGCGGGCGGCTCCGGCTTCCACCTCCATCTGTCCTGCGACGACGAGGAGGGCCGCAACACCTTCGACGACCCGTCGGGCGCGTACGGCCTGTCCGCCGCCGCCCGGCACGCCGTCGCCGGTGTCCTCGCCCACGCACCGGCCCTCGCCGCGCTGCTCAACCCCACGGTCAACTCGTACAAGCGCTTCGGTCCGGACACCCTCGCGCCCTGGCTGATCGACTGGGGGCTGGACAACCGCAGCGCCATGGTGCGCATCCCGCCCGAGCGCGGTTCCGGCGCC
The DNA here is from genome assembly GCF_031348265.1 of Streptomyces collinus. Lineage (NCBI taxonomy): Bacteria > Bacillati > Actinomycetota > Actinomycetes > Kitasatosporales > Streptomycetaceae > Streptomyces > Streptomyces collinus. The sequence continues at coordinate 8,170,750 of NZ_CP133771.1, read as the reverse complement.
CGGCTCGAACTGCGCCTCGGCGACGCGAGCGCCAACCCCTACCTGGCGATCGCCGCGACGACGGCCGCCGCCCTGCTGGGCGTGCTGGCCGGCGAGGAGCCGCCCACCCCGCTGGAGGGCTACGGCTACGACACCGCCCGCTCCGCCGTCCTGCCGCAGACCCTGTCCGCCGCGCTGGACGCGCTGGAGGCGGACACCGCCCTGACCGACCTGCTCGGCAAGGGGTTCACCACGTCCTTCCTCTCCTACAAACGCGACGAGGTCGAACGCTTCCACCGGCACGTGACGGACTGGGAGTTCACCGAGTACGCCTACCACCTGTGACGCCCCCTGTGACGCCGAGGAGCATGCCGATGACGACCGAGACCCCGACCGACGCCGTGCGCGAGCCGCTGCCCCTGGCCGACGTGGACCTCTCCGACCTGGACCGCTTCACCGACGGTGTGACGCCCTGGCGGATGTTCCACACCCTGCGCCACGAGGACCCGGTGCACTGGCAGCCCGAGGAGGCGCCCAACTCCGGCTTCTGGGCGGTGACCCGGCACGAGGACATCGTGCGGGTCGACCGTGACGCGGAGACCTTCACGTCGACGAAGTTCGTCAACCTGGAGGAGGTCGACGACGACCAGATCAAGAAGCGCGCCTCGATCCTCGAACTGGACGGGGTGCGCCACCGGGCGCTGCGGAGCCTGATCCAGCGGCAGTTCGGTGCGAACGTGATCGGCGGCTACACCGACTTCCTGCGCGGGCTGACCGCGAGGACCCTCGACGCCGCCCTCGCCAAGGGACGCTTCGACTTCGTCGAGGACGTCTCGGCGGACTTCCCCATCAACGTGCTCGCCCGGCTGCTGGACGTGCCGCCGGAGGACAACCAGAAGCTCATCGACTGGGGCAACCGCATCATCGGCCACACCGACCCCGACTACGCCGACGTCCTGCTGCACAGCGAGGAGAGCGAGCAGTACCGCGACCTGCCCTTCCGCTCCCCCGCCTCGCTGGAGGTCTTCGAGTACGGCCGCGATCTGGCCCGGCAGCGGCGCGGCGGCGACGGCACGGACCTGGTCTCCCGGCTGGTCAACACCACGCCCCGGGACGGGGTGCCGCTCTCCCCGCAGGACTTCGACAACTACTTCCTGCTGCTGGTCGTCGCCGGCAACGAGACCACCCGGCACACCATCTCCCACTCGATGCTGGCCCTCCTCCAGCACCCCGGGCAGCTGGCCCGCCTCCAGGAGGACCCCTCGCTGATCCCGGTCGCGGTCGAGGAGTTCCTGCGCTGGGCCTCCCCCGTCTACCACTTCCGCCGCACCGCCACGCGCGATGTCGAGCTGGGAGGCAAGCGGGTGCGGGAGGGCGACAAGGTGGTGATGTGGTTCGCCTCCGGCAACCGAGACGAGGAGGTCTTCGGCAACCCCTACGACTTCGACGTCGCGCGCCGCGACAACGACCACGTCACTTTCGGCAAGGGCAGCCCCCACCTGTGCCTGGGCAACCTGCTCGCCCGCACCGAGATCCGCATCATGTTCGAGGAACTGATCCCGCGCCTGGCGGACATCCGCCTGACCGGCGACGTGCCGCGCGTGCGCTCCAACTTCGTCAACGGCATCAAGAAACTGCCGGTGGAGATCACCCTGGCCTGACGCCCGCGATCACCACCCGAGTTGGGGTTCGCCCAGGACCTCGCCGCCGATGTGCGCGGCGAGTTTCCGGGCGCGGGACAGGTCGCCGAACTTGGTCACGTGCACGAAGACGGTGTGCTCCTCGGTCCAGCGGCCCCGCTGGGCCCTGTCGCCGTGGAAGACGACCTGGACACCGTCGTACGGGGGCGATCCGTAGTGGTCAGCCGCCGGCTCGTCCGGCCATCTGCCGTGCCACTCGATGGCGGCCGCGCCATCGCCGAGGGCCTTCGCGAAGCGCGCCACGACGTTCCCGGCCGAAACCTCCTCCGTGAGGTCGAGCGGCAGGTGCGCCTCCAGCGCCGCGTCGTCCGCCGTCGTCACGTCGAGGTCGAACTCGACATACCGGCCGGTCACCGGATCTGTGCGCGTTCTGGTGTGATCGAAGGTGCCGCCGGGCAGGAGCGCGGCCATCCGCCGCACCTCCCCGGTCGTGCGCAGCTCCGCGGTGAGCCACACCTCGTCCTCCTGCTCCAGCAGCGCGCACAGACGCCTGGCCTGCGTGTATGCCGTGCTCGCGTCGTCGGTGCGCAGAACGGGGTACGCCTTGGAATTGCCCATGGACCGTACCGTCACACGCCCGAGTGCCGACCGCCACCAGGTTTCCGCCGCCACCCGGCCAGGCCGCCCGCGTGCCGCGCCGCGCCGGCCGGCCTCTGCCGTCGCCCGGGCGGCGGCAGAGGCTGCGGACATGCATCGTCGCGCGGTCGGCGGGAGGCTGGTGGTGTCGGCACCCGACGCGCCGCGAGGAGATCGCCATGGACACCGCCACCCTGGAAGACATGCGGACCACGCTGCGGGGGCCGGTGATCGGCCCGCGGGACGCCGGATACGACCAGGCGCGCAAGATCTACAACGCGATGATCGACAAACGGCCCGCCGCCCTCGTGCCCTGCGCGGACGCCGCCGACGTGATGGCCGCGGTCACCTATGTCCGCGACCACGGCCTGGAACTCGCCGTGCGGGGCGGCGGGCACAGCGGCCCCGGCCTGTGCCTGGTGGACGACGGCGTGACGGTCGACCTCTCGCCGATGCGCTGGGTGCGGGTGGACCCGGAGGCGCGCACCGCCGAGGTCGGCGGCGGCAGCCACCTCGGCGACCTCGACCACGCCACGCAGGCCTTCGGTCTCGCCACCCCCACGGGCATCATCTCCATGACGGGCGTCGGGGGCCTGACCCTCGGCGGCGGCCACGGCTACCTCACCCGCAAGTACGGGCTGACCGTGGACAACCTGATCGCCGCCGACGTGGTGCTGGCCGACGGCAGCTTCGTCACTGCGAGCGAGACCGAGCACCCGGACCTGTTCTGGGCCCTGCGGGGCGGCGGCGGCAACTTCGGCATCGCGACGTCCCTCACCTACCGGCTGCACCCGGTGGGCACGGTCGGCGCCGGGGTGACCGTGTGGCCGGTCGACAGCACGCGTGAAGTGCTGGCGTGGTACCGCGAGTTCCTCCCGCAGGCACCCGAGGACGTCTACGGCTTCTTCGCCGTCCTCGTCGTGCCGCCCGGCCCGCCCTTCCCCGAGCAACTCCACGGCAAGAAGGTGTGCGGCATCGTGTGGTGCTGCACGGGCGACCTGGACGGGGTCGACGAGACCCTCTCGGTGGTGAACGACGCGGGCCGGCCGGCCTTCCACTTCACGACGCCGATGCCGTACGACGCGCTGCAGGGCATGTTCGACGAGCTGATCCCGACGGGCTACCAGTGGTACTGGCGGGGCGACTTCTTCGACGGCATCCCCGACGCCGCCCTGGACGTGCACCTCGCCTACGGCCGGAGCAATCCCACGCCGCTCTCACTGATGCACCTCTACCCGATCGACGGCGCCGCCCACCGGGTCGGCCCGGACGACACCGCGTGGAGCTACCGGGACGCCCTGTGGTCCGGTGTCTTCGCCGGCGTCGACCCCGACCCGGCCAACGCCGAGACGATCCGGCGGTGGTGCGTGGGCTACCAGGAGGAGCTGCACCCGTTCTCGATGGGCGGCTCGTACGTGAACTTCATGGGCTCGGGCGAGGGCCAGGAGCGGGTCCGGGCGACGTACCGCGGCCACTACGACAGGCTCGCCCGGGTCAAGCGGACCTACGACCCGGACAACCTCTTCCACGCCAACCAGAACATCGAACCGGCGCGAGGGTGAGAGCCATGGGCCGGACGGTCGACGCCGACGGCGTGGAACTCTGGGTGGAGCAGCGGGGCGAGGGACCCGACGTCCTGCTCGTCGCGGGGCTCGGGGACCCGGCCGAGGCGTGGCAGTCACAGCTCGACGGGTTCGCGGACCGCTACCGGCTCACCGCGTTCGACAACCGCGGCGCGGGCCGCAGTCCGCTGCCCGACGGCCCGCTCTCCGTGGCGGGGATGGCCGACGACGCGGCGGCGCTGCTGCGTGCGCTCCAGGTTCCGGCGGCGCACGTCGCGGGCTTCTCGGGCGGCAGTTTCATCGCCCAGGACCTGGCCCTGCGCCACCCGGGCCTGGTGCGCAGCCTCGTCCTCATGAGCACGATGGCCCGCCCGGACCCCTACTTCCGCACGATGACGCGCTTCTGGAACTGGATGGCCGAACGCGCCCCGGACGAACGGGCCATGCTGGAAGCGTTCTACCTGTGGGTCTACACACCGCGCGCCCACGCCGACGGCATGGTCGACCGCCTCGTCGACGAGGCGCTGGCCTTCGAGCATCCGCAGTCCGCCGAGGCCTTCCAGCGCCAGCTCGCGGCGTTCGCCGGGCACGACACCCTCGACCGCCTCGGCGGCATCAGCGCCCCGGCCCTGGTGCTCGCCGGTGAACTCGACCTCGCCACACCGCCACGCCTGGGCCGCACGGTCGCGGACCGCATCCCGGGCGCCGTGTTCGAGGTGCTGCCCGGGGAGGCGCATCAGCCGTTCCAGGAGGTGCCGGAGGTGTTCAACGCGCGGGTCGGCGCCTTCTGGAGGGAAGTGGAGGCGAGGGACGGGGGGACTGCGGCCCGGCGGGGCTGAGCATGTCGGGCGGCCGTTCACCGGCCGGTGCCCGCCGGGCAGAGGCGGCGGGCACCGTGCGGTTGCCGACGGGTGTCAGGCCGCGGCGAGAACGGGGTCCGGTTCCTCGGCCGCGGCGAGCAGGGCGAGGAGTGTCGCCCGGGCGCGGGCGACGCGGGAACGGACCGTGCCGACGGGGCAGTTGCTCAGCGCGGCGGCCTCCGCGTAGGGCAGGCCGAGCAGCTGTGTGAGGACGAACGCCTCGCGGCGTTCGTCCGGCAGCCCGGCCAGCAGCTCCATCAGCGCCACGCCGTCGTCGAAGCCGGGCAGACCGCGCGGCTGGGCGAGTTCGGCCGCCGGTTCCCAGTCCGGCAGGTCGGCCGGGCGGGGGCGTACGGCGGTGCAGCGGATGCTGTCGGCCACCGCGCGCCGGGCGATCGCCAGCAGCCAGGTCCGCGCCGAGGAACGGCCCTCGAACCGGTGCAGGCTGCCGAGCGCCCGCAGGAACGTATCCTGCGCCAGATCGTCCACCGCCTGCGGGTCGGCGCACAGATGGGCGACGTACCGGATGACGTCACGGTGCAGGGCGCGCACGAAGTGGTCGACGGCCGCGGAGTCGCCGCCGCGGGCGGCCAGCGCCCAGGCGGTTATCGACGCGTCGGCCGACGCCGATCTGTCGTGCGGAAGCGGCAGGGCAGGAGTGATCACCTGATGTCCTTGTCGGGGTTCCGGGACCGCGAGGACGCGAGCAGGCAGGCCGTGAGGTCAGACGTGCGTGCGTGGGTGCGCGGTCCGGTGAGCGGGGGGCGCGGGCGTGCCCGTACCGCGCGGCGGGAGGAGTGACCTCCCGGGTACGCGCAGGCACAGGGGTACGGCCGCTGCCGGGGCGCACAGGGGCTGCCCCGGTCGGCACCTGCTGCCTTCAGGCGGCAGCGGCCCCCGCGGGTGGTCCCCGGGTGGTGATCGCGTGGACGAGAAGGAGGCGGCGCGGCGAGCGGTTCGCCGGCCGTCGCCGCCGGCGCACGGGCGGGGGCGGCGGTACGGGCAGGGCGAACAGCAGCCGCAGCGGCGCGGCGAGCCGGCTGCCCACGGCACGCAGCAGCCGGAAGGCGGCCCGCTCCCCGTGGCCCAGCCACAGACCGCACAGCAGCGCGGCCAGGAGGTGGGCGGCGAGCATGCCGAGGGACGAGTCACCGCCGGGGACGTGCCCCGCGTGCGGGGACACGGCCTCCATGGCGCCCGCACCCATGTCGTGGCTCATGGATCCCATGCCATGACTCATGGACGGCATGTCCGTGGAGTGGGCCCCTGGTGCGGAAGGCGCCGGCGGGCCGAGTGAGAACGCCGAGTGCAGCGTCGTCTGGACGGCCACGGCGACGCCGACGACCAGGCCCAGCCCGCGCTCGCGGCCCGCGAGGCACCAGCCCGCCGCGCCCGTCACGACCCAGCCGGCCAGCAGTGTCGAGGGGGGCACGTGGTCGCCGGACATCATGACGTGTCCCAGGGCGGCGAGCACGACACAGACGGCCGCGAACACCGCGGCCCGTATCGCGCGAGCACACCACCCGACTGTCATGGCGCCTCATCCTCGCATCCGGCCCCGCCCCCACACCCATGAGTACGGACATCCGCCCGGCCGGGCACTCAATCCGAGCCATGTGATCCAGGACACTGCCGTGGAGCCGGTGGCTCCGGTGGGGCCGCGGCAGAATCCACGGCGTGGACATCACCGCGCAGGAGCTCAATCGGGCCACTCTCGGGCGCCAGTTGCTGCTGGGGCGGGAGGTGATGGAGGCCGGGGAGGCGGTGCGGCGTGTGGTGGCGCTGCAGGCGCAGCATGCCGCTTCGCCGTACGTGGCGTTGTGGAACCGGCTGGCCGGGTTCGCGCCGGCCGAGCTGGACGCGGCGTTCGCGGAGCGCGCGGTGGTCAAGGCGACCCTGATGCGGATCACGTTGCACGCGGTCCACGCGGACGACCACCGGGTGTTCCGCGAGGCGATGCAGCAGACGCTGTACGCCTCACGGCTCGGGTACCGCTTCGCCGCCGCCGGGCTCACGGCGGCCGACGGCGAGGCGCTCGTCCCCGGGTTGCTGGACTTCGCGGACCGGCCCCGGACGGCCGCCGAGGTGCAGGACTGGCTGGCGGAGCGGGTCGGCGAGGAGAAGAAGGCCGGCGCGTGGTGGGGACTCAAGGCGTACGCGCCGCTGCTCCACGTCCCGACCGGCGGACCGTGGTCGTTCGGCGCCCGGTCGTCGTTCGTCGCGGCGCGGACCGGCCCGGTCCCCGAAGGGCGCGAGACGGTGGCGGAGGCGCTGCGCCACCTCGTCCTGCGCTGTCTGGCGGGCTTCGGGCCCGCCTCCGTGGCGGACGTCGCGCAGTTCGCCATGGTGCCGCGGGCCCCTGTACGCCGTGCACTGCTCGCCCTGGACGACAGGGTGGAGCAGCTCCGGGGGCCCGACGGGACCGTCCTGTACGACGTACCGGGTGCCTCGCGCCCGCCGGCGGACACGCCGGCGCCGCCCCGGCTCATGGCCATGTGGGACAGCGTCCTGCTGGCCCACGCCGACCGCAGCCGCGTGATTCCCCCGGCGTACCGCCGTCTGGTGATCCGGGTGAACGGCGACGTGCTGCCCACGCTGCTGGTGGACGGCCGGGTCGCCGGTGTGTGGCGCGCGGTCGACGGCGGTGTCGAGGCCACGGCGTTCCACGAGCTGCCGGGCGCCGTGTGGGACGGGCTCGCCGCGGAGGCCGCGTCGCTGACGGCGCTGCTGGCCGGCCGCGACCCCGAGGTCTACCGCCGCTACCACCACTGGTGGCCGAAACTCCCCGACGGCCGGGTTCGCCTGCTCAAGGGCTGAGGTGTCACGCGGGTGACAGCGCGTCAGTGGTGGGCGTGCACCACGGCGTGCCCCCTGCCGCGGCCGATCATCCACTTGTTGACCGGGGTCGTGATCAGGAAGGCGACCGCGAAGCCGCCCAGGAGCGCGGACCAGAAGAGACCGTCCGACAGATGGGCGTCCATCGCACCCGGGGTGAGCGCGATGATCGCGTTGTCCACGAGTTCCATCACCGCGATCGAGACCGTGTCCGCGGCGAGGGCGATCCTGATCGCGGTCTTGAGGCCGACGCCGGACCGCAGGACGGCGAACAGGGTGAACGAGTAGCCGAAGAGGAACGCGAGCCCGATCGCCAGGACCATGGTGGGCACGTTGGCCCAGCCCAGCGACGTGCCGATCACCATGCCGAGGATCTCGCCGATCGCGCATCCGGTCAGACAGTGCAGGGTCGCCTTGACGGCGGTTCCCCAGGACGCGGTCCCGTGCGCATGCTTTCCGGGTTCATGAGCGGTGTGGTCCATGACATCGACTATATACCCCTAGGGGGTATAGATGCGACCTAGAGTTGACCGCCATGACGACACAGCCCGTTCCCCCGGCACAGCCGACTCCGCCGCCCCCGGCCGCACAGGCCTACCTTTCCGAACTGTTCTCCCTGGAGGGCCGGGTCGCGGTGGTCACGGGCGGCAGCTCCGGCATCGGGCGCGCCATCACCGGCGCCCTCGCGCGTGCCGGGGCGAGTGTGGTGGTCGTGGCCCGCGGCGAGGCCGGGCTGACGGCGACGGTCGGGGAACTGACGGCCGAGGGCTGCCGCGCCGCGTGGGTCAGCGCGGACCTGAGCACCCGCGAGGGCGTGCGGACGGCGGCGGAGCGCGCGGTCGAGGCCTTCGGGGAGCCCGGCATCCTCGTCAACAGCGCCGGGATCAACCTGCGTCCGCCGATGGACGAGCTGGGCGAGGACGTCTGGGACGCCACGATGGCCGTCAACCTGGAGGCCCCGTTCCTGCTGGGGCAGCGCTTCGGCCCCGGCATGGCGGAGCGCGGGTACGGACGGATCATCCACATCAGCTCGCAGCAGGCGCATCGGGCGTTCGTCCAGAGCGGCGCCTACGGTGCCTCCAAGGGCGCCCTGGAGGCACTGGCGCGCTCCCAGGCCGAGGCGTGGTCGCCGCGCGGCGTCACCTGCAACGTCCTCGTGCCGGGGTTCGTCATGACACCGCTCAACGCGCGGCTGTCGTCGGACCCGGAGAAGGTGGCCGCCCTCGCCGCCCGCACGATGATCGGGCGCAACGGCCTCGCCGGTGACTTCGCGGGCGCGGCGGTCTTCCTGGCGAGTGCCGCGTCCGCCTACGTCACCGGGCAGTCCCTCTTCGTCGACGGCGGACTGTCCGTCCACTGAGGCCGCCCCGGTATCCGTGCGGGGTCCCCCGAACGGACAGCGGCCGACAGGCGATGACCGGTGCCCGGTGTCACGCTGGGCACACAGGACCCGCCGAAGGGAAGCATCGCCATGATCACGACGGAGTACGTCCCCGGTTCCCCCTGCTGGCTCGACCTGGGCGCTCCGGACGTCCCGGCCGCCGCAGCCTTCTACGGCGCCGTCCTCGGGTGGGACTACGAGTCCATGGGCGAGAGCGAGGACTTCGAGGGCGGGATGTTCAAGAAGGACGGCAAGATCGTCGCCGGGCTCGGCAAGCTCACCGAGGAGGGCGCGCGATCGGCCTGGATGCTCTACTACTGCGTCTCCGACGCGGACGCCACGACGCAGGCCGTGCAACAGGCGGGCGGCACCGTGCGGGTCGCCCCGATGGACCTCGACGACTGGGGCCGGATGGCGCAGTACAGCGACCCGCTGGGCGGCCAGTTCGCCGTCTGGCAGCCGGGCACGAACAAGGGCCTGGAGCTGGTCGACCAGCCGGGCTCGCTGTCGTGGACCGAGCTGTACACGAGTGACGCCGCGGGTGCGCGGGAGTTCTACGGCGCCCTCTTCGACTGGCGGTTCAGCGACATGCCGCTGCCGGGCGGCGCCGGCACGTACACCCTGATCACCCCCTCCGGGCTCCCCGAGGACCGGATGCACGGCGGGCTGATGCAGCTCCGCAAGGAGGACCTGGCCGCGACGGGCGGGCGGCCGTACTGGCACCCGGTCTTCGCCGTCGAGGACTGCGACGCCGCGGTGGCCGAGGTCAGCGGGAACGGCGGCAGCGTACAGATGGGCCCGGAGGACATGGAGGGCGTCGGCCGCCTCGCCGTCTGCCTCGACCCGGCCGGCGCCGACTTCGTGGTGCTCACCCCGTCCGTGAGCTGATCCGGACACCCCCGCACACCGTTCCGGCCCGGCCACGGTCGACGACATGAACCGAGAGCCCGATTCCGAAGACACCGTTCGGCTCGCCCGCCTGGCGAAGGGCTGGGCCGAGGCGATCGTCTCCAACGACCCCGCGCGGATCGCGGGCTTCATGGCGGACGAATGGGTCATCGTCTCCGATTCGGGGATCGACCCCAAGGAGAAGTTCCTCTCCCTCGTCGAGTCCGGCGCGCTCACCCACTCGGCGATGGACCTCAGGACCGATCCGCGGATCCGCGTCTACGGCGACACCGCCGTGGTGACCGGTCGGGTGACGAACACGGCCCACTTCCACGGCGAGCGCCACGACACCGACGAGTGGACGACGGACGTGTTCGTGCGGCGGCAGGGCCGCTGGCTGTGCGTGCTGAGCCACATCACACCGGCGGCCCCCGGCTGAACCCCTGAATCCTCTTGCATATGATGTGCAAATGCACGAGTACTGCATCAGGGAAGCCGCGGAGGCCGACATCGACGGGGCCCGGGCGGTGATGCTCGACGCCGTGTACCGCGACTTCGGTACCGGGTACGTGCCGCACTGGCACGCCGACATCATCGACCCGGTGCCGTTCTACGTCACACCACCCCGGCACACCCTCCTGGTCGCCGTCGACGAGCGGGACGGAACGGTGGCGGCCACCGCGGCCCTGGACGCTCGCGGCCCGGCGCACCCGCCGAACCCTCATTGGCTGGCCGAGCGGTTCCCCTCGGGCGAGACGGCGCAGTTGCGGCGGGTGTACGTACGCCCCGAGCACCGGCGGCGCGGCCTGGCCCGGCAACTCGTGGACGGCCTGCTGGAGTTCGCCCGCGCCGACGGCGGATACCGGTCCGTGTACCTGCACACGTACCCGCACTCCCCCGGCGCTCTGGGCCCGTGGAAGGCGCTGGGCAAGGCGGTGTGCGACGAGCGGGAGGACGTGCCCGGCGGGGGCAGCGGGGTGGTTCACTTCGAGATACCGCTCACTTGATGAAAATGGTATTCATATACACTATGAGAACCTCCCGCCGGCTCACAGCCGGGCTGTTCGTGCTCCCCTTGCTCTCCGGTTGTTTCGCCTCCTCCGGTGACGACTCCTCCGCCTCCGCCGACGGTGCCGCCGGCGGTGCACGCCTGCGTGTGGCCCTCCCCTTCGCCCCGACCGAGAACTACTCGCCGTACGGCCAGGACGCGATGCTCCTGTCCCGGCTCGGTGTCACCGAGGGGCTGACCAGGCTGGACGCCAACGGCACGGCGGTACCGGCACTGGCCGAGTCGTGGAGCAGTGAGAACGGCGGCAGGAGCTGGGTGTTCACGCTGCGGGACGCGACGTTCCAGGACGGCGGGGTCGTCACCGCCGAGGCCGTCGCCGACGCCCTCACGGCCGCCGGGAAGGCCGACCCGGCACCGTCCGCACTCTCCGGCGTGAAGCTGACCGCCACGGCCGAGGACGACGAACGCGTCCGGGTCGTCACCGCCGAACCCGACCCCGTCCTGCCGCTGCGGCTGTCGAACCCGTCCCTCGCGGTGTTCGCGCCCAAGGCGTACGACAAGAAGGGCACGGTGAACGTCGTCGGCACCGCCACCGGCCCCTTCGCGCTCACCAGGATCGACGGCGACACCGCCGCCACGCTGGACCGTTTCGACGACTACTGGGGCGGCCGGGCCCAGGCGTCCGGCGTCACCGCCAGGTTCGTCTCCGACGGCACCGCCCGCGCCAACGCCCTGCGCACCGGTCAGGTCGACATCGCCGAGTCCCTGCCCGTCGCCCAGGTCGCCTCCCTCGACGAGGACGACGTCCACGAGGTCAACACCGCCCGCAACACCGGCCTTTACCTCAACACCAGGTCCGGCGCCTTCACCGACGCGGGGCTACGGGCGGCCGCACGGGAGGCGATCGACACCTCGGTCATCGCCAAGGGCGCCTACGAGGGGTACGCCGTCCCCGCGCAGGGCCTGTTCGGTCCGGCCCTGACCTGGGCGGCCGGCAAGCGCGTCGAACCGGCCGGGCGGGCGCGCGCGACCCGCCCCGACGGCGAGAGCATCACCCTCGCCGCCTACAGCGACCGGCCCGAACTGCCGGAGACCGCCCAGGTGCTCCAGCAGCAGCTGCGGAAGGCGGGGTTCAAGGTGAAGCTGGAGGTCCGCACGTACGCGCGGCTCGAAGGCGACCTGCTGGACGGCAAGTTCGACGCGGCGGTCTTCTCCCGCAACATGATGCTGGACACCGGCGACCCGGTCACCGTCCTCGCGAGCGACTACACCTGCGACGGCTCCAACAACCTGTCGTTCCTGTGCGACAAGAGCGTGGACAGGATGGTCGCCGCCGCGCAGGCCGAGTCCGGAACCGCCGAGCGGCAGGACGCCGCCATGAAGGCGGAGGCGGCGGTCCTCGGCACCGACTCGGTGATCCCGCTGGTCCATCTGAAGCTCGTCGCGGGCATCGCGACGGACGTGCGGGGCGCGCTGCCCGATCCGTACGAGCGCACCCTCATAGGTACGGGGACCCGGCGCTGAGCAGCTCGAAGACACCCTCGATGAACGGTGCGGCCACCGCCCTGCGCGCCCTCGCGCGCAGCGGCGCCCCGGCTCTGCTGTGGCGGACCGTGCTCGTGGCCTGCCTGGTGTGCGGGATCGGCCTGCTGCCGTGGCTGTCGCGCACCGACCCCGCGCTGACCGTGCTCCGCGCCCGGTCGGCGGACCGCGACCCCGATCCGGAGACGCTGCGCGCCATCCGGGACCAACTGGGCCTCGACGACGGCCCGCTGATGCTGCTCGGCCGCTGGCTGGGCGGGCTGCTGCACGGGGACGCGGGCACGTCCTGGGTGTCCGGCGGCCCGGTGCTGCCGGGCCTCGTTCCGGCGCTCGGCGTGTCGGTGCTGCTGATGGCCGGGGCCCTGGCGGTCGCCGCCGCCACGGCCGCCGCCGTCTGCGCCCGTACGCTCCGGCTGGGCGCGCGGGGCAGGCTCGCCGACCGCCGTCCCGGCGGGACGGCGACGGCCGTGCTGGCTGCGCTGCCCGAGTTCCTCGTCGCCTCGGTACTGGTCTCGGTGATCGGTGTGCAGCTGGGATGGCTGCCCGCCCTGGGCTGGTACGGGCCGCAGTGGATGGTGCTGCCCTCGCTCGCCGTCGGCCTGCCCGCCGGAGCCGTCCTGGGGCGGATGCTCGACGACCTGCTGCCCGGCGCGTTCGCGGAGCCCTGGGCCGTGGCGGCCGCGGCACGCGGTGTCCCGCCGAAGTCGGTGGCGCGGCAGGCGGTGCGCCGCTGCGTGCCCGGACTCCTGCCCAATCTGGCGTTGTTCGTGGTCGGACTGACCGGAGGCTCGGTCGCCGTCGAGCAGATCTTCGACATCCCGGGCATCGGCCGGCTCACCCTGCACGCCGCCCTCTCCCAGGACCTGCCCGTCCTGCAGACCGGCACCCTCGCCCTCGTGCTGCTCGCGGCCACCGCCGGCGCTCTCGCCCGGGTCACCGCCCGGCTGCTGATCGGCCCGGCGCTGCGCGACGGCGCCCTGCAGTCCCTGCACCGGCCCCGGCCGCCCGCGCCCCGCACGCTCCCCCTGCTCTACGCGGGACTGCTGGTCGCCGTCGTCGGGTTCGGGCTGCCCCGCGACCCGATCGCCCTGGACCCGCTCGCCCGGCTGCGAGCCCCTTCGCCGGAGCACCCCTTCGGCACCGACGCGCTCGGACGGGACGTGCTCGCCCGGGTCTCCCACGGTGCCCTGACCACCCTCGGCACCGCCCTGGCGGTGAGCGCCGCCGCCCTCGCCGTCGGGCTGCTGCTGGGGCTGCTGCCGAGGCTGTCCGGGCCGCTGGTCGACACCCTCAGTGCCGTACCGCCCGTACTGGCCGGGCTCCTCGTCACCGGCATCCTGGGCAGCGGGTCCTGGACACCCGCGTTCGCCGTGGCCGTGGTGGCCTGGTCCCCGCTGGCCGCGCACACCTCCGCCCTGCTGCGGCAGGAACGCGCGACCACCCATCTGACGGCCACCCGGGCGCTGGGGGCCGGCCGCTGGTACCTGCTCGTGCGCGAACTGCTCCCCGCCGTCGCGCCCCCGGTCGCCCGGCACTCCCTGCTCCGGCTCCCGGGCATCGCACTGAGCCTGGCCGCACTCGGCTTCCTCGGCCTGGGCGCCCAGCCGCCGTCCCCCGACTGGGGCCTGCTGCTCGCCGAGAACCAGCCGTACGCCGAGCGCGCCCCGTGGGCCGTCCTCTTCCCCGCCGCCGTACTCGCCCTGCTCGGGGCGCTCGCGGTGACGGCCGCGGGCGGCGCACGGCTGCCCCGGCGGCGCACACGGCCCGCCGGCCCGGCCGGACCGCCCGCCGACCGGGCCGCCCCGGTCCCGCCGCGGCGGCCGGGGCGCCCCACCTCCGACCTGACGTCCGTGTCCGCCTCACCAACGGAAGAACGATGACCGACCTCATGTCCCGTGTGCTGTCCCGCCGGACCGCCCGAACCTCCGACGCCGCCGCACCCGAGCGACCGCGGGAGAGCACCTGGCGGCTCTGCAGGGAGCTGTCGCCGCTGCTGCGGCTGCTGATCCTCACCCAGCTCGCCTTCAACATCGGCTTCTTCGCCGTCCTGCCGTTCCTCGCCGAGCACCTCGGCACGGCGATCGGCATGGCGGGGTGGCTGGTCGGGTTCGTGCTCGGGCTGCGCACCTTCAGCCAGCAGGGGCTGTTCGTGGTCGGCGGCTGGCTCGTCGACCGGTACGGCGTGCGCCCCGTCGTCCTGGCCGGCTGCGTGCTGCGGGTCGCCGGGTTCGCCTGGCTGGGCTTCGCGGAGTCGAGCTGGACGGTGATCGGGGCGGTGCTGGTGATCGGTTTCGCCGCGGCGCTGTTCTCCCCGGCCGTGGAGTCGGAGGTGGCCCGCCAGGCGGTGGCCTGGGAGGAGGACGGGCACGGCCCGCGCACCCGTGTCCTCGCCCTGTTCAGCGTGGCGGGCCAGGCCGGTGCGTTCGTCGGGCCGCTGCTCGGCGCGCTGCTGCTCGCCGTCGACTTCCGCACCGCGTGTCTCGCCGGTGCCGCGGTCTTCGTGCTCGTCCTCGCCGGGCACCTGTGGCTGATGCCGCAGCACATCCCCGGCCGGGTCCGCGTCCGGGAGCGGGGCGGGGCCCGGATCCTGCTGCGCAACCGCCGCTTCCTCGCCCTGTGCTGCGCCTACGGCACCTATCTGCTCGCCTACAACCAGCTGTACCTCGCCCTGCCGGACGAGGTGCAGCGCGCGGCGGGCTCCCAGGCGCCGTTGTCCTGGCTCTTCGCGCTGTCCTCGGTGCTGGTGGTGTTCACCCAGCTGCCGGTGACCCGCTGGGCGGGCGACCGGCTCGATCTGCACCGCTCCATGACCGCGGGGCTGCTGCTGATCGCGTCCGGTTTCGCGGTGGTGGCCGCGGCCCGGCCGACGGGCTGGACGGGGGCGACCGGACTGCTTCCGGCCGCCGGCTTCGTGATCTTGCTCACCGTGGGGCAGATGCTGGTCGTGCCCGCCGCCCGTGCCTGGGTGCCCGACCTCGCCGAGGAGGGCAGGCTCGGGCTGTACATGGGGGCGCTGTCGTCCGTCTCCGGGCTGATCGTCCTGGCCGGCAGCGCGGCCACCGGCTTCCTGCTCGACCTGGGCCTGCCGGCCGCCGTGCCGTGGCTGGTCCTCGCGGCCGTGCCGGCCCTGGCGGTGGCCGTACTGCCGCGGCGTGAGAAGGGGGCGGGCACGGCGGCCTGACGTGGACGCCGGCGCCCCGGCAACCGGGCGCGCGGGAGCGTCACCCCGGCGTGCGACGTCTTCGCTCCGAATTTCCGGTGCCGCACCCCAGGGAGACACCGCTGCGGAGATCGGTGGTCGCGCCGCGCCAGTATCCTGGGTCGGCTGCGGCACCCCCCATCAATCCCCGTGCGTAAGCGGGGAGTTCGGCCTGCGGCGACGACCTTCCCATACGCATGAGACGAGGACGAGTGCTGCTAGCGGGCCGCTACCGGCTGGAAGTTGAGATCGGGCGCGGTGGAATGGGAGAGGTCTGGCGTGCGTACGACGAGACGCTCGCCAGAGCGGTGGCACTCAAGCTGCTGCTGCCCCAGGACACCGACGCCACGGCGACCTCCCGGTTCCGTCTGGAGGCGCAGACCGCCGGGCGTCTCAACCACCCCAACGTGGTCGGCGTCCTGGACTTCGGCGAGTACGACAACCGGCTGTACCTGGTGATGGAGCTGGTCGAGGGCGACAGCCTCGCCGGGGTGCTGTCCGGCTCCGGCCCGCTGCCCGTGGAGCAGGTCGCCGCTCTCGCCGCGCAGGCGTCCGCGGGGCTCGCCGCAGCACACGGGCAGGGCATCGTGCACCGCGACGTCAAACCCGCCAACCTGCTGCTGGACACCCACGGCACGCTGAAGATCGGCGACTTCGGCATCGCGCGGTTCCTCGACGACCCCGGCGCCGCGCTCACCGCCACCGGCCAGATCGTCGGCACCGGCCTCTACCTCGCGCCCGAACGGGCCCTGGGCAAGCCCGCGGGGCCCGCCTCCGACATGTACTCCCTGGGCTGCGTGCTCTACCAGCTCCTCAGCGGCCGCCCGCCGTTCGAGGCCGACACCGCCGTCGCCCTCCTGCACCAGCACCTCGACTCGGCACCCGTGCCGCCCCGCGAGCTCGGTGTCGCCGCACTGCCCCCGGCGTTCGAGAACTACCTCCTCGGTCTGCTGGCCAAGCAGCCCGAGAACCGGCCCACCGCGGAGCAGGCCGCCGAGTGGTTCGCCGGGGGCGCCTGGCGGGGCCTGCCCGAGCCGCTGCCCGAGGTCTCACCGCCGCTGCGGCCGAACAACCCCGCGTCCGCGCCGCCGCATACCGGGCGGGACCCGTACGCGGCCGCCGAGAGCAGCCACCCGACCACGTACGCGCTGCCCGCGACCCCCGGGCACCGCACCGCCGCCCGGGCCGCCCAGGCAGGGCGGTCGGGCCGCGCCCGCGGGCGCGGCGGGCCGGGCAGCCGGTCGAGAGTGGCCGCTACGGCCGCCGCCGCGGCGCTGTTCCTCGCCGCGATGCTCCTCGGCATGCGCTGGTTCTCGCCCGACACGAGCGCCGAGGGCACGGAACCCGAACCGTCCCCGACCGCGAGCAGCCCCGCGGCCACCCCGTCCGACGACTCCGCCTCGCCCATCACCTCCGATCCGGGGGCCGGGCAGCAGATCGCCACCACGCCGACCACCGGCACCGTGGCCGAAGTCACTCCGTCCACGCCGCCCGCCTCCCCGGCTCCTGTCCCGCCGGCGACCGGTGCCCCGGCCCCGACGCAGGGGACGGGCGACGCCGGGCCGGAGCAGCCGAACCCGGATCAGCCGAAGCCGGAGCAGCCGGTCCAGGCCGGGAACGACGGGGAGGGCGACGACGGCGGGGCCGACGGGGGCGACGACTGACGGGGCCCCGAAGCGGCCCCGCACCTGAGCGCCCGAGCGCGTGGATCAGCCGGGGGATGCGCCGGTGTGCGAGCGGGCGCCCCCTCGCGCGCCCCTGGGGCGGCTTGTCATCGGCCTTACCCCGGCCTTATTGTCACCAGGCCTTGGTGAACGGGAAATCCGGTGTGATGCCGGTGCGGCCCTCGCCACTGTGAATCGGGAAGTCCGGCTCCGGCCCCTCAGGGGGCAGCCACTGGGTCCTTGCGGCCCGGGAAGGCGGAGTACGGGCGGTGGTACCCGTCAGCCAGGAGACCGGCCAAGGCGCGTCAACCATCCACGAGGTGCTGGAGAGGGTCTGCTGAGCCATGCACATTGCCGAGGGTTTCCTTCCTCCGGCGCACGCGGTCGCCTGGGGCGTCGCGTCGGCGCCGTTCGTCGTCCACGGAGTCCGGTCGCTCACCCGTGAAGTGCGCGAGCACCCCGAGAGCACCCTGCTCCTCGGGGCGTCCGGCGCCTTCACGTTCGTCCTGTCCGCCCTGAAACTGCCGTCCGTCACGGGCAGTTGCTCGCACCCCACCGGCACGGGCCTCGGAGCCATCCTGTTCCGGCCGCCCATCATGGCGGTGCTGGGCACCATCACCCTGCTCTTCCAGGCGCTGCTGCTCGCACACGGCGGCCTGACCACGCTCGGCGCCAACGTCTTCTCCATGGCGATCGTCGGGCCCTGGGCCGGATACGCCGTCTACAAGCTGCTGCGGCGCTCCAACGCGCCGCTGATGGTGGCGGTGTTCGCCGGCGCGTTCGTCGCCGACCTGTCCACGTACTGCGTCACCAGCGTGCAGCTGGCCCTCGCGTTCCCCGACCCGGGCAGCGGATTCCTGGGCGCGCTCGGCAAGTTCGGTTCCATCTTCGCCGTCACCCAGGTCCCGCTCGCGGTGAGCGAGGGCCTGCTGACCGTGCTGGTGATGCGGCTGCTGGTGCAGTCCAGCAAGGGCGAACTGACCCGGCTGGGCGTGCTCCTCGCCAAGAAGCAGTCCCGGACCGAGACCGAGGCGGTGGCCCGATGAGCAGGAACACGAAGATCAACCTGGTGCTGCTGCTCGCCGTGGCCGCGCTGGCCGTGCTGCCCCTGGCGCTCGGCCTCGGCGACCACAAGGAGGAGCCGTTCACGGGCGCCGACGGCGAGGCCGAAACGGCGATCACCGAGCTGAAGCCGGACTACGAGCCGTGGTTCTCGCCCCTGTACGAACCGCCCTCCGGTGAGATCGAGTCGGCGCTGTTCTCCCTCCAGGCGGCTCTCGGCTCCGGTGTCCTCGCCTACTACTTCGGTCTGCGCCGGGGCCGTCGGCAGGGCGAGCAGCGGGCGCTGGAGCGCGAGGCCGGCGGCGCGCTCACCGGCGCCGCCGGGAAGTCCACCGCGGAACAGGACTGAGCCCGGGTGCTGCCGATCGACGCGGCGGCGCACAGCAGTCGCTGGCGCCGCCGCCATCCCGTGGACAAGGCCGTGCTCGGACTCGGCCTCACGCTGCTCGCGATCTCCCTGCCGCCCTGGCCGGGTGCGGCCCTGGTGCTCCTGAGCGCCCTGGTGGTGCTGCTGGGGCCGGCCGGTGTGCCCGGGCGGCGGCTGTGGCGGGCCTACCGGGTCCCGCTGGGCTTCTGCGTGACCGGCGCGGTCACGCTGCTCGTCCAGGTGGGCGGGCCGGGAGGGTTCGTCTCCCTCGCCGCTGACGGGCCGGTCCGGGCCGGGGAGTTGCTGCTGCGGACCTCGGCGGCCTCCCTGGGCGTGCTGCTGTTCGCCTTCACCACACCCATGTCCGACCTGCTGCCCCGCCTGGTCCGGGCCGGTGTCCCCGCGCCGGTCGTCGACGTCGCGCTGGTGACGTACCGGATGAGTTTCCTGCTGCTGGACTCGATGCGCCGCATCCGGGAGGCCCAGGCGGCCCGGCTCGGTCACACCGGCCGGGCCGCGGAGTGGCGTTCGCTGGCCGGGCTCGGCGCCACCGCGTTCGTCCGGGCCTTCGACCGGGCGACCCGTCTCCAGGCCGGACTCGCCGGGCGCGGCTACGACGGCACGCTGCGGGTCCTGGTGCCCGAGGCCCGGGTCTCCCTCCGCTTCACGGCCGCCAGTTGTGCGCTGCTCGCGACGCTGGCCGCCCTCACCTTCGTACTGGAAAGGCCGCTGACATGAGCGAGCCCGCCCTCGTCGCCCTGCGGGGCGCGTCCTACGCCTACGAAGACGGCCCCACCGTGCTCAGCGGGCTCGACTTCGAGATCCGGGAGGGTCGCGCGCTCGCCCTGCTCGGCCGCAACGGCAGCGGAAAGACCACGCTGATGCGGCTGCTCTCCGGCGGACTGCGGCCGCAGGAGGGCCGGCTGACGGTCGAGGGGCAGCCGGTGGCCTACGACCGCAAGGGCCTGACCCGGCTGCGGACCACCGTGCAGCTGGTGGTGCAGGACCCGGACGACCAGCTGTTCGCGGCCTCCGTCGAGCAGGACGTGTCCTTCGGGCCGCTGAACCTCGGCCTGGACGACACACAGGTGAGGGCGCGGGTGGCGGAGGCGCTCGCCGCGCTGGACATCACCGCCCTGGCCGACCGGCCCACCCATCTGCTCTCCTACGGCCAGCGCAAGCGCACCGCCATCGCGGGCGCGGTCGCCATGCGGCCCCGCGTGCTCGTCCTCGACGAGCCGACGGCCGGACTCGACCCCGACGGCCAGGAGCGGCTCCTCACCACCCTCGACGGACTCCGTACCGCGGGCACCACGGTGGTGATGGCCACCCATGACGTCGACCTCGCCCTGCGCTGGGCCGACGACGCCGCGCTCCTCACCCCGTCCGGCGTGCGCACCGGGCCGGCGGCCACGGCACTGGCCCGCCCGGACCTCCTGCGCGAGGCGGGGCTGCGCCTGCCGTGGGGCGCCGCGGCGGCAGAACTCCTGCGTGCCCAGGGGCTGCTGTCCGGCACGGAGCCGGGGCCGCGTACCCCCGACGAACTCGCCGCTCTCGTAACGGCACGGCAGGGGGCGTCCGGCCGCTGAGGGGCGCCCCGTGGCCCTGTCGCCCCCGGTCCGGCCCGCCTCGCCTGCGACCGTCGGAGCGGCCCGGTCAGTGCGGCCCGGTCAGTGCGGCTCGGTCAGTGCGGCTCGGTCAGTGCGGCTCGGTCAGTGCGGCTCGGTCAGTCGAAGCAGACACGGCAAGGGGCGCGGCGCTTCCGGTTACCCTCCACGTGCCCGCGATGCGCTTGTCCAGGCTCGCGGCACCGCACTACGGTGCCGAGGTGGATCTCTTCACCCGTTCATGGGCCGCACTGCGCGCGGCGGTTGACGACCTGTCGGACGAGGACTTCGGGCGGCCCTCGGGCTGTACGGGCTGGCTGGTGCGGGACCTGGTGTGCCATCTGATCGTCGACGCCCAGGACGTCCTGATCACCCTGGCCACCCCCTCCGACCGGGAACCGACCCGGGACGCACTGACCTACTGGGACATTTCCGATACCCCGCCCACGGGTGACGACCCGCTCGACGCGCTGACCGTCCGGCTGGCCGCCGCGTACGAGGATCCGCGCCTCTTGAAATTCCATCTGGACGACGTCGGCTCCGCCGCCGGGCGCGCGGCCCTGCTCGCCGATCCGGCCGGCCGGGTGGGCACCCGCGACGAGATCCTCACCGTGGGTGACTTCCTCGCCACGTACGTCATGGAGTGGACGCTGCACCACCTCGACCTGATCGCCCACCTCCCGAACGCGGAGCAGCCGCCGGCGGAGGGGCTCGCCCGCTCCCGGGAGATGCTGGAGCGGATCGCGGGGGTCCCGTTCCCGGCGTCCTTCCACGACGTGGACGCGCTGCTCGTCGGTACCGGGCGGCGCTCGCCCACCGAGGCGGAGCAGGCGGAGCTCGGCGAGGCGGCCATCGAGGTGCCGCTGTACCTGGGCTGACTTCGCGGTCGCGAAGAGGCTGCCCGCGAGCCCGCCGTCGAAGGACTCCGTCCGAGGTGGGAGCATGGTCAGCATGGACATCCGCCGCAGGAACAATGTGAACGTCACCGGCCCCGAGGGGGCGCCGGTGCTGCTCCTGGCACACGGTTTCGGCTGCGACCAGAACATGTGGCGGCTGGTGGTGCCGGCGCTTGCGAAGCGCTACCGGGTGGTGCTGTTCGACTACGTCGGCTCCGGCGGCTCGGACCTCGCCGCGTGGAGCGAGGAGCGCTACTCCTCGCTCCAGGGCTACGCCGCTGACGTCGTCGACGTCTGCGAGGAGCTGGACCTGCGGCAGGCGGTGTTCGTGGGGCACTCGGTGAGTGCCATGGTCGGGGTGCTGGCGGCGCAGGCGGCGCCGGAGCGGATCGGGGCGCTCGTGATGGTGACGCCCTCGCCCTGCTACATCGACGACGAGGGCTACCGCGGCGGCTTCAGCACGGAGGACATCGACGAGCTGCTCGCCTCCCTGGAGGCCAACTACCTGGGCTGGTCGTCCGCCATGGCCCCGGTGATCATGGGCAACCCGGAGCGGCCGGAGCTGGGCCAGGAGCTGACCAACAGCTTCTGCGCCACCGACCCCGACATCGCCCGTGTCTTCGCCCGTACGACGTTCCTCACCGACAGCCGCGAGGACCTCAAGGGTGTGTCCGTGCCGACCCTCGTGCTGGAGTGCGAGCAGGACGCCATCGCGCCCCGCGAGGTCGGCGCCTATGTGCACGGGGCGGTCCCCGGCTCCCGTCTGGTCACGCTCGACGCCACCGGGCACTGCCCGCAGCTCAGCGCGCCGCAGGCCACCACCGGGGCGATCCTCGATTTCCTGGAGTCCCTGAAGTGATGTGCCGTACGGGCGGCGGGCCGGAGCCGGCGGAGACAGGGGACGAGGCGAGCACGGACGCGGCGTTCACCGCGCTGCTGGAGGACAGCGCGGAGGACCTGTACGAGTCCGCGCCGTGCGGCTACCTGTCCACGATGATGGACGGCACCATCGCCAAGATCAACACCACGCTGCTGGAGTGGCTCGGCCTGGGCCGTGAGGCCGTGGTGGGCCGCAAGCACTTCACGGACCTGCTCACCATCGGCGGGAAGCTGTACCACGAGACGCACTTCGCTCCGCTGCTGCGCATGCAGGGCGAACTGCGGGGCATCGCCCTGGAGATGCGACGCCAGGGCGGTGGCCGGCTGCCGGTGCTGGTCTCCGCGGTGGTCAAGCACGGCACCGAGGGCGAGCCGCTGCTGATCCGGATCACCGTCTTCGACGCCTCGGACCGCCGCGCCTACGAGCGGGAGCTCCTGCGCCGCCGGGAGGAGGCCGAGCGGGCCCGCGCCGAGGCGGACGAGGCCCGGCGGCAGGCCGAGGCGGACCGGGCCAGGCTGGCCGACGCGCTCGCCGTGCTGCAGCGTTCCCTCGTGCCCGACTCGCTGCCCGCGGTACCGGGCCTGGAGACGGCCGTCCACTACCACACGGCCTCGCCGGACCAGCTCGGCGGCGACTTCTACGACCTGTTCCCGGTCGTCGGCGACCGGTGGGTGTTCTTCCTCGGCGACGTGTGCGGCAAGGGCCCCGAGGCGGCCTCCCTCACCTCGCTGACCCGTTACACTCTGCGCGCCGCGGCCCACCACGACCCGGACCCGGCCTCGGCCCTGGCCACGCTGAACGCCGTCCTGCACGAGCGGTACACCGGCGACGGCAACCCCCGGTACTGCACCTGCATCGTCGGGATCATCGAGCCGGTCGGTGAACACGGGCGGACGGTGGTGCGCCTCGCCTCCGGCGGCCACCCGCCGGCGCTCGTCCTGCGCTCCGACGGCCGCGCCGAGTACCTGCCCACCCCGGGCGGCCTGCTCATAGGCGTCGTCCCCGGCGCGCCGATCGGCACCGCAGAGACCGTCCTCGGCCCCGGCGACACGGTCGTGCTCTACACCGACGGCCTCACCGAGGCCCGCACCGGCCCCGGCCGGAACGACCTGTACGGCGAGGACGCCCTGCACGCCTTCGCCACCGACCACGCGCCGGGCGCGCCGCACGAGGTGATCACCGCCCTGACCGGGCTGCTGGAGAGTTTCGGCGACGGTCTGGACGACGACACCGCGCTGCTCGCGCTCGGCGTTCCCGCCGTCCCTTCCTCCACAGGCACCGTAACGAGTCACACCTGATGAACCCGCTCACCGTCAGACAGCACGACACCGCGACCGGCCCCGTTCTTCACGTGGCCGGCGACCTGGACTACGACCAGGCCCCCGTCCTGCGGGGCAGGCTCGACCAGCTCTCCCTGTCACCGGGGCAGTGCCTGGTCCTCGACCTGTCCGGACTGGAGTTCTGCGACTCCTCGGGCATCACCGCGCTCCTCGCCGCCCGCCAGCACGCGCTGGCCGCCGGGGCCGACGTCGTCCTGGCCGCCGTACCGGCGAACCTCATGCGCGTCCTCACCCTCGTCGGTCTCGACCAGGTCTTCACGCTTCGGCCGGACTCCAGCGCCGCGTCCTGAACCGCACGGCACGCCCGGGGGCGGCGACCGCTCCCCCCGGCCCGCCCGGCGTGCCCCTTGGCGCTCCCCGCACACCACCGCCCGGCCGGAAAACGCTTGGACTCGACGGTCGGTATCGCGGGACACTTCCGGACTCGACCCGAAACCTCACGCATCCGTTGCGGTGATGGCCCCTGCCCGCACGCGCGGCGCTGCGGGCGGCCACAGGACGACACAGGGGTGGGATGGAAACGCCGGAAACACACAGGGTTTTACCGGGCAGGCGCTCGGTGCTTCTCGCGCTTCGCCACTACGGACGGGAGTTGTCCCGGCTCCGCCGGTGGACGGCTCCCGCGATGCTGCTCTCGGCGCTGGGCAACATCGGGATCAACTACGTTGCGCCGCTGATCGTCGCCAAGCTCGTCGGCGACATCGCCGGGAACGAGGACGTGACGGCCGGTTCGACACTGCCGTACGTGCTCGCCTTCGCCGGCGTCCTGCTGACCGCGGAGGCACTGTGGCGCGTCGCCCTGCACTGCCTCAACCGTCTCGACGCCCTGGGCATCGAGCACCTCTACGTGATCGGCATGGACGAACTGTTCGCCAAGGACGCCACGTTCTTCCATGACAACTTCGCCGGCTCGCTGACCAAGAGGGTCCTCAGCTTCGCCTCCCGGTTCGAGCAGTTCGTCGACACACTGACGTTCCAGATCGTGGGGAGCTTCGTGCCCCTGGTGTTCGGCGCGGTGGTGCTGTGGCGTTACGAACCGCTGCTCGTCGTCGGTCTGCTGGTGATGATCGCCCTGACGGCGGTGCTGGTGGTGCCGCTCATCCGGCGCCGGCAGGCACTCGTCGACCGGCGCGAGGAGGCGATCGCGCGGGTGTCGGGCCATGTCGCCGACAGCCTGATGAACATGGACACCGTGCGGGCGTTCGCCGCGGAGGAGCGCGAGGCCGCCGAACACCGGTCCCGGGTCGCGGTGTCACGCCGGCTCACCATGCGGTCGTGGGACTACGGCAACCTGCGCATCGACACGCTGGTCGCGCCGATGTCCGTCCTCACCAACGCGATGGGCCTGCTGCTCGCGGTGACGCTGGCCGGCGGTGCGCACGGCGTGGAGGCCATCGTGGTGGCCTTCGCCTACTACAACAACGCGACCCGCATCATGTTCGAGTTCAACCAGATATACCGCCGGCTGGAGAGCTCGATGACGGAGGCCGCGCAGTTCACCGAGCTGCTCCTGACCCCGCCGACGGTGCTCGACCCGCCGGCACCGGAGCCACTGCGGGCCCGGGCGGCCGACGTCCGCTTCGAGAAGGTGACCTTCGCGCACCGGGGCGGCCGGCCGCTCTTCGAGGGGCTCGACCTGACCGTGCCGAGCGGGGCGAAGATCGGCCTCGTGGGCCGGTCCGGCGGCGGCAAGACCTCGCTCACCCGGCTGCTGCTGCGGATGACCGACATCGACGGCGGCCGCATCCTGGTCGGCGGCCAGGACATCAGCCGGGTGCGTCAGGCGGACCTGCGCAGGCGCATCGCGTACGTGCCGCAGGACCCGGCGATGTTCCACCGCACGCTGCGGGACAACATCGCCTTCGCCCGGCCGGACGCCACCGACGCTGAGATCCGCCGGGCGGCCGAGGCGGCCCATGTCACCGAGTTCGCCGACGCGTTGCCGGACGGCTTCGACACCATGGTCGGCGAGCGGGGCGTCAAGCTGTCCGGCGGGCAGCGCCAGCGGGTCGCCCTCGCCCGGGCGATCCTGCGCGACGCGCCGATCCTGCTGCTCGACGAGGCGACCAGCGCGCTGGACTCCGAGAGCGAACTGCTGGTCCAGGAGGCCCTGTGGCGGCTCATGGACGGGCGGACCGCGCTGGTGGTGGCGCACCGGCTGAGCACGGTCGCCGGCATGGACCAGCTCGTCGTCCTCGACCGCGGCCGGATCGTCGAGCAGGGCACCCATCAGGAGCTGCTCGCGAACGGGGGTGCCTACGCGAAACTGTGGCAGCACCAGTCGGGCGGCTTCCTGGACGACACCCCGGGGCGGGCCGAGGTGCTGTAGCGCAGGCGCTCACCTCCGTTTGAGGGCCCGCGCCCGGGCCGCCAGGGCCTCCAGCAGGAGGTCCACCGCCGGTTCGAAGGAGCTGTCCGCCATCGCGGGCAGCTCCCGGCGGACCATGGTCAGGGACGGGTACGCCGCCGGATCGAGGTCCTGGTAGACGTCCCGCCACGACCGGTGGTCGGCCTCGCGCTGCTGCGGTGGGAGAGCGTGGAACGCGGCCTCCGTGGCGGCGTGACTGAGCACGGTGTCGATGAAGGCCAGGTAGAGCCGTGCGGCGTCGGCCGGTGGGAAGCCCGCCGTGAGCAGCAGGCCGATGCCCGTCTCCACGGCGGCGATCTCGTTCCGGCGCCGGGTCACGCGGTGGGCCGCCATGGCCGCCGCGCGGGGATGGGCGAGGTAGCCCGCGCGGACCCTGAGGGCCACCTCGCGCAGCGAGGCCACCCAGTCGTCCCCGGCCGTGAAGCCGGCCATAGCGTCGCCGATGATCCGGTCGGCGATGGCGAGCACGAGGTCGTCGGTGTCGTGGAAGTAGCGGTAGAGCGCGGTCGGGTCGCAGCCCAGGGCCGCGCCGAGCCGGCGCACGCTCAGCGCCTCGGGCCCGTGCTCGCCGATGAGCCGCAACGCGGTCTCCACGATCAGGTCCTCCGACAGCAGGACCCCCGAACGGGTCGGCCGGCGACGCCGGCGTTCCTGCGGGACACGGGTGGTCATGACCGGGACTCCTCTCCTCGCACACGGTTTCGCGCAGCGGCGGAGCCCCGCGCACGGACGGTTCCTCACGTGACGCAGTGAACGGCCCCCGTCGCCTTACGTCAACAGGGTTGACCCAATGTGGACACCGGATGTTCCATCACAGTCCCGCGCGGCTCTTCCCACCTCTCCCCCGAGGAGCCCTTCATGTCCTCCGCACCGCCCTCGCCACGCCCCGCACTGCGCCGTTCCCTCGGCGTCGTCGACGGCGTCGCCATCGCCGCGTCCAGCACCGCGGCCACCACCAGCATCGCCATCGGCATGGGCACGATCGCCACCATCGTGGGCCTGCAGGCCCCGGCGCTCCTGCTGCTGGCGTTCCTGCCGGTGCTGGGCATCGCCCTCGCCTACGCCCGTCTCAACCGCTCCGAACCCAACTGCGGCAACGGCTACACCTGGGTCGGCAGATCCCTCGGGCCCTGGCCCGGCTTCCTGACCGGCTGGGTGACGCTGGTCGGCTCGGTCATCTTCTGCGCCTACACCAGCGCGATCATGGGCTCGGTGGTGCTGGCCTTCGCCAACAAGGCCGGCCTGCACAGCCTGGCCGGCATCGCCCTCGATCCGACGTCCACCGGCGTCTGCACGGCAGTCGGGCTGGTGATCCTGCTCGCCCTGACCGCCCTGGCGGTCAGGGGCGTCCGGGGCGCGACCCGGTTCCAGTTCGGGCTGCTGGTCTTCGAGTACGCGGTGCTGCTCGGCTTCTGCGGCTGGGCCCTGGTCACCGGCGACCACGCGGTCTCCCTGTCGTGGTTCAACCCGTTCGAGATCTCCAGCGGCACCGCCTTCGCCCAGGGCATGGTCCTCGCGGTGTTCTTCTTCTGGGGCTGGGACGCGGCGTTCAGCGTCACCGAGGAGACGAAGAACCCGGGCGACTCGGCGCGGGGTGGACTCATCGCCCTGTTCGCGATGCTCGGCCTGTTCCTCTTTGCGTCGGTGGCCTTCCAGCGGGAGATGAGCCTGGCCGAACTCGTCCGCAACGGCCCGCAGGCCCTCGGCTACCTCGGGGAGAAGCTGGCCGCCGAGCCCTGGGCCACCCTGCCCCTGCTCGCCCTGATGTTCTCCGCCGTCGCCTCGGTGCAGGCCACCTTGATCCCCACGGCGCGCGGCCTGCTCGCCATGGGCCGCGACCGCACCATGGGCCCGCTGTGGACCCGGGTCCACCCGCGCTACGGCACTCCGGCCGCCGGGACGGTCGTCGTGATGTCCGTCGCCGCCGTGATCGCCGTGCTCGCCTTCGCGATCCCCAAGCTGAGCGACATGCTGCTGGCCGCCGTCAACGCCATCGGCCTGATCGTGGCCCTCTACTACGGCCTGACCGCGCTCGCCTGCGCCGTGCGCTTCCGCGCCGCTCGGCACGAGGGCCCGCGCGAGGCACTGCTCGCCGTCGTCGTGCCCGCCCTGTCCGGGCTGGTGCTGCTGGGCCTGGGCGTCTACCTCGGATACTCCTACCTCACGATGAGCGATCACTTCGAACTGAGCCCGGACAACGGCTGGTTCATGTTCTCGCTGCCCGCCGTGATCGTGCTCGCCGGTCTCGTCATGGCCGCCGTGGCCAAGTACGTCCGGCGCTCGTCCTACTTCACCACCGGGCGCGGCACCGACGCCGAAGCCCTCACCCTGCCGATGGACCGCACGGCGGTCTGACCCTCCTTGGAGTTCACCCCGATGTCACACCCCCCTGCCCAGGGACCCGCGGACCTCGTCCTGACCGGCGGTCCGGTGCACACCGTCGACCCGGCCCGCAGCCGCGCCACGTCGGTGGCCGTGCGCGGCGGGCGGATCGTCGCCGTCGGCCACGACGAGGTGCGCGAGCTGACCGGGCCGCGCACCGAGGTCGTCGACCTGGCCGGGAAGCTGCTGCTGCCGGGCTTCCAGGACGCCCATGTCCATCCGATGGGCGCGGGCCTCGAACTCGGCCTGTGCCATCTCGCCGACACCGTCGACGCGGGCGAGTACCTGCGCAGGATCGGGGTGTACGCGAAGGAGCACCCGGACGTCGAGTGGATCACCGGGGGCGGCTGGTCCCTGGAGGCGTTCCCCGGCGGCTCCCCCACGGCCGCCGCCCTCGACGCGGTCGTCCCGGACCGCCCCGTCTTCCTGCCCAACCGCGACCACCACGGCGCCTGGGTCAACAGCCGGGCCCTGGAACGCGCGGGCATCGACGCCCGGACGCCCGATCCGGTCGACGGCCGGATCGAGCGCGACGCCGCGGGCAACCCCACCGGGATGCTCCAGGAGGGCGCGGTCCACCTGGTCGGCAAGCTGGTGCCGGACCCCACGCCGGAGGAGCAGCTCGCCGGTCTGCTGCGTGCCCAGGCCGTGCTGCACTCCCGCGGGGTCACGGCCTGGCAGGACGCCATCGTCGGCACGTACGCCAACCTGACCGACCCGGCCCCGGCGTACCTGACGGCGCTGGACCGGGGTCTGCTCACCGCGCGGGTCGTCGGCGCCCTGTGGTGGGACCGTGAGCGCGGCGCCGAGCAGATCGGCGAACTCCTCGCCAGGAGGGAGGAGTTGAGCCGGGACAGGTTCCGCGCCGGGACCGTGAAGATCATGCAGGACGGCATCGCCGAGAACCACACCGCCGCCATGCTGTCCCCCTACCTGACCGGCTGCGGGTGCACCTCGGACAACAGCGGCATCAGCTTCGTCGAGCCGGGCGAGCTGCGGAAGTACGTCACCGAACTGGACGCGCACGGCTTCCAGGTGCACTTCCACGCGCTCGGGGACCGCGCGGTGCGCGAGGCGCTCGACGCCGTGGAGTCCGCCCGGACCGTCAACGGCCGTCGCGACACGCGGCACCACCTGGCGCACCTCCAGGTCGTCCACCCCGACGACCTGCCCCGTTTTCGCGCGCTGGGCGCGAGCGCCAACCTGCAGATGCTGTGGGCCGCCCACGAACCGCAGATGGACGAGCTGACCCTGCCCTTCCTGGGGGCGGAACGCGGCGCGTGGCAGTACCCGTTCGGGGATCTGCTGCGCGCCGGGGCGACCCTCGCCGCCGGCAGCGACTGGCCCGTCAGCAGTCCCGACCCGCTCCAGGCCATCCATGTCGCCGTCAACCGCGTCTCCCCCGAGGCTCCCGGGGGCGCCCCGGCCTTCTTCCCGGAGCAGCGCATCGACCTCGGCACCGCCGTCGCCGCGTACACGGCGGGCAGCGCGTACGTGAACCAGCTCGACGCCACCACCGGCAGCATCACCGTCGGCAAGGCGGCCGACCTCGTCGTCCTCGACCGCGACCCGTTCGCGGGACCGCCCGAGGAGATCGCCGCCACCCGGGTCCTGGAGACCTTCGTCGACGGCCGGCGGGTCCACACCGGCACCTGAGGCGTGTTCCAATGCTCCGCGGGTTTCCGTCCGCGGAGGGGGATGAGGCACGGTGGGGTCGTCGGGGCACGGGGTCATGCGGTCCGTGATGTGGGTGCTGCTCGCGGTCGTGGCGCTCGGCGTCGGGGTGGCGTCCGCCTTCCAGATCCGCGGGGCGCTGGAGCGGGAGCGGGAGTACCGCGGCGCACCGGCCTGCGCCGCCGTCCCCGTGGAAGCGTCGGGGTGCGTGTGGGAGCAGCAGTTCACCGTGCGGCGCGCCGCCCTGAACCGCGGTGAGCGGAGCGAGTCCCCGGAGGCGGAGCTGGTGCCGCCGTCGGGCCAGCCCTGGAAGGTGACGTTCCTGCGCACCGAGCCCGTGATGTCCGAGATGCAGCCGGACGAGAAGGTCGTCGGTGTGATCTGGCACGGTCAGGTCGTCGAGGTACGGGACGCCGAGGGCCGGCGGCAGCAGACGTCCGACGGGCCGGTGGGATGGCCAGAGGACCGTCTGGGCGGTGCGCTGGCCTGCACCTCGTTCGGCCTGGCGGCCCTCGCGGGCGGGCTGTGGCCCCTCTTCGCGCGGGGCGAGCCGCGGCACACCACCGCGGCGAAGATGGTGCGGTGGCACGGCGTCGCACTGGGCGGCACGGCGGTCCTGACGCTGTGGGCGCAGGCGGCCAACGACTGGCCGTTCTGGGCCCTGCCCGCGATCTGGGGCCCGCTCGCGCTGCTGATCCTGGCGTCCATGACGGCCTTCGCCCTCGGCGCGCTGCGCGGCGAGCTGGACGACGCCGCAACGGCAGCGCCGGAGCCCCTCGTGAACGGGTGACGCTCAGGTCTGCCGGGCGTGCACGGGGCTGTGGGCGATGTCGTCCGGGCAGGCGCGGTGCTGCTCCCCGGCCCGCCGGTCGCGCCGCCAGTCGTACGCCGCGAGAGCCAGGGACGCGGCCATGCCGACGAGCCCGGCGACCATCGCGAGGAAGAGGGCACCGCGGTAGTCGTCGCTCCTGCTGCCGAGCACCAGGTAGTAGAGGCCGGGCAGGGCGGCGGTGCCCACCGCGGCGCCGAGCCGCTGCCCGGTCTGCAGGGCGCCGCCCGCCGCTCCCGCCATGTGCACGGGCACGTCGCGCAGCGTCATGGTGATGTTGGGGGAGATCACGCATCCGCCGCCGACGCCGCCGAGGAACAGGACCGGGGCGGCGATCCAGGGCGCGATGTCGAGGGGCGCGAAGCGCAGCAGCAGCGCGGCGCCGCCCAGGCCGAGGATCACGCCCGTGAGCCCGCCCACCGTGAGCAGCCGGCCCAGCCGGTCCACCAGCCGGCCCGAGACGGCGGCCGCGAACGCCGAGCCGAGGGCGAAGGGCGTCACGGCGAGGCCGGATTCGAGCGGGGAGAAGCCGAGGCCGCGCTGGTAGAAGAGGGCGAAGACCAGCCAGACGCCGCTGAAGCCGATGAAGTAGAGCGTGCCGACGCCCGCGCCGACGGCGTATCCGCGCACGGTGGTGAACAGGCGCGGGTCGAGCAGCGGCTGGGTACCGCGGTCCACGAGGCGGCGCTGCCGGCGGGTGAAGACGAACAGGAGCGCGGCGCCGGCCGGGAACATCCACCACAGCCGGACGAGGCCGCCGGTCTCCGCCTGCACCAGTGGGTACATGAGCGCGAGGACCCCGAGGCCGAGGAGCGCGACGCCGGGCAGGTCGACGTGTTCCCGTCCGGAGCGCCGGGTGCGGGGCAGCAGGCGGCGTCCGAGGAGGAGCGCGAGGATGCCGATGGGGACGTTGACGTAGAAGATCCACCGCCAGCCCTGGGCGCCGTCGGCCAGCGCCAGGATCAGGCCGCCGGCGAGGGGGCCGATGCCGGAGGAGATGCCGACGGTGGCGCCGAAGAAGCCGAAGGCGCGGCCGCGTTCGGCACCCCGGAACATCTGCTGGATGAGCGCGGAGTTCTGCGGGGCCATGAAGCCGGCCGCCAGGCCCTGGGCGAGCCGGGCCACCACCAGCAGCGTGATGTTCGGGGCCGCTCCGCAGGCCGCGCTGCACAGCACGAAGCCGCTGAGGGCGACGAGGAAGATGCGGCGCCGGTCCAGGGCGTCGCCGAGGCGGCCGGCGGTGACGAGGGCCAGGCCGAAGGAGAGGGCGTAGCCGGACACCACCCACTGCACCTCGGCCGCGGAGGCGTGCAGCTCCTGCTGGATGGTGGGCAGGGCGACCGCCACGATCGACACGTCCAGCAGGCTCATGAAGCCGGCCACCAGCGTGACCCACAGGGCCCGCCACCGCTTCGGGTCCGGCTCGTACCCGTCCTGCTGCGTGCCCTGGTTCCGGCCGCCCTCCGCCGACGCTGTCACTTGGGCTCCTCTCACCAGGCACGCACCCGGCGAGTCAAGTTCCCCCGCCGGGGCACGGGCACACACCCGTCCCGGAGATCCTCCCGGGCGGTGCGGCGACCCGCCTCTCACCCTGGGCACCCGTGTGTCACGGTGCGTGGTCGGCCGGGCGCCGCGCGAAGGGGATCGTTTGAGCGCGCGAGATCTGTGCAGGCGTTGTGCTTGGAGTTGCGACCGGCGAAAGGAACCACGTGATGGCTGCGACCGACAACGACGAGTCGGTGGATCCCGCGGCTGTGAGACGACACCGGGTGCTGTTCCGGGCGATCGAGAAACGCCGTCACCCGAAGCTGCGCCGCAGCGACATCACGGTGACCGACGACGCGGCGGTCAAACGCGCCACCAAGGCCGCCGCCCTCGGCAACGCCATGGAGTGGTACGACTTCGGCATCTACAGCTATCTGGCGTCGACCATCGGAAGGGTCTTCTTCCCCTCCGGCAACGACACCGCCCAGCTGCTCGGGTCCTTCGCGACGTTCGCCGTGGCCTTCCTGGTGCGCCCCTTGGGCGGCATGGTCTTCGGACCGCTCGGGGACAAGGTCGGGCGCAAGCGCATCCTCTCCCTCACCATGATCATGATGGCGGTGGGGACCTTCGCCATCGGCCTGGTCCCCTCGCACGCCGCGATCGGTCTGTGGGCCCCGGCCCTGCTGATCTTCTTCCGGCTGGTGCAGGGCTTCTCGACCGGCGGGGAGTACGGGGGCGCCTCGACGTTCATCGCCGAGTACGCGCCCGACAAGCGGCGCGGCTTCTTCGGCAGCTTCCTGGAGCTCGGCACGCTCGCCGGCTACGTCGGGGCCTCCGGCCTCGTCGTCCTCCTGCAAACGCTCCTCAGCGACGACCAGATGCTGTCGTGGGGCTGGCGCGTGCCGTTCCTGGTCGCGGCCCCGCTCGGCCTCATCGGGCTCTACCTGCGGCTCAAGCTGGACGAGACGCCCGCCTTCCAGAAGCTGGAGGGCGGCCGGGCGAAGGCGAGCGAGGCCGCCGACGCCGTGGAGACCTCGGCCGCCTCCGACCTCGGCAAGATCTTCACCCGGTACTGGCGGCCGCTGCTGCTGTGCCTCGCGCTGGTCGCGGCGTACAACATCACCGACTACATGCTGCTGTCGTACATGCCGACGTACCTGTCCGACGAGCTGGGCTACGGCACCAACCACGGCCTGCTGATCCTGGTCGTGGTGATGGTGGTGCAGATGCTCCTCATCAACCAGGTCGGGCGGCTCTCGGACCGCTTCGGGCGCAAGCCGCTGCTGATGACGGGGATGCTCGGATTCCTGTTCCTGTCCCTGCCGTCGTTCTGGCTCATCAGGCAGGGCAACGTCGTCCTCATCACCCTGGGCCTGCTGCTGATGGGGCTCTCCCTGCTGCCGATGCTCGGCACGATGTCGGCGGCGCTCCCGGCGATATTCCCCACGCAGGTGCGCTACGGCTCGCTCTCGGTGGCCTACAACCTGGCCACCTCGGTCTTCGGCGGTACGACACCGCTGGTGATCACCGCCCTGATCAGCACCTTCGACTCGACCCTCATGCCGGCGTACTACGCCACCGGCGCCGCGGTCATCGGCGTCATCGCCGTGCTGTGCATGCGCGAGACCGCCAACAAGCCGCTGGCCGGTTCCCCGCCGTCCGTGGCGACGGAGGCGGAGGCGCGGGAACTGGTCCGGGCGCAGTCCCCGCAGCCCAAGTTCTGACCGGAGGGCGAGGCCCCGTCCGCGACCGCTGCGGACGGGGCCTTTCTCGACAGGGCGCGGCCGGGCCGGGAACGCGGTGCCCGCCGCGGCCCCGAGGCGAGGCCAGTGAGGCGATGACCGAGCAGGAACGTACGCTCGGGGAGTCGCTGACCGGGTGCGGCGCCAGTGCCCCCGGGCTGCGCCTCGGTGGCGGGCCGCCGCGACCGCGTCGGCCCTCAGGGGGCGCCGGCGTCCACTCCCGGAACCGGCCCGCGGTCATGGCCGCCGCACATCGAGGCGGCGCCGCACGCGACGGCCCGGGGGCGGATCGGGACGCCGTTGGTGCGCAGCACCTCCCGGACGTCCAGGATCAGGGAGAACACCTCGCGGTTGCGGTCCTCGCCCTGCTCGTCCCAGGCCCGCTGCTCGGCCTCGACGGCCATCCGGTCCTCGGCGAACACCCGCTCGGTGAAACGCCTGATGAGCGGCCAGGCCAGTTGCAGAGCGCCGGGAACCCGCGGCTTCTCGATCATGAGAAGGCCGAACGTGTGACATCTGCGCTGCTCGGCGTCCTCGGGCACATAGGCGGCCCAGAGCCGGAAGGCCGGCCGTTCGGTGTTCTCCGGGACCAGGTCGAGGGTCTGGTACGGGTACTCGGTGCGGATCGTCATGACGTCGCGGGAGTCGCTGCCGCCGATGCCCTCGGAGGCCAGCAGGCTGGCCCCGCGGTTCCGTTTGCCCCCGGCGTGGCTGAACAGGTACCTGGCCTCCACGGACCGCTCGTCGGTCCGGGAGTCGAGCAGTTCGGGACGGAGTCTGCCCACCACGCCCCGGTGGAAGAACTGGTGGTTCATGTCGAGGAGGTTCTCGTGCATGAACGAGTAGTGGCAGCGCACGGTCCGGGAGTACGTCATCGTCCTGTACCGCGGCGAGCCGAACGCCGGCAGGTCGGGCAGCGGGGCGGCGGCGGCCTTGTCCGGGTCGCCGGGGAACACGAACACCAGGCCGTACGCCTCGCGGACGGGGTAGCCGCGCACGCCGCGCGGCGGCCGGCCGTCGCCCTTGGAGAGGTAGGGGATCTGCGAGATGCGGCCGTCGCCCCGGTAGGCCCACGCGTGGTAGCAGCAGCGCAGTGCCTCGCCCTCCACGACGCCCATGCTCAGCGGCACCTGACGGTGTGCGCACCGGTCCTCCAGCGCGTACACGGTGCCGCTCTCCCCGCGGTAGAGCGCGATGCGCTCGCCGGCGAACGATGTCGCGAACGTCCGCGTGCTGCGCACGTTCTTCGACAGTGCGACCGGGTACCAGTGGTCCGGGTGCGCCCCGACGCGCCGGAGGTCGACCATGCCGGTACTCGGATCGCGGTGCGCCGAGGGCCATGCGGTCCCGGCGGAGAAGGCCCCGGCCTCGTCGGTCTCGGTCATACCTCTCCCTCGCGCGTACGGGCAGCGACCGCCGCGCGTCGCGTCAGGCAGCACCGAGCTGCCGACGCGGGCGCCCGGCACCGTCCATCCTCACCGCGGCGCGCTGTTCACGCCCTCTCCGGCGCGTACGGACGGGTGAGCCCCCGGGGCCGCGCGGCGGCGGAGCGCGCGCCGGATCAGAGGTCGAGCGCGGGCAGTCCGGCCAGACCGGTGTCGAGCATGATGCGGTCGACGGTCTCCCGCAGCGTGCTGTCGGGGCCGATGACGGTCTCGGTGCCGCCGGGCAGCAGGTCCAGCTCCCGGTACCAGTCACGCAGTTCGGCCTCGCCGAGCTCGTTCGCGATCGGCTTGGTGGCGTGGCGCAGGAGGGTCTGCTCGAACGGCACGTGCAGGTAGTACGCGTGGGTCGGCCCCCGGTGGTCGGCCCGCAGCCGGGCGAGCATCTCGCCGTAGCGGTCGGCGTACAGGAGCCCCTCGACGACGACGTGGTACCCGGCATCGAGGGCGTAACGGGCCGTCAGGTCGATCAGGCCGATGTTCGCCGCGCCGGGCCGGTCCCTCTCCCGCAGCACGACGCGGCGCAGATTGTCCTGTCCGACCAGTGCCAGCCCACGGCCGAAGCGCTCCCGCACCCCGGCCGCGACGGACGACTTCCCCGCCGCGCTGTTGCCCCGCAGCAGCACCAGCCGGGTGTGTTCGGTCCCCACCATCACGCGGGCCATCGTACGAGGGACGGTGGCGGTGTTCAGGCACTGCCGGAAACCGGCGACGGCCTCTCCCCCGGTGCCGGTCCCGACGCCCACAGCCAGGTGCGGCGGCGGGTGCGGCCCACGATGTCCGTGCTGTGCGCGGCCGCCACCGCCGTCATGAACGGCCATGCGAGGAAGGTCGTGCCGAGCTGGGCGACGGCCCCGTCCGTGCCGATCGCGACGACAAGGAACTCGGCGGGGAACACGAGCGCGCCGAGCACCGCTCCCGTGAGGGTGAGCGCCCACGGGCGGGTGAGGACACGCGACGCGAGGACCAGTCCCCCGGCGAGGATCAGGCCCATCAGGACACCGGCCAGCAGGCTTCCCCCGGTGAGCAGCACGCCGTAGCGCACGTCGCGGGCGGCGAGTTCGGTGTCCCCTCCCCGGAGGAACTCCACCAGGGCCACCCCCAGAGCGAGAGCGGCCCATGGGATGCCCGGAACGCACGCCATGAGCAGGCCCACTCTCACCCCGCGCCCCGCCGTGCCCCCTCTTCTCGCACGCTCCACGTCAGGGCCTCACCAGTGCGCCGACCCACCAGTCGTGGGGTTTGCCGTCGTTGGCGATGCCGCGGTTGCGCAGCGTCCCTTCGACGGTGAACCCGAGCCGCTCCGCCACGGCACGCGAGCCGGTGTTCCCGGTCATGGCCCACCACTCGATGCGGTGGACGTCGAGCGTGGCCCACCCCCAGTCGCAGAGCGCCCGCGCGGCCTCGACCGTATAGCCCCGGCCCCGCTGCTCCTTGACGGCCCAGTAGCCGAGTTCGTAGACGCCCCGGCTCACTCTGGTGAGGCAGTAGGAGCCGACGAGGGCCGAGGTGTCCTTGCGGAACGCTCCGAGGATGTAGTTGTCGTCGCCGGCCCAGCCCTGGGGCCACTCCTCGCGGACCCGCTTCTCGGCGTCCTGCCGTCCGAAGGGCACGGGCACCGGTGTGTAGAACTGGATGTCCTTGTCCTGGCAGGCGTCGTACACCGCGTCCGCGTCGCCCGGCCCGAAGGGCCTCAGCACCAGACGCCCGGTCTCAAGAGTCACTGGATCCACCGCGTCAGTATGAGCGCGGCCCGTCGCCCGTCACCAGCGAATTCCGCGGCGGACCGGGCCGGCTCCGGGTGCCGGAGCCGGGCGGCCCGCCCAGGGTCGAGGAGATGTTCCGCGCCCGGCGGTCTCGTGCGCGGGCGCCGGCTTGACGGAGCGAAGGAGCGTGGTCGGTGTGGCCCGGAACCGCCGGTTGATCCTCAGCTCGCCGTCCGAGGTCTGGGACCTGCTGTCCGACGGCCATCGCTACGGGGAATGGGTCTCCGGCACGCAACAGGTCACCGCCGCCGACCCGCACTGGCCCGAGGTGGGCGCGCGACTGCAAGTCCGCGTCGGGCTCGGCCCGTTGGTCCTCGACGACACCTGCGTCGTCCGCATCTGCGAGCCGCAGCGGCGTCTGGAACTGGAAGCCAGGGCGGACCCCTTCGGCGCGGCCCGCATCGCCATGAACCTGATCCCCTGGGGCGAGAACACCCTCTTCGTCCTCGACTGGCATCCGCTGCGGGGCCACGGCATCCGGATGCACGGCCTCCCGGTGGACCACGTCGTCTCGATCCGCAACGGCATGATGCTGACGAAGCTGGCCCGGATCGCGGTGCGCGAGCACCGCGAGGGCGTGGGCAGCGCAGCGCCGGGCACCCCGGGCGGATGAGGTCCGGCGCCCGTGTGTCGCCGGCTCCGGTTCAGCGCCCGGGCACGCGTACGGCCAGGAGGGCGACGTCGTCGTCGTTGCCGGAGGGGCGGACGCGGCGCAGGAGCTGGTCGGTGAACGAGGAGAGGGGGCGGTGGGCGAGGGCGGCGGCGTGCTGACGCAGACGTTCGAGTCCTTCGTCGAGGGAGCGGCGGGGCGCTTCGACGAGGCCGTCCGTGTACAGCACCAGGGTGGAGCCGGGCGGCAACTGCACGGTTGCGTCCGGGCGGCGGGTGCCGGTCTGGGTGCCCAGGAGTATGCCGTGGCCCTCGGTGAGGTAGTGGGCCAGGCCGTCGTGGCTGATCAGCAGCGGCGGCGGGTGGCCGGCGTTGGTCCAGGACAGCTGCCAGTGGCCGTCCTCGGCCGGTTCGACCCGGGCGAAGATCGTCGTGGCCATGGTGACGTCGGTGATGTGCTGGATCGCCTCGTCGAGCCGTTCGACGATGCGGCTGGGCGGTTCGTGCTGGGACCAGGCGTAGGCGCGGAGCATGTTGCGGACCTGCGCCATGCCGGCCGCCGCCTCCAGGTCGTGGCCGACGACGTCCCCGATGGCGAGGGCGGTGGACGCGTCCGACAAGGGGAAGGCGTCGTACCAGTCCCCGCCGACCTGTGAGGCGTCCGGTGCGGGCAGGTAGCGGACGGTCATCTGCAGGCCCGAGACGCCCGGCATCTGCGGCAGCAGATGGTTCTGCATGGTCTCGGCGACCTTGCGCTGGCGCTGGTAGAGGCGGGCATTGTCCAGGGCGAGGCCGGCCCGGCGTGCGATGTCCTCGATGAGGGGGAGGTCCACGGGCGTGAAGGGCGCCTGGTTCTCGTCGCGGCCCAGGGTAAGCGCTCCCAGGACGGCACGGGTGCTGCGGATGGGCGCGATGGCCGCGGAGCGCATCCCCGTGGCGTCGAAGAGGCGGCGCTGCTCGACCGCGATGCCGGAGTCCGGCGGCCCTTGGTAGGTCTGCGGGCCGGCCAGGTTGGAGGCGACCCCGCGCAGGGCCCTGGACAGGGGCATCGGGGACTCCTCCGGGATCGGCGGCATCGGCCCCTGCAGATCCTCGTGGTGCGTGAGCGTGTCACCGTCGGAGTGGACGACGACGGTGCGCCACACCTCGTCGCGCTCGGTGATCAGGTCGATGACCGCCCAGTCCGCGAGGCGGGGCAGGACCAGGGTCACCAGCCGGCGCAGCGCCTCGTCGACGTCGAGCGTGGACGTCAGCTGCGCGGTCGTCTCGGCCAGCAGCGCCAGCCGGTGCAGCTCCGACAGGGGCTGGGCCGCCGGTTCCGGCCGCGGGTCCGTGGCCTGCGGGTGGTGGGGTGTGTGGAAGACGACGAGCGTGCCGGCCTGCCGGCCCCCGACGTCGTACGGCGTGATCAGCCAGGAGATGGGCAGCAGGGTGCCGTCGCCGCAGGCGAACCAGTCCTCGTCGGCCTGGGCCGTGCGCCCGGCGTGGAAGGCCTGCCGCATGGCGCACTGGGTCCGCGGCAGGGGCTGCCCGTCCGGGCCGCGGTGCAGCAGATCGTGCGCGTCATGCCCGAGCAGGTCGTCGGCGGACCGGCCCAGGAGCTGCTCGGCGCGGGTGTTCGTGGCGATGATGCAGCCCTGCTCGTCCACGACGTAGGCGCCCGTGCCGATGGCTTCCAGGGTCCCGGCCAGCACGACGGACGCTGTCGGCACGGACAGCCCGTGAACGGACTCCGTAGGCTCCGGCCCCGTCATCGCGGCCTCCCTGCTGATCGGGCCGGCGTCCCTGTCGCCGGCATGCCCTGGTTACCTGCCCTCCCCGTATGCCCATACGACGGAGGATTCCACGTCGTATGGGCGACACCCTGCCCGGCGCGGGTCCCGTGATCACCGGATGCGGGCCGCTGACCTGCGGTCCCGGGCGTCAGGCGTCGGGCGTCGGGGGCAGAGCCTGCCAGGGCGCCGCTCAGGTCGGGGCGACGTCGGTGTGCAGCAGGTGGTGGTCCGAGGACGGCGTCGGTTGCACGCGGTGCCTGAGCGGGGCGAAGCCGCGCAGGAACACGTAGTCGAACTTGCTCTGCCAGTCGGTGGTCGGCAGGCAGGTCCCGGTGGGCGATGGACGGCACTGCGGGTCCGCGTCCGTGGCCAGCGCCCATATCGGGGAGAGCTCCGGGGCGTCCGGCACGGCGTTGAAGTCACCGAGGAGGATCGCCCGCTCGTGCCGGGCGGCCTCCGCGGCGAGGACGCGTGTCTGGTCCGCCCGGACCGCCTCCTGACGCCGTTGGGCGAGGTGCGTGTTGAAGACCCGGACGGGCTGCCCGGCCACGGTGGTGGTGACGGCCATGTACCCGCGGTCCTCGGATCCGCCGTCCGGATACTCGACATTGACGGGGTCCGTCATCGGTGCGGCCGAGAGGATCGCCTGGCCGAAGGCCCCCGGACTCCACGGCGCTCCCCCGCAGCGGCCCCACTTGCGCATCACGGACCCGTACTCGACGTGGTAGACCAGCCCGTGGAGGTTCTCCAGATACTCCCGGATCCTCTCCACGTCACGCACGCACGCCTCTTGCAGGCCGATGACCTGGGGCGCGTACGCGGCGATGTCCGCGGCCCGGTCGACGTCGCTGACCTCGCAGGGGTTACAGATGTTCCACGTCATGACCCGGTTCGATACGACGTCCCCGGCGGCTGCGGCGTGCCGCGGCCCGGCGAAGAGGCCACCGTTCGGTGCGCTGGGGCCGACGAGCACCATGCAGACAGCCAGCATGACCACCGCGAGCAACCGCGCACTCGTACCCCGACCGAGCACTCTCGCCTCCTCACCGGTGCGAACACCTGGCATCCGACGTCTCCCAGCACGAGGCTATGGGACGGGGGCGTCGGAAACACACGTGTACTCCCCTTTCACATTCCGGCTCATCGGTCCTGGCGCCTTCGCCCCACAGGGATCAGGCTGTGCGTAGGGTGGCCGGACTGGTGATCGACCCGGGTGGTGGCGATGGAGTGGCAGAAGTTCGCCGAGGAAATGGCCCTGCTCGCGCGGACCCTGCTGAAGCAGGACTCGGTGCAGCAGACGCTGGACGAGATCGCGGCGTCGGCCGTGAAGCTGGTGGACGGCTGTGACGCGGCCGGGATCCTCGCGGTCCGCAAGGGCCGCGCCGTGACGCTGTCCTCCTGCGGGGACATGGTCGAGGAATCCGACCGCCTGCAGGGCGCACTGGGCGAGGGGCCGTGCTTCGATCTCGCCCGCCGGGCGGACGAGGAGCGCGTGTTCCGGGTCGCGGACATGAACCGGCCCCAGCCGGCCTGGCCGCGGTACGCCGAGGCCGCGCGCGGACTGGGCATCGGCAGCATGACCGGGGTCCTGCTCTACACCCATGAGGAGGACTTCGGCGCGCTGAACCTGTACGCCCGCCGCCCGGGGGCCTTCACCGAGGACATCGCGACCGCCGGCTGGCTGCTGGCCTCGCACGCCGCGGTCGCCCTCGCGGACGCGCGCACGATCGACCAGCTCGAACACGCCCTGGAGACCCGGCACGCCATCGGCGAGGCCATGGGCATGCTCATGGAACGCCATGGAATGAGCGACGAGGACGCCTTCAGCGTGCTGCGCAACATCTCCCAGCACCACAACATCAAGCTGCGCGACGTCGCCCAGCAGATCCGGGAGAAGCACGGCGACAGTCCCGATTGATCGCCTGCCATTGGGGGGCCTGACGTCCTCGGGGCGGATGAGCGGGCTCCTGCGCAATGCCGAAATCATCTGATGCGGGCGGTCATTGACGAGGCGATTGCCCGGTATTTCCAGCATTCATTGGATTCATTCCTCCGCTGTGCTTAGCGTTTGCGGGAGAGCACGCCTTCCGAGCCGTGGTCCGCATTCCCGTCGGCCCATCGCCGAACGGACGTCACCGGACCGCTCCGGGCGCACTGCCTCCGAGCGAACCGGCCACCGCTGTCGGCCTCCATAGCAGCGCGCCGACACCCAGACGAGGAGAACTCAATGTTCCCGCTGAATGCCTGGTACGCCGCGGCATGGGACACCGAAGTCGGTCGGACCCTGTTGCCCCGCACCATCTGTGATCGCCCGCTCGTGCTGTACCGCACCACGTCCGGGGACGCGGTGGCGCTCGCCGATGCCTGCTGGCACCGTCTCGTGCCGCTGTCGATGGGCGAGTTGCACGGTGACGAGCTGATCTGCGGCTATCACGGCCTCGCCTACGGCCCGAACGGCCGCTGCACCCGGATGCCCGCGCAGGAGACGGTCAACCCCTCCGCCGCCGTCGCCTCCCACCCGGTCGTGGAACGGCACAGGTTCGTCTGGGTGTGGCTGGGCGACCCCGCGGCAGCCGATCCCGACCTCGTCCCGGACCTGCACTGGAACGACGATCCGCAGTGGGCCGGAGACGGCGAGAGCATCCTCCTCGACTGTGACTACAGGCTGGTCCTGGACAACCTCATGGACCTCACCCACGAGCAGTTCCTGCACGCCGACAGCCTCGCGAGCGACGAACTCTCCGAAGCGGAACCGGATGTCGCCCACGACGAACACTCGGTCACGCTCACCCGGTGGATGGGGGGGATCGAGGCGCCGCCCTTCCTGGCCGTGCAGCTGCGCCGCAAGAATCCCGCCCACGACGGTCCCGTCGACCGGTGGCAGGTCATCCGTTTCACCGCTCCCTCGACGATCACCATCGACGTCGGTGTCGCGCCGACCGGAACCGGGGCACCTGAAGGCGACCGGAGCGCCGGCGTCAACGGATACGTGCTCAACACGGTCACCCCCGCCGCGGCCGGCACCTGCCACTACTTCTGGGCCTTCACCCGCAACCACCGACTGCACGACCAGAGCCTGACCACCCTGCTCCGCAACAGCGTCTCGCGGGTCTTCGGCCAGGACACCGAGATGCTCAACGCGCAGCAGCGGGCGATCGAGGCCAACCCCGGGCACGAGTTCTACAACCTCAACATCGACGTCGGCGGAATGTGGGTGCGCCGGATCATCGACGCCCAGGTCGCACGGGAGCAGGGACGGGTCCGCACGGCCCCGAGCCGCCTGGCCGCCGTCGCGGCGACGACCAGGGAGACGCCGTGACCAGCACCGCCGGCAGAGCGGTCGTGGTGACACGCATCGAGCTCGTGCCGGACATCGTGGAACTGGTGCTGCACCCGGCCAGGGCCGTCCGGCCGGTCCCGCCGGGCAGTCACATCGACATCACCGTTCCCCTGCCGGGCGGGCCGGAGCCGCGCTCCTACTCGCTGGTCGACCAGGGCCATGACGACGGGCTGCTCCGCATCGCCGTACGCCTCCAGCAGGACGGAGGCGGCGGATCACGGTGGATGCACGACCTGCGCCCCGGCTCGGAGATCACGTTCGCGGGCCCGATCGACGAGTTCCCACTCAGCCCGGGGCGCCTGCCGAGCGTGCTCCTCGCCGGCGGCATCGGGATCACGCCCATCGTGGGGCTCGCCCACGCCCTCCGGACGCGAGGGGCCGACTACCGGCTCGTCTACGCCGGCCGGTCCCGCGACCGGATGGCCTTCGCCGGCGACCTGGAGCGGGAACACCCCGGCAGGATCACGGTGGTCGAGGACGGACACGGAACCTTCGTCGACCCCGACGAGGTCGTCGCGTCGGTCCCGGAGGGTGGCGTGCTGTACGTCTGCGGTCCGATCGGGCTGCTCACCGCTGTGAGAGCGGCGTGGGAGCGGGCTGCCAGGCCGCCCGGCGCACTCCGCTTCGAGACGTTCGGCACGAGCGGCGCCGTCCCCGCGGAAGCGTTCCGCGTGGAGGTTCCCGCGCGCGGGCTGAGCTTCGACGTGCCCGTCGGCACGAGCCTCCTGGACGCTCTGGAGGCCGCCGGGGTGGAGATGATGTACGACTGCCGCCGCGGCGAGTGCGGTCTGTGCCGGGTGGTGATACTCGACGTGGCCGGCACGGTCGATCACCGGGACGTGTTCCTGTCGGAACGTCAGCGCGAGGAAGGCCGGGCGATGTGCACGTGCGTCTCGCGTGTCGCGGGGGCCTCCCTCACCATCGATTGCTGACCGCGGCAGGGGCCGTGGCAAATCGATAGGCCCGTATGACGGTCTGAGTGACGGTGTTGCCCGCCTTGTCCGCTGCGCTGATCCGCAGGGAGACGTATCCGGCGCGACGCGGGTGGTGGAGCAGGACACTGCCGGTGGTGTCGTGGCGGGTGCCATGGACGGCCTTCCACGTGCGGCCGTCGTCGTAGGAGACCTGGAGGGCCAGCCGCTTCACCGCCGACCGTTCGGGCCCCCGCGGGGCGCTGCACAGTGAGCGGGACGCGGAAGGTACGGCCGGCACGGGCTGTGCTGTTGAGGTCGACGTCTCCACCGGTGCGTACGGTCAGCAGCGGCAGCACCGAGGACGTCGAGCCGCGGCGCCGTGCCGAGGTGAAGCCCCAGGTCATCGTGGAGCGAGTGCCGAGAGCCGTCCAGTCGGCGGTGCGCGTGGTGCGGACGGTCAGGGTGTAGCGGCGCTCGCCGGCGCTGGGAACGGTGAAGCCGATGTCCAAGAGGTCGCCGGTTCGGTGGATGACCCGTCCACCGGAGGACACCACGACCTCGCGTGTCACCCCGGAGTCGGAGGAGTCGAGGTGCTGCCCGGTGCCGGTGGCGGCGTACGGCACGAGGTCCAGGGAGACGTGGTTGCCTTTGCGGACGGGGCTGTGGACGGCCCGGTCCGACGGGGGCCCGGTTCCAGTCGATGCCGTAGGTGTGTCCGGCCTGGTGGCGGCGGACCGCCGTGGTCTCGTCGTGCTCCGGGAGAGT
Organism: Streptomyces collinus; assembly: GCF_031348265.1. Classification (NCBI taxonomy): domain Bacteria; kingdom Bacillati; phylum Actinomycetota; class Actinomycetes; order Kitasatosporales; family Streptomycetaceae; genus Streptomyces; species Streptomyces collinus. The sequence continues at coordinate 8,126,312 of NZ_CP133771.1, read as the reverse complement.
GCCGTCGGGCCCGGTGTCCGTCGTCCCGAAGAGATCCAGGTAGTGCGACCAGGTCAGTCCGGGGGCGACTGAGTAGTACTCGGTCGATCGGCTCGGCAGTGCGGTGCGCAGCGTCGGGATGAACGGCATCAACTCCGCCCTGGACGACGGCAGGTCGGATCGCACGGCTGCTGCCCGCTTGCCGCCCTGGGAGGCGTAGGCGGCGTGCACGGTGGCCAGTTGCCGGTCGTGGACGACGGGGTTGGTGTCGGCAGGTATGCCGCCCTTGTGGGTCTGGCGCAGGGAGTAGCGGTAGGCGCCGCCCGAGTCCTTGCCCGTGAGGGTGGTGGAGGCGGCGTAGGTGACGCCCGGGGCCTGTGCGGTGGGGGTGGCGTACATGGTGGCCTTGCTTCCGGCGACGACGGTGAGTGAGTAGCTGTCACCTCCCCGCTCGGGGGCCAGTTCGAGGGAGGCCGAGGTGGAGGTCGCGGTGGCGTCGCGGTGGTCGGTGCGGGCCGAGACCTTGCCTGCCCTGCGGCCGTCGAGCGTCACGGTGCGGTCCTGGTCGGTGCGTATGCCGGTGGCGGCGAGCAGGGTCCGGGTGCCGGTGCGGATGCTAGAACCATCGAACTCGGCAAGGCTGTCGTCGACGCCGAGGATGGTGTAGTCGTCCTTCGGCAGGCGCAGCCGGAACGTGCCGTCACTCCCCAGCCGGACGTCCTGCTTGATGCCGGTGCGCGGGCCGAAGACCGTCAGCTCCGCGCGGTTGAGGCCGGTGACGGTCAGTGTGTGGCGTTCTGGTACGGCGAACAGGGGCGCCCACCTCACCGCGGTCGAAGCTCACCTGCAGCCCACCGTCGGTCGGTCCCCCGCAATCCCGTCCGATCCGTGACGCTGCCCACGGGACAGGTCGGCCCGCCGTCCGGTACCGGACTCGTGGTTCTCCTGACATGGTTGCCGGGGCCAGCCACGCGGCAGGCGTCTGCGGGGACTTCGCGACCGGAGCATCCCCGCGGCCGACTCCACGCTGGCGGCAGGCCGTGGCCCGGCCTCCGGAGCATCCCCGCCGGCGCGGGGGCGGCAAGACGCCCCACCCGACGCGGATACGGGTCTGCCGCCCGGGGTGTGAAGGCGGCGCGTCGGCAATGCGGCGTCTGTACCAGAAGGACTGCCCTCGGGTGAGGTGTGCCCGCTCCGACGGCCTTATCTCGCCACCGCGACGGCATTCAGCCAACACTCCACCCCCTTGCCGTCTTTCGGACAACCGAGCAGCCGGTCCGTTCCTCTCACAGCGCGGGCGAAGCCGACGCCTCTCACGTGACGGCCCCGGCGCGGGCCTCGTGGACGCGCCATGCCGCCTGCTTCCTTCTCACAGCACCGGAGGACGAGGGACCATGACCAGAAGACGCACCGCCCGGCTGCGGCGAACGCTGCTCGCCGGCACGACGGCCATCGCCGTGACGGCCGTGACGGCCGGCATCGTGGCCGCAGCGCAGGAGCCGGCGAAGGCCGCGACGGGCCCCAAGCTGAGCCTCGTCGCTGCGACCACTTCGGTGACGCTCACCTCCTGGAAGGAGGAGCCGGGTGTGTTCTTGGACCTCGGCACCTACCTCATCGCCGAGGGGACGCCGCTGGAGCTCCAGGTGACCCGGAAGTCCTACAAGGACCCGGTCACTGTCACCCAGACCGTGTACGAGGCCGGCAAGGCCAAGGCGAAGAAGCTGCCCCTGGGCACCGTGAAGGACTTCTCCGGGCTGCCCGGCTTCACAGAGATCACCTTCACCGACGCAGCCGGCAAGAAGGTCCTCACCCACAGCGAGAGCTTCTGCCCGAACAACGCCAGCGGCCGAGTACGGCCCGACGCCCCCTCCACCTCCCAGTATCCGGAGAGCTGCCCCACCAACCCCTTCACCCTCGGCTCCGTGTGGGGCGTCCAGAAGGGCTGGGCGGCCAACACCTACGCGGCTTCCTACACCGAGCGGGCCCAGCTGCCGGCCGGTACGTACACGGCCAAGGTCGGTGTCGCCAAGAAGTACCGCGACTTGTTCGGCATCGCCGACAAAGCGGCCACGGTCAAGGTGACCGTGGTGGAACGAAGCGACGAGGACGAAGAGAGCTCCACCGGGGCGATGTCCCGCTCTGCGAAGGCCGGCGGGCACGCCGGGCACCGTGCCGGTCACCAGGCGCCGACCGCGCACACCGGTCACGGGTCAGGGCATGCCCCGGCTCCCGCCGAGGCCGCAGCACCGGTGACGAGCGGTGCGGGTCCCTCGTACAACGTGGGCCACGGTCCGCTGAAGGCCGCGCCACCGGCACTGCCATGGGCGCTGAAGAAGAAGCAGCAGTCCGCGCTGTCTCAGCAGGCCAGGGACACCGGCGGCCAGACCGACGGATCGCGTCAGGCGCCCGCCCGCAAACCGCTGTCGAAGCGGCCCACCGGTGAGCCCTCCGTCCCGGACGTCCCCAAGCCGGACCTGCGCTCGCTGCCGGCCTACGGCATCACCATCAGCGACGGCGGCACGGACATCCCGGGCAAGGACTACCTGGCGTTCAGCGCCAACGTCTGGAACGCCGGCCCGGCGCAACTCGTGGTGGACGGGTTCCGCTCGCCCGGCAAGGCCAAGATGGATGCCTTCCAGTACTTCTACGACGCCAAGGGCAAGCAGGTCGGCTACACCCCGACGGGCACCATGGAGTGGGACCCGCGCCCGGGGCACGTGCACTGGCACTTCACCGACTTCGCCAGTTACCGGCTGCTGAAGGCCGACAAGAAGGAGGCCGTGCGCAGCGGCAAGGAAGCGTTCTGCCTGGCCAACACCGATGCGATCGACTACACGGTGAAGAACGCCAACTGGCACCCGTACAACACGGACCTGGCCACCGCCTGCGGTGAGGAGAACTCGATCTCCGTCCGCGAGGTGCTGGACGTCGGCTCCGGTGACACATACACCCAGGACCTGCCGGGCCAGTCGTTCGACATCACCACTGTTCCCAACGGCACCTACTACATCCAGGTGCTGGCCAACCCCGAGAAGCGCCTGAAGGAAACCAACCTCGACAACAACACTGCCCTGCGGAAGATCGTGCTCGGCGGCAAGCCGGGGCAGCGGACGGTCACCGTGCCGGCGCACGACCTGGTGAACGCCAACTGACCCTGCCGTCCGGCTGGGAGAGTGTCCCGCCCGAGATCAGGGCGGGGCACTGCCATCGGCGGCATTCCCTGAGCGGGAGTTCGTGGCTCACCCACAGCAGTCAATGGTCGTAGTGGTCGGCGAGATCTACACCGTTCGGTGGCGATGTTGTCGCGGCGCGATGATCGGCTGCCGACCGGCGAGGCGCGCCGGCCGTCCGGGCTCCCGCCCCCCGTTACCTTCTTCGTGGCTCCGCAATGGGGCCTCCGGCCTTCGGGTCCGGCATGACTTCCGCCCCTTGTTGGTCATGATCCGGGGGGGTGGTGTCACCGGGCCCGGAGGCATCGACGGACCGCTGATGAGGGGCTTGAGCACCGGCTTCACCCGAGCCGGAAGAGCTCTCCGTAACGTGGATGTGGCAGCTCGGTGCCCTGGCAGGCCGGACGAAAGCGTGATGGAGGGGCCTGCACGTGATCGACACCGGTGACATCGACGTCTTCCTCGGCCTGGACGTCGGCAAAGGCGAACACCACGCCACCGCCGTGACACCGCCGGGAAGAAGGCGTTCGACAAGCGGCTGCCCAACACGGAGCCCAAGCTCCGCGAGCTGTTCGCCAAGCTACAGGCCAAGCACGGAAGGGTGTTGGTCGTGGTCGATCAGCCGGCCTCGATCGGGGCCTTACCTTTGGCGGTCGCACGGGACATGGGCTGCCCGGTCGCCTACCTGCCCGGACTGACGATGCGACGGATCGCCGATCTCTACCCCGGCGAGGCGAAGACCGACGCGAGGGACGCGTTCATCATCGCGGACGCGGCCCGCGCAATGCCTCACACGCCCCGGCAGGCGCCGCCTGGTCACGCTGCTGCGGCCAAAGGCACCGAGGATGGCGGAGCGGCTGGTCGAGGAGATCTTCGCCGCCCTGGACGAGCAGACCGTGAGTCCCGGGGACCGAGGCGGCCGCGCTGATCGTCCCGAGCCTGGCCGCTTCGCTGACGGCCGTGCTTGACCAGCGGAAACTGCTGGCGGGGCGGATCGAGGAACTACTGGAGGACCACCCTCTTTCGAAGGTCCTGACGTCGATGCCGGGAGTCGGCGTCAGGACCGGAGCCCGCATCCTGATCGAGGTTGGTGACGGCAGCACCTTCCCGACCGCCGGACACCTGGCCGCCTATGCAGGTCTCGCCCCGGCGACCCGGAACTCGGGCTCCTCAATTCGCGGCGAACAACCCTCCAGACGGGGAAACAAGCAGCTCAAACGCGCCTTCTTCCTCTCCGCGTTCGCCGCCCCGGGCGACCCGGCATCCCGGGCCTACTACGACAAGAAGATCGCCCAGGGCAAACACCACACCCAAGCCCTGCTCTGCCTCGCCAGACGCCGGGCCGACGTGCTCTTCGCCATGCTCCGCGACGGAACCTTCTACGAGCCCCAACCTGCCGCAGCTCGGTGAGGAGTTGAGACCGCTCGATCAGTCCTCCGGCCGCAGCCTCTGCCGAGCGGCCTCAAGCCGCTGGTCATAGTCAGGCGCGAACAGCTCAGGAAGCGCCTTGTCCAGCGTTCCGGCGATCCGATGGATCGGCGCCCAGACCGCCGGATCGTCGACAACACGGCTGAGGTCCGTCATCTGGAGCCTCTCCAGCCAGTGCGACAGCACCAGTGCCTCGTCACTCGTGAGCTTGATCGTGACCTGGCTATCGCTCATGCGCACCCCTGCGGCTCGGCCCCACCCTCGGACTACACGAACCTACTGGCCTTCGACCTTGACCAAACACATAGGGGCACCCCCCCCCGCGGCCCGTTGGGGGGGGCGTCCCCGGAGGGCGGATGGGACGAGGCGGTATGAGGCCGACAGCTCCACCGGGCTCCGGCCGGTAAAGCGCCCCCCCCCGTGGCCGGCCCTGACGTGCGATGCCGAGGACGACGTGGTGACGTCGATGAGGCCGGCATCGTCGAGGCGGTTCAGCACCCCACCGGCACGTGACTCAACCGCCGGCCAGGACAACCTGATCCCACGGCACGCCCAACCCGAAGCGCCTGCCATGCCGTCGGAAGATATGACCAGTAGGCACATCAGACTTAATGACGCGTCACTAGGGTTAGCAATGGGTTAGCAAGAGTCCTGCCACAGCTACCCACAGACGGGCACACCGTGGAATGACCCGAAGTACGGGGCGATGCGGTGCGGGGAGTACGCCTCGCAGTGGAAGGCCGGACAGCGGGATTTGGGGCCGGCGTCGGTGGTGCACCTGGAGTCGCTGCTGAACATTGCCGCTGCTGGGCAGCCGGCGGATGGACACCTTCGACCACAAGGTCGTCGAGGACTTCATCCGGACCCTGGAACGCAACGGCATCGGCCTGGCCGCCCAGGCGAACGCGTTCGACAGGCTCAAGGCGATCCTGCTGGACGCGGACCGGCTGGGACTGTTCGACGACAACCCGGTGGCCGGGGTGAAGCCGCCGCAGTACGACCCCAAGCGCGTGGTGATCCCCACCCCCGAGCAGCTGCGTCAGATACGCACCGCCGGCGACGACAGTTTCCTGCTGGTCGCCGATCTGATGAGCGGCTGCGGCATGCGCAACGGTGAGGCGTTCGCGGTGAACGTCAACAACATCGTCGCCGACGACGTCTACCGCATCACCGAACAGGTCAACCGGACCACCTGCCAGTACGAGCGGCTCAAGCACCGCAAGGCCGGTGAGTACCGGGACGTGCCCCTGCCGGCGCGGGTGAGGCAGACCACCGAGTGGTACGCCGCCGAACACGGCACCGTCGACCATCGACGTCACTTTCAAGACCTACCGGCACCTCATGCCCGGCTCCATCAGCAAAGCAGCCCACATCCTCAACACGAACCTCGCCTCATTGCAGTGATCCATCGAGCGCGCCCGACAGCGGTCGTCGAGTGCAAGCGGATCTACTCTGAGTAGCTCCGCGGCCCGGTAAGGCACGCCCGCAGCGAGAATGGCGGGGCGGGCGTGCACGCGGATGTCCGTGGGTCGCGCGACGTGGCACGTTCCCGCATGGTGGTTTTACGGGGCCGGTCCCTTCTCGGGAGGAGACCACCATGAGCGAACAAGGGCCGCTCACCCCTCCGGAGGCATGGCGGGCTGTCGCCGGATGTTTCCTCGCCTCCTGGATGCTGCTCGCCCGGCGCCGGGTCCACCTGCCGAGAGAACGAGTGGGAACGCGTATCCGCTTCGCCGACGGCACCTCGGCGCGGGTGTACCGGGAGACCCGCCTCGGCAGCGGCCTGGCGAAGGTTCCGTGCACGCTGGTGGTCGTCTTCCGGCTGCGCATGGTCCGCGGTCCCGGGCACGCGCTGTTCCGGGCGGAGAGCCTGTTGAACACTCCGCTGTTCGTCGGCTTCCCCGGCTTCGCCTCGAAGTTGTGGCTGGCCCATGACGAGCACGGCCGTTACCGCGGCTTGTACGAGTGGGACGGCCCGCAGCGCGCCGAGCACTACGCCCGTTCTCTGTGGCGGGTACTTGCCCTGGTCAGTGTGCCAGGCTCCATCGGCTACGCCGTGCTGCCCGGGCTGCGCCGCGACGATGTCCTCGCGGACCCCGGACTGGTCGAAGGCGCGGCACGGGACGACGCCCCGGACTGGTGGCGTGTGACGGCCGGGACGCGATGATGACGGTGGACGTCCTGGTCGTAGGGGCGGGGCCGGCCGGCCTCACCCTGGCGCTGGAGGCCCATGACCACGGGGCGCGGGTCCGGGTCGTCGAGCGGCGGCCCGAGCCCTTCCGGCCCTCCCGCGCCCTCATTCTGCATCCGCGCACCCTGGAGGTTCTGCGCCCTCTCGGGGTCACCGACGCCGTGCTGGAACGGGCGGACACCGCCCCCGCGGCAGTTCTCCGTCTCGGCTCCCGTGTCGTCGAAGCCAGGCTGGCCGATTTCGCGTTGCCTGAGACGGCGTTCCCGCATCTGTCCCTCGTCCGGCAGACGGACGTCGAGGACGTGCTGACGCAGGCGCTCGCCGACCGCGGGGTGCGTGTGGAGCGTGGCACCGAGTTGATCACCGTCCGCGACGACGGGCACAACGCGTCGGCCGTCCTGCGATCACCGCGCGGCACGGAGGAGATCAGCTGTCCTTACGTCGCCGGCTGCGACGGCCCGGCCAGTACCGTGCGGGCCTGTGCCGGCATCGGCTGGCACGGCAGGCCGTACGCCGTGGAGGTGATCCTCGCCGACCTCGATCTGGCAGGTGCTGCGGGTCGCCCCGGTCCTTCCGGTGCTCAAGTGTTCGCCGGGCGTGACGGGCTGGTGTTCCTCTTCCCGCTCGGAGAGCAGGCCGCCTGGCGCCTGCTGGTCACTCGGGCGGCCGTCGGCAGCGCCGGGCGGGACTTCGGTCAGCCCGGCGCCGCCGTCCCGCAAGCCGAGCTCCAGCGCCTTCTGAGCGACGCGGGGACGCCGGCGCGGATCGAGCGCCTGGCCTGGTCCGCGCGGGTGCCGCTGCGGTGTGGCCTCGCGCGACGGTTCCGCCAGGGGCGGCTCTTCCTCGCGGGGGACGCGGCCCACAACTACTCGCCTGCCACCGGTCAGGGCATGAACGCCGGCATCCAGGACGCGGTGAACCTCGGCTGGAAACTCGGCTTCGCGGCAGGGCATGCCGAGGGCGAGCCCAGTGACGGCCTGCTGCTGGACTCCTACGACCAGGAGCGCAGGCCGGCTGCCCACCGCCGGATCGTCCTCACGCACATGGCGTTCTGGGCAGAGGCGTCGACCGGGCGGATCCCCTCTTGGCTGCGCGGAGTGGCCGCCCCGCGTGCAGCCGCGACCGTACCCGCCCTGCTCGACCGGCGCAGGCTGGTCGCCGAGGCCGTCCGTCTCATCTCCCAGTTGCGGGTGAACTACCGGCACAGCCCCTTGTCGGTGCAGGGAACGCCTCCCCTGCGGGGTGCTCCCCGCCCAGGAGACCGCCTGCCGGACGCGGCCGTCAGCCTCGGAGGGGCTCCACGGAGGCTCCACGAACTGCTGGCCGGCCCGGGGGTGCACCTGCTGTTGCAGCGCGACGCCGCTCCCCCGCCGCCGCAGGTGGTGACCGGCTCCCAGGTCAGCGTCCTTCGGCTGGCGAACAGCCCGGGCCGCGGTCTGGTGGCGGTCCGGCCGGACGGGCATGTCGGCTTCCAGTGCGGGACCGCCGACCCGGCCGGGCTGACCGACTGGCTGGCGCTGATCGGTGCGGCGTCTCATCCCGTCCGAGTGTGAACACGAACCACGGACGCAAGCACGGCCGCCACCTGCTCGCGACGCGGGCCGCAGCGCCACCTTCCATGTCCCCCAGCCTTGATGACCTGCGCTTCAGGCACAGAGAAGCTTCCGGGGAGAGCCCTCACGCCTCCGCGAAATACCCCCGGGGGTATTTCTGTTATGGTGAGGGACAGATACCCCCCGGGGTACCCCATCGCGAGAGGAGTCGTAGCCGTGTTCTTCGTCGACACCCTGGAATTCGAGGGACTGGGCAACCGCAGCTACTTGGCCGGCGGGCCGGATGCCGCCGTCGTGGTGGATCCCCCGCGCGACATCGATCAGGCCATCGCAGCAGCAGCCCGCCGCGGGGTGCGCATCGTCTACGTGGCCGAGACCCACGTGCACAACGACTACGTCACCGGTGGCCTGGAGTTGGCCCGCACGACCGGCGCCCGCTACCTGGTTCCGGCCGGGGCCTCGGTGTCCTTCGATCGCATGCCCATCGCCGACGGTGACGCGATCGCGGTCGACGAGGGGCTGCTGCTGCGCGCCATGGCCACTCCCGGTCACACGCCGCACCACACGTCCTATGTCCTTGAGGAGGACGGCAGGCCCGTGGCGGCCTTCACCGGTGGATCGCTGCTGATCGGCAGCGTCGGGCGGCCGGATCTGGTGGAGCCGCGGCTGACCGAGCCGCTGGCCCGCGCCCAGCACGCCTCCGCACATCGACTGGCCGACACCCTCGACGACGACGTGCGGGTGCTGCCCACGCACGGTTTCGGCAGCTTCTGCTCCTCTTCACAGGCCGAGGGAGACGCGACGACGATCGGCGCCGAGCGCAAGAACAACGACGCCCTGACCATGGACGTCGACACCTTCGTCGCAAAGATGCTCGCCGGCCTGGACGACGTACCCGCCTACTACGCGCACATGGGCCCGGCCAACGCCTCCGGCCCCGCGCCCGTCGACCTCACCCCGCCCCGGTCCGCCGACGCCGAGGAGATCGCCTCCCGGCTGGCGGCCGGAGAGTGGGTGGTGGACCTGCGTAACCGTGTCGCCTTCGCCGAGGGCCACGTGGCAGGCTCGTTCAACTTCGAGGGCGAGGGCAAACTGGCCACCTACCTGGCGTGGCTGATCCCCTGGGGCAAGCCCGTCACGCTGCTGGCCTCCACGCCGGAGCAGATCACCGCGGCGCAGCGGGAACTGACCCGCGTGGGCATCGACCGTCCGGCCGCCGCCGCCACAGGAGAGGCACACACCTGGGTCCGCGACGGCGAGCGGCTGGCTTCGTTCCGTCGCGCCCGCTTCGCCGATCTCGCCGAGGCCCGCGAGAGGGGTGAGCAGGTGGTGGTGCTGGATGTGCGCCGCGCTTCCGAGCGGGCCGACGGGTTCGTCGAAGGCTCGGTGCACATCCCCGTCCACGAGCTGCACGGCCGACTCGGTGAGGTGCCGGCAGGTGTGGTGTGGGTGCACTGCGCCGGCGGAATGCGCGCGGCGATCGCCGCCTCCCTGCTGGACGCCGCCGGCCGTGAGGTGGTCGCCGTCGACGACGCGTTGACCGCCGCCGGCGAAGCCGGGCTGTCGCTCATCGGGCCTGCCGGCAAGGACTGAACCACATCCCACCTTCCTTCCGCACGGAGACACGCACCATGTCGCCCTTCTTCCGACGCGGCTCCGGCCGCGTCACCCCCGAACAGGCCCACCGGCTGGTCGCCGACGGGCAAGCCGTCCTTCTCGACGTCCGCGAGACGCAGGAGTGGAACGCCGGGCACGCGCCCGGCGCGCTGCACCTGCCTCTCACACAATTGATGGCTGGAGCACCATTGCCCACCACCGTGCGGGGCAGGCGGGTGGTGGCCATCTGTCGCTCCGGGAATCGCTCCCGCACGGCTGCGGACTTCCTCGCCGCCGTCGGCGTTGAGGCCACCGACGTCACCGGAGGCATGACCGCCTGGGCCCGTCAGGGGCTGCCGGTCACCGGCGTGAACGGCAGTGGCGGTGTCATAGCGTGAGTGAGCTGGTCCTGGCCCTGATCGCCGGAGGGGTGGTGGGGCTGGCGCTCGGCGCGCTCGGTGGGGGCGGCAGTGTCCTGGCGGTGCCCGCGCTGATCTATCTGCTCGGTTTCACCCCGGCGGCCGCCACCACGGCCGCACTCCTCATCGTCGTCGCGACCTCGCTGGCAGCCCTGTACGGTCACGCCCGCGCCGGGAACGTGCGGTGGCGAACGGGTGCCCTGTTCGCGGCGGCAGGTCTCCTGCCCGCCGCCGTCGCCGGGGCCCTGGCAGGGCGGCTGCCGCAGCCGCTGCTGACCGCCGCGTTCGCCGCCGTCGCCGCTGCCGCGGCCGTCCGCATGCTGCGCCCCGCCCGGGACCTGCCGGCAGGGCCCCAGGGCGCACGGCCGACCCGGGCCGCCGGAGCCGGCGCGGGGTTGGGGGCGCTGACCGGACTGCTCGGCGTCGGCGGGGGCTTTCTTGCCGTTCCGGCTCTGGTCACGGTGCTGGCGTTCGAGATGCAGGCCGCGATCGGCACGAGCCTGCTGGTCATCTCCGCGAACTCGCTCGCCTCCCTGGCCACCCGGGGCGCCACCACGGCGGGCGTCGACTGGACGGTGATCGCGCCGTTCACCGGGGCCGCGATCCTGGGCGCCTGGGACGGCAAGCGGCTGGCCACCAGGATCTCCGGCCCTCTGCTGCAACGCACGTTCGCCGTCGTACTGCTGGCAGTGGCCGCGTTCATGCTCACCGACGCCCTGACATGACCGGACAGCCTCAGGCCAATGAGAGGAAGAGCTTCTCCAGCCGTGCCCGCATCACCTCGCGGTCTTCGGATGCCGCCATGTCCCCGTCTGCCAGGCACTGCTGGAGGCCGGTGGCGATGATCGCGAAGCCCGCTCTGTCCAGCGCCCGGGACGCCGCCGAGAGCTGCGTGACCACGTCCTCGCAGTCCCGCCCCTCCTCGATCATCTTGATCACACCGGCGATCTGGCCCTGCGCCCGGCGCAACCTGTTGACCACCGTCCTCAGTTCCTCAGCCGCCATCACCAGTTCCACAGCCCACACTCCTTCGCGGATACCCCCACGGGTATCCTACCCAAGGGGTGACGTACAGAGAGCAAAGGAAATTCCCGTGGCACACACCACCCTCACCGCCGGCCAGGCCAGCGCCCGCCTTCACGAGCTGACCGTCGTCGACGTACGCACACCCGGCGAATACGCGACCGGCCACCTGCCCGACGCCCACAACATCCCTCTCGACCACCTCGACGCGGCCCTGCCCGCGCTCAAGGTGGCCGCCGAGCGCGGCGACCTCTTGGTCGTGTGCGCCTCAGGCACCCGATCCGTAGAAGCCTGCCGGCGACTGGCCGAAGCCGGCATCACAGCCGCCACCCTCACCGGAGGCACCAGCACCTGGACCCAGCTCGGCCACGACGTCCACCGCCCCGTCGGCGTCCGCGCACCCTGGCCGATGGAACGGCAGGTCCGCCTGGCCGCCGGGTCACTCGTCCTCTCGGGCCTCCTCGCCGGACGGCTCCGCCCGGGGGCGCGGTGGATCTCCGCAGGTGTCGCCGGTGGCTTGGTCTTCTCCGCGGTCACCGACACCTGCGGCATGGCCCGCCTGCTCGCCAAGCTCCCGTACAACCGGCCCAAGGCGACCGACCTCGATTCCACTCTCACTGCGCTGAGCGGCGGACGCCCCTCCGTCTGAGCCGCGCCAGCGGGTGAGGCTTCGGACAGGACGTTCCCCGGCGGTCGAGCGTGGCCGGCGTGGTGAACTGCCGGGCGGCGGAGTCGATGACCAGCGCGTCGGCGCCGCAGACGCAGACCTTGCCCATGCCGCGGGCGACGACGGCGGCATGGCTGGTCTTGCCGCCCCGGCTGGTCAGGACCGCCTGTGCGGCGATCATGCCGGGCAGGTCCTCGGGGTGGTTTCGCGGCGGACCAGGACGGTGTGCTGTCCGCCGGAAGCACGGCGCACAGCGGCGTCCGAGTCGAACACCACGGCGCCGACCGCCGCACCGGGCGAGGCGGGCACTCCGTGGGCAAGGGGCACGTCGGAGGTGCGGGTGGCGAAGCTGGGAAACATGAGCCGGGTTAGTTCCGTGCCGTCGACGCGGGCCAGAGCTTCATCGGACGTGATCGTGCCCGCCTCGTCGAGCTCGCGCGCGATCGGGAAAGCGGCCTCGGCGGTGCGCTTGCCCACCCGCGTCTGCAGAATCCACAGACGTCCTCGCTCGACTGTGAACTCGACGTCGCATAGGTCGCGGTAATGGGCCTCCAAAGTGCGCAGGGGATCGCCGAGTTGTCCGTACGCCCGGGGGTCGAGGGGTCCTGCGGGAACCCCTCTCCCGTCTCGCGGCGGATAACGCCCTTGAACTCCTCGACGACGTTGGCCAGTTCTTCCGCGTCCAAGGCGTGGTCGTCGGTCACGGACAGCGCGGTCTTATGGGCTTCGACGACCCGTTCGAACGGTCCGGCGGTGTGGCTGTTCAGCAGCGGGCCCCTCGACCCCTCGGCGTCCGAGCGGGACATCCCCCCGGCACCGGGGGTGCAGCGGGTGATGAACCGCATCGGCCCACGTGGTCACGTCACCTTCGGGGGACGGCTGACCTGGGCAACCATGGTGACCCGGGACCTGGCGGTGTCCGAAGGCTGACCGCTCCTGGTACAACCCTTCTGGCTTGTCAGGCGTGTGCCACCACGGCTACCGGGGCGACGGCGTGGTGCAGGACGGCATGGGCGACGGGGCCGATGTGCACGCCGAACCGGCTGCGCCGGATCCGCCGGCCCACTACGACCAGGGAGGCATTGCGGGAGGCGTTCGCCAACTGGTCCGCAGCACTGCCGGCCCGGGAGGCCTCGATCACCTCGACGGCCGGGTACTTGTGCCGCCAGGGACGCAGTGCCTCGGTGAGCTCGGCCGCATGCTCCCGGGCGAGCTCGTCGTACAGGCTCACATGGTCGGACAGGCCGTAGATGTTGTACGGCGGGGGGTTCCAGGCGTGCAGGACGCACAGGGCCGTGTGGCGACGGGCCGCCTCCTCGAAAGCGAAGGTGATGACCGTGTCGTCAAGGCTGCGGGTGTCGAGGCCGAGGAGCAACGCGGAAGGGGGTCGCCGCGGACGGTATGCCGGCGGGATCCATGGTGTGCTCGTCCGCTGCCTGCTCACCGGCCCGCACCAGTACCACCGGCACTTCGGTGCGCGCGATGGCGGCCTGGCCCACGGAGCCGACCATGAATCCTCCGATCCCGCTCAGTCCGCGGGAGCCGAGGACCAGCAGTTCGGCGTCCCTTGCCACGTCCACCAGGACATCGCCCGGCAGCCCGGTCAGGTGGACCGCGTTCACGTCCACTCCCGGATGACGTGACTGGAGCCCCTCAGCTGTCTCGCGCGGGATCCGCTCGCTCCAGTGCTGGAGGGTCTCCGGACCGAGAAGCGGGGCCTGTGCCATCGGTTCCGGGACGGGCTCCCAGACGTGCACCAGCCGCAGCGGCAGTCCACGCAGCTTCGCCTCACGAGCCGCCCACTCCGCGGCCGCCCGGCTCTCGGACGAGCCGTCAAGGCCCACCATGATGTAGCCCAGCATGCTGACCACTTCCTGAATCGGTACCGGTTGCGACGCCTCTCGGGAACAAGGCGCTGACCGTGCACCACACCGCCCCTCGGGTTACGCCGCCGGAACGGCCAGCTCGTCGTGCCGCTGCTCGCCGAGCACGACTTTGAGCGCGCCGGTGTCGGCGGCGTGTGCGAACACCTCGTACGCCTCTTCCATCTGGTCCAGCGGGAAGGTGTGGGTGACCAGCGGTGCGGTGGGCACCCGCCCGGAGGCCGCCATCCTCAGCAGCGTGGGCGTTGAGGACGTGTCCACCAGCCCGGTGGTGATGGTCACGTTCTTGATCCACAGGTCTTCGAGATGCAGGGTCGCGGGCTTGCCGTGCACGCCTACGTTGGCCACCCGGCCGCCGGGCCGCACCATACGGGTGCACATCTCGAAGCTCTCCGGCACTCCCACCGCCTCGATGACCACGTCGGCGCCGAGGCCGTCGGTGAGGTCGGCGACGAGCTGCTCCGGCTCGTCTCGCACGGGGACGACGGCGTCGGCACCGAGCCGCCTGGCGGCCTCGAGCCGGGAGTCGGCGAGATCCACGGCGATGATCCGCTCAGGCGAGTACAGCCGCGCGGTGAGGATCGCGGCGAGTCCGATGGGCCCGACGCCGACGACGGCGACCGTGTCACCGGGGCGCACTCCCCCGTTGATCACTCCCACCTCGTAGGCGGTCGGGAAGATGTCCGCGAACAGCACGGCGTCCTGGTTCTCCAGCGCCCCCGGCAGCGGGTGCACGGACAGGTCGGCGTGGGGCACGCGCACATACTCCGCCTGTGTGCCGTCGATCAGGTGGCCGAGGATCCAGCCTCCGCCGCCCTGGCACTGGCCGTACGCGCCCTCCCTGCAGAAGCGGCAGCGGCCGCAGGCGGTGATGCAGGAGACCAGGACCCGGTCGCCCGGACGGACCGTCCGCACGTCGCTGCCGGTCTCGACGACCTCGCCGACCGCTTCGTGTCCCAGCACCGTCCCGGAAGGCACCTCCGGCACGTCGCCCTTGAGGATGTGCAGGTCCGTCCCGCAGATCGTGACGGCGTCGACCCGGACGATGGCGTCGGTGGGATCCTTGAGGCCCGGGTCCGGGACCTCCTCCCATGCGGACTGCCCGGCGCCGTGGAAAACGAAGCCCTTCATGTCCGTTCCTCCCTGGCCTCCGGCCGTTCGGCCGGACGTCGTCGGATGACTGGGGCGGGCACGGAGCGCGCCGGAGATACCCCATGCATCCATCTTTGACCAGAGTGGTGGCCTTCGCTCGGGCCGGGCGGCCCTGTCGCAGGGCACCAGCTCGTGGCGGGCCCGGGCGAGATGGTCCGCCCACGGCACCGTCGAGGCCCGCTCCGCGGTGCGGGCGGTCGCGGCCCTGGTCGTCGCCACTTCGTGTCCACATCCGGCACGGCGTCCGCGACGCGGTCCGCGACGACGAGGCAGAGGGCGAAGCCGAACTCGACGAACTCACCCTCGACCTGCGTCGCACGCTACGACTGCGACCGCCTCCACGACGACGAGCCGGTCAAACCCCACGGGGGTATATTCGCAACCAGTGAGCCCCGGCCACGGGGCGCTGCGGAGACAACTCCGAGCGGAGGTGGTGGCGATGGCGACAGTGCGCGCCAGTGCCTTTCGCTGCGCAGGCGGCGCCGTCATCGCCCTGCTCGCCGCTCTGGCCGTACTGATCCATCACGAGACGGCCGCTGTCTCGGACGCCCCGGCGCAACGCGCCATGCACTCCACGCACATCGGGCATGCCATGCCCGGCATGGCGTCCTCGTCCGCTGCCGCGGCACGGCAGGTCTCCGACCTCACTCACGCGGACGGGTTCAGTACACCCGCTCCCGCGCACGGCGTCGGGGGCAGCACCTGCGCCGTTCCGGGCATGCAGCACTGCACCGCCGGAAACGTCGAGGGGCTCAAGCTCCCCATGCCGCCGCAGGGCACTCCGGTGCAGTCGGCCGCCCCGTACCAGACCGAGCCCGGCCCTCGGCCCGTCGGCACGGTCGGCCGCGCGCCACCCGACCTGTCGGTCCTCTCCCGACTGCGCCTCTAGGCCGCGACCACGGCACCCGTGTGCCGTCCTCGCCGCGCCCCATGCCAGTTCGAAGAAGAGGACTCACATCGTGAACAGCATCAACCGCCGCTCCATCCTGCTCGCCGGACTCGGCGCCGTCGGCGCGGGCGCACTCGCCGCCTGCACCGACTCCGGCAGCGCCCCTGCCCTGGTCAGCCCATCCGGTTCCGCCGTCGCCGCCGCAGAGAAGAGGCGGGGCGGCACCGGCAGGCAGCACAAGATCGCACTGACCGCCGCGCCCGCCAGGGTAGACCTGGGCGGCGGCGTCAAGGCCAACACCTGGGCCTTCGACGGCCGCACCCCGGGCAAGGAGATCCGGCTCTCCGCCGGGGACACCCTGGTCGCCGAACTCGCGAACCAGCTGCCGGGCAAGACCACCACCTCGATCCACTGGCACGGCATCGCCCTGCGCAACGACATGGACGGCATGCCCCCGGCCACCCAGGCCGCCGTCCGCCCCGGCTCCACCTTCACCTACCGGTTCGTCGCCGACGCCCCGGGCACGTACTTCTTCCACCCGCACGTCGGCGTCCAACTCGACCGCGGCCTGTACGCCCCCCTGATCGTCGAGGACCCGCGCGAGCCGCTGGCGTACGACGACGAATGGGTGGTCGTCCTGGACGACTGGGTCGACGGTGTCACCGGCACCCCCGACGAGGTCTTCGCCGAACTCAGGCAGGGCATGGGCGGCATGGACATGGGCGGCAACTCCGGCTCGGGCACGGAGGGCCACGACATGCACTCCATGGGGATGGCGAGCGGCGATCCATCCCCGTCCGTCTCAGCCACGTCGGGCGGGAGGCCGTCGACATTCATGCTCATGGGCGCGGAGAGCGATCTGCTGGGCGGCGATGCGGGCGACGTGAAGTACCCCTACCACCTGGTCAACGGCCGCGTGCCGGACGACCCGGAGGTCTACACCGGCAAGCCCGGCCGCAAGGTGCGGCTGCGGATCATCAACGCGGGCAGTGACACCGCCTACCGGGTCGCCCTCAGCGGCCACAGGATGACCGTCACGCACACCGACGGCTTCCCCGTCCGGCACCGGCAGACAGACGCACTCCTGATCGGCATGGGTGAGCGCTATGACGTGCTGGTCACCCTCGCTGACGGCGTCTTCCCCCTGGTCGCCCTGGCCGAGGGGAAGAACACCAGCGGGCTGGCCCTCGTGCGCACGGGCTCCGGCCGCGCGCCCACTGCCGCCGTACGCCCGAGGGAACTCAACGGCACGGTCATGACCGCGTCCGGGCTGCGCGCGGCCGGCGACGTGCGACTGGAGTCCGTCGCGGCCGACGTCACGCACCGCATCGAACTCACCGGGGGCATGATGCACTACAACTGGGCCATCAACGGCAAGCCGTTCGACATGGCCGATCCGGACGCCAACGCCGTCCTGGTCGAGGAGGGCCGGCGAGTCCGGCTGGACTTCGTCAACACCACCACCATGTGGCATCCGATGCACCTGCACGGCCACACCTTCCAGCTCGGCCGCTCCGGTCCCCGCAAGGACACCGCGATCGTGCTGCCCAAGAAGACGCTGTCCGTGTTCTTCGACACCGACAACCCCGGCCAGTGGATGCTGCACTGCCACAACGCCTACCACGGCGAGGCCGGGATGATGACAAACGTCGCCTACCAGGCATGATCCCCCGGTGGCCGGACGGCACGCCGCTCACGTGTCGTCCGGTCACATGGGTAGCCGTAGTAGTGGAGAGTGAACTCCTCGGGCAGCGCATCGCCGTCACCCCGGGATGAGGCCCTCGTCGGAGAGCAGCTCCCGCACCTGTGTGAGGCTGGTGTCCTCGTCGGGCAGGACCAGGTCGGACGGCGTGATCGTCTCCGCCGGCAAGGGCGCGCCATAGCTGCGTACCGCGTCCAGCAGCGCCGACAGGGCAGTGGCGAACAGCGTGTCGTCGTCGGCGTCGGCCGCGGACTGCAGAGCCGCATCCAGCTCGTTGAGCCGGTCGAGGTGATCTTCCGTGACCTCGTACTGACCCTCGCCGAGAATCCGCATGATCATGATGTCCCCTCCTGGTCCGGCGCGCCCTGCTCGGCGCTCTTGCCTTCCAGGGCCGAGGGGGTGGCGGACGCGGGGAGCTGGGCTTTCATCCGGGCCAGTTCCCTGTCCACGTCCTGGCCCGCGGTGACCCGTTCGAGTTCGGCCTGGATGTCGTCGCGGCCCGCAGGGAGGGTGGCGTCCTCCAGGGCGCCGGAGGCGAGAAGTTCATCCAGCGCACCGGCACGGGCCTGCAGTTGCTCGGTCTTGTCCTCGGCGCGCTGCATGGCCATGCCGACATCGCCCATCTCCTCCCCGATGCCGGTGACCGCCTCGGTGATGCGGGTCTGGGCCTCGGCCGCGGTGTAGCGGGCCTTGATGGTCTCCTTGCTGATGCGGAAGGTGTCCACCTTCGTCTGGAGGCGCTGTGAGGCCAGGGTGAGTTTCTCTTCCTCGGCCTGCAGCGTTGCTTGCTGGGTCTGGAGGTCCGTGAGCTGGGAGGCCACGGCGGTGCGCCGGCTCAGGGCTTCGCGGGCGAGGTCCTCGCGCCCGGCGGCGAGCGCCTGCTGGGCCTGGCCCTCCAGCTTGCCGCCGGACTGGCGCAACTGGTTGATCTGCAGATCGATGCGCTTGCGGCTGGTGGCCACGTCCGCCACACCGCGTCGTACCTTCTGCAGCAATTCCTGCTGCTGGGTATAGGAGTAGTCCAGTACCTCGCGCGGGTCTTCGGCCTTGTCCAGGGCCTTGTTCGCCTTGATCCGGAACAGGGCGGCCATGCGGTGGGCGATGCTGGTCATAGCGGCCTGCCTCCTCTCGATCGATGAGGAATCAGCCAGGCCATGCCTCGTCTGCGGGGCACTTCCAGACTCCGGCGGCGTCGTCCGGGCCGCAAACCGGTCGGCGGTCGTCACTCTCCCGCTCGCGCCTGGCGGGTCGACGATGGAGGTGAGCCGCAAAGGAGGTGACCGGCGATGCCACCGCACTGTGATTCTCTTGACGGTCCCGTCGTCACGGCCGCGCGTAAAGCCCTGGAGGGCAGGGATGTCGCACAGATCCTGCCCTACGTGCCCGAAGAAGGGGAACGAGAGGTCCGTGAGGCGTTCAGTCTCACGGCCAAGGCGCGCACGTTCGGCCGGGAGGCGCAGGAAGTGGCCGACCGCTGGTTCTTCGAGACGGTCGTCCGCGTACACCGCTCCGGAGAGGGCGCACCCTTCACGGGGCTGAAGCCGGCCGGGCTCGATGTCGGGCCGGTGATCCCGGTTGCTGAGCATGCCCTCGACGTCGGCTCCCCGGACGAACTGACCGAGGCACTTTGCGGGATCATCCGTGAGCAGGTCGAAGAGCGTCACGGCCGGGCCATGGCGCTCAAGAAGCATGCCGCGGAGGGGGTGGCTGCCGCCCGCGCATTCGTGGAGGCCGGCCTCGGCGTGCAGGTGTGGGCGCACCACGTGTACCAACAGGCGATTGCCGTCCCGCACGCACCAGCCCTGCACTCCTGACGAAACGACAGTCCGGGCCCTCCCTGCATTTCATGCTGCCGTCGCACTGACACGCGTGCGCAGGCTGCGGAACTGGCGGGTTTGCATGATCAGGTGGGCGGGCTCCCAGAACAGCACGTCCATGGTCCGGGTGAGGGGCCGCGGGCGGCTGCGACCCCTCGCGCGGACGATGAGCCGGGTCCTTCCGCCGGGCTCCGGCCGGAGGTGGAAGCCCCAGATCGAGTCGATGTACGCCTTGGGCAGCGGCTCGTACCGCACGTCGAAGGGGCGTCCCGAGGGGAGTTTCGTCTGCGAGCGCAGCACCAGGGTCCGCTCCGGTTCCAGGACCGCGACGGTGAACCAGGCGTCGCCGCTCGGCAGGGCGTCCAGGTGCTGGTCCTGCTCCAGGCGCTGCCACTCCGGGACGATGCGCTCCACGCTCGGGCGTCCGCCGTTGTCCAGGCGGTCCCAGCTGTACCAGCCGCCGCGGTTGCAGCCCATCTGTGCCAGCCAGGGCCAGACCTCTTCGGGCGGTGCCGGCAGGGTCGTGGCCATGGTCGAGGTGCCGTCGGCATCGGGGATGAGACCATCGCCGGGGAGGCTGCGGTCGGCTTCGTCGTGTGTCGTACCCCAGGTCAGCACCCGTGGCCGCAGGAAGACGGCGTACAGGGCCAGCATGGCGGCCGCCGCACCGAGTGGGCGTCGCCCGGCCCCGGGCCGGTGCTCGCTCATGTGTTCAGCCTCGCAGCTCCCTGTCAGTCCCACCACAGGAGCTCGGCACCGCCGACCCCGGAGCCCGACCTCATCTGCGTGCCGTCACTTCACGAACGGCACGTCGTCGGCGTCTCAGGCTCAGTCGGCAGGAGTCAGGGCGGTGGGCGGGCCGGCGGTGACGCCGCCGTCCAGGACGAACTCCACGCCGGTCGAGAAGGTGGCCTCGGTGGCGATGAAGAGGACCATACGGGCGACTTCCTCGGGTTCACCGAACCGCGGGAGAGGCTGGGCGGCGGTGAACGAGTCGTCGAAGTCGGCCGTCATCGCTGTGCGCACCGCACCGGGATGGACCGAGCAGACACGGATCCCGTCCGGGGCCAGTTCCAGAGCTGCGGCCTTGGTCAGCCCTCGCAGTGCCCACTTGCTGGTCACATACGCTCCGATGCCGGCGTAGCCGGTGAGGCCGGCGATCGAGGAGATGTTCACGATCACGCCTCCGCCGGCCCGGCGAAGAGACGGTGCTGCCGTTCGCATGCCCAGCCAGGCGCCCTGGACGTTGACGTCGATGACCCTCCGGAAGGATTCGAGGCTCTGCTCCTCGACGGTCCCCCACTCCAGGATCCCGGCGTTGTTGACCAGCACCGAAACCGGGCCGAGGTCCCGGTCCGTCTCCGCGACGATCGTCTGCCAGCCGTCCTCGGTGCTGACGTCCAGGTGCGCGTAGCGGGCCGGGCCGCCGAGCTCCGCCGCCAGCTTCTCCCCCTCGGCGTCGAGGACATCGGCGACCACCACGGCTGCGCCCTCTGCCGCGAACAGCCGTGCCACAGCGGCGCCGATCCCTCTGGCTCCGCCGGTGACGATCGCCACCCGCTCGTTGAGACGTCGCATCATGACCTCCTGAACCTGCCTCGACGAAAATGCGTAAGTACGGCATCGGCAGCGACGGACTCAGCACGACGGCATGCCATGTATGGCCTCAAGTGCCGCAGGCCGAACGACAACAGGTCGGTCAAGGGGTCGCGCAGATGATCTCGACGACATGGCCCACCCAGGCCGGTGCCCCTCCAGACCAGTGTGGATTCCTCACCTCCCGTGCGCATGCCGGGAACAGGCGCCCGCGTCACTCAAAGTCCCTGTGCTGCCGGTAGGCCCGCGCGCGGCGGGCGTTCCGGTCTCAGTCGCGCCTGGAGCCGCATGACGACATGGCCGAGGCCGGACAGCACGCAGGCGATCGCCAGGTCGGTGAGCGGAAGCGGCTCCGTACCCAGCAGGTCCCGCAGGAGCGGCAGATAGACAGCGGCCGCCTGGAGGCTCAGTGCCACTCCCACGGCCACCAGCAGGAAGGGGTTGGCCAGGGTGCCCGGGCGGGCCCGGGAGCCGAGTGCGACGCCGAGCTGGGTCGCCCCGAGCACCAGAAACATCATGGACTGCCAGGGACGTCCGGTCTCCCGGGCCCAGACGCCGACCACGAGGGTCACCGTCGTGACGAAGGCCCCCATGAACAGGATCCGCGGCCACAGACCGGCCCCCAGCACGCTCTCTTCGGGAGGCCGGGGCGGGTGGCGCATCGTGTCCGGGTCGACGGGTTCCGCGCCGAGAGCGACACCCGGCAGGCCGTGCGTGAGCAGGTTGATCCACAGAATCTGTGCGGGCAGCAGCGGCAGCGGCATCCCCAGGAAGGGGCCGAGGAGCATCACCAGGATCTCCGCGGTGCCCCCGGCGAGCGCGTAGAGCAGGAACCGGCGCACGTTCGCGTAGACCCGGCGTCCCTCCTCGACGGCCGCCACGATCGTGGCCGGGTTGTCGTCGGCGAGCACCAGATCGGCCGCCTGGCGTGCGACCTCGGTGCCGCGCCGGCCCATGGCCACGCCGATGTCGGCCTGACGAAGGGCCGGGCCGTCGTTGACGCCGTCCCCCGTCATCGCCACCACGTGCCCGGCCCCGCGCCACGCCTGGACGATGTCCAGCTTCTGCTCGGAAGTGGTCCGGGCGTAGACGCGTACGTCCGTCAGATCGCCCGCCGTGCCTGTCCGGATCCGGTCCCCTGTGGTGACCTCGTCGTCCCGGGTGGCGATGCTGAGGCGCCCGGCCACGGCCCGCGCGGTCAGCGGGTGGTCGCCGGTGATGAGTACGGGGACGATGCCGGCCCGTTTGCAGGCGGTGATCGTCGGCTCGGACGCGCTGCGGGGCGGGTCCAGGATGCCGACGAGGCCGAGGAGCGACAAGCCCGACTCCCAGGTCGGGGGTGGCTGCGCCCGGCCCTCGTGGTCGGCCGAGGCGACGGCGAGCACCCGGTACCCACGGCGTGCCCATGCCTCCGCTTGTGCGGCCGCGCGGGCGACGGCCTCAGGGCCGTCGGCCAGAATCTGCGGGCGGAGCACGGATTCCGGCGCTCCTTTGCACGCAACGCGCAACCCGCCGTCCGGGCGGCGGTGCACGGTCGTCATGCGCTTGCGGCTGCTGTCGAAGGGAATCTCCTCCAGGCGCGGCAGTTCGCTGTCCAGTGCCGCCCGGTCCAGCCCGAGGCGAGCCCCGGCCACCAGCAGGGCAGCCTCCGTGGGATCGCCGAGCGCACTCCACTCCGGGGAGTGGTGCGACGGGGGCTCCAGAGCCGCGTCGTTGCACAGCATCGCGACGCTCAGCAGCGCCGCCAGGTCGGGAGCGTCACCCGCGGTCACCGCCTCGCCGTCTCGGACGACCCGGCCCTCGGGTTCGTAGCCGGTCCCCACGACCGATGCCTCGCCGAGGGACGTCCACAGTTGCTCGGCCGCCATCCGGCCCTCGGTCAGGGTGCCCGTCTTGTCGGTGGCGATCACGGTCACCGAA
This sequence comes from Streptomyces collinus, assembly GCF_031348265.1. Taxonomy (NCBI): domain Bacteria; kingdom Bacillati; phylum Actinomycetota; class Actinomycetes; order Kitasatosporales; family Streptomycetaceae; genus Streptomyces; species Streptomyces collinus. The sequence goes on along the minus strand of NZ_CP133771.1, from coordinate 8,103,327 downwards.
CCCAAGGTCTCCACCGCGGGCAGCCTGCGGACGATGGCGTGCCGGTCCGCCATCCGCCGTGCTCCCAGCGCCAGAGCGAGCGTCACCACGGCGGGAAGCGACTCCGGAACGGCGGCGACGGCGAGGCTGATCGCCGCCACGATCATCAGCTCCACGGGCTGGCCGCGCACCAGCCCGAGGGCGAGCACCACCGCGCACAGCGCCACCGTGACAGCCGCCAGCGTCCGGCCGAACTTCACCAGCCGGTGCTGCAGTGGGGTGAGGCCGTGCGCACCGCCCATCAGGGAAGCGATCCGGCCGAGCGCGCTGTCGGCCCCGGTCGCGGTCACCACGACCCGTCCGCGGCCACGGACGACGACCGTGCCCGCCGACACCGCCCCGCGTGCTTCGTCACTGCCGGGGGCCTTCTCCACCGGAACGGACTCGCCCGTCAGTGACGACTCGTCCGCCAGCAGCGACGCCGCGACGAGAACGTCCCCGTCCGCGGGGACGATGTCCCCCTCGGCCACCAGGACCACATCTCCCGGCACCACCTCGGCTGCCGCGACGGAGCGCTCCTCACCGTCCCGCACCACCCTGGCGGCGGGGGCACTCATGGCGGACAGGGCCATCACCGCCTGTTCCGCCCGTACCTCCTGTACGACGCCGACCACGGTGTTCACGGTGATCACGAACAGGATCACCGCGGCGTCGGAGAGATCGCCCGTGGCGATCGTCAGGGCGGCCGCCACGAGCAGGACCAGGATCAGCGGATCGCGCAGCTGCTGCAGCACCCGCCGCCATACCGGAGTCCGCGGCTCCGCGGGGATCTCGTTGGGCCCGTGGAACTCCAGCCGCCGCGCGGCCTCGTCCGACGACAGACCCGTGGCGGGAGTCGTGCCCCGGAGCAGGTCGGACTTTGCGGCGGACCTCCGGCTGCCTTCCCGCCGGTTCATGTCCGTGACAGAGCCGCGTCCGGACGGCTCCGTGCAGGGGCTGCCATCCACCGCTCCCGTCGTCTCCGGCCACCGACCCGAGGGACGTACCCCCGCCTTCTCAGAGTGCACCCCTGCTCAAGGCTGCGCACGGCTGCGGCCGTGGTCGTCGGCGTACGCGGCGAACACTTCCGTCGGCGTTCCGCCCGTATGGAGGAAGCGCTGGTCAAGGATGGCGGCGAAGTCCTTCAGGGCACCGGCGAGCAGCTCACCGGCCAGTCGCACCTCCGGCCGCCGCGCCGCCTGCCCGTTTCGGGCTAGAACATCGGCGTAACCGACCATGGCCGCCAGCGACGAGTGGTCCTCCCCGTCGTGGAACCCAGTACGCCTCGGCGTACTGGGTGAAGTCGATACGGACGCGTACGATCTCGGTGGCCAGGCTGTCCAGCAGGAGCGCCCCCGCCGTGCAGTCGATCTGCTGCGTCGTCGGGTCCGAGTCGCGCAGCAGCGCCAGCCGGATGGCCAGGACCCTCCTACGGGTCAGCGCCGGGTAGATCTCCAGCACCCAGGAGACCGTGGCCGTCAGGAGGGCGAAGCCGACGAGGGCTTCCAACGGTGAGACCAGGCGAAGCCAGCTTTCAGCGGGTGCGATGTCCCCCAGTCCCAGGGTGGCGACCGTGACGAGCGACAGGTACACGGAGTCGAGCAGCGCCGGCTCCTGCGCCGCCTCGGAACCGGGCGAGAAGGTGAACGCCCCGGGCATGTGGGGCCAGTAGACGATGGCCCAGCCGAGGATGACGGTGACGGCCCACATACTCACCACCGTCACCATGGCGAGCGGTCCCACGAGCCCGACCACCCGCCTGCGCGCACGAAAGCGCCGGGCCAGTCGCCACAGCGCCGTCATGACGAGGCGGCTCAGGCCACCGTGCCGGGTGGGGTGCCAGAGGGTGTGGAACAGGTCCCGCAGAGTGATCACGACGAGTCCGGCACCGGCCAGCGAGACCAGCCACTTCATCCACGTCTCCCACGGCCCTCGTCGCCTGAAGCGGAACCCGCTTTCTCGGAGCCTATGGCCTGTGTGGTGGATCATGCGGCAGCCGCGGGACCCGGCACGCCCATGTGCGCTGATCAACTCGCCGGCAGGTCGAGCGTGCAGGTCTCCCCGGGCGCGACGGTCACTGCCCGGTCGGCCAGCACCACGCGGATCGGCGATTCCTCCGAGTCGGGCACACCGATCTCCAGCTGCCCTCTCCGGCGCCGTACGGCGACACCCCAGTGACCGCGGTAGCGCAGCGAGAATCCGTACTCGGACAGTGCCGGCAGGGGGACCGGGTCCAGCCACAGGGCGTCCTCGCGCGTCTCGAGTCCGGTCAGACCGCGCTGGACCAGGTCGAGGGTCCCGGCCATGGCCCCGAGATGGATGCCCTCGCCGGTCGTGCCGCCCTGGATATCGGCGATGTCCGCCTCCAGGGCCTCCTGGACGTACTTCCATGCCTCGGCTCGTCGTGCGCGGGCGAGAACCAGGCCGTGGACGAGCCCGCTGAGCGTGGAGCCGTGGCTGGTGCGCTGGAGGTAGTAGTCGACGGTCCGGCGCCAGACGTCGTCGTCCAGTTCGTACCCGAGGCGCCGGAACAGATCCCGCAGCTCGGCGGGCGAGAAGAGATAGCCGAGCATGAGGACGTCGGCCTGCTTGGACGCCTTGTAGCGGGTGACCGTGTCGCCCTCGGCCTCCAGGATCCGGTCCAGGCGCCGGATGCTGTCGTAGCGCGCCCGGTAGGCGTCCCAGTCCAGCTCGGCGAGGTCGCCGTAGCCCTCGAACTGGCTGATGACGCCTTGGTGGAACGGCACCCTCAACCGCCGGGACACCTCCTCCCACTTCGGGAGTTCGTCGCCGGCCAGCCGAACGCGTTCGAACAGTTCCTCGCGGCGCCAGGCGGGAAGGCGCCGCAGGAGGTCCAGGGCACGGGTGAGGACCCAGGCGGCGGTGACATTGGTGTACGTGTTGTCGTCCAGCCCCGGCGTGGTGGCCCCCGGGTAGCCGTCGTGGTATTCGTCGGGGCCGACGACGCCGCGGATGCGGAAGCGGCCTGTGCCGTCGTCGAAGTCGGCGAGGTCCGCCCAGAAGCGGGCGATCTGCAGCAGCATCTCCGCGCCCTTGGTGTGCAGGTACTCCGTGTCGCCGGTGGCCTCGCAGTACTGCCACACGTTGTAGGCGACTGCCGAGCCCACGTGGTGCTGAAGCCGGGAGTGGTCGGGCAGCCAGCGCCCCGAGTGCGGGTTGAGATGCCACACCTGAGTCTCCTCGCGGCCGTCGCTGCCGCTCTGCCACGGGTACATCGCCCCGGCCCGGCCGATGGCGGCGGCCGTCCGGCACGCTCGTGGGAGGCGTCGGTAGCGGTAGTTCAGCAGCGCCCGGGACACCTCCGGGAAGTGCAGGTTGAGATACGGCAGTACGAACAGTTCGTCCCAGAACACGTGGCCCCGGTACGCCTCACCGTGCAGGCCCCGGGCCGGCACTCCCACGTCCAGGTCCGCGGTGTGCGGCGAGAGCGTCTGCAGGACGTGGAAGAGGTGCAGGCGCAGGACGCGGCCGGCCCGGCCGGGCACCTGGATGTCCGCGCGCCGCCACAACCGCTCCCACGCGGCGACGTGGGAGTCCAGCAGCTCCGAGATGCCCCCCGCCGTGGACACTCGGTCGAGTGCGGCCTCGAGCGGGTCGCTGATCGCCGTGTCGCGGGAGGTGAACAGCGCCACTGTCTTCTCCACGTCGACGGGTCGGCCCGGAGCGATCGGGACCACCAAGCGGTGGACGGCACGGCGCCGGGCGGGACGCAGCTCCGAAGAGGCCGCGGACCGGCCGGCGACGACCGTCCGGGCCGCCATGGCTACACCGATGCCCGAGGCGCTGGTGCGGCAGCTCAGCCAGACCGTGTCGGGCTCCTGTGCCCCCGTCCGCACACGGGTCAGATGGCTCCCGTTGAGGGCGCGGTAGCGGTGCACATTGCCGTTGATCACGTCACCGTCGAGGCAGGACTGGATCTCGATCTCCCCCGACCAGTCCTCGGGCGTGAAGACCGTCCGCAGGGCCGCCAGGTGAGGGTCCCTCATGTGCACCAGGCGGGTCTGCCGGACGCCGAGCACGCCCACATCGTCGTCCCGGAAACGAAGCGTGCGGGTGAGCGTGGCCCGGCGCAGGTCCAGGACGTGCCGGTAGTCCAGTAGCGCGCTCGTGTCAGGAGAGAACCACGGGCACCACGCTCCCCCGGCGCGGCGCACACGGAACCGCAGAAGCAGCCAGTTCGGAAGATTGACCAGGTCCTCGTTCACCGCGTGCCGCCCCGCCACGGTCGACTCCAGGCGGTTGTAGCACCCGGCGACGTAGGTCCCCGGGTAGTGCACCAGGCCCGCCCGGCACTCGGGCGCCGCGCCACGCGTGGCGAAGTAGCCGTTGCCCAGCGTGCAGAGTGATTCACGCAACCGCTCGGCCGTAGGGTCGTAGCCCTCGTACTCCCATGTCCAGTCCGACAACCCGCGCCCTCCCCTCCTCGCTCGACGAGATGTGCAGGAGCGTGAGACGCCCGCCGGATCAGGCCCGCTGCGGGACGACGGCCACCGGGCACTCGGCGTGATGCAACAGGGCGTGGGCGACCCTGCCGAGTTGCAGACCGAAGTGACCGTGCCGCCTCAACGCGCCCACGACCACCAGGTCGGCCTCGGCCGAGGCATCCAGGAGGGCTTTGTGTGCGGGGCCTTCGACCGCTTGGCGATGCACATCGACCTGCGGATGATCCCGTACGGCGTCGCGCAGTGCGTCGGTGAGGAGCGCGGAGGCCCGTTCCTCGTGGGCACCGGCGGCGTCGTCCGCGACCAGGGGGTGGTCCACGTGCTCATGGGCGGGGCGGCGCCAGGCCCGTACCGCGTGCAGGGCGCTGCCGCGCGCCTCGGCCTCGCGGAAGGCGAACCGCACAGCGGCCGATCCCTCGGTCGAATCGCCGACGCCGACCATCACCTTGCCGAAGGTGCCCTGCTGGTTGCGCTCCCCGCCGCGGACCACGAAGACGGGGCACACCGCACGGGCGGCCACCGCGAGGCTGACCGACCCCAGCAGCAACCCGGCGACCTCGCCGCGCCCGCGCGAGCCCACGACCAGGGCGAAGGATTCATGAGCCGCGTGCAGGAGTGTGGACACGGCGTCGTCGGGCAGCACGTCGCTCGACACCTTCACCTGTGGGTTGCGCAGTTGGGCGCGTTCCGCGCAGGACGCCGCGATGTGCTCGGCCAGAACCTCTTCGGCCGGACGGTCGGTGCTGAAGGAGGGGCGGCGTGCCTCGTACCGCTCCCACAAAGAGGCGTGGACAAGCCGCAGAGACAGCCCGAGACGCGCCGCCTCGTCCACCGCCCAGTCCACGGCCTGCAGGCTGGAGTCCGATCCGTCGACACCCACGACCAGTGGGAGTTCCATGGTCACCATCACCTTCCTGCCCCGGGCGCTGCGGGAAGTTCCTGTCAATACCGTCGCACCGCCCTGGGCCCGTCGCGACACGTGGACCGACCCTTGGCAGGGGCAACCACGCCCAGGTTGCACTGCCCCGATTTGCGACGATCGTGGAGTCAGGTGGCCGAGAGAAGGAACGGGTGCCGCTCCTGCCATCTCTGCCACGGCCGTCTCGTCGGCCGGACAGGGCCCCACTCCGCGCCGAGGTCACGGTGAAGGGAGACGATCGTGGTGGTGAGGAGCGGCGCTTTCGGCGCCCTGACCAAGAAGCATCAGGAGCAGCTCATGTCGCTGGCTCGTGAAGTGTCGTTCGCGATCGACGAGCGCATCTTCAACGAGGGCGCCAAAGCCGACCGCTTCTGGATCATCCACACGGGCACCGTCGCTCTCGACGTCCATGTTCCCGGCCGCCGGGCAGCTGTCATCGAGACCCTCGGTGCCGGGGAACTACTGGGCTGGTCCTGGCTGGTCCCTCCCCATCACTGGCATTTGGGGGCCCAGGCCACCAGCCCGGTGCGCGCCTACGAGTTCGACGCGGCCGCGGTCAGTGAGCTGTGCGGGAAGGACCCGGAACTGAGGCAGGAACTGTTGGCCTATGTCGCCGCAGTGATCGCGGGGCGGCTCAGGTCCGCGCGGGTTCGGCTGCTCGACCTGTACGCGCCCTACGGCGCGGGCGAGGTGCCCTGACGAGGCGAGACGAGGTGGTTCGCGGTGCCCGAGACCCCGCACATCGTGAGCGATGTGATGACCCAGACGGTCGTGGCCGTGGGACGCGACGCGCCTTTCAAGGAGATCGTCCGGACCATGGAGCAGTGGAAGGTGAGTGCCATGCCGGTCCTGGAGGGTGAAGGGCGCGTCATCGGCGTGGTGTCCGAGGCCGACCTGCTGCCCAAGGAGGAGTTCCGCGACAGCGACCCGAACCTCTTCGAGCAGCGCCTGCGCCTGTCCGACGTCGCCAAGGCCGGGGGCGTGACGGCGGAGGACCTCATGAGCACCCCCGCTGTCACGGTCCACCCCGACGCCACCTTGGCCCAGGCCGCCAGGATCATGGCCGTCCGGCACGTCAAGCGGCTGCCCGTGGTCGACGAAGTGGGCATGCTCCAGGGCATCGTCAGCCGTGCCGATCTGCTGAAGGTCTTCCTCCGGTCGGACGAGGACATCGAGGAGGAGGTCCGCCGCACCGTGGTGTCCTACCTCTTCCCGGCCTTCAGCCACGCCATCCACGTGAACGTGCACGAGGGAATCGTCACCCTCCGCGGACACATCCGCGACACCTCGCTCATCTCGGTCGCCGTGCGCCTCGTGCGCGCCGTGGAGGGCGTCGTGGACGTCGAGCCGCAGCTCACCGGCCAGTCAGCCGGTCCGGACGGGCCCGAGGACGGTCAGTGACCCGTGTACCGGCCGCCGCCCGGCACCGACCGGCTGCGGTCCCTCGGGCAGGTCAGGGCCGGATGTCGAGGACCTCCGCCACTGGCCGGCGCGGCGTGCGGGGGCCTTTGGGGCCGTATCCCAGGCGCAGCAGCATCTGCGTGTAGCCCGTCCCGGTGACCGGATCACGCAGCGGCCAGCGCAGGTCCGTCCATTCGAGGGGCTGGGTGGCGAAGGAGCTGGACAGGCCCTCCAGGGTGGCCAGCAGCAGGACGCGTTCCATGGCCTGGCCGGCGCGCAGCCAGTCCTCCGGACGGTCGTGGCTCGTGCTGACCAGGGCTACCTGAGGGCTCTCTTCGAAGTCTGCGGCGTCCCGTCCCGCCACCTGCCGCGTGCCCGCGAAGTCCCGCATGGGAGCTTTGCCCCCGCGCTTGCGCGGCCCGAAGGCGTATTCCGGGACTCCGTCGTCGGTCATGTTCGCCGATGGAGCGTCGATACGGGTCCATTCGGCCAGGTCCTGGTCGCTGCCGCGGTCGGTGAGGTTGCGCGCCTCGGCTTCCCGGACCATCTCCAGCACCTCGTGCAGATGCCATGAGGTGGGGAACGTCAGCTCGGCTCCCTCACGCCGGGCGGCCTCGCTGAGCGCCTCCCGCACGGCATCGGGAATCTCCGTATCGTCGAACGGGAAGCGGCTGCTGTGCCGTTCGTGGATCGCCGGATACAGCGCGCCGAGGCCGTTCTCCCCGATTCCGGGTGCGGTCAGCCGCACGCTCGCGAGGAGCGCCGGATCGGACGGGTCGTGCAGCAGCCGGGTCTCCGGATGCCAGCCCTCGTGGGCCACGGCGACCCGCAGGTTCAGCAGGGCGGCGCCGCAGCCGATGTGAAGGCCGCGGGTACGGGGGTCGGAGCGGGGCATGGCACGCTCGAAGTCGGCGCGCATCTCGAACGTGCGGCTGCGCCGGACGTAGCGGAAGCGCCAGGGCTGTGCGTTGTGCATCGACGGGGCGGCGGCAGCGTCGTGGACCAGGTCCGTCAGGCGCTCGTCGGACGGTTCTTGTCCGCTCACCGGAGTCTCCTCTCGCGGATCAGCGGCAGGCCAGGAGGGGGCCGGTCCTGCGGTGGCTCACTCGTCGGCAGGAGTGATGCGCCGGCCCGAGAGGCTCGCGGGCCGGATCGACACCCACATCTCGCGTTCACCGCCTGCCCAGGGCGTGGTGTGCGCGCGTCGGGTGAGCCCGTGCACGGCGTCGGGCTCCGTGACGACGTGCGCCGGGCCGACTGCCAGCACACTCCAGCCTTGACTCATGGCCTCGTCCACATGGTCCACTTCGAAGGCGACTTCCTTCCCCACGGCCGCTGCCGGCACCGAGCCGGGCGCCGTCCGGAAAACGATCGCGTCGTCTACGACCTCGTAGTTGACCGGGACCACCGCCGGGCGACCGTCGGACGCCGGGAGCGCGATGCGCCCCACACCGTGCGTGGACAGCAGAGTGCGGCACTCCTGCGGGCTGAGATCCCTCAGCCGCGGGTGCAGGAGCGCCTGGCCTTGGCCGGGAGGCAGATCGATGCCACCCCCGCGCAGGGCAGCGACGGTGGTGCCCAGCGCGTCGGCCAGCCTGACGAGAGTGCCCAGACTCGGGTCGGCGGGCTGTTCCTCCAGGTACGCCAGGTAGTCGGGCGACATGCGGGCGCGGCCGGCCGTTTCTCCCCGGCTGAGCCCACTCCTGTGGCGTTCCGCGGCCACGCGCCGACCGATGTCGCCAGGGTTGGGAGTCCCGGTCGGCGGGGCTGCCGCGGAGACGGGCCCCGGGTCGACCGTGTCCGGCTGGGAAGCCCCCTGGGGAGTCCCGGGCTGCTGTCCGTGCTCGATGTGGCGGAGGTGCGCGTCGGGGCCGGGGAACACGAGCGTCACTTCATTCGTGTCCGACCAGCGCACGTCGTAGGGAGGTGTTCCGTCGTCGTGGTGGAGTCCGACGATCTCGCCGTCGCGCCTGGTGGCGCCGGTCGCCGGGCTTTCGATGACGAGTTGGTCGCCGAGGTGAGCTCGCATGATCGCCGCCCTCTCCTCAGAATGGGTGTTGTAACCAACGTGCCACGCGCGACAGGCCACCGCATGGGCCGACCGGTCCCCATCCGCAGTTGTGGGCCGAGATGACCGACTGTCACGTACCGGATGGGAGCCGACATGCGTCACCGAACGGTCGGGGAACTCATGACCCGGGACGTCGTCCGGGCGCGGCGTGACACGCCGTTCAAGGAGATCGCCAGGCTGCTGGCGGAGAACGACGTCACCGCCGTACCCGTCGTGGACGATCTGGACCGTCCCGCGGGTGTGGTGTCGGAGGCCGATCTGCTGCGCAAGAGCGCCGACCGGACCGACCCCTCCGGTCGAAGCCCGGTTCCACACCTCGAGGCATGGGAGCGGGCCAAGGCGGAGGGGGCCCGCGCCGAGGACCTGATGTCGGCTCCCGCGGTGTGCGCACGTCCGGAGTGGAACGGGTACTTGCCGGGCCCCGGACGTGTCCCGGTGACTGGCCCCGCAGCCGGCTCAGTGCGGTAGTCGACTGCCAGATGCGGCGGGTGCGCCGCGTGCCTTGGCTTGCTTGCCGGCGTCGGTCACAAGCGCCAGGCGACGGACGGACGGGTGCTCGGCCGGGACGCCCCCACGCCCTCGATGTCGCGCTCGGCGATGTCCAGCAGTTGCTGGGCGAGTTCTCGCATGGCCCGGCCCGCCGCCAGTTCGTCGCCGATCTCCGGCACGTTCGGGTCCGCCGGATGACGGTGCGCGGTTCCATGGCCGGTGAGCTCCGTGGTGCCGGTGTCCAGCACCACATGTGCCTTCGTCGCTCCCTCGTCATCCTCGAAAAGGCGGAGACGAACCTTCCATTCCACCGTATGTGACATCACTTTCCTCCTCACTGCGATCCGGATGCGGCCGTCATGGACTCGCAGGCCGTGCGTAGGGAGCCGACGTCTGTTCGTCGATGTGGCGCCGGACGCGGCGGGCGAGTGCGCTCAGGTGTTCGGAGGCCGTGGCGCGGGGCGCGACCGGGTTCCGTATCCGGCGGGCGGCCGGTGGCAGACCGGCCAGGTCGGCGGCGAGTCTCTCCCGGCAGGCGTCGAGCGTGGTCCTGCCGCCGGTGCGCTGCCCACCACGCATCACCGTCTCCAGCAGCGGGCTGCCGTCGCCGGGCGACTGCTCGTCGGCGAGACGGATCACGTCGGCGTATGCCGTGCGGCGGAACACCTGCTTGGGGCCGGGTGCGGTCGCTTTCGCCGACGACAGCTTCATCACCGGGCGCCCGTCGTACTCCACCATCTTGTACGCGGAGTCCAGGTACGGGGCGTCGGCCGAGACCCCGACCCGGGTCCCGACGGCGTAGGTGTCGATCGGCGCGCCGGAGCGGACCAGGTCGTCCACGGCGTACTCGTCGAGACCCCCGCTGGCGATGACCCGTACCTCGGGCAGGCCGACGCTGTCGAGGATGGAGCGTGCCCGGGCCGCCAGGGCACCGAGGTCGCCGCTGTCCAGCCGTACGGCCGAGCCGGGACCGCGGTCCAGGTCCCGCAGGACGCGCGCCGCGACGCGGACGCCCTCCTCGGTGTCGTAGGTGTCCACCAGCAACGTCACGGGGCCGGGGTGGCAGCGTGCGAACGCGCGGAACGCTTCTTCCTCCGTGGCGAACGCCTCAATGTAGGAGTGGGCCATCGTGCCGACGGCGGGGATGCCGAGAGCCGTGGCCGCGGCCACGTTGCTGGTGCCGGCGAAGCCGGCCATCGCACCGAGCCGGGCGGCCTGGAACCCGGCCTGCGGGCCGTGGGCGCGCCGCAGGGAGAAGTCCACGACCGGATGCCCGGCCGCCGCGAGCACACAACGCGCTGCCTTCGAGGCGATGGCCGTCTGGTGGCTGAGCTGGTTGAGCACGTACGTTTCGACCAATTGCGCCTGTGGAAGCGGCGCGGTCACCTCCAGCAGCGGCTCGCCCGCGAGCACGATCCGGCCCTCCGGCACGGCCCGCACGTCACCCGTGAACTCCAGGCCGAGCAGGGGCTGCAGATCCCGCGGCGGCCGGTGCAGCGCGGAAGCGAAGGCGTCGATGTCCTCGGGGCCCACTCGGAGACCGGACAGGTAGTCCAGGGCCGACTCCAGCCCCGCGGCGACCAGAAAGCCCCGTTCAGGAGGAAGGTCGCGGACGAAGAGGCTGAAGGTGGCCGGGCCGGTCATCCCCTCCCGCAGGTAGGACATGGCCATCGTCACCTCGTACAAATCGGTGGTCATCGCTTCGGACATCGACGTCGCCTCCTCGTGCACGTCCGGTCTCCGCCCGTCACCGGCGGAAGCGCTCGGACCACAGGGGCTCCACCAGGTCCCACTCGGTGTCCCAGTGCGCGTACCTTCTCCGGTCCAGCACGCGGCGCGTGCCTGCACGCGCCGCGAAGAAGCCGCCGACCACTCCGACCGCGGCCATGCCGCCCACGAACCAGCCGTTGGTCCTCGCAGTGAGCGTCGTCATCGGCGGGCTGGTGATGGTTCCCTGCCGGTCCAGCCACACCGGCACGGTGGCCCCCTCGGGCGTTCCCGACTTCACGAGGGTCGTTCCCGTCCGGACCTTGCCGTTGTCGTCGGTCCAGCGGACCTGCGCCTGTTGCTTCCCGTCCGTGGTGACGCCCTTGACGTTCGACGTCAGCCGGGCGGTGACCTCCTGCCGTTCCGCCGACTGGGCTTGCACGGTGCGCATCGACGACTCGTACGCCGTCAGCCCCGCGCTGAGCGCTGCCACCGGCAGTCCGAGGACCAGGATGAGCATCAGGAAGCGGCGGATCCAGGTTTCGATCCTGTCGGACGGACGGATCAAGGGGTTCGTCCCCTTCGGCGACGGTTCCCCTCGCGACGGAGATGGACCGGACGCATACGGCGAATCCTGTGCACTCATCAGTCGGCCTCCAGCAAGTCGCTGGTCCCGTTTCCCCACCGCTTGGTCCCACCGTCGGACAGCAGCGGACTTCGGTCACAGGGCCGAAGGTCCCTGTCGGGCCGGCTTCCGGCCTCGATGCGGCCGACCCATGGACGTGGTCCGTCCCTGCCGATCGCGGTCATATCCGGGGAACGACCGCGATCGGGCACGGCGCGTGATGCAGGAGCGCGTGGTTGGTCAGGCCCAGTTGCAGCCCCAGGTGCCCTTGTCGTCTGCGGGCGCCGACGACCAGCAGATCCGCCTCCGACGCGGCTTCCAGCAGTGCCTGGCGTGCCGGTCCCTCGATCACCCGTCGGCTCACCTGAGCGTCGTGGTATTGCTCCTCCGGGGTGCGCAGGGCGTCGTCGAGCACCTGCGCCGGCGACCGGCGGTGGGCTTCCAGGGCGTACCACGAAGGGGCCTGAGCTGGGGTGAGGGCACCCAACGGTGTGCTCCAGGCATGCACGGCGACCAGCCGGCAGCGCCGCACCTGGGCCTCGCGGAGGGCGAACTGCACGGCCGTACCGCTGCCCTCGCCCTCCTCGACACCTACGACCACACTTTCGAAGCGGTCATTCCGGTGCTCCGCCGCGCCGCGGACCACGACGACCGGGCAGTCCGAGCGTGCCGCTACGGCGAGGCTGACCGACCCCAGGAGCATCCCGGCGAGGTCTCCGAGCCCTCGGGAGCCGAGCACCAGCGCGAAGGCGTTGCGTCCCTTGTCGACCAGGGCGGAGGCCGCGTCGTCGTGCAGTACCTCGCTCGACAGCCGCACCGTGGGCGCTCCCTTGACGGCACGTTCCGAGGCGTGACCGATGACGTCGGACACCTCGTGATCCCGCGGCGCCGCGTGCAGGAGGTGGAGTGGCACTCCGTGCCGGACCGCCTCGTCGGCGGCCCAGTCCACCGCCTCCAGGCTCGCCTCGGACCCGTCGACGCCGACCACCAGGGGAATCGTCATCGCCCCTGCCTCCTCTCCGGCCGGCCCGCCTCCGGTCCCCTCCCTTGCGGGTGCACATGCGCCGCGGAAGGGATTGCGGTACTCCTCGAATGAGGAACGCGCCACGCTCGGCATGTCGGCCACATCCGAACAGTCCGGCAACATTCGAACAGTCCGGCGATCAGACTCGTCAGCCGCCATTTCCAGCTTGCTATGAGACGGAGGCCGCTGCCATGCAACCAGTCCTCACCGTGGGCCTCGACGGTTCACCCGAGAGCCTTGCGGCCGCCCGCTGGGCGGCCGACGAGGCCGAGAAGCGCAAGCTCACCCTGCGCCTGCTGCACGCGTGGCCGCAGCTGGCGCCGGAACCGGCCCGCGTCCCCTCCGAAGTCGATCAGAACTACTGGGCAAAGCGTCTCGTCCACACCGCACAGGCGGAGCTTCAGGCGCGCCATCCAGGCCTGTCCGTCATCGGGAGCCTGGTCGCCGAAGACGCCGAGAACGCTCTGGTGCAAGCGGCCTCGGAGTCCGAGGCGCTCGTGCTCGGTTCACGAGGGCTGGAGTCTGTCGCCAGTTACTTCCTTGGCGACGTCAGCATGCCGGTCGTGGCACGGGCCCAGCGACCGGTGGTGCTGGTCCGCGCCGGCACCGGGGAGGAGGGACCGGTCCCGGCACCCGGGAGCCGCGTGGTCGTGGCACTGAAGTTGCGCGATTCATCGGACAGTCTGCTGGACTTCGCCTTCCACACGGCTGCGGCCAGGGGCGTGCCTCTTCTGGCCGTCCACGGCCGAAGCGTGCCACTCCATGCCCGCGTGCCCTGGGGTGTGGACCACGACGTCACCGAGGAGATGAAGCGGGACGCCCAGAAGCACCTGAGCATGGCGCTCCGACCCTGGCGTGAAAAGTATCCGCAGGTGGACGTGGCCGACAGCATCCGTTTGGCAAGCCCGTCCAAGGCCGTCGTACAGGCTGCCGAAGGTGCCGTGCTGCTGGTCGTCGGCCGACGCGAACACCGTCTGGCGCCGCACCTGGGTCCCGTCGCCCAGGCCGCCATCCACCATGGGCGCTGCCCCGTCGCCGTCGTCCCTCATGACTGAGCCTGGCCGCAGCGAGACATCGGTTCGGTCGGTGTCGCCGGACGACCCGTCAGTGCCCCGCTCCGGTGCCCGGCACCCTGGCGAGCCGCTGGCGCGCGCGGAGGTGTGCGAGACGCACACCTCCGTCGTGTTCTTCGTCGGCGGCCACGCCTACAAGCTCAAGAAGCCGGTGGATCTGGGATTTCTCGACTACACCGCGCTGGCGTCCCGCCGAGCCGCGTGCGAACGCGAAGTCACTCTCAACCGCCGCTTCGCCCCCGACGTCTACCTGGGTCTGGGCGAGATCCGCAGCCCCGACGCGGAAGCTCCCGAACCGCTCGTGGTGATGCGCCGCATGCCCGCGGATCGCCGCCTCTCCCGACTTGTACGCGAAGGGGCCGCCGTCGACGACATCCTGCGGGGCCTCGCCCGGCAGGTCGCGACGTGGCACGCGGAGGCCCCCCGCGGCCTGGACGTGGACGAACAGGGCACGCGGGATGCGCTGTCGTCCCGTTGGGAGGCCAGTTTCGAGCAGGTCCGCGCGCTGGCCGCCGGCGGCTTCATGCCCGAAGGCGTTGCGGAGGTGGAGCGGCTTGTGCGCCGCTATCTTGCCGGGCGCGAGCGTTTGTTCGCCTCACGTATCGAGCAGGGGCGGGTGGTGGACGGTCACGGCGATCTGCTCGCCGAGGACGTCTTCAGCCTCGACGACGGTCCTCGCGTCCTGGACTGCCTGGAGTTCGACGACCACCTGCGCTACGTCGACGGTCTCGACGACGCCGCCTTCCTCGCCATGGACCTGGAACAGCTCGGCGCCCCGGAGGCCGCCGCGTACTTCCTCGCCCAGTACAGCGAGTACTCCGGCGACCCCGCACCCCCTTCCCTGTGGCACCACTACGTCGCCTACCGCGCGTTCGTCCGCGCCAAGGTCTCCCTGATCCAGGCACGCCAGGGCGCGCCGGACGCGGAGACGGCGTCACGACGGCTGGTCTCGACGACGCTGCGCCACCTGCGCACCTCCGCCGTGGGTCTGACGCTCGTCGGCGGGCTGCCGGGCAGCGGGAAATCCACACTCGCCGGAGCTCTGGCCGACCGGCTGGGGGTCACGCTGCTCAGCAGCGACCGCCTCCGCAAAGAGCTGGCGGGCATCCCCGCCGAGCAGCCTGCGGCCGCCGGCTACGGCGAGGGCCTGTACACCCCCGAGTGGACGGCCAGGACCTACGCCACCCTGCTCGACCGCGCTTCCGCCCTGCTGTCCTCCGGCGAGTCCGTCGTGCTGGACGCCACCTGGTCCCATGCGGGACAGCGCGAAGCGGCACTCCACACAGCCGAACGCACCAGCGCCGACCTGGTGGCCCTCCACTGCCACGTGCCGGGCGCCGTGACAACCGCCCGCCTGACCGCGCGCGCCTCCGGAATCTCCGACGCCGGCCTCGACATCGCCACCGCCATGGCGGCCAGGGAACCGCCATGGCCGGAGGCGGTCGCGGTCGATACCAGCGGCCCGCTGGACTCCGCGGTCGCCCGGGCGCTGACAGCCGTGCGCCCGTGGGGCTCCGGCCAGGCCCCGGTCTTCCGCCGCCCCTACATGGAGCCGGACTGACTGGGCGGGTGGACCCGCGCATATCCGGGACCGGCCACCGGCCGCCGGGCGCCACCAGATTCCGCGGGATGTTGCGCCGCCGACCCGGCCAGACTGACGGGCCGGTTCTCGCTGACCGGCGCAGCGGCAGCTCCATCCATGCGGTCATGAACACCGGCCGAACGACGAGACGACGGAGCCCGCCGTGCCGGCGGTCCAACGGGCTGATGATTCCGGGGCACATCGCCAACATCGGAGTGCACGGCAGGACTCCGTACGCGATGATCTCCACAGGGGCCTCCCTGTTCTGTGGGCCAGGTGCCCTTGCGGACCCGGTAGTCGTCGGACCAGCCGGGCCTGGGCGTAAGGACTCTGTCAGCACAACCCGGTGTGCCGTATGCCCAACAGCCCTCAAACACGCTCGGGCACCACAGCGACCGGACATGCGGCGTGGTGCAGCACCGTGTGGGCGACCCTGCCGAGTTGCAGTCCAAAGTGCCCCGGGTGGCGCCGTGCCCCCACGACCAGCAGCTCCGCACCCTGGGAGGCATCCAGGAGCACCTTCCGCGCGGAGCCTTCGGCCACGCGCTTGAGCAGTTCCACGTTCTCTGGGGCGTAGTGCAGCGCGGCTTCCAGCGTTTGCACCGCCCCCTCCTCATGCGCGTGCACCGGCCTTTCCCCGAGCAGCGAATGGTCGATGGCCTCGCTCGCCGGACGCCGCCAGACGCGTATGGCCTCCACAAGGGCGCCGCGTCGCTCTGCCTCCTCCAGAGCGAAGCGGACAGCGTTCGCGGTTGCCGCCTCCGCTCCGATACCCAGAACGATGCGACGGGGCGTCCCGCCCCCACCGTCGTGGCCGCCACGGACCACGATCACGGGGCAGTCGGCCCGTCCCGCTACGGTGAGGCTGACGGAACCGAGTAGCAGCTCGGCAACATCACCGCGACCGCGGGACCCCAGGACCAGCACGGATGCTTTACGTGCCTCACGCACCAGAACGGGCGTCGGCCCGTCCGGTATCACCTGGGTGGACACTTTCAGATCAGGTACCCGCTTCCGGGCACGTTCGTGTGCGGCCGCTACGAAGACACCATTGAGGATCTGCTCCGACCTGTCTCCTCCAGTGGCGAAGACGGCGCGTTCGTACCGCTCCCACAGCGAGGCGTACACCACCCGCAGCGGCAGCCCGCGCAGCGCCGCCTCATCGGCCGCCCAGTCCACCGCTCTCAGGCTCGACTCAGAGCCGTCCACGCCCACGATCACGGGAAGATCCATCGCTCTCACCGCCCTGCGCAAAGGCTGAAGAAAGGCTCGCCGAACGTCCGGGTCACCGCCCCCTTCATCATCCCCAACTCCTCACAGGTGTGTCAGTCGTGCGGAGCGGCAGCGCCGGGCGCGGCGGCATGACGGAGCACCGTATACATGACCTGGCCGAGGTGAAGGCCTACCGGACTGCTCGGCGCTGCGGCCACCTCGACGAGAAGGCACGGGCCACGGCTGGCGACTCTTGCCGCGGGCAGCAGGCGGATGAGCGTCTACGGGCGCAGTTCCAGCTCCACGCCCTGTACTGGCTCGGCCGCCCCGACGCGCGGCACTCGCGCTGCGCACCTGCACAGCCACCAAGTGCCGGCTTCACATGCTGTCCCTTGTCGGCCGTGGTCGCGGCCAGCTCGGTACAGCGGCGCCGTCCGGCTTTGCATGCGCGGCGGCGTGCGCTACGGCGAGCTCGGCGTTCTCCTACGGGCCGACCAGCCGACCCGGGACGCCGTGGAATGTCTCCAGCGGCGCCGGGCGGAAGGGGGTCTCCCCCGCGCGAACGGAGTTGACGGCCTGGGGAAGAACGGCGGATCGTGCGATCCCTCAGTCGCGTGAACGCGGCCCTGCCCACGCCCGCCGTCGTGACGGAACTCGTCTCCGACACCGGTGACCACGATCAGGGACGGCAGCCACGCTCCCGCTCCCCTGCTTCGGGCCGTGACCATAATGGCACTGCCCCTGGTCATGGGCGTCGCCGCTTGGTCCGCTCCCTCCGCCCGGCGCTGATCGAGGCCAGCCGCGAGTCACAGCTGGTCGTGGCCGGTGCCCGAGGTCGCGGCGGCTTCACGGGACTGCTGCTCGGCTCGGTCAGCCAGGCACTGCTGCACCACGCGCACTGCCCCGTCGCCGTAGTACGTGGCGGACAGCGGGAAAGCTGATGTGCCATGACCCTTGAGTGACGCCTGCGCGGCTGTCGACGCCGCAATACTCATGCGTGCTGCGGCACGACCGCAACAGGGCACTGGGCGTGGTGCAGGAGTGTGTGGGCCACCCGGCCGAGCTGGAGCCCGAAGTGGTCCTGCCGTCGCCACGCTCCGACGATCACGAGGTCGGCCGCGGCTGGGCGGGCCACCAGCACCTTACGGGCGGGCCCTCCACCGTCGTGCGGCGCACCCGCACGGGCGTGCGTCATCGGCTCTGGCGGCTTCCGACTCGGCGGGGCGTCAGGCGCGGCGGTGGTGTGGGCCTGCTGAGGCAGGGTCACTCCGCGCTGCGGACAACAGCGACCGGGCAATGGGCGTGGTGGAGCAGGGCCTGGCTGACGGAGCCGAGGAGCAGTCCCGTGAAGCCGCCGCGACCTCGGGCGCCTGTCACGACCAGTTGGGCGTCGTGGCTGGCGTCGATCAAGGCCGGACGGACCCGGGAGCGCACCAGGCGCCGCTCCACCGCGACCTGCGGATATACCTCCAGCCAGCGGGCCACCGCATCGTCCAGCAGGTGCTGCTCGGCTTCGCGCAGCCGCTCGGCATCCGCCACCACGGCCGTCAGCGGATCCCCGGGGCCCTCGTACGCCCGTTCGCTCCAGGTGTTCCACACGTGCAGCGCCGCCAGCGGTGCCTCGCGCAGTGCGGCCTCGGCGAACGCGAAACCGACCGCCTCCTCCCCCGCTTTGGAGCCGTCCACCGCCAGCAGCACGGGACCGGCGGGGTCCGGGCGCCCGCGCACCACCATGAGCGGGCAGTGGCCGTGGGCGGCCAGATGCACCGCGGTGGAGCCCAGCAGCAGCCCGGTGAAGCTGCTCAGCCCCCGGCTGCCGACCACCGCCAGTGCGGCGGTGCGCGACTCGATCTCCAGCACCGCGAGCGCCTCACCGGCCACGACGGACCGGGTCACCTCGATGCCCGGCGCGACGGCGTGCGCCCGTTGCTCGGCCCGGGCCAGTGCGCCCTCCACCATCGGCTCCAGACTGTGTCCGGCCGGGTTCCACGGTGGGGCACCCGACGGCAGGTGCGCGGAGGGGTGGCCGAAGGCGTGCACGACACGCAGCGGCGCCCCGCGCAGCCGCGCCTCACGGGCGGCGACATCGACCGCGTCAAGACTGGAGGCAGAGCCGTCCACCCCTACGATCACCGGATCAGTCACTGGTCTCTCCCGTCCATGACGCCGCCGACGTGCGGCCGTTCGGCTCCAGCCTCGGCGCAGTCCTCCACCCGGAACAGGGGCCATCGGGCCGTCTGAGGGGCCACTCGGCCCTGCCGACGCCGTCCCGAAGGTCGGGACACTGGCCGCCGGACCGTATGCACTGGACCGGGCACCGGCGGCGCGCCGTTGCTCGAGTGCCCGGTAACGCCTGCCGAATATCTCTCGACGGCGGGCGGCGACTACGGCCGCACCGGTATTCGGATTCATGGCTGAGCCCGGAGTGGGGCTTCGGTACGAGTTCGTCAACCACGAGGGCGACAGGGTCGGAGTCGTCGCCCAGCGCTCAGGGGACTTCGAGCCGGTGGTGTATCCCGGCGACGATCCCGACGAAGCCCGGTCGGTGCTCCGGCTCACCAGGGAGGAGGCCGACAGCGTCGCCGAGATCCTCGGCGCCCCGCGCAGCGCGGAGCGCTTCGCCGACCTGACCCGCGAGGTTCCGGGCCTGGGCGCCGAGCAGATCGAGGTGCGCCCCGGCAGCCCGTTCGCCGGCCGGGCGCTGGGGGGACACCCGGGCACGGACCCGTACGGGAGCTTCGATCGTGGCCGTGGTCCGCGGCGAGGACGTGATCGCCTCCCCCGGGCCGGACCAGACCCTGCGAGCCGGGGACGTCCTGGTGATGCTCCTGGCCGTCTGCGGACCCATCCTCACCCGTTTCGCCCCCACCCGCACCACAGCCCCGCTGCCCGCCACGGTCGCGGGGCCCGCTTCCGGACCCCACGACCGGCGCCCTCAGTGACGCTCCGTCGTGCCCCGTACCACCGCGACCGGGCAGTGCGCGTGGTGCAGGAGGGCCTGGCTGACCGACCCCAGGAGCAGCCCGGCGAAGCCGCCGCGTCCCCGTGCGCCGACCACCAGCAGCTGCGCGGACCGGCTCGCCTCGATCAGCGCCTCCCTCGTCCCGCCGTGCACCACCCGGTGTTCCACCACCACACCGGGGTGGCGCTCCTGACGGCCGGCGAGCGCCTCGGCGAGCAGCCGCTCCTCCTCCTCGGCCAGCGCTCCCGGGGGGTTCGCGTATGGCTCGGACGGATCCTGCGGGGCGGGCATCGGCGCATTCCACGTGGTCCAGGTGTGCAGCGCCACCAACGGCGCGTTCCGCAGGGCGGCCTCGGCGAAGGCGAAATCCACCGCCTTCTGCCCCGCGGCCGAGCCGTCGACGCCCAGCACGATCGGACCGTCGGCGTGCGGCTGCTCGCGCACGACGAGTACCGGACACCGGCCGTGCGCCGCCAGATGCACCGCCGTAGAGCCCACCAGCAGCCCGACGAACCCGCCCATGCCCCGTGACCCGACCACCACCAGCTCCGCGGCACGCGACTGCGCCTCGAGAACCGTCAACGGCTCACCGGTCACCACCACATGACCGACCTGGATGTCCGGCGCCACCGCCCGCGCCCGCTCGACCGCTTCGGTCACCAGGCCATCGGCCATGTTCCGCAGCCCGCCCTCCGGCGGCCCCATCGGCGACGGCCCCAACGGTACGTGCATCGCGGGCCAGACAAACGCGTGCACCACTCTCAGCCCCGCCCCGCGTGACCGCGCCTCCCTTGCGGCGACCTCCACTGCGGCAAGACTCGACGCCGAACCGTCCACGCCCACGACAACAAGACCACTCACCATGCCTCCTCATACAGATGGCGTTGAATGCCACCTCCAGGTTCACCCGGCCCACGCTCGGCTGGCTTTGGGCCGAGTGGCCGCCATGGGGGCCAACCGGCACTGGCCGGAACCTGGCGTGCGGGACTGTGACCCGTCCGGCCCCGAGGGCAGGGCCACATGGCCCTGGTGCACATGAGCGGGGTACACGCGGCAACGGCTGTCGAGCGCCCGTCGTGCGCCCCTGCACCTGGCTACGTGAATTCGAGGACATCCCGCACAGGCCGGCGCGGGGTGGCCGGGCCCCGCGGCCCGTAGCCGAGCCGGAGCACCATCTGCACCTGACCGATGCCCGATGCCGGGTCACGGGCCAGCAGGCGCAGCTCGCGGTCTTCCAGGGCGTGGGAGGTCAGGGAGGTGGCCAGGTCGGCCCGGGTGGCCTCAAGGAGGACGCGTTCGAGGGCCTGGCCCGCGCGCAGCCAGTCGGCGGGTCCCTCGCCGCGGGTGCTCAGCAGGGCCAGGTGCGGGGTGTACTCGAAGGCGGTGGTGCCGCGGTCGGCCACCGGCCGGCGTCCGGAGAAGTCCCGCACTGGAGCTTTGCCGTCGCGCCTGCGCGGGCCGAAGGCGTACTCGGGGACGCCGTCGACGGCGGTGTCCGCCTCTGCTCCGAGCCGGGTCCAGCGGACCAGGTCTCGGTCGGCGTCCGGGTCCATGATGTCGCGGCTCTCGGCGTCGCGGACCAGGTCGAGCACGGTCTCGGCATGCCAGGGGCCGGGGAAGGCCAGCGTCGCCCCCTCCCGCGCCGCCGCTTTCTGCAAGGTGGTCCGCACGTCCTCGGGGACGTCCTTCTCGGCGAAGGGATGGCGGCTGGTGTGCCGCTGCCGGATCGCCGGGTGCAGCCGCGCCAGCTCCTCGTCCCGCACGCCCCCGACCGGGCCGGGCAGACGTACGGCGGCGAGCAGCAGCGGGTCGTCCGGCTCGGGCAGCAGCGTCGTCTCCGGAGCGAGATCCGCGTGCGCCGCGGCGACGCGCAGGTTGAGCAGAGCTGCCCCGCACCCGATGTGCAGCGCCCGGTTGTCGGGATCGGACCGGGGCATGGCCCGCTCGGGATCGGCCCGCAGTTGCAGGACGCGCTCGCCGCTCAGGTGGCGAAAGCGCCACGGCTGCGCGTTGTGCATGGACGGCGCCGCCGTAGCCTCGGCCACCAGCGTGGCCACCGTCTTCTCGTCGAGTGGTCGCTCAGCCATGGCATCCTCCTCGCCGCCCCGGTCAGAGGCGGTCACAACACGGGTACCCCAGCGAGCCGATCGCCGGGGGGATCAGGGCCACAAGTGCAGACGGACGCCGGCATGAGTGTCATCAGTAAGCCGCCAGACCGTGCTCGCGGAACCGACCCCGCACCCGGTCCACCAGTGCGGCGTCCGGAACCGGGTTGTCCCGCAGGGGGAAGGGGATGCCCAGTGCCTCGTACTTGCCCGCGCCGAGCTTGTGGAACGGCAGGACGTCGACCCGTTCGACGTTGCCGAGGCCCGACAGGAAGCGGGCGAGTCCCTCTACGGCGCGTGGGTCGTCGGTCCAGCCGGGTACCAGGACGTACCGGATCCACGTCGGCACCCCGAGCCGGTCCAGGCGGGTGGCGAAGTTCAGAGTGGGTCCGAGGTCGCCGCCGGTCAGCTTCCGGTAGGTGCCGACATCGAAGGACTTGATGTCCAGCAGCACGAGGTCGGTGTCGGTCAGGAGTTCGTCGGTGGCTCGGGCGCCGAGGAAGCCGGAGGTGTCCAGGGCGGTGTGCAGTCCGGCCTCCTTGCAGCGACGCAGCACCGCCGCCGTGAAGGCGGGCTGGAGCAGCGGCTCGCCGCCGGTGATCGTCACGCCGCCTCCGGCCGTGGTGACGAAGGGGCGGAACTTCTCGATCTCGGCCATCACCTCGTCGACCGTGGCCTCCCGGCCGTCCCGCATGTGCCAGGTGTCGGGGTTGGCGCAGTACAGGCAGCGCAACGGACAACCGTTGACGAACAGGACGAACCGGGTCCCGGGACCGTCCACGCCGGTGGACAGGTCCCAGGAGTGGATCCGGCCGGTCGTCCGGCCGAGTCCCGTCGTACGGTCGGTCGCGGTGTTCACAGCGCTCCGTGGAAGGTACGGCTGATCACGTCGAGCTGCTGCTCGCGGGTCAGGCGGACGAAGTTGACGGCGTATCCGGAGACCCGGATGGTCAGCTCGGGGTACTTCTCCGGGTGTTCCATGGCGTCCTCCAGGACGGCCCGGTCCAGGACGTTGACGTTCATGTGGAAGCCGCCGGAGGCCATGTAGGCGTCGAGGATGCCGACCAGATGCGCGGCGCGCTCACCCGGGTGGTGGCCCAGCCCCTCGGGGGTGATCGTCGTGGTCAGCGAGATGCCGTCGCGGGCCTGCTCGTACGGGAGCTTGGCCACCGACAGCGCGGAGGCGGCCACCCCGTGCCGGTCACGGCCGTTCATCGGGTTGGCGCCGGGCGCGAAGGGCTGTCCGGCGCGGCGGCCGTCGGGAGTGTTGCCGGTGTGCTTGCCGTAGACGACGTTGGAGGTGATGGTCAGCACCGACTGGGTGTGCTCGGCGTCCCGGTAGGTGGGGTGCTTGCGCACCTTCGCCATGAACGACTCCACGAGGGCGACGGCGAGGGAGTCCGCTCGGTCGTCGTTGTTGCCGTACGCCGGGAACTCGCCCTCGGTCCGGAAGTCCACCGCCAGACCGTTCGCGTCGCGGAACACCTTCACCCTGGCGTGCTTCACGGCCGACAGGCTGTCGGCCGCGACGGAGAGGCCGGCGATGCCGCACGCCATGAAGCGGTGCACGGGGTGGTCGTGCAGGGCCATCTCGATGCGCTCGTAGGCGTACTTGTCGTGCATGTAGTGGATGACGTTGAGCGCGTTGACGTACGTCTCCGCCAGCCAGCCCAGCGTCCGGTCGTAGGCCGCCGACAGTTCGTCGTAGTCGAGGTACTCGCCGGTCAGCGGGGGCGTGGCGGGGGCGATCTGTTCGCCGGTCATCTCGTCCCGGCCGCCGTTGACGGCGTACAGGAGGGCCTTGGCCAGGTTGACCCTGGCTCCGAAGAACTGCATCTGCCTGCCGACCGCCATGGCGGAGACACAGCAGGCGATCGCGGTGTCGTCGCCGGTGCGCGGCCGCATCAGTTCGTCGGACTCGTACTGAACGGCGCTGGTGTCGATGGACACCTGCGCGCAGAACTCCTTGAAGCCGTCCGGCAGCCTCGGCGACCACAGCACGGTCAGGTTCGGCTCCGGTGCCGGGCCGAGGTTGTAGAGGGTCTGCAGGAAGCGGAAGGAGGTGCGGGTGACCAGAGGGCGGCCGTCGGTGCCGATGCCACCGATGGACTCCGTCACCCAGGTCGGGTCACCGGAGAACAGGGCGTCGTACTCGGGGGTGCGCAGGAACCGTACGATCCGCAGCTTGATCACGAAGTCGTCGACCAGCTCCTGGGCGCGCGTCTCGTCGGTGGTGCCCTCGTCGAGGTCTCGCTGGAGGTAGACGTCCAGGAACGTGGAGGTGCGGCCCAGCGACATCGCGGCGCCGTTCTGTTCCTTCACGGCGGCCAGATAGCCGAGGTAGAGCCACTGGACGGCCTCGTGCGCGGTGGTGGCCGGGCGGGTGACGTCGCAGCCGTAGGAAGCGGCCATCTCCGTCAGCTCGCCCAGTGCGCGGATCTGCTCGGCCAGTTCCTCACGGTCCCGGATGACGTCCGGGCTGGAGGGCCGCGCGTCCAGCAGGGCGCGTTCGGCCCGCTTGGCCGCGATGAGCCGGTCGGTGCCGTAGAGGGCCACGCGCCGGTAGTCGCCGATGATCCGGCCGCGGCCGTAGGCGTCCGGCAGGCCGGTGATGATCCCGGCCTTGCGGGCGGCGCGCATCTCGGGGGTGTAGGCGTCGAACACGCCGTCGTTATGGGTCTTACGGTAGGTGCCGAAGACCCTGGAGACGAAGGGGTCGGCCTCGTAGCCGTAGGCCCGCAGTCCGTTCTCCACCATGCGCAGGCCGCCGTTCGGCATGATGGCGCGCTTGAGCGGAGCGTCGGTCTGGAGGCCCACGATCAATTCGCGGTCCCGGTCGATCCAGCCGGGAGCGTGCGAGGTGATCGTGGAGGGGGTGGCGGTGTCGACGTCGTGGATGCCGCGGCGCCGCTCTTCGGGGAAGAGCGCGCTGACCTTCTCCCAGACGGCGCGCGTGCGGTCTGTTGGTCCGGCCAGGAAGGCCGCGTCGCCTTCGTAGGGCGTGTAGTTCGCCTGGATGAAGTCACGCACGTCGATGCGCTCACGCCACCTGGTCCCGGCGTACTGGCGCCAGGCGTCGGCGGTCCGGGGGCCGGCTGTCGCGGTCGCGGTCATCACAGGTCCTCTCCCTGGGCGGGCTTTCTCACTGCTCTTCTCGTTGTCGATGCTCGTCGTCCGCAGGGGCAGGGGGCAGTGCCGGACAGGGCACCGCACGGGTCCCGTCCGGCCCGGGCGGCCGGGACGTTCGGCCCACCCATACGCACTGCTGCGTCGATCAGGGCACGGAGCAGCAGAGCCGATGAGGCCCTGGGGCCGGGCGAGCCGGTCGACCGCGGGTGAGTTCAGACGTGCGGGACCACGACGACGGGGCAGGCGGCGTGGTGCAGGACGGCGTGGGCCACCGGACCGGTGTGGGCACCGAGCCGGCCCCCGCTCGTGCGGCGCCCCACCACGAGCAATCCGGCGTCGCGCGCGGCGTGCACCAGGACGGTGGCGGCCCGGCCCGCGGTCACCGTCTCGGTCACGGGGACGGTCGGATACTTCTCGCACCAGGGGCGCAGCGCCGCCACCACCGCGTGCTCCCCGGCCGCGAGCGCTTCCGGCCCGGCCACGGGGACCGACGGGACGGCCGGCGGTGTGACCAACGACGGATCGGAGGCGGATTGCGGCGGCGTCCGGAACGCGTGGACGACACGCAGGGCGGTGCCGCGCCGCCGGGCGGCGTCGAAGGCGAACTCGATCAGTTCGTCACACGGGTGCTGGACGTCCAGACCCAGGACGACCGCGCGATACGGCGTCTCGGGGATCTCCTCCGGTGCGACACCGTCCGCGGCAGGGAGGTGGTCGTCGGCTGCGCTCAGCCCCGCCCTCACCAGCACCACGGGCCGCGTCGACCGGGCCACCACGCGCTGGGACACGGATCCCATGACGAACCCGCTCACCCTGCCCATACCGGGTGATCCGAGGACCAGCAGCTCGGCCTCCGCGGCGGCGGCGACCAGGGCGGCGACCGGCGCGTCGCACACGAGGCGGTCGACGATCCGCAGCCCGGGGTGGGCCGCGCGGACGCTGTCGACGGCATCCCGGAGTGTCTGTTCGGCCCAGTCGTGCTCGGTACGGTCCATGGGCACGTACGGTGCGGGATGGGGGTGGCGGCGCCAGGCGTGTACGACAGCCAGCCCGGTGCCCCGGCGCGAGGCCTCGTGAGCCGCCCAGTGCGCGGCCGCCAGGCTCGCGGGTGATCCGTCGACTCCCACTACGACGTTGCAGAACATCGCGCGTCCCTCCCGGAGCCCGGACCCTCCGGTTCTCCTGACGGCTCCGAGCCTCCTCGCGCCGGAAGCGAACGCCCAGGGCCGCACAGCCCAGTACGCGGGCCCCTTCGGCCCCATCGAATGGCGGGCCCGCTTCCGGCGGCCCGGGCCGGGCCCATCGGCCCCCGGCCCGGGCCTGACGGCACCTCCCGCCGGCACGCTCGCCGTTCGACGCTGGAACTCGACAGGTCCCCACAGCTGAGGAGCACAGCGTCATGGCCCGTTACGTGTACGACTTCGCACAGGGCGGCCGTGACATGGCCGGCCTGCTCGGCGGCAAGGGTTCCAACCTGGCCGAGATGACCCGGCTCGGACTGCCCGTCCCTCCCGGGTTCGTCATCACCACCGAGGCCTGCCGGGCCTTCCTCGCCACCGGCGGCGAGCCCGAGGGCATGTGGCAGGAGGTCTCCGAGCACCTGACGACCGTCGAGACGGCCGCGGGCCGGCTGCTGGGGCAGCCGGCCGATCCGCTGCTGCTCTCCGTCCGCTCCGGGGCGCGTTTCTCCATGCCCGGCATGATGGAGACGATCCTCGACATCGGCCTGAACGACGACTCCGTGCTGGGCCTGGCCAAGGTCTCGGGAAGTGAACGCTTCGCCTGGGACTCCTACCGCCGGCTGATCCAGATGTTCGGCAGTACGGTCATGGGCGTCGACCCAGCCCTGTTCGAGCGCGCCATCGCCCTGCTCAAGGACCTGCGCGGCGCCCCGGACGACGTGCACCTGGACACCGCCGACCTCGCCCAGCTGGTCGAGACGTACAAGAACATCATCCACCTGGAGACCGGCGAGCACTTCCCGCAGTCCCCCGCCGAGCAGCTGCGCCGGGCGGTCCTGGCCGTCTTCCAGTCCTGGAACGGCGAGCGGGCGCGCCTGTACCGGCGGCGCGAGCACATCCCCGACGACCTTGGCACCGCCGTCACCGTGCAGTGCATGGTCTTCGGCAACCTCGGCCCCGACTCGGGAAGCGGCGTCGCGTTCACCCGCGACCCGGCCACCGGACGCCCCGGCCTGTACGGCGACTACCTGCCCAACGCGCAGGGCGAGGACGTCGTCGCCGGCATCCGCAACACCGTGCCCCTGGCCGAGCTGGGACGCCTGGACCCGCACTCGTACGCCCGGCTGTGCGAGCACATGCGGACCCTGGAGCGGCACTACCGGGACCTGTGCGACATCGAGTTCACGATCGAGCGCGGCAGGTTGTGGATGCTGCAGACCCGGGTCGGCAAACGGACCGCCGAGGCCGCCTTCGCCATCGCCGCCGAACTCGCCGACGAGGGACTCATCACCCCGGATGAGAGCCTGGCCCGGGTGAGCGGCGAGGGACTGGCCCGGCTGATGTTCCCGCGCTTCGACACCTCCGCGGTCGGTGACCCGCTCGCCCACGGCCTCCCGGCCTCACCCGGTGCCGCGGTCGGCGCGGCGGTCTTCGACTCCGCCGTAGCGGTACGGCGTGCCGCGGCCGGCGAGAACGTGGTCCTCGTCCGCCAGGAGACGACGCCCGACGACCTGCCCGGCATGATCGCCGCCCAGGCGGTGCTCACCAGCCGGGGCGGCAAGACCAGCCACGCTGCCGTGGTGGCGCGCGGCATGGGCAAGGTCTGCGTGTGCGGTGCCGAGGAACTCTCCGTCGACATCGAGGCCCGGCGCTTCACCGCCCCCGACGGCACCGTCGTCGAGGAAGGCACGGTGATCTCCGTGGACGGTTCCGCCGGCGCCGTGTACCCGGGGCCGGTGCCGCTGGTGGACTCGGCGGTCATGCGGTTCCTGGAATCGGGTGCCGGCGAAGAGGGATCGGCCAGCGCCGTCGACGCGGTGGCCCGCGCGCTGGCCCGGGCCGACACCGTGCGGCGGCTGGAGGTGCGGGCCAACGCCGACACCCCCGAGGACGCCGCCCGCGCGCGCCGGTTCGGTGCGCAGGGCATCGGGCTGTGCCGCACCGAGCACATGTTCCTCGGCGAGCGACGCAAGCTGGTCGAGGAGATGATCCTGGCCGGCACGGACGGCGCGCGCGACCGGGCCCTGGCGGCACTCCTGCCGCTCCAGCGGGAGGACTTCAGCGGCATCCTGGAAGCGATGGACGGCCTGCCGGTCACCATCCGCCTGCTGGACCCGCCGCTGCACGAGTTCCTGCCCGACCGCACGGAGCTCGCGGTGCGGATCGCCGCCGCCGAGGCGCGCGGCGACCTGCCGGCCGCGCACGACGTCGAACTGCTGAGCGCGGTGAACCGGATGCACGAGGAGAACCCCATGCTCGGACTGCGGGGCGTGCGCCTCGGCCTGGTCGTTCCCGGTCTGGTCGCCATGCAGGTAAGGGCCATCGGAGAGGCCGTCGCGGAACGCACACGGGCCGGCTGCAGCCCCCGGGCGGAGATCATGGTTCCGCTCGTCGGGGACGTCCGCGAACTGCGGATCGTCCGCGAGGAGGTGGAGCGGGTACTGGACGAGGTGTCCGCAGCGTCCGGCGTCCCCGTCAGCTGCCCCGTCGGGACCATGATCGAGCTGCCCCGGGCGGCGCTGACGGCGGACCGGATCGCCGCGGAGGCCGAGTTCTTCTCCTTCGGCACCAACGACCTGACCCAGACGACCTGGGGCTTCTCCCGCGACGACGTCGAGGCGGAGTTCTTCTCCGCCTACCTCGACAAGGGCGTCTTCCCCGTCTCCCCGTTCGAGACGCTCGACCGGGACGGGGTGGGCCGACTGGTCCGGATGGCCGTCGCCGAGGGCCGCGCCACCCGGCCGGACCTGAAGATCGGCGTGTGCGGCGAGCACGGCGGCGACCCCGACTCGGTGCACTTCTTCCACGCCGCCGGACTGGACTACGTCTCCTGCTCGCCGTTCCGAGTCCCGGTCGCCCGCCTGGAGGCCGGACGGGCCGCGCTGGAGGAGACCGACGTGAGCGACAGCCGGTGACGACCGGGACCCGGCGACAGCCAGTGGCCGGGACCCACGGCCCGTCTCCCGAGGCCGGCCGGCCCTGGGACCGGGGCGGCGCACGCAGCAGTCTTGAGGCGCGCCAGAAACGATCACTACGAACGATCACAAGGAGTGGAGCACATGACTGCCAAGGACATCGGCCACGAGGGCGGCACCGCCTCCGTACGCGTGCGGGCCGAGGGTGACGTGGACGAGGCGTCGCTCGCCTACCTCCGGGAGAAGGTCGGCGCCGTGCTGGACCGTCCCGGGCTTCCGCCCGTCAGCGGCGAGGTACGTGTCACCAGGGAGGCGGCCCACCACGTCGACCTTCCCTGGTCCGCCGGCGCCGAGATTCACGTCGGCGGCGACCTCGTCGTCGTGCACGCCCGTGAGGCGAGCGCCCGGGAACTCGCCGACCGGCTCCAGGACCGGTTGCGCAGCCGCACGGAACGCGCCGCGCACCGCCGGGATGCGGCCCGCAGGACCTCCACGCCACCGCCGTGGCGCGGTGGTCAGCAGCGCTAGGAACGCCGGGCGGCGTGGTGCGGAGGGGGTCGGCCGATTCCCTCCCGTCCGCGCTGAGCTGGTGAAGGAGGAACCACCGTGACATCCCACACCGTCGGTGAAGTGATGACCAGCGACGTCGTCCAGGCCTGCCGGACGACGCCGTTCAAGGAGGTCGTCCGACTGCTGGACCACCACCGGATCAGCGGGCTGCCCGTGGTCGACGACGACGACAAGGTGCTCGGCGTGGTCTCCGGGACCGACCTGGTACGCGACCAGGCGAACCGGGCGGGCCGGGACCCGGCCCGTGCCGTCACGGCGCAGGACCTGATGTCGGTACCGGCGATCACCGTGCACCCTGAGCAGTCCGTCCCGGACGCGGCACGGCTGATGGAGCGCCGTGGCGTCGAGCGGCTGCCCGTGGTGGACGAGGAGGACCGCCTCATCGGCATCGCCACCCGCCGCGACCTGCTCCGGGTCTTCCTGCGCACGGACGATGACATCCGCCGCCAGGTGACCGAGGAGGTCCTCGTCGGCGGCCTGGGGCTGCCACCCGACGCGGTCCGCGTCTCCGTCCGGGACGGCGTCGTCAAGCTCGACGGCCGCGTGGAACTGCGCAGTCAGGTCCCGGAGGCCGTCCACTCGGTGTGGCGGCTCGAAGGCGTCGTAGGAGTGGTGAACGGATTGACGTTCCTCGACGACGACTGTTCCGTGCCCAGTGTGCCCAGGTGACCGGGCCCCGGTGACGGATGGGTCGCGCGCCGGCGCCGAAGCCCGGCTGATGACGGGCCATCCGGCCCTGGCGGCCCGGGCCTGACGGTCTCGGACGGGGACCTTCGGCGCCTGGGACGGCGCCACGAAGCGCTGGACAGTGGAAACCGTGAGCGGTGCCCTTCACTCGCGGCGCGGCTCCCGCCCATCCGCCGCCGTACATCCACGGCGGCCCCTCGCAACGGAGGCGCACCCCCCATGACCCGACACGACGGCGGACCCACGGACCCGGCCACCACAGCCGCGCCGTCCGACACCACCATCGCCGTGGACCGTCTCGTGACGGCCGCGCTCAAGGCACTCGACGACTACGAGGCCCTCACCCAGGAGCAGGTCGACCACATCGTCAAGAAGGCGTCGGTCGCCGCCCTCGACCAGCACACCGCGCTGGCGCTGCTGGCGGTGGAGGAGACCGGGCGCGGCGTCTTCGAGGACAAGGCGGCCAAGAACATGTTCGCCTGCGAGCACGTCACGCACAGCATGGGCCCGATGAAGACCGTCGGGGTCATCGCCCGCGACGACATCGAGGACATGGTCGAGATCGCGGAACCCGTGGGCGTGGTGTGCGCGGTCACTCCCGTCACCAACCCGACCTCCACCACGATCTTCAAGGCGCTGATGGCACTGAAGACCCGCAACCCGGTCGTCTTCGCCTTCCACCCCTCCGCCCAGCGCTGCAGCGCCGAAGCGGCCCGGATCATACGCGCCGCCGCCGTCGCCGCCGGAGCACCCGAGCACTGCATCCAGTGGATCGAAACCCCGTCCGTCGAGGCGACCGGCACGCTCATGCGCCACCCGGGCGTCTCGCTGATCCTGGCCACCGGCGGCAACGCCATGGTCAAGGCCGCCTACTCGGCCGGCAAGCCCGCCCTGGGCGTTGGCGCGGGCAACGTCCCGGCGTACGTGCACAGGAGCGCCAAGCTGCGCCGCGCCGTCAACGACCTGGTGCTCTCCAAGTCGTTCGACAACGGCATGATCTGCGCCTCCGAGCAGGCCGTCATCCTGGACAGTGAGATCTACGACGCGGCCCTGACCGAGTTCCGCACGCTGCACGCCCACATGGCCACCACCGAGGAGAAGGCGAAGCTCGAAGCGTTCCTCTTCCCCACCGGCAGGGCGGAGGGCGGCGGTTGCGAGCCGAAGGTCAACTCGGCGGCCGTGGGGCAGAGTCCGTCGTGGATCGCCGAGCAGGCCGGGTTCACCGTTCCCGCCGGCACCTCGATCATCCTGGTCGAGGCCGAACGGGTGGGCGCGCACGAGCCGCTGACCCGCGAGAAGCTCTGCCCGGTCCTGGCCGTGCTGCGTGCCGAGGACGAGCGGCAGGGCTTCGACCTGGCCGCCGACATGGTGGCCTTCCACGGCCAGGGCCACAGCGCCGTCATCCACACCGAGGACCCCGCCCTCGCCGAGGCGTACGGCAGGCGGATGAAGACCGTACGGGTCATCGTCAACGCCCCGTCCTCGCAGGGAGCCATCGGCGGTATCTACAACGGACTGCTGCCGTCGCTCACGCTGGGCTGCGGATCCTGGGGCAGCACCTCCGTCTCCAACAACGTCTCCGCGGCCCAGCTGCTGAACGTCAAGCGAGTCGGCACACGCCGCAACAACCTCCAGTGGTTCAAGGTCCCGCCGAAGATCTACTTCGAGCCCCAGGCCATCCGCTACCTGACGTCGATGCCGGACGTGCACCGCGTCACCGTGGTCACCGACGCGACGATGACCCGGCTGGGCTTCGTCGACCGTGTCACGCGGGTGCTCCAGCGTCGCCGTGAGCCGGTGACCGTGCAGGTCATCGACAACGTCGAACCGGAGCCGAGCATCGACTCGGTGCGGCGCGGCGCCGCCCTCATGCGGGACTTCCGCCCCGACACGATCATCGCGCTCGGCGGCGGCTCACCCATGGACGCGGCCAAGGTCATGTGGCTGCTGTACGAACAGCAAGCCGCCGGCCGGGAAATGGACTTCGCGGACATGCGGCAGAAGTTCTCCGACATCCGCAAGCGAGCTTTCCGCTTCCCGACCCTGGGCGCGCTCGCCCGTCTGGTGTGCATCCCCACGACCTCCGGCACGGGCGCCGAGGTGACCCCGTTCGCGGTCATCTCCGACCCCGCCACCGGCAAGAAGTACCCGCTGGCCGATTACGCGCTCACCCCCAGCGTGGCGATCATCGACCCGCTGCTCACCACCGACCTGCCTCCGGCCCTGGCGGCCGACAGCGGCTTCGACGCGCTCACCCACGCCATCGAGGCATATGTCTCCGTGTACGCCAACGACTTCACCGACGGCCTCGCCCTGCACGCGATCCGGCTGATCTTCGAGCACATCGAAGCGGCCGTGAACGACCGCGAGGGCTCGGCTCAGGCCCGGGAGAAGATGCACAACGCCGGCACCATCGCGGGCATGGCCTTCGGCAACGCCTTCCTCGGCATCGTCCACGCCATGTCCCACACCCTCGGCGCCACCTTCCACGTCGCGCACGGCCGCACCAACGCCGTCCTGCTGCCGCACGTCATCCGCTACAACGGCACCGTCCCGACCAAGCTCACCGGCTGGCCCAAGTACGAGGACTACCGGGCCCCGGAACGCTTCCAGGACATCGCCCGCACCCTCGGCCTGCCCGCCGCGACCCCGCAGGAGGGCGTGGAGTCGCTTGCCGCGGCCGTGGAACGCCTGCGCGACGCCGTCGGCATCGAGCCGTCGTTCCGCCAACTCGGAGTCGACGAGCAGGCCTTCCTCGGCGCCCTGCCGCACCAGGCCCTCAACGCCTACGAGGACCAGTGCGCGCCCGCCAACCCGCGGATGCCCATGCTCGACGACATGCAGGAGCTCATGCGCGCGGCCTACTACGGCTGAACGCAACGGCGACGGGCAAGCACAAGCCGGCGGGGCCGGGGCCACAGTGGCCCCGGCCCCGCCGGATTCAGGGCATGGACAGGCGGAAAGGACCATCCGCTTCTCGCGGGTCCTGATTGCGCGGTGCGCGGTCACCGACCCCGCTTCTCCGCGCCTCTCTTTCAGGTCCTTTCCGCTGATTCCATGAAAGCAAGGGACGGACGACGTTACGAGGGCCGAGTGGGACCTGCGCGAGGTCCACCCGGCCCCTTTCACGCAGCGGGCGTGTCAGCCAGTGGCGTCAGTCGTGCGGAATCACCGCGACCGGCGGCACGGCGCGGTGAAGCACCACCCGGGTGACGGGTCCGGTCTGCGGACCGATCGGGGCGTGCCGGGACGCCCGCCCGACAACGAGCAGTTCGGCGTCACGGGACGCGTCGACCAGGTGGGATGCCGCCTGGCCGACCACGGTCTGCTCGGTCAGGGACACGTCCGGGAACTTGTCCTGCCACGGACGCAGCAGATCGGCCGGCGGCTGACGTGGAGTCATGGTCCTCCCCTCGGCAGGGTCGTCCACGCCCGGAAGGCCCGCCGCGGAGGTGTTCTCGCCCACCGGATCCCAGCTGTGGACGACCCGGAGGCCGGCACCGCGGCGTGCAGCGGCCTCGAAGGCGAACAGGAGGACGGAGTCGTCGGGCTGGTCCAAGTCCACGCCGACCACCACGTCACGGGCCGAAGCACCGTGGTCAGCACCCGCCGCGTCCAGGGTGGTGTCGGCACGTACCAGCACGACCGGCCGCTCGGCCCGGGCCACCACGGACCGGCCGACGGAACCGAGCAGGAATCCGGCGGCCCGGCCCAGGCCGCGCGAACCGAGTACCAGCATCCCGGCGTCCGCCGCGGCGGTCAGGAGAGCAGTCGCGGGATCCCCGGCGACCCGGTCGGCCGCGATCTGCAGCCCCGGGTGACGACGGATCAGCAACGCCTCCATGTCCGCCAGAAGGCGCGCGGACCCATACGGGTGCTGCGGCACGGCGGCCCCCGCCAGCGTCGCATACGGCTGGGGAGCCTGCTCCCAGG
Organism: Streptomyces collinus; assembly: GCF_031348265.1. NCBI lineage: Bacteria > Bacillati > Actinomycetota > Actinomycetes > Kitasatosporales > Streptomycetaceae > Streptomyces > Streptomyces collinus. The sequence continues at coordinate 8,069,261 of NZ_CP133771.1, read as the reverse complement.
CGTGTACGAGACGCAGCGGAGCCCCGCGCATCAGCGCTTCGCGGGCGGCCCAGCCGGCCGCCATGACGCTCTCAGGACGGCCGTCGAAACCGACGAGGACGGGAGACATAGGGGACATGACAGTGGACCTCCTTGGGATGCCCTCACTCTGGTGATCCACGACCCGCGAGACGAGGGCCCAAGGTCCCGAAGACGGCGCCGACCGGCCGCCGTGCAGACGGCCGGCCCGCTCACCCGGTCCCTTGTGGGCCGGATGGCCCTGCTCCTTCACGCCCAAGGGGCCGCCCGGCCCTTCCGCCCGATGCGGCGTCTGGTCTTGGCTCTGCCCATGGCGCATACGCACACAGGCACCATGCCGAGCCACACGGAACGCACCGTCGGCGACACGACCGTCCTCGAGCTGCACGGCGAGATCGACATACGCACCGAACCCGCGCTGTCCGCGCGGCTCGACGCTCTGACCGCCGCTCCAGGCGCCGACCTGGTGGTGGACCTGCGTCCGATGTCCTTCATCGACTGCGCCGGACTGCGCGTGCTGTGCCGGGCACGCAACCGGGTCGAAGCCAGGCAGGGCCGACTGCGGCTGGTCACTGACAGTGCCGGCTTCCGGCGCATGCTGCGACACACGAACCTGACGGACGCCTTCGAGCTGCACGCGCGGCTGACAGACGCTCTGGGGTGCGCGGGTCCTGCGATGAGCGGCAGATCAGCCGGCTCGTGACGCGCGTGATCCGCGAGCACCTGCCCGGCGGGGCACGTGCCGAACGTGTCGTCAGTCGTGCGGCACCAGCGCAACAGGCCGGGCGACGTGATGGATCAGGGCATGGGCGACCGGGCCTGTGTGCGAGCCGACCGCGGCACGCCTCCGGCGGCGGCCCACCACCAGCAGGCCCGCTCCGCCCGCCGCACGGACGAGGACGTGGGCCGGGCGGCCCTCGTGCAGGTTCTCCTTGACGAGCACGGCGGGGAACTTCTGCCGCCACGGTTGCAGAAGTACCGCGAGCCGCTGTTCCGCCTCCTGCCGGATCCGGGCCCGTTCCCCGGCGTCCGCGCCGCCCAGACCGAGTGGTACGTGCCAGGCGTGCACGGCGCGCAGCGGCGCCCGTCGCAGTCCGGCGGCGTGGAACGCGAAGTCCAACACGTCGTCGCACGGTCCGCCGATGTCGACGGCGACCGCGACGTCACGGTATTCCGTGCGTGCCGACGGCTTCCCAGCGGTGTCCGGCAGGTGTTCGTCCTCCGCCTTCTCACCCGCCCGTACGAGGACGACCGGGCTCTCGGCGTGCGCCACGGTGGCCATGGCCACCGAACCGGCGACGAACCCGCCGACGCTGCTGAGCCCTTGGCTGCCGATGACCAGCAGTTCGGCGTTCTCCGCCTCGTCCAGCAACGCGGGGCCGGGCTGCCGGCGCACCTGTTCGGCGGCGACGTGCAGCTGCGGATATCGTTCGCTGATCTGGTCGACCGCGCCGCGCAGCACCAGGCGTGCGTGGTACTGCGGCGCGCGCAGCTCGGGCAGACTCGCCTCGGTGTCGTTCTCGGGCAGGCCTTCCCAGGCGTGCACGAGCCGGAGCGGCAGTCCTCGGCGCAGGGCTTCCCCGGCCGCCCAATGGGCTGCGGCGAGACTCTCCTGGGAGCCGTCCAGACCGGCCACGACTGGCCTCGACATGACCGTCACCTTCCTGTCTCACCCTTGTGTTCTTGTCACGTCCGGCTGATCGGCCCACCTGTACGGGCGGACTCGTTCAGAAGTGCGGTAAGACGGCCACGGGGCAGCCGACGTGGTGGATCACGGCGTGGGTGACGGGGCCGGTACGCGGGACGGTCGGTCGCTCGGCGGGCCGGTGACCGACGACCAGGAGTCCGGCTCCGGTCGCCGCTCTCAGAAGGGCGTTGGAGGCCTCCAGCTTGTCCATGGCGCGCCGTACGCCGGGCACGGGCGGGATGTCCCGCTCCGACGCCGAGGCATCGAGCGGCCCGCTGCTGAAGAACCACACCGGCCGACCGGCCAAGGACCTGCCGTGTCGCCGCACGAAGCGGCGGGCGTCCTTGTGCCAGCGCCCGGCGTACAGCCCGCCACCGACCACGACGGCGTCGTACGGCGACACACTCGTCGCGGACCGGGCTGGCAGCGCCTCGGCCGCGACCCCTTCCTTGCGCAGGACGGCGGCGACGGCTTCGGCGATCTCCGCGGTCGATCCGTTCGTTGTTCCGTAGGCGACCAGCACGTTGCTCGGCATGGTGGTTCGCCTCCTTACAGTCGTCGAGCCGGTGGGTGAGCTTGTCGACGACGTCGACCCCGCCGTCGATCTGCCGAGTCATGGCAAGGGCGATCCCGGTCTCGCTCTTGCCGGCCGGTCCTCCTCTTCGAGCACCGGCAGCCGCTCCGCATGTCGCCGGGCCACTTCATGCCGGTTCCTCCTCAGCGCAGTCGGCGCAGATAGGGGTCCTGGGGCCTGCGCGGCAGGAGACGTATCCGCGCGTCGAGCACGGTGACCTGGCCGGGTGTGGCGAGGACCGGGTTGAAGTCGGCCTCGGCGAGTTGCGGCAGGTCCTCCGCCATGCGGGACAGCCGCAGGAGAACCTGTTCCAGGCCTTCGAGGTCCACGGGTCCGTTGCCGCGCGCGCCGAACAGCAGGGGTGCGCAGCGCGGGGCGGTGATGAGGTCGTGCACGTCGTGGTCAGTGAGCGGGGCGAGGCGGGCGGCGTGATCGGCGAGCACCTCCGTGGCCGTCCCGCCGAGGCCGAACAGGACGAGCGGCCCGAAGACGTCGTCCTGGACGACTCCGGCGAACAACTCGGTGCCGCGTTCGGCGAGCGGCTGCACGACCACCCCGGTCATCAGCCCGGCGAACCGACTCTCCAAGTCCTGGTAGGCCGCACGGACCTGGTCCTCGCCCCGCAGGTCGAGGTGGACCGCGTGCTGCTCGCTCTTGTGCACCAGTCCGGGCCAGTGGGCCTTCATGACCACCCGGCCGTCGACACCGCCCAGCCGTTCGGCGGCGAGGACGGCGTCGCCCTCTGTGTCGGCCCATGCCCACGGCAGCTGGGGAATGTCGTAGCAGGCCAGCAGGTCTGCGCAGATGAGTGGGTCGAGCCAGCCACCGTCCGGATGCGCGGCGAGGTACGTCTCAGTGATCTGGCGGGCTCGGCCGGTGTCGACTCCGACGAGAGCCGGTACGGTGCCTGCCGGGCGGGCGAGCCAGGCAGCCCGGCGGGCGGCGTGGGCGAGGGCCCGTGCCGCCGCCTGGGGCTCGGCGTACGAGGGGATGGTGCCGCCGTCGGCGGCGGGCAGCAGGCTGACCGCCACGTCCTGCTCCAGGCGGACGAGGGCCACCGGCCGCGCCTGTCGTCCCGGTCCTGCGGTGAGGGCCCGGACCAGATCGTCACCCGTCGCCGCGGCGACCGCGGTGGGGACGAGGGCGAGCAGCACGGCGTCGATCCCCGGATACGCCATGAGCCGGTCGACGCACTCGCGCAGTTGGTCCTCCGATACGGCCGCGGTGGCGTCCACGGGATTGCCGACGGCCGCACCGGAAGGCAGCACGGCCAACAGGTCGACGACGAGTCCGGGAGTGAACTGCGGCAGGACGAGCCCCGCTTCGGCGCAGGCGTCGGCGGTCAGCACGCCCGCGCCGCCGGCGTTGGTGACGATGGCGACGCGGGTCCCGGCCGGGTGCGGCTGAGTGTGGAACAGGGCCGCGGTGGCGAGGAGTTCGCCGATCGAGTGGGTGGCGGTGATGCCGGCCTGGGTGAACAGGGCCTGCCGGGTCATGGTGCGGGTCGCGGCGGCCGCCGTGTGTGAGGCGGCCGCCCGTCGGCCCGCGTCGGTGCGGCCTGCGTCGACGGTGAGGACGGGCATGCGGCGGGTGACGCGCCGGGCGGTGCGGGAGAAGGCCCGCGGGTTGCCGAAGGACTCCAGGTGCAGCAGGACGAGGTCGGTGCGGCCGTCGCTCTCCCACCACTGGAGCATGTCGTTGCCGCTGACGTCGTACTTGTCGCCGAGGGAGGCGAACGTGGACACGCCGATGCCCAGGCGGGACAACCCGTCGAGCAGGGCGATGCCCACACCACCGGACTGCACGGCCACGCCCGCGCGGCCGGGTTTCGGGTGACCGGCGGCGAACGTCGCGTCCAGGCCCAGGTCCGGGTCGGTGTTGGAGATGCCGAGGCAGTTGGGGCCTACCAGGCGCATGCCGTGGGTGCGGCAGGCGGTCAGGAGCGCCTGCGCCTGGGTACCGTCGAGGTCTGCGGAAACGACCACGAGGGCCCGTACGCCCGCCTTGCCGCACTCCTCGGCGACGGTCGGGACCGCGGGAGCGGGCGCGGCGATCACCACGAGGTCGGGCGTCCTGGGCAGGGAGGTGATCGAGGGGTAGGAAGGCACGCCCAGGATGTTGGTGGCACTGGGGTTCACCGCGAACAGGCGCCCGGTGTAACCGCCGGCGTGCAGGTGGTGCAGCAGGGCGCGGCCGACCGAGCCGGGCTTGCGGCCGGCGCCGACGACGGCCACCGCCTTCGGCCGCAGCAGCGGTACGAGGCTGGCCACGTCGGCGGCCCGGCCTCGGGCCTCCACCGCCGTCAGATAGGCGTCGTCCTCGTCGAGGGCTATCGTGCAGCGCACCTCGGCGCCCTCGAAGCGTCGGGTCACATCCAGGCCGAGGTCGGTGAAGAGCCTGAGGACTTCGCGGTTCTCGCTCAGCGCGTCGGCGGTGAAGGTGGTGACGCCGTCCGACCGGGCCGCCGAGACCAGGTGTTCGACGAGCAGGGTGCCCACGCCCCGGTGGTGCAGCCCGTCGGCGACGGCGACGGAGATCTCGGCCGAGTCCCTGCCGCCGCCGGTGTCGTACTCGGCGAGGCCGATCACCTGGCCCTTCGTCTCGGCCAGCAGTGCCCGGTAGCCGGGCCGTGCCGACGCACAGGCTCGATCGGCGGCCGCGGTGGCGGAACGGCGGCTCGCCGCGAAGAACCTCAGGCGCAGGTTCTCCGGGGACATCTCCTCGTACAGCCCCTCCAGCTGATCGTGGTCGCCGGGCAGCACGGGACGGATGCACACGGTGGTCCCGTCCGTGAGCAGGGCGTGGACAGGGGGTCGGTTGAGCACGTCGTCCGTCATCGCGGATCTCCTCCAAGTCTCTCGACTCTTCGAGCATCCAGCGGTCCGCCGCGGGGACCCATGGGCTGTCCGGGACCGATCCGAGGGCCGGTCGGCCCCATCACCCCGTCACGCTCGTCGATTCGGTCGCCGCTCGCAGGGGCGCGCCTCCGGGTGCGCTGGTCTGTCGGCGGTCAGTACGGTGGCGCTCCGATGTTCCGCCTTGGGCGAGTACCCAGCGGTGGATGACCGGGTCACCGGTGAGGAGGCTGCAGGGCCTGCGAGAAGGCGGCGAAACTGCCACGCACGGCGTACGCGGCAGCACTCGTGCGTCTGCAGACGGAGCTGGTGAAACTGCGGGAGTGGGTGAAGGCGGAGAGCACGCGGCTGCTTGTCGTCGTGAGGGGTGGAGGCGGCGGGCAGTCGCCCTGCCGAAGCCGACCGAGCGCGAACGGCAGCGGGACCTCTCCGGCCACGCGGCGGGGCCTTTGACCTCACGCCCGCTCGGGTACGACCGCCACCGGACAGGCGGAGTGGTGCAGGACGGTGTGGGCGACGCGGCCGAGCTGGAGGCCGACGTGCCTTGGCTGTCGGCGCCGGGCGCCGACAACGAGGAGGTCTGCCTCGCGCGAGGCGGCGAGGAGCACCCTGCGAGCGGGGCCCTCGATCGTGCGCCGGTGCACCTCCATGTCCGCGGGAGTATCCTTCAGGGCCGCTTCCAGCACCTTGGCAGCCTGCTCCTCGTGCAGGCGCGTGGGCTCGCCCGCGAGCAGGGGGTGGTCGGTGGTCTCGTGCGCGGGACGGCGCCAGGCGCGGACGGCGTCCAGCGGCACCCCACGCCTCTTCGCCTCCTCGTAGGCGAAGTCGACAGCAGCCGTCGACGCGTCGCCGACTCCGAGGAGGATGCGGCCGCGCAGCCCAGTCCTGGCCTGGTTGTCGTGGTTGCCACGGATGACGATCACCGGGCAGGACGCGTGGGCTGCCACGGTCAGGCTGACGGAGCCGAGCAGCAGGTTGGCGATGCCGCCGCGGCCACGGTTGCCCAGGACCAGCGCGGAAGCGTTCCGTCCCTCGCGCACCAGCGCGTATTCGGGCTCCTCGGGGAGCACGTCGGTGGATATCCTCACGTCCGCGGCACGCCTGCGGGCGCGCCGCGCCGCGGTCCCGACGATGTCCTCGGCCATGCTCCGTCCGGACGGCTTGCCCAGGTCATGCGCGAGCGCGGCGCCTTCATACCGTTCCCACAGCGAGGCGTTCACCAACCGCAGAGGCACCCCGCGCAGGGCGGCCTCGTCGGCCGCCCAGTCCACGGCCCGCAGGCTCGGCTCGGATCCGTCGACGCCGGCGACGAGCGGAAGGTCCATGGTGCTCATGACAGTGCTCCCAGGTCGAAGACGATGCGGGCCTTGACCTGGCCGCGCAGCACCTCGTCGATGGAGTCGTTGACGGCGGCGAGCGGGCGGGTCTCGTAGACGACCTTCGTCCGGCCGGCAGCGTGGAGCTGGAAGACCTCGGCGAGGTCCTGCCGGGTGCCGACGATCGAGCCGATCACACTGGTGCCGTTCAGGACCGTGTCGAAGATCGGCACCTGGATCGTGCCGTGCGCGGGCAACGCCACCATCACCAGCTTGCCGCCCCGGCGCAGACCGGAGTTGACCGCCGTGAACGCGGCCTCGTTCACCGCGAGCGCGATCGCCGCGTGCGCACCGCCGTGGCGCTTCAGCACCGCTTCCACGTCGTCCTTGCGGGCGTCGATGACGAGATCGGCACCCAACTCGCGGGCGAGTCGCAGCTTGTCGTCGGTGACGTCGATCGCGGCGACGGTGGCCCCGGCGATCTTCGCGTACTGCACGGCCAGGTGTCCGAGGCCGCCGACGCCGGAGATCGCGACGAGCTGAGCGGGCCGGACGTCGGCGACCTTCAGCGCCTTGTACGTCGTCACGCCCGCGCAGGTCAGCGGGGCCGCGTCGAACGGGGTGACACCCTCAGGCACCAGCTGGGCGAAGTCGGCCCAGGCCAGCATCTTCTCGGCGTACCCCCCGTCGCAGCCGTATCCGGTGTTGACCTGCTGCTCGCACAGCGTCTCCCAGCCGGACAGGCAGTGCTCACACCGCCCGCAGGCCCGGCCCAGCCAGGGCACCGCGACCCGCTGCCCGACGGCCAGGTGGGTGACGCCCTCGCCGAGGGCCTCCACCAGACCCACGCCCTCGTGCCCGGGCACGAACGGCGGGTTCGGCTTGACCGGCCAGTCCCCGTGCGCGGCGTGGATATCGGTGTGGCACAGCCCGGACGCCTCGAGACGGATACGGATCTGGCCGGGGCCGGGCTCGGGGTCGGGGCGCTCCTCGATGACCAGCGGTTCACCGAAGGCCCGGACGACTGCTGCCTTCATGGTTGCTTCTCCTCAGGATGCTCAGTCGTGCGGGACGACGGCGACGGGCGCGGTGGCGTGGTGCAGGACGGCGTGCGTGACGGGGCCGATGTGGGCACCGAACGGGTTGCGGCGGACCCGGCGGCCGACGACGACGAGGGATGCCGTGCGGGAGGCGTCGATCAGGTGCAGGGCCGGGCTGCCGTAGCGGGACTCCTCCAGAACCTCGACGTCCGGGTACTTTTGCCGCCAGGGGCGCAGCACCTCCGCCAGGTCGGTGGCCTCGCTCCGGGCGAGCGTCTCGTGGAAGCCGGGGTCGGCGGACAGGCCGTAGGCGTAGTAGGGCGGCGGGTTCCAACCGTGGACGACCCGCAGGGACGTGGCGCGGCGCGCCGCCGCGTCCAAGGCGAACTCGATCAGTCCCTCATCGGGCCGGCCTGTGTCCATGCCGAGCACGACGGGCCGGTAAGGGGCCGCCGCCGACGGAATGCCGGTGGGGTCCATCTCGTGCTCGTCTGCGGCCTGCTCTCCCGCGCGCACCAGGACGACCGGCAGCTCGGCGTGCGCCAGGACCGCCTGGCCGACAGAGCCGACCAGGAACCCGCCTACCCCGCTCATGCCGCGTGACCCCAGGACCAGCAACGCGGACTCCTTCGCCGCCGAGCACAGCGCCTCGGCGGCGTGGCCGGAGCACTGCTCCGTGCTCACCTCGACGCCCGGGTGCCGCAACCGCAGACCCGCGGCCGCTTCGCGCGGGATCCGCTCGGTCCAGTGCTGGTGGGTCTCGGCACCGAGGAGCGGTGCCTGGGCCATGGGCTCCGGCACCGGCTGCCAGACATGGACGAGCTTGAGCGCCAGCCCGCGTAGCTTCGCTTCCCTGGCCGCCCACTCGGCGGCGGCCCGGCTCTCGGACGAGCCGTCGAGACCTACGGTGATCGTGCGGGACATGCTCTCAACCTCCAGAAGTGGAGCAAGGGATCCGATTCGAGGGTCGTGCGCGGGCGGCGGGCAGTGCAGGGGCCACTGGTCCCGGACCGGGACCCGACCGTCCCTCCCACTGCCCGGGCGGTGGGCCCGGTGGCGAGCCCACCGCATCCCCGCGTTCAGCGCAGCCAGCCGTTGTCGCGGACGAACGGGAGCCTGGCCCAGAGCCGGCCGGCCCCAAGGGTGTCGCCCGCGGAGACGGCAGCCAGGGCGATCAGGACGGCGGCGTAGACGAGGTGGTAGTCGGCGAAGGGGTTCGTCGACATGCTCGGCGAACCGTCCGAGAGGTGCTGGGCCGGTGGCCACTCCGCGACCCACATCAGCGCCATCATCACGGTCCCCGCCACCGCGGCCAGGCGCAGTCCGATCCCCGCGACCAGTGCCAGGCCGATGCCCAGCAGGCCGAGCATGAACAGCCAGTCCGCCCAGGCCGCGCCGGCCCACTCGTGGAACGTCGACTCCATCGGCCCGACGGACAGGGAGCCGAGGAACCCCTTCGTCGGCGATCCGCCGTCGATCCAGCCCTTGCCGGACGGGGTGGCGTAACCAAATCCGAACGTCTTGTCCAGGAAGGCCCACAGGAAGACGAAGCCCATGAGGAGGCGCACCGAACCGAAGACGTAGGCCCGCGCGGTGTGCGTGTCGTCGCGTGCCGACACGGCGGACCCGGGTGCGGTGGACGTCGGGTTCCTGCGGAACGACGGCAAGTGGAGACCCGCACTGCGGTGTGAGTGATCGTGCACGGCCATGACGGTGATCCCTTCGGGGATGGTCCGGTTGGTGCCTGACACCGTTCACTGTCCTGGGCGGCGCCGGTCCGCGCCGGAGGCCGAAGGTCCACGGCGGCGGGCTGAACGGCCCTGGGCCGGGGGGCCGTTCGGCGCGATATGACCAACCCGACGGGTCCCAAGGCGGCGGGCCGGCTGTCCGGCTCCGCCGCACTTGTGCCGCGAACCGGACAGCTGTGCCTGGTGCTGGGCGTGGCCCTGCGCGGCGGAGAGCCGCCACCGGGTTCAGGACACGCAGCTCTCAGCCGTGGGTGTGTCGCCCGCGGCCCGCCCCGTCGGGCCCGCCTGGCCGCTCTGCACGGCCCGCGAGGCGCTGAAGGCCGGGTGATCCGCTCACCGGTCCGCCGGCGTGATGCGACGCCTTGTCACGCGGACGGGCCGGATCATCACCCACAATGTGCGTCCTTCCCCCGGCCCGGATCGGTATGGGCCCGCGTGTCCAGTCGGCGCACCTCGTCGGGGTCTCTGACGGCCTCGGCCCGGCCGACCGCGAGAACGCTCCAGCCCTGGCTCATCGCATCGTCGATGTGGTCCACCTCGAAGGCGACCTCCGTGCCGACGGCCACGGCGGGAGCCGCGTCCGGCGAGGTGCGGAAGACAAGGGCGTCGTCGACCACCTCGTAGTAGACCGGGAGCATGGCCGGGCCATCAGGTGTGGTCACAGAAACGCGCCCACTCCGTGTGTGGGCAGCAAGGTGCGGTACTCCTCCTGGCTGAGTTCCCTCAGGCGGGGGTGCAGGAGGGCGTGTCCCTGCCCTGGTGGCAGATCCTGGTCACCGCCCCGCGGTTCGACGAGACGGGTGCCGAGGGCGTCGGCCAGTCGCGGCAGCGTCGCCGGACTGGGATCCGAAGGATGTTCCTCCAGGCAGGCGAGGTACTCCGGCGCCATGTGGGCGCGGCGAGCCGTTTCCTCCCGGCTGAGACCCTGTCGCCGACGGCGGCCGCCACGCGCCGCCCCACGTCCCCGGGTCTTGTCGCGGCGCTGCGGGGACGGCTCGCGTGCTCGGGTCCGTCGTCCCGCCTGACGCTGCAGCCTCCGTTTCCCTCGGTGGGTCCGCTCTTGGCTCGCCTTTCCAGGATCACGCCGGGCCGGGTCCCGCACCCCTGGGTGGCGTCCCGGCGTCCTTCCGCGCGGAGGCAGCACCTGGTGCCTCGCCATGATCACCCTTCCGAGGGGCCCTGTCCTTCCCTCACCGGGGCGTGCCACACCAGTCGCGTTCCGCCGCCGTCCCGGTCGGCGAGTTCCATGTCCCCGCCGAGCTTCCTGGCTCGCTCGGCCATGTTGGCGAGGCCGCTGCGGCGGCCCTCCTCGGGTACGCCCACACCGCTGTCGGTGACCGTGAGGCTTACCTCGTTGCCATCGGTCTCCAACACCACCTCGGCGCGGTCGGCGTGCGCGTGACGGGCGATATTGGTGAGGGACTCGGACAGCACGGCCACGATGTGGTCGGCGGTCTCCTTCGGGACATGGGTGTCGAGCAGTCCCTCCATGCGCACGCTGGGCGCGAAGCCCAGGACGGGAGCGGCCTCACCGACCACGCGTACCGCTCGGGCCCGCAGGCTGGGGGCCGCGTCGTCGTCGCGCGTGCGCAGGCCGAAGATCGTCGACCGAATGATCTTGATGGTTTCATCGAGGTCGTCAACAGCCCGCAGCACGCGCTCCGAGGCCTGCGCGTGCTCGATGAGGCGGCCGGCGCTCTGCAGGGTCATCCCGGTGGCGAACAGCCGCTGGATGGCCAGGTCGTGCAGGTCCCGGGCGATCCGGTCGCGATCTTCGAGAACAGCGATCTGTTCGGCGTCCTTACGGCGTTCGGCGAGTTCCATGGCGACCGCGGCCTGCGCGGCGAAGCCCTGCAGCGGCTCCATCTCCTTCTGGGTGAACTCATTCGCGCCCGCCTCACGCACCAGCAGCACGACCCCGCGTACGCCGTCCCCCGTCCCCACGGGCACGGCGACGGCCGGCCCCAGGCCGGAAAAACGCGGCGGCCCGGCCGAGATCCGGTCGTCCTGGGAGACGTCCGGGCTGGTCACCGGTACCACGTCGGCGAAGGCCCGCCCGATGAGGCTTCCCTCGACGGGCAGCACCAGCCCTCGGTGGGCCTCCGCCTGCCGGCCGATGGCCAGCTCCACGGTGAGCGTGTCGGTGTCTTTCATCGGCACCGCGACCACGGCGAGTGCGGCGCCGGTGATGTCGCGCGCTCGCTCGGCGATCAGCCGCAGTACCTCCGCCTGGTCGCCGCCGGACATCAGACTGTGGGTGATCTCCGCGTTCGCTTGCAGCCACCGTTCACGCAGCCGGGATTCCTCGTACAGACGGGCGTTGTCGATGGCGACGCCGGCGGCCACGGCGAGGGTGGACAGGACGGCCTCGTCCTCCTCGTCGAAATCGGTCCCGCCCCGCTTCTCGGTCAGGTACAGGTTGCCGAACACCTGGTCCCGGACCCGGATGGGAACGCCCAGGAACGTGTTCATCGGGGGATGGTGCGGCGGGAAACCATAGGAGGCCGGATGCTCGGAGAGCTTCGGCAGGCGCAGCGGCTCGGGGTGGCGGATGAGCTCGCCCAGGATGCCGTGACCCTCCGGGTAGTTCCCGATGCGAGCGATCTGGTCCTCACTGACGCCGACCGTGTGGAAGGCCGACAGCCGCTTGCCGTCCGGGCCGATCACGCCGAGTGCGCCGTACTGCGCGTCCACCAGTGCCGTCGCGGCCTCCACGATGCTGTACAGCGCCTGCTCCAGGTCCAGTTCCCGGCCGACCGACAGCACCGCTTCCAGCAGACTGTGCACCCGGTCCTGGGTTCCCCGGGCCGCGTCGATGCGGGCCTGCAACTCCTCCAGCAGCTCGTCCAGTCTGAGCTGGGGCAGCCGTACCTGGGCCTTCCGAGCCTCCTCGGAGCGTGACAACGTGATCCTCCAACCGTCCGCGCAGAGCCGACCGCCGTCCGCTCATCTGCCACGGTAGCGGTCGGCGCGCGAGGAGGACACGAGATCAGCCCTGCCAGGAGCGAGCACGCCCGCCCCGGTCAGGTGCGCGGCAACCTCGCGGCGACGTACTCCGTGAGGTCGAGCAGGCGGTTGGTGTACCCCCACTCGTTGTCGTACCAGCCGAAGACCTTCACCAGGTCGCCGTGGGCCTGGGTCAGCGGGGCGTCCAGGACGCACGAGGCGGGGTCTCCCACGACGTCGCGGGAGACGATCGGCGCGTCGGACACGCGCAGGATGCCCTTCAGCGGCCCGTCGGCGGCCTCCCGGAAGGCCACGTTGACCTCGTCGGCGGTCACCGGCCGGTCGAGCACCACGCTCAGGTCGGTCAGCGACCCGTCCTCGACGGGGACGCGTACGGCGATGCCGTCCAGGGTGCCGGACAGTTCCGGCAGGACGAGGCCGACCGCGCGGGCCGCACCGGTGCTGGTGGGGATGATGTTGACAGCGGCGCTGCGGCCCCGGCGCGGGTCCTTGTGCGGACCGTCGAGGACCACCTGGTCGTTGGTGTAGCCGTGGATGGTGGTCATCAGCCCCTTGACGAGGCCGAAGTGCTCGTCCAGCACCTTCACCATCGGGGCCACGCAGTTGGTCGTGCAGGAAGCGTTGGAAACCACGTGATGCAGGTCCGGGTCGTACGTTCCTTCATTGACGCCCATCACCACAGTGGCGTCGACGCCCTTCCCCGGAACCGACAGCAGCACCTTGCGCGCTCCCGCCTCCAGATGCAGGCCGGCCTGCTCGCGCGTGCGGAAGCGGCCGGTGGACTCGATGACGACGTCCACGCCGAAGTCGCCCCAGGCAAGGGCGCCGGGGTCGCGCTCCGCGGTGACGGCCACGCGGTGGCCGTCGACGGTCAGCGAACTGGCGTCGTGCTCGACGACGCGACCGAGGCGCCCATAGGTCGAGTCGTACGCCAGCAGATGGGCCAGCGCCTCCGGCGAGGTGAGATCGTTGACCGCCACCACCTCGATGGAAGTGCCGGCAGGATTCTCCGCGCGCTCCAGTGCGCAGCGCAGATAGCTGCGTCCGATGCGGCCGAAGCCGTTGATGCCCACGCGTACGGTCATGTCCCTCGTCCTCCCCGACGGGTTGGCGATACCCGGTGTCGTCCGGGCGCGATATCAGCCTTCCGCCGGCGGGTAGGGCGGTGCTTGGGCCCAAGGGGGGTGAACCGGGGGCCGTTCGGCCCTGCGCGGCGGCGGGCCGGGGCGGGAGGCGTCGGCAGCGCCTCGCCGCTCTCCCGGCTCCGCCTCAGCGTCCCTCGCCGCGCAGCCGGTCCTGCGCCTGAGTGGCGATGACCGCGGCCTGGATACGACGCTCCACGCCCAGCTTGGCCAGCAGGCGGGAGATGTGGTTCTTCACCGTCTTCTCCGCCAGATACAGCCGCTGGCCGATCTGCCGATTGGTCAGGCCCTCACCGATCAGGGCCAGGATCTCCCGCTCCCGCTCGGTCAGCCCCGGCAGGGCGTCCGGCTCTTCCTCCTGCTTCTGACCTCCCCGCAGCCTTGCCATCAGCTTGGTCGTGGCGCTCGGGTCCAGCAGCGACTGGCCGCCGGCCACGGTGCGCACCGCCGAGACCAGGTCCGAGCCCTGGATCTGCTTCAGGACGTACCCCGACGCACCTGCCATGATCGAGTCCAGCAGGGCCTCCTCGTCGTCGAACGAGGTCAGCATCAGACAGGCCAGCTGGGGCATGCTCGAGCGCAGTTCACGGCACACGGTCACGCCGTCGCCGTCGGGCAGGCGGACGTCGAGGACCGCGACATCGGGGCGCAGCGCGGGGACGCGCACCAGGGCCTGCTCGACCGTGGCGGCTTCGCCGACCACCGTGATGTCCGGCTCGTCGTTCAGCAAGTCGTGCACACCGCGCCGAACGACCTCGTGATCGTCCAGGAGGAAGACCCTGATGGGACCTCCGGTGCCGGCCTGCTCACTGTCCGCCATCGGTTACTCCTTGTGATGTCCTCTTCTGTTTCCACGGGAATCCTTCCCCGTCCGAGGGACTGGAGGCCAGGGCCAGTGGTCCCTGATTACCGGATTCCGCTCTCCGGATTCCCCACCTGGTGGATTTGCTACCACCGCCGGCGGCGTCGTGCAGGTTGTGCGGCGCGCTGGATCGCGGCGATGCAATCCGGAGAGAGTGGCTCAGGCATTGAGGTCCACCCCGTACAGGGTGCGTCCGCCGACGAGCTCGCGCCCGGTGACCAGTTCGGGCTCGATACGGACGAAGACTCCCTGCGGTGAGGGTGCCCAGGAGGCCGAAACGGTGCGGGCCAGGCGTTCGTGCTCGGCGGGGTCGGTCACCACGACGGCGGTGCCGGTGACGATGACGCTCCAGCCGGAGTGCCGGACCGCGTCGACGTCGTCGACCTCGAAGGCGACGACCGCGCCGTCGATCGCGCGGACGAGTTCCGAGGCCGCGGAAGCGCGCAGCACCACCGCGCCTTCGCCGTCCAGACCGAAGTTCACCGGCAAGACGGCGGGCAGGGCCTGGCGCGTGTAGACGATGCGGCCGACGGGCACCTTGGCCAGCCGCCGAAGGCACTCCTGCCGTCCGAGTTCGTGGAAACCGTCGTTGGTGTACATCAGCCGGCCCCGTCTCTCGCTTGGTACACGGTTCTGCGTCAGCCCATCCTGAGCCGGATGCGGACCGGGAATGAGGGGCCATCGGTCCCGGCCGTACCGGAGAACGACCCGTGTCACACCGCGATCGACGGGCCCGCACGTCCGGGAGCGGGTGCGCGTCCCGTCGGGGGCTTCACGCCGCCGGACAGGAACCGACAGATCCGCCCCCCTACCACGGACCGGATTCTGAGCCCGGCTGTTCATGACCCCACGCGGTCCCCACCACGGCGCGGGGAACGGGCGCCGAGTCGGGCGTCGCGACTGCGGTAGACGATGTAGGGGCGGGTGAGGCAGCCGAGCGGTGCGGTGAGCATGCGCACGAGCCGGGTGAACGGCCGGGCCGCGAACAGCAGGAGGGCGCTGATCGCGTGGAGTTGGAAGAGCACCGGGGCTTTGGTCATCACAGGGCCGGACCGGGCTGAAGGTAGAAGATGGAGCGGCACCACACTCCTCCGCGTACCGCCTTGTCTGCATGCGCACCCGCGGAACGACGGCTGCGATCGGCCTTCCTCGCGTCGTGTGGGGGTAGGGCCGGTCGGCCCTACCCCCACACGACGGCCGCGGGGACGATGGACTGATGTACCAGAACGACGCCTTTCGCGCACTCGACCGGCAGGAAAGCCTGCGCCTGCTCGCCAAGGTGCCGGTCGGCCGCGTGGTCTATACCAGGCAGGCATTGCCCGCGGTCCTCCCCGTCAACTTCTCCCTGGACACGGACAGCTCTGTCCTGCTGTGCACCTCGCCGGACTCGGACCTCGTAGGCGCCATCGACGGCGTCGTCGTCGCCTTCGAGGCGGACGAGTTCGACGCGGCAACCCGGTCCGGCTGGAGCGTGGTCGTCACCGGACGGGCCACCGTGGTGACCGACCCCGCGGAGCACGAGCGGCTGTCCCGGGACGGCCCCGCGTCCTGGATGCCCCTGGCAGGGGCCGCGTTCGTGCGGATCGAATCCCAGATGGTCACCGGCCGGGAGCTTCGCCCGCCGGGCCTGTGAGCAAGTGATCACGGCTTGAGCCAAAAGGGCCGGCGGCAGCCCGCCCCTGCGCAGGACCTCGGCGACGGCTCGGCGATCCGCGCCGTCGATCCGTTCGTTGTTCCATGGGCGACCAGCACGCTGCTGGGCATGACGGCTCGCCTCCTCGCCCCATGGGCAGGGCCGGGCAGGGCCATGGCACGGTGCCCTCCCCCACCATCGGCCCGACGCCTTTCGGCTGCATCTCAGCCC
This sequence comes from Streptomyces collinus, assembly GCF_031348265.1. Classification (NCBI taxonomy): domain Bacteria; kingdom Bacillati; phylum Actinomycetota; class Actinomycetes; order Kitasatosporales; family Streptomycetaceae; genus Streptomyces; species Streptomyces collinus. The sequence goes on along the minus strand of NZ_CP133771.1, from coordinate 8,053,188 downwards.
ACGACCAGATCGGGGCGCACCAGCGTTCCCGATCTCCCGTAGAGGATCTCGTACGCCGCGTCCAGGGCACCGATCGCGGCCAGTCCCCCGGTGCGTTCGACGAACCGGGCGGCGGCCTCCGTCTTGGGGCCCATGGAGTCGGCGGGGAAACCTGCGCGGCGCAGGTCGTCGGGCGTGGCGTCGAGGACGGGCTGCGGGTCACGGGTGCCGTAGCCGGTGTAGACGCACGGGACGTCGGTGAGGATGAGCAGGAAGTCGGCCTTGAGTTCCTCGGCGAGCAGCGCGGCGGTGAGGTCCTTGTCGACGACCGCGTCCACTCCGTGCAGTGCGCCGGTGTCGCTGTCGGCGGTGACGGGTACGCCTCCGCCGCCGGCGCAGATGACGAGCGCTCCGCAGGTGAGCAGGTCGTGGATGGTCTCCGTCTCGACGATGCCCTCGGGCATGGGTGAGGCGACGACCTGGCGCCACCCGGTGGCGTCCTTGGCGATGTGCCATCCGTGCCTTCGCGCGAGGGTGCGGGCGACGTCCCGGGGGTACACCGGGCCGACGCGCTGTGCGGGTCGTGCGAAGGCCGGGTCGTCGGCCCGTACCAACGTGTGGGTGACGAGTGCGGCGACCTTGTGGCCGGCCAGCGTGTCGCGCAGGGCCCGGACCAGCAGTGAGCCGATCAGCCCCTGGGTCTGGGCACCCAGCAGGTCCAGCGGATAGGGGGTGGTCAGGACCGGGTCGGCCGCGCTCTCCATGGCGAGCAGGCCGATCTGCGGCTCGTTGCCATGGGTGATCACGATCTCGTGTTCGAGAGCGAGAGCGGCGACGGCGGTGGTCACCCGGTCGATGTTCGACTGCTGTACCGCGGCGTCGGGGCGGTCACCCCGGCGCAGCAGGGCGTTGCCGCCGAGGGCGATGACGATGCGCATGGCTTGAGTCCTCCAGAGGAGCCACGAGAAGGTGAAGGAGGCTGGTGCTTCGGGTTCGTGGCGGGCAGTGCGGGCCGGCGGCGCTGTGCCCGCAGGACGAGCGCGTCGCGCGCGGCGCTGAGCACGAAGCCGACCGCGGTGGACATCGCCAGGAGGACGGCGAACCGCCTCCAGAACTCCGGGGGCAGTGACGTATCCACCATGCCCATCCCCTTCCGTTTCCGTCGGGTTGGCTCTCGGATCCATGAAACCTCCGGGCCCGTCCGGGCACAGGGTGCCGAAGGGCCCGGACGAGGTACCGGGCGGCCCGGTCATGGGGCCGGGTGGCCCATGGCCCGGCACCGGGCACGGGGACACGCTGGGCATGGCAGGTTCTCGTACGCCCTGACTGGAGGCACTCCATGAACGCTCCCGCCACGGCCACCATGCTGCAGGGACTCCCCGCCGAGCACCGGCAGCGGCTGATGCGTTTCGCCCGGGAGGTGTCCTTCCCCCAGGGCACCCGCCTCTTCGAGGAAGGAGGCCGCGCCGACCGGTTCTGGATCATCCGCACCGGTTCGGTCGACCTCGACATGCGGGTCCCCGGCCGCCGCGCCGCCGTCATCGAGACCCTCCGGCCCAACGAACTCATCGGCTGGTCCTGGCTGTTCGCCCCGCACGCCTGGCACCTGGGCGCCGAGGCCACCAGCCCGGTACGCGCCTACGAGTTCGACGCCCCGACGATCCGCTCGATGTGCCAGGACGACCCCGCGCTCGGCGCGAGCGTCGCCCAGTGGGTGGGCGGTGTCCTCGCCCACCGCCTGCGCTCGGCCCGCACGCGGCTGCTCGACCTGTACGCCCCCTACGGCAGCGGCAGCCTCCTGTGACCGCGCCCACGACTCGGAGCACGACAGCTACCAGGGAGGGATGATGCACGGCAGCCCGCACATCGTCAGCGACGTGATGACCCACACCGTCGCCGCCATCGGCCGTAATGCCACCTTCAAGGAGATCGTGCGGATGATGCACGACTGGAAGGTCAGCGCCCTGCCCGTTCTGGAGGGTGAAGGCCGCGTCGTCGGGGTCGTGTCCGAGGCCGACCTGCTGCCCAAGGAGGAGTTCCGCGACAGCGACCCCGACCGGCGCACCCAGCTCCGGCGCCTGTCCGATCTCGCGAAGGCCGGAGCGGTGACCGCCGGGGAGCTGATGTCCTCTCCCGCCCTCACCGTCCAGGCCGACACGACGCTTGCCCAGGCCGCGCGGACCCTTGCGCGCGCCAGGGTCAAGCGGCTGCCGGTCGTCGACGAGCTGGGCATGCTGCAGGGCATCGTGAGCCGCGCCGACCTGCTGAAGGTGTTCCTGCGCGACGACGAGGACATCGCCGAGGAGGTCCGGCGGGAAGTGGTGTCGTACCTCTTCCCCGCGCCGGCATCGGCCGTACGCGTGGCGGTGCGGGAGGGAGTCGTGAAGCTCGGCGGCCGTATGCGGGACACCTCGCTGGTCCCGGTGGCTGCCCGCCTGATCCGTGCCGTCGAGGGGGTCGTGGACGTGGAGTTCGACCTCTCCGAGCACGCGCCCGCAGCGGCCAGGGGCACGCTGCAGTAGCGTGCTGTCCGGGTCCACCTGTATCGCCGGGTGCTGGAGGCGGCATGGCCGGCGAGAAGGCTGCGACGCTGCCGCGCAAGACCTACGAGAAGGAACTGCTGCGTCTGCAGACGGAGTTGGTGAAGCTGCAGGAGTGAGTGCGCGCGGAGGGCGCCCGCCTGGTCGTCGTCATCGAGGGACGGGACGCGGCCGGCAAGGGCGGCACCAGCAAACGGGTGGCCGAGCACCTCAACCCCCGCGTCCCCCGCATCGTGGCGCTGCCGAAGCCCACCGAGCGCGAGCGCACCCAGTGGTACTTCCAGCGGTACGCCGAGCATCTGCCCGCCGCCGGAGAGATCGTGCTGTTCGACCGCAGCTGGTACAACCGGGCGGGCGTGGAGCACGTCATGGGCTTCTGTTGGAGTCCGAAGGTCTGCTGCTGCCGCCGGGCCCCGACGACCAGCAGGTCGGCGGTGGCCGACGCCTCCAACAGAACCTTGCCTGGCGGCCCCTGCCCCTCGGCGGTGCGCCGGTGCACCTCCACGGACGGGTACTCTGCGGCCACCTCGTTCAGCGCGGCCTCCAGCGTCTCGGCGGCTCCCTGTTCGTGCTGGCGGGCCGGCTCGCCCGCGAGGAGGGGGTGGTCGGCGGTCTGGTGCGCGGGGCACCGCCAAGCCCGTACGGCCTCCAGTACGGCCCCACGTCGTTCCGCCTCCTCGAAGGCGAAGCGCACGGCCGCCGAACCGTGCGCCTCCTCGCCGACGCCGAGCAGGATGCGCCCGCGCGTCACCGGCTGTACCCGCTTGTCATGGCGGCCGCGCAGCACGATCACCGGGCAGGCGGCACAGGCGGCCACGGCCAGGCTGACGGAACCGAGCAGGAACTCGGCGATACCGCCGCGCCCCGGGACCCCAGGACGAGGGCGGAGGCGTGGGCCCCCTCCCGCACCAGTGCGTACTCCGGTTCCTCGGGCAGTACCTCGGTGGACACCTTCAGATCCGGTTTCCGGGTGCTCGCCCGCCGGGCGGCGCCGTCGACGATGCCGTCGGCGAGCACCGGCCCGGACGGCTCGCCGAGGTCCTCGGCCGGCGCGGCACCTTCGTACCGCTCCAACAGCGAGGCATGCACCAGCCGCAGCGGCACCCCGCGCAGGGCAGCCTCGTCCGCCGCCCAGTCGACGGCCCGCAGACTCGGCTCGGATCCGTCCACGCCCACGACCAGAAGGAGTTCCATGGTGCCGTGGTGCACCTCGTTCATGGTGGCTTCTCCTGAAGGGTCTCGGGTGCGTCAGTCGTGCGCGACGACGGCGACGGGCGCGGTGGCGTGGTGCAGCACGGCGTGCGTGACGGAGCCGATGTGGGCGCCGAGCGGGCTGCGGCGGGCCCGGCGGCCGACGACGACCAGGGACGCGTCGCGGGAGGCGCCGACCAGGTGGACGGCGGGACTGCCGGGACGGGACTCCTCGATGACCTCGACGGCCGGGTACTTCTCCTTCCAGTGGTGCAGCACCTCGGTCAGCGTGGCAGCGTCCTGCTTGCCCAGCGCGGCGTCGAGTTCGGGGTCGGCGGGCAGACCGTAGGCGAAGTACGGCGGCGGGTTCCAGACGTGGACGACCCGCAGCGGTGTGACGCGGCGGGCGGCCGCCTCGAAGGCGAAGGAGAGCAGCGTGTCGTCGGGGTGGTCGGTGTCGAGCCCGAGGACGACAGGCCCGCCGGTGGCCTTCTCGCCGGCACGGACCAGAACCACAGGCTGCTCGGTGTGCGCCAGGACGGCCTGGCCCACGGAGCCGACGAGGAATCCTCCGATGCCGCTCAGCCCTCGGGAGCCGAGGACAAGCAGCTCGGCGTCCTTCGCGGCCTCAGTCAGCACCTCGGCGGGCCGGCCGGAGACCTGTTCCAGCGACACGTCCAGTCCGGAGTGACGCACCTTGAGGTCCTCGACCACCTCGCGCGGCACACGCTCGCTCCACCGCTGCTGAGTCTCGCCGCCGAGGAACTGCGCCAGGGCGATGGGCGCGGGAACCGGCTCCCACACGTGGACGAGTCTGAGCGGCAGGAAGCGCCGCTTCGCCTCGCGGGCCGCCCACTCTGCCGCGGCACGGCTCTCAGCCGAGCCATCGAGACCTACGACGACACTGCGGATCATGTTCTGCCTCCTCGTCGGGGATTCGACTCCAGCGTGGTGGCGCGGGGACAGGTGGTGCAGGGGCCGCAGGTCCCGAGCCGGGGCCAGTAGGCCCTGGGGGCGGCGGCACGGAGTGGGCCGACAGGCCTCTTCGCGCGGTCCGTTGGCCACTGGATCCTTAAGGCCACTCGTCAGAAGGAGGATCATGTCCCGCAGTTCGGGAGACCGGGCTCCGCGACGGCAGGGGTGGCGCCGTCCGATGCCCGGGCTCGGCACCCTCCTCGGCTACCGGCGCTCGTGGCTGAGGGGCGACGTCGTGGCCGGGGTGACGGTGGCCGCGTACCTCGTGCCCCAGGTAATGGCCTACGCGGGCGTGGCCGGGCTGCCGCCGGTCGCCGGACTGTGGGCGATCCTGCCCGCGCTTGTCCTGTACGCCCTGCTCGGGTCCTCCCGCCTGCTCTCGGTCGGCCCGGAGTCGACGACCGCGCTGATGACGGCGACGGTGGTCGGTCCGCTCGCCGCCGGAGATCCGGCCCAGTACGCGACGCTGGCGGCCACGCTCGCGATCGCGGTGGGACTTCTGTGCGTGCTGGCCTGGGCGATGCGGCTCGGCTTCCTCGCGGATCTGCTGTCCCGGCCGGTGCTCATCGGGTACCTGACCGGCGTGGCGCTGATCATGATGGTGGATCAACTGCCCAAGCTGACCGGCGTCGACACGGCGGGTTCCACGTTCTTCCCGCAGCTGTGGTCCTTCGTCCGGAGCCTGGCGGACGCCCATCCCGCCACGGTCGTCTTCGCCTCCGTCGCGCTGGCGTTCCTCTTCGCCGTCGCCCGGTACGTCCGCGCCGTCCCCGGCCCCCTGCTGGTAGTGGTACTGGGTACCGCGGCCGTGGCAGCACTCGGGCTCGACGACCGGCACGGCATCAAGGTGATCGGTGACGTCCCGGCCGGACTGCCCGGGCTCGCCGTGCCGGACCTGACCGAGCTGCCGCACTTGGTAGTGCCCGCGCTGGGCGTCCTCCTCGTCGGCTACACCGACTTCATCCTCACCGCGCGCGCCTTCGCCGACCGGGACCAGAGCACGGACACGGACACGGACACGCTGGACACCAACCAGGAGTTCCTGGCCATGGGTGCCGTCAACGTCGGGGCGGGCATGGTGCACGGCTTCCCGGTCAGCAGCAGCGCCAGCCGCACCGCGCTCGCCTCCTCGGCAGGCGCCCGCAGCCAGGCGTACTCGCTCGTCGCCGCCGCGGCCGTCCTGGCGGTACTGCTCTTCCTCAGTCCGCTGCTGTCCCGCACCCCGAAGGCCGTACTGGGTGCCCTTGTGGTCTACGCGGCCGTCCGCATGATCGACCTGGCGGGCTTCCGGAGACTGGCGTCCTTCCGCCGTCGGGAACTGCTGCTGGCACTCGGCTGCCTCACCGGGGTCCTCGCCCTGGACATCCTGTACGGGGTACTGGTCGCCATAGGCCTGTCCGTGGCCGAGCTGCTCGCCAGGGTCGCCCGGCCGCACGACGCCGTCCTGGGACTGGTCCCCGGAGTCGCCGGCATGCACGACATCGACGACTACCCCAAGGCCCGCAGCATCCCCGGCCTGCTGGTCTACCGCTACGACTCCCCGCTGTTCTTCGCCAACGCGGAGGACTTCCGCCGCCGGGCCCTGGCCGCGGTCAACGAACAGACCGGCCCGGTCCGATGGTTCGTCCTCAACACCGAGGCCAACGTCGAGGTGGACATCACCGCCCTGGACGCCGTCGACGCACTCCGCCGCGAACTCACCGACCGCGGCATCGTCTTCGCCCTCGCCCGCGTCAAGCAGGACCTGCTGGACGACCTGACGGCGTACGGCCTCGCGGACACCGTCGGCCCCGAGCGGATCTTCCCCACCCTGCCGACGGCCGTAGCCGCGTACCGGGAGTGTCGCCGCGACCAGTAGGCCGCCCAGCGTTCCTTGTGCAGCCACCCACTGCTTGCGGAGTGCCCGCGAACGCCGTCGTCGTAGGACGCAGCTGACCGCGCCCGACTCGGCAGCGGACAGGGCCGACAGGAGGTCGTCCCCAGTCCATCCGGCCCGGTCCCGGCGGGACTCGTGGGGCAACCGTGCCTGAATCGATGGGGCCATTCGGCCCCTCTTCGCCCAGTACCGCCGAATGCGGTCCGGTGCCTGCTACACAGAAGACGGTCGCCCCTTCGTTACGGCGCCCATCCCACCTCACCCCGCTTGCCTGGGAGTCTTCATGCTGTCCGCAGAATCCGCCGCCGTGGTACGCGCCACCCTGCCCGCCGTGGCCGGAGCCCTCGACGAGATCACCACCCGCTTCTACGGCGCCATGTTCCGCGACCGGCCGGAGCTCCTCGACGGGATGTTCAACCGTGGCAACCAGGCAAGCGGTGCCCAGCGCCGCGCCCTGGCCGGTTCGATCGCCGCCTTCGCGACCAGGTTGCTGGAGCAACCGGACGTCCGGCCCGACGCCCTGCTGAGCCGTATCGCGCACAAGCACGCCGCGGTGGGGGTCACCGAGGACCAGTACACGATCGTGCACAAGTACCTGTTCGGCGCGATAGCCGAGGTACTCGGCGACGCGGTCACCCCCGAGGTGGCGGCCGCGTGGGACGAGGTGTACTGGCTGATGGCCGGCGCCCTGATCGCCCAGGAGGCCCGCCTCTACCAGGAGGCGGGCGTCGAGCCCGGGCACATCTGGCGGCAGTGGACGGTCGTCGAGCGCCGCAGCGAAACCGACGACGTGGTGTCCTTCCTGCTCCGCCCCTCCGACGGGCAGCCGGCACCGCAGGCGCGGGCGGGTCAGTACGTGAGCGTACGGGTGCTGATGGCCGACGGGGTGCACCAACTGCGCCAGTACAGCCTGTCGTCCGACCCGGGCGGGGACCTGCGGCGCATCACCGTCAAGCGGGTCGCAGGCACGTCCGGCGCGCCGGACGGCGAGGTCTCCAACCTGCTGCACGACCAGGTACGCGAGGGGGACGAACTGACGCTGTCGGCTCCCTTGGGGGATGTCTTCCTCGACGACCCGGCCGACGCCACCAGCCCGGTCGTCCTGGTCTCAGCGGGCATCGGCGGCACCCCCATGACCAGCATCCTGGCGCATCTCGCCGCCCTGGGCTCGACCCGGCCGGTGCTGGTGCTGCACGCCGACCGCTCCCCCGCCGGCCATGCCCTGCGCACCGAGACGGGGGAGCTGGTCGGGCAACTTCCGGGTGCCTGCGCGGTCTTCTGGTACGAACAGCCCGGCCCGGAGGAACCGGACACGCGCGAGGGGCTGATGAACCTCGACGGCATCGAACTGCCCGACGGCGGCACGGTGTTCCTGTGCGGGCCGCTGCCTTTCATGCGGGAGGTGCGCGGCCAGTTGCTGGCCGCGGGCGTCCCGGCGCGCAGCATCCGCTACGAGGTCTTCGGCCCCGACCTGTGGCTGCCCGGCCCGGCGGCCTGAACGACTGATGGGGCCGTCCGGACCAGGCGAGTGACCAACAGCCCACCGACGGCGCACGCAGGCACGGGAAACGCTGACACCGTGCGGTTCCCGAACAACGGGCCAGAACGAGGAGTTGTGTGATGGCGAAGGCATACCTGGTGGGCAGCGGCATGGCGGCACTCGCCGCGGCCACGTTCCTGATCCGCGACGGCGGATTCGACGGAGCGGACATCCACCTCTTCGAGGAGCAGCGGAACATCGGCGGCAGCCTGAACGCGGGCGGCACGGCCGACGCCGGCTACACCATGCGCGGCGGGCGGATGTTCGAGGCCGAGTACCGCTGCACGTACGACCTGTTGTCCGGCATCCCCTCGCTCGACGACCCCTCGGTATCCGTGACGCAGGAGATCCTCGCCGGGCACGAGGACTTCGCCTGGGACGACGTCGCACGGCTCGTGGACGGCGACGGAAAGATCGTCGACGTAAGCTCGATGGGTTTCTCCGAGCGCGACCGCCTGGACCTGGTCCGCTGCCTGGTGACACCCGAGGGACACCTGGACGGCAAGCGGATCACCGACTGCTTCACCGAGCACTTCTTCACCACGAACTTCTGGTTCCTGTGGTGCACCACGTTCGCCTTCCAGCCCTGGCACAGCGCCATCGAGTTCCGCCGCTACCTCAGGCGGTTCATCCACCTCGCCTCCGAGTTCTCCACCCTGTCCGGCATCCACCACACCCGCTACAACCAGTACGACTCCATCGTGCGCCCCCTGACCACCTGGCTCCACGAACGAGGCGTCACCGTCCACCCCCACTGCCACGTCACCGACCTCGGCTTCGCGCCGGGGCACCGGTCGACGACAGTCAAGCGCATCTACTTGACCCGGGACGGCCGTGACGAACAGATCGACGTGGCGCCCGGGGACCTGGTCCTGGTGACCAACGGCTCCATGACCGACTCGACCAGCCTCGGCTCCCACTTCGCCGCTCCGCCGCCCCCTCCCCGGAGCTCGGACGCCTGGCTGCTCTGGCACCGGCTGGCCAGGGGCCGCGACGACTTCGGCAATCCCGACGCCTTCGACAAGCACGTCAAGGAGTCCCGCTGGGAGTCGTTCACCGTCACCACCAAGGACCCCGCCTTCCTGGACGCGCTCGCGGAGTTCAGCGGCCGGGAGACCGGCCGGGGCGGGCTGATGACGTTCACCGACTCCAACTGGCTACTCACCATCGCCGCGGGCCTCCAGCCCGTGTACCGCGACCAGCCCGAGGACGTCTCCGTCTGGTGGGGCTACGGCCTGCGCCCCGGCCGCGCCGGCAACCACACGCCCAAGCCGATGACCATGTGCTCCGGCCGGGAGATCCTCGAAGAGGTCCTGCACCACCTGCCCTTCGACGATGGGGTGGCGGCACGTGTGCTGGAGAACTCCACCGTCGTGCCGTGCCTGATGCCGTACATCACCAGCCAGTTCCTGGCCCGCCGCCGCGACGACCGTCCTATGGCCGTACCCGAGGGCTCGGTCAACCTCGCCTTCATCGGCCAGTTCGCCGAGGTGCCCGACGACGTGGTCTTCACCGTCGAGTACTCCGTACGCACCGCCTGGACAGCCGTGGCCCAGCTCCTCGGCCTCGACAGAAAACCGCCCGCGGTCTACAAGGGCCACCACGATGCCCACGTACTGGCCGCCGCTCTGGAAACCATGCACCGCCGGTGACCGGGAGCGCGACCAGGGAGCCGTGGCCCCCGCGCGGATGCTTCGGCCCGCTCCAGGTACTCGTCCCGCGCCTCCGGGCGGCGGTCGGCGGCTTCGAGCAGCGCGCCGGTGAGGTTGTAGTGGATACGCCCGAGCAGGGCCGGATGGGCGTCGGGCGGGAGGGCGTCCAGGGCTTGGCCGTAGGCCTGTTCGGCCTGGGACATGTGCGACTCGTCGGACGCGGCCAGACGACTGTGCGCGAGTCCCTTGTTGGCCAGGGTGAACGCGTAGTCGACCGCGTCGCGTTCACGCGACCGGTGGCGCAGCGCCGCCTCGCACTCGGCGAGCGCGCGTCGGGCGCTGTCCAGCGGGTCCGTGAACCGGTCCAGCAGTGCCACCGCCAGATTGGTCCGCCCAGCAGGCCATCGCGGCCCAGACCTCGAACGGGGCGAGCACGAGGAAGATCCAGAAAGCCAGCCACTGGCGGGCGTGGGAACCGCCAGCCAGTACGTGCAGCAGTCCCAGAACGGCCACGTACGCCGTGACTACCTCGGTCGGGATGGACGCTTTCGGCGGATATCGGCGATCGCCTGCCGCGTGCCTTCTACCACTACCAGCGTTTCCGCAGGTCAGCGCACCCTCCCCCGCGGCTTCAACGCCACCGGCGGCAATTCCGGAGCGGGCAGCGGGGCACCGTCGTAGCCCTTCACCTCCCCGAACCGGGAGCCTTCCATCCAGTCCCGCCGCGCCTGCTCGATCTCCTCCTGCGACCGTCCGATCCAGTTCCAGAACATGATCAGTTCCTCCTCGAACGGCTCGCCGCCCAGGAGCATCAGATTCGCGTCCGACTCCGCCCGCAGGGGCAGTTCGCCGCGGCCGCAGCCGAGGTAGAGCATGGAGCCGGGGAGGACGGGAACGCCGTCGACATGGGCCTCGCCGGACATGGACAGGACGGCGTACTCGAAGTCCGGCTCCAGGGGGAGGCGTACGTCCGCGCCCCGGGTCAGGGCGAGGTCGGCGCCGACGATCGGGGTGTACGCCGTGCCGGGTGAGGTCGCGCCGTCGAGGTCGCCGAGGATCAGCGTGGCCGTGAGGCCGGGTGCGGTGACGACCGGCAGACCGGCGTGGTGCTCGAAGCGCGGCTCGGTGTGGCGGTGGCTGTCGGGGAGCGCGACCCAGAGCTGCGCGCCGTGCAGGAAGCGGGCGTGCGAGCGCGGGCTCTCCTCCGAGTGACTGATGGCGCGGCCGGAGGTCATCAGGCCGAGTTCGCGCGGGCGGATCGTCTGGAGGCTGCCGGTGGAGTCGCGGTGCAGCACCTCTCCCTCGTGCAGCCAGCTCACGGTCTGCAGACCCATGTGGGGGTGGGGCGGCACCTGCATACCGGGCTCGTCGGCGATGTCGTCGGGACCGTAGTGGTCGACGAAGCACCAGGCGCCGATCATCCGGCGGCCGAGGTTGGGCAGCAGCCGGCGGACCTCGCTGGACTCACCCAGCTTCACCCGGCGGGGGCTGAGGAGTTCACGCACCGGCTCCGCCACCACGAAGCCACGGCCACCGCACAGGGAGGGGGCCGCCTCGCGCTCAAGATTGCTCATGGCGCACAACCTAGTCCGGCGCGAGGGCGTGCGTCAGCGTCACGATCGGGCCGCGCCGCAGGCGTTCCGAAAAATAGCAGCCATGTACATAGTAGCCATGTACTGTATTCGCTATGAGCAACGGTACCGAAGGCGCGACGCCCGGCTTCCTGGTGTGGCGGCTGTCGATGAAATGGCGGGTCGCGGTCGACCGTGCGGTGGCCCCGCTGGGCCTCACCCACGCGCAGTACTCACTGGTCGCCTCGCTGTACGGCATGCAGCGCTCCGGCGAGCGGCCCAGCCAGCGCCGCCTCGCCGACCACACCGGACTGGAGCCGCTCTACGTGTCGAAACTGGCCCGGGCCCTGGAGAGCGCCGGGCTCCTGGAGCGCACCCGGGACCCGCGCGACCCGCGCGCGGTGCAGCTCGCCCTCACCGAGCAGGGCCGCGAGGTCACCCGGCGGGCGATCGAGGTCGTCCACGGACTCCTCCAGCAGCTCCTCGGCCCGCTCGGCGGCCTCGACAGCGCGCGCACACGGGAGTTCGCGCGCGAGCTGACGGCCCTGCTCGACGCACCTCTTGAACCCTTCAGCGAGAACGAGACGGAGCAGTCATGACCACCACCACGCCCCTCGTCGATCCCCGTGTCATCGCCTTGGCCCACTACGCCGGCCGCGCCCTCCTCCAGCACGTGCTGGACCGGCACGGCATGACCTTCGAGCAGTCCGTCACGCTCCGCCTCGCCGCGATCGCCGACGGCCCGGTCGGGCGCGAGCAGCTCGTCGACGGTGTCACCGAAGCGCTGAAGACCGACGCCGGGCAGGTGCACGGCGTGCTCGACGAGCTGATCGCCGCCCGGCTGCTGGCCCCGGCCGGAGAGGCGGAGGTACGGATCACGGATGCCGGGCGCGAGCTGTACGCCACGACCTCCGGCGAGACGGCACCCGTCACCGCGCGGATCTACGACGGCATACCGGCGGAGGATCTGGCCGTCACGGGCCGCGTACTCACGCTGATCACCGGGCGGGCCGGCACCGAACTGGCCGCCCTGACCCGCTGAGGCCTCTCCCCCTGACACCCGTCGGCGGAATACCGGACGGGCGGGCTCGGTTGTCGGCCTCGAAGGAGGCCCCGAGTGAACACCACGCAGGACACCACGTACTACGCCCACGGAACCCCGGCCGAGCGCTGGGAGCGCGCGCAGCTGTTCTTCGACGCCAAGGACTACGCCGCCGCCGCGCGCGTCCTGGTCGGGCTGGTCGAGGAGGTGCCCGAGCAGACCGGGCCCCGGCTGCTCCTGGCGCGCTCCTACTACCACTCCGCCCAACTGCACCGCGCCGAGGGCGAGTTGCGGACGATCATCGAGCGGGACCCCGTGGAGCACTACGCCCGGCTGATGCTCGGCCGCACCCTCCAGCGGCAGAACCGGAACGAGGAGGCGGAGTCGCACCTGCGGATCGCCTCGGCGCTCGCGGGTGACTTCGAGGAGCGCTGACCCGGGCCGTACCCGAAGGTGCCCGGCTCCGTGAGGAGCCGGGCATCCGTGCGCCGGGGGTGCCGCTACCCGGCCGGCGTTCCGTACGACCGCCGCCCCCGCCGGTGGGCGATCTCCCCCAGCAGGATGTCGACGGCGAGGAACGCGGCCAGCGGGATGCCGAACAGGGGAAGGAAGTACCCGAGGACGGCGATGCCCGCGAGCAGCGGTACCAGGATCTGCGGCGGGACATGCTGCCAGGCGCCGCGCGGGATCGGCCGGCCGAAGGCGCTGCCGCGGCCGCGCTGCCACCACATGCGGTAGCCCCAGACGATCAGCAGGATCAGGGACAGCGCGAGCAGCATCAGGGCGATCTGGTTGGCCAGGCCGAAGAGGACGCCGGTGTGCAGGTCGATGCCCCAGCGGGTGAGCTTCGCGAGCACCGGGTGGTCCTCGAAGCGCAGCACGTCGGCGACCTCGCCGCCGGCCGGGTCGATCGCGACGGCGTCCTGCTTCGTGGGCCAGCTGCGCTGCACCTGCTTGACGACGTACGCCGAGTTCGCGTCGGCGGGCGGCACGATCTCCACCGGGTCGCCCAGCCCTTCGGCCCGCGCCGCCGCCAGGACCTTGTCCAGGCCCACGCCGTGCGCGGCGTCGCCCGCCTGCCCGGCGGCGGAGTCGTGGCCGCCGTGCTCGCCGCCGGCCGCGGCCGACACCGACGGGGTGGCCTGGCCCAGTGAGGTCCGCAGCTCGTCGATGTGGGCCCCTGCGTACGCCGACCAGGTCAGACCGGTCGCCGAGAGGAAGAAGAACCCGGCCGCCGCCCACACGCCGACACTGCCGTGCAGTCCGAGGGTGCGCCGCCGCCCCTTGGTGCCCCGCACCTTGCGCAGGGCGCGGCGCCGGGAGAACCACAGCACCAGTCCGGCCGCCGAGATGATCCCCAGCCAGCTGGCCGCCAGCTCGCTGTACAGCCGCCCCGTCTCCCCCAGGTGCAGGTCCCGGTGGAACTCGTCGATCCAGGTGCGCAACGGCAGGGCGCCGGTCGAGCCGTACTGTTCGAGGGAGCCGCGCACCTTCGCGGTGTACGGGTCGACGAAAACGGCGAGCGTGTGGCCCTCGCCCACGCCCGGGACGCCGGACAGCATCACCCTGGTCGTCGCGTCGGCCTCCGGCGAGGGGCGTACGGCCGAGATCGTGCCCTCGGGGTGGGCCTTGCGGGCGGCGGCCACCTGTTCGCTGATCGGCAGTTTCCGCTCCCCGGCGGGGACGGTCATCTCGTGGTCGTACACGAGCTTCTCGGCCTGGAAGGAACCGGCGTACAGCAGGCCGGTGACGGCGGCGACGAGAAGGAACGGCGCCACCAGCACCCCGGCATAGAAGTGCAGGCGGAGGATCAGCGGGCGCAGCGGTGCCCAGTTGCTCTTCGACTGGGCCGGGGCGGCTGGTTGGGGGGCCTCGTCCGTGGTGGTCGAGGGAGCGGTGGTCATCGGCGGGCTTCTCCGGGTGGTGTCTTCTGGGCCGTTGCGTGTCGGCGGTGGCCGTCGCGGTGCAGTAGTCGGGGCGGCGGGGCGTTCAGTTCCCGGAGACCCCATGTGACGTGCATCACGCGGGGGTGGGGGGTGCCGTGCCATCCTGAGGCGATGGGAACTCCGGACGATCGCGCACCCCTGGCCGAACGGGTCGGGCAACTCCTCGACGAGGGGCTGCCGTTGACCATCGTCGCGGCCGGTGACCCGGTGCTGCGGCGCGGTGCCGAGCCGTTCGACGGCCAGCTGGAGCCCGCCCTGCTGGCCCGGTTCGTCGAGGCCCTGCGGATCACCATGCGTGCGGCGCCCGGAGTCGGTCTGGCGGCGCCGCAGGTGGGTGTGGAGCTCCGGATCGCCGTGATCGAGGATCCGGCGCCGGTGCCGGAGGAGGTGCGCCGCGTGCGCGGGCGGGTACCGCAGCCGTTCCGCGTCCTGGTCAATCCCTCCTACGAGCCCGTCGGTGCCAGGCGGGCCGCGTTCTTCGAGGGCTGCCTGAGCGTGCCCGGCTGGCAGGCGGTGGTGGCACGGCCCGCCGAGGTGCGGCTGACCGGGCAGGACGAGCACGGGCGGGCTCTGGACGAGGTGTTCTCCGGCTGGCCGGCCCGGATCGTGCAGCACGAGACGGACCACCTCGACGGCGTCCTGTACCTGGACCGCGCCGAGTCGCGTTCGCTGTCGTCCAACCAGGCGATGGCGGAGCGCTGGGCCCAGCCCACGCCGGAGGAGGCGGCGCGGGCACTGGGCTTCGAACTGCCGTAGCGAGCAGATCCGTCCGGCCGACATCCGGAGGCGTCCGTCGCGGTGCCTCGCCCTGCGGCCGGATCCCGCTCGGCGCGGTGAGCCTCACCAGGTCTTACGGCGGCCACGGCCGGCACGTCCTGCGGGGTGTCGACCTGGCCGTCGACCGGGGCAGCCGGGTGGTCGTGCTCGGTCCCAGCGGCGCCGGGAAGACCACTCTGCTGCGCCTCCTCGCCGGGCAGGACTCGCCCGACGGCGGCCGGGTGGTCCACGGGCACGGTCCGCGCCTGGGTTACTTCGCGCAGGAACACGACACCCTGGACCCGGAGTCGACGGTCCGCGAGCACCTGGCCGGTGCCGCCCCGCACCTCACCGACGGTGAGGTCTTGTTCACCGGCGGCGACACCGGCAAGCGCGTCGACGTCCTGTCCGGCGTGGGCACCTACCCGGGCACGACCGTCATGGTCACGCACGACGCGGGCGCCGTCGACGCGCTGCGCCCGGACCGGGTGCTGCTCCTGCCGGAGGCGGAGCAGGACCTGTGGGACGACTGGGACGACGCCCATCGTGCGCTGGTGGTGCCCGCGCACGCGTAGCGGATCCGTCGCCCCTGCCTCACCCCGGGCCCGGCGGACCGCGGGTCACGCGTCCCGGTACGCCTCCAGCAGCCGCAGCCACACCTCGCTGATCGTCGGGTACGACGGGACGGCGTGCCACAGGCGGCTGACCGGGACCTGGCCGGCGACCGCGATGGTCGCGGAGTGGATGAGTTCGCCGACGCCGGGACCCACGAAGGTGACGCCGCGCAGGATCTCGTCCTCGATGTCGACGACCATGCGGGCGCGGCCCTGGTAGCCGTCGGCGTACAGGCCGGCCCCGGAGACGGTGGACAGGTCCACGTCGACGGCCCTCACGCGGTGCCCCGCCTCTTTCGCCTCGGCCAGGGACAGGCCCACGGCCGCCGCCTCGGGGTCGGTGAAGACCACCTGCGGGACGGCCGTGTGGTCGGCGGTCGCGGCGTGGGCGCCCCAGGGCTCCGCCAGGAGGGTCTCCCCGGTGGCCCGCGCGGCGATGGCGGCGCCCGCGATGCGGGCCTGGTACTTGCCCTGGTGGGTGAGGAGGGCGCGGTGGTTCACGTCGCCGACCGCGTACAGCCAGTCGTGGCCGGTCACGCGGAGGCTGTCGTCGACCGGGAGCCAGGAGCCGGGGTCGAGGCCGATGGACTCCAGGCCGATGTCGTCGGTGCGCGGGGCGCGGCCGGTGGCGAAGAGGATCTCGTCGGCCTCGATGCGCTCGCCCGTGCCGGTGACGGCCACGACCGTCTCGTTCTCCCGGGTCACCGACTTCACCGAGGTGCCCGTACGGACGTCGGCTCCGGCCTCCTTGAGCGCATCGGCGATCAGTTCCCCGGCGAAGGGCTCCATCCTGGGGAGCAGGCCCTTGCCGCGGACCAGCAGGGTGACCTGCGAGCCGAGGGCCTGCCAGACGGTGGCCATCTCGGTCGCGACCACGCCGCCGCCGATCACGATCAGCCGGCCGGGCACGGTCCGGGAGCTGGTGGCCTCCCGGCTGGTCCACGGCTTGACGGCGTCGAGCCCGGGCAGGCCGGGCAGGGCGGCGCGGCTGCCGGTGCAGACGGCGACGGCGTGCCGGGCGGTCAGGACGCGCTCGCCGCCGTCGGGGCCGGTGACCGTCACCGTGCGCGGCCCCGTGAGACGGCCGTGGCCGCGGTGGAGGTCTGCGCCGATGGAGTCGAGCCAGCCGACCTGGCCGTCGTCCTTCCAGTTCGAGGTGTAGTAGTCCCGGTGGGCGAGGACCGCCGACGCGTCGAGGGGGCCCTGCACGGACTGGCGCAGGCCCGGCACGCGGCGGGCGTCCGCGCGGGCGATGACCGGCCGCAGCAGGGCCTTGCTGGGCATGCACGCCCAGTAGGAGCACTCGCCGCCGACGAGTTCGCTCTCCACGACCGCGGTGGTCAGTCCGGCGGCGCGGGTGCGGTCGGCGACGTTCTCCCCCACGGGCCCGGCCCCGAGCACCACGACGTCGTACGCGTTGGTTTCCGTTTCCGTCATGGGGTCAGTCTGGTGGGTGGTGTGCGCCCTGGCCACATGGGTAGGGGCGCGGAATACGTGTCCGGTCGGCCGTGTTGTGCCGACGGCTTGACCCCACACCAGGAAGAGGGATTTACGCCATGAGCAGCACCGTGGAGCTCACCAAGGAGAACTTCGACCAGACGGTCACGGACAACGAGTTCGTCCTGATCGACTTCTGGGCCGACTGGTGCGGGCCGTGCAAGCAGTTCGCCCCGGTGTACGAGAAGGCAGCCGGGGAGAACCCGGACCTGGTGTTCGGCAAGGTGGACACCGAGGCGCAGCCCGAGTTGGCCGCGGCCTTCGGTATCCAGTCCATCCCCACGCTGATGATCGTCCGTGACCAGGTGGCCGTGTTCGCCCAGCCCGGCGCCCTGCCCGAGGCCGCCCTGACGGACGTCATCGGGCAGGCCCGCAACCTCGACATGGACGAGGTGCGCAAGTCGATCGCCGAGCAGCAGGCCCAGGAAGGCCAGCAGGCGGGCTAGCGCACGGCGCGGCCCTGGATGGGCCGGCGGGCGCCCCTAGAAGGGGTACGGAGCCACGTCTCCGCGTACCGTCGTCCAGCGCAGTTCGGTGAAGGCCTCCAGGTTGGCCTCACCACCGAAGCGGGCGCCGGTGCCGGAGGCGGCGACTCCGCCGAAGGGCGCCACGGCCTCGTCGTTCACGGTCTGGTCGTTGATGTGGACGATGCCGGTCGGGATGCGCTCGGCGAGGTCCAGGCCGCGGGCCGGGTCCCTGGTGACGATGCCCAGGGACAGGCCGTACGGGCTCTGCGCGGCCAGGGCCGCCGCCTCGTCGGCGGTGGTGAAGGAGCGGACGGGCGCGACGGGGCCGAAGACCTCCTCCGTGTATGCGGGGGTGCGGTCGTCGACGTGGGCGAGGACCGTCGGCCGGTAGAAGAGCCTGTCGTGGGTGCCGCCGGCGACGACCTTGGCGCCCGCGCTCCTGCTGGCCTCGACCAGGCCGCTGATCTTGCCGAGCTGGCCCGAGTCGATGATCGGGCCCAGGTGGACCCGGTCCCGGTAGGGGTCGCCGACGGCGAGCGAGTCCGCCTTGGCGGCCAGCCGCTGCACGTACTCGTCGTAGAGGGACGCGTGCACCAGGTGGCGGCCGGTGGTCATGCAGATCTGGCCCTGGTGGAAGAACGAGCCCCAGGCGGCCGTGGAGATCACCGCGTCGAGGTCGGCGTCCTCCAGCACGATCATGGCGGAGTTTCCGCCCAGTTCCAGGTGGGCCCGCTTGAGGTGGCGTCCGGCGGCCTCGCCCACGGCCCGTCCGGCGGCGGTGGAGCCGGTGAAGGAGATGACCGGCACGCGTGGATCGGCGACCAGGGCCTGTCCGGCGTCCGGGCCGCCGGGGAGCACATGCAGGAGTTCCTCCGGCAGGCCGGCGGCCGCGAAGACCGCGGCGAGGGCCAGCCCTCCGCAGACGGCCGTGCGCGGGTCCGGCTTCAGCAGGACCGCGTTGCCCAGCGCCAGGGCCGGTGCGACGGAGCGGATGGACAGGATCAGGGGGGCGTTGAACGGCGCGATCACGCCCACCACACCGGCCGGGACGCGTCGGGTGTACGACAGGCGCGGCGCCTCGCTGGGCAGGACCTGGCCGGCCGGGCGGGAGGCGAGGGCGGCGGCCTCGTAGCACTCCTGGGCGGCCACGTGCAGTTCGAAGTCGGCCTTGCCGGGGACGGAACCAGATTCGCGGACGAGCCATTCCCGCAGTTCGTCGGCGTGCGCGGTGAACAGGTCACCCGCCTTGCGGAGCACGGCGGCACGGGCGAAGTGCGGGGTGCGTGCCCACTCCCGCTGGGCGTCGGCGGCCTTCCCGGCGGCGGCCCCGACGTCCTGCGGGGTGGCGAGGGTGAGGGGGCCGAGGGCCTGGCCGGTGGCGGGCTCGGTGACGGTGTACCCGGGCCCTGTGAGGCGGCGGGGCTGCCAGGTCCTGGTGTCGAGCAACGGCATGTCGGCTCTCCGATCGATCGTCACCGGCTGACGGGGTGGTCTGGACTCCCGTACGTGCGCGGCCGGTTCGGCGGTCACATGGCGGGACGCGCCGAGCGGGCGCAGCGGTGTGCCGCGGTCGCCCGGGAATGCGCCCCCGTTTTTGTTGAGCATGCAACATCCTAGCCGTGCCATGGCGCGAAAGGCGGGCCCCCGGTCACGCGTCGGCCCGGCGGATGCCGTGGCGTCAGCTCGATTCGCGGTGCAGCACCGTCGCCCCCAGCACCTTGTGCGTCTCGGGTTCGGTGGCGGGCCTGCGGACCGCACGGTCGACCAGTTCGGCGAGTTCACGGCCGCAGGGCAGCTCCAGACGGACCGTGCTCAGCCGGGGCCGCAGCAGCCGCCCGAGCATCAGGTCGTCGGCGCCGACCACGGCCGTCTCCTCGGGGATGCGGATGCCCTCGTCCAGCAGGGCCCGCATGAGCAGCATCGCGTACTCGTCGTTGTAGGTGAACACGGAGTCCAGGCCCAGGGTGCGCCAGCGGGCGGCGAGGCGCGCCGCGGCCTGTTCGTCGTAGGCGAGGGGCAGTTCGGTCACCGTGGCGTCCGTGCCGCGCACGGACTGGCGCACGCCGTCGAGGCGGGGCGCGGAGAACGCCTCCAGGCCGGGCTCCTGCGGGACGACGACGCCGATCCGCCGCCGGCCTCGGTCGTAGAGGTGGGCGCCCGCGCTGTGGCCGACGACGTCGTGGTCCATGAGCAGGGCGTGCGCGCCCTCGATGGTCTCGGGGCCGAGGGTGACCACGGCTCGCGCCCCCGAGCGCTTGAGCACCGCGACCCCGCGCGGACCGAGGCCGGAGCCCGGCACGAGCACGGCCACGGGCCGCAACTCGGCCCAGACGCGGGCCGCTTCGTCGCCGTGCGGGCCGCCGGTGCCGTGCTGCACGACCGTGTAGTCCAGGGCGGCGAGCGCGTTCTGGAGGTCGGTGAGGAACCGGCTGTAGAGCGGGCCGACGGGGAAGGTCGGCGCGGGGATCAGGACCATGCGGCTGTGCCCGGCGCGCAGACTGCGGGCCGCCGCGTGCGGTACGTAGCCGAGCTCCTTCGCCGCCTCGTGCACACGGCGGCGGGTGGGTTCGCTGATCCGTACGGCACTGGTGTTGTTGAGGACGTAGGAGACGGTCGCGCGCGAGACGCCGGCCAGGCGGGCCACATCGGCGCTCGTGGGCACGGAGCGCGACGGTGCGGGGGACGGGGGCGCGGGCGTTTTCGGTATCTGCACCATGACGTACGGCATCTTGGCAGAAGCCTCAATGCGCGCTTCCGGCGGGGGAGTTGTGAGGAAGCCGTGAGCGGTCACGGGGATCCGCGAGCGGACCTCAGCCGGTCGGGGCCGTACCTGTCACCCGGTCGACCAGGTCGGTCCACGCGTCCTCCAGGCGGGCCATGGGCAGACCGCACTGCTGGGTCAGGTGGTGTATCAGGGCCGGGTCGAGCTGACCCATCAGCGCGTGGGAGAGCAACTCGCAGTCGGCGTCCGGGACCGCCTGCCGCAGCAGCATGACGACGTGGTGACGCAGCACGCTGCGGGCCGGGTTGGTGAAGCGGCGGGAGGCGCACGGCTCGGCGGCCAGCTGGAGTTCCAGGTCCTCGGTCGACCGACGCAGCATCGCACAGCCGAACGCCCGCAGCCGCTCCACGGGCGGCGCTCCGGGCCCGAGCGGCGGCGGGCCGCCGAGGAAGGAGGCCTGGAACTTCTTCTCCGAATGATCGAGCAACGCCGTCAGGAGGCCGGTACGGTCGCCGAACCTGCGGAAGACCGTGCCCTTGCCGACACGGGCCTCGGCGGCCACCGCCTCCATCGTGACGGCCTCCGCGCCGCGCTCGGCCACCAGCCGTCCGGCGGCCTCCAGCAGCCGGGCGCGGTTGCGTGCGGCGTCGGCCCGCAGGCACGGCTCATCGCCCTCCAGGGCGGCCCCCAGCTGCACCAGCTCGGGGTGGGCGACGGGCTCCTGGGGCGCCGGAAGGGGGTGCGGGACGGCGGACATGAAGCCAGCGTAAAGCATCGGGAACAAAACTGGACCGTGGTCCGGTTAGGATGCTACAAAGTTAAACGGACCCCGGTCCGGATCTTCAGCAGTCTTTCCGAGCAGTGCCTCAGATGTGGGAGTACAGCATGTCCGTTCGTATCCTCGCCCTCGTCGGCAGCCTCCGCGCCGGTTCGCACAACCGCCAGCTCGCCGAGGCGGCCGTCAAGCTCGCCCCCGAAGGCGCCGAGGTGAACCTCTACGAGGGTCTTGCCGAGATCCCCTTCTACAACGAGGACATCGACGTGGAGGGCAGCGTCCCGGCCGCCGCCGCGCGGCTGCGTGAGGCCGCGAACGCCGCGGACGGCCTGATCCTCTTCACCCCCGAGTACAACGGCACCATCCCGGCCGTCCTGAAGAACGCCATCGACTGGCTGTCCCGCCCGTACGGCGCCGGTGCCCTCAGCGGCAAGCCGGTCGCCGTGGTCGGCACCGCGTTCGGCCAGTACGGCGGTGTCTGGGCCCACGACGAGACCCGCAAGTCCGTGGGCGTGGCCGGCGGCAAGGTCCTGGAGGACGTCAAGCTGTCCATCCCCGGCTCGGTCACCCGCTTCGCCGAGACCCACCCGTCGGACGACGCCGAGGTCGCCCAGCAGCTGACCGAGGTCATCGCCCGGCTGCACGGCGACGTCTCGGAGGCCGCCGCGGCCTGACCGTCCTCACCCGGTGCCCACGGAGGGGCCGTGGCCGGCAACGGCCCCGGCCCCTCCGCCATGCCCGAGGCGGGCCGCCGCGCAGGCGCCCGGCCGTTCAGGCGACCGTCATGGGCGCCACGGCGTTCAGGCGACCGTCATGGGCGCCGAGGCCCGTAGTTCCTCCAGTGCCGCCGCCACCGCCGGCCGGGCGTGTCCGCCGCCCCGGGTACAGGTCAGGAGCTTGCGGTGGGGATTGCCGGTGCACCGCACCCGGGCGATCGGCAGGTGCGGGGTCAGATGGGCCAGGCGCGGGATGAGGGCGACACCGAGCCGGTGGGCCACGAGGTGGGCGCTGACGTTCCAGTCGAGGGCGTGGTGGACGACTTCGGGGGTGAACCCGGCCGCGCCGCAGGCGGAGAGGACGTGCGGCCGGCAGGGGCTGTCCTCCACGGGCGCGATCCACGCCTCCCGCGCGGCCTCGGCGAGATCGACCCTGGCCCGCCCCGCCAGCCGGTGCCCCTCGGGTACGACCAGGTCGAACGGGTCGTCGAGCAGCGGCTGCTGGTCGAACCGCGCGTCGCTCAGCGGCGGGTTGTGCGGGGTCGCCTCGACGACGGCCAGGTCGGTGCCGCCCTCGAAGAGCAGGTCGAAACTCTCCGGAACGCCCGCCTCGGTGATCCGGACGGACAGCCGCGGATGCCGCTCCCCCAGCCGGGCCGCCATCGGCGCCAGCAGCACCGAGACGGCCACCGGGAAGCCGGTCACGCGCAGCACCCCGGAGGGCGCCCCGTGGTCGGCCCGCAGATCCAGCTCCGCCTGGTCCCAGCGGGCCTGGATGGCGTCGGCGTGCGCGAGCAGACTCTCGGCGGCCGGGGTGAGCCGCACCCCGCGCCCCTGTGGCTCCAGCAGGTCGACGCCCAGGTCCCGGGCGAGCTGCCGGACCTGCTGGGAGGCGGCGGACGGGGTGAAGTGCAGGGCGCGGGCGGCCGCGGTGACCGTGCCGTAGTGGGCTACCGCCCTCAGGACGTGGAGCCTGCGCAGGTCAATCATGAAGACCAGGCTTCACAGTGGCGTCCGCAAAGTCAACCTGGACGTGTACGGACCTGTGGCCGCACGCTGGCTGTGTCGCGACGGTCAGCCAGCCACGACGTACGAGGAGTCAGCCATGCCCAGCACCGACGCCACCGCCTGCCCGCACTGCGGCTGGCCGGACCGGGGCGAGCCGTTCCGGGTCCTGTCCCGGCACACCACCGCGACGGGTCACACGGAGTGGACGCGCTGCGGATGCGGCTCGCTGCAGGTCCGGGTCGCCGACGGCTGCGGCACGCGCGTCGTCTCGCGCAGCGGGCCGGCGGCCCGGTCGGGTGCGGCGAGCCGTTGAGCGCGGCACCGGGACTTCCCGAAGCCGCCCCGCGCCGCGACACCGGTCACGACCGGTCAGGGGCAGTCGTAGGCGAAGCCGGTGGTGGCCGTGCGCCCCGTCCCGGAGAGGATGCGCAGTTCGGCCCGTGCCGTGCGGTGCCCCGGGCCCTCGAAGGTCCAGCGCAGGTGGAGGCGGGCCTGCCGCTGGCCCCGGACCAGCTCTTCCTTCAGCACGCCCGAGGCGGTTCCGTCGCTCCGGATCCAGCGGTAGGACAGCGTGCCCGGGCGGCCGTTCGTGGTGACGAGGCCGACGAGGTCCGCGGTGCCGCCACACCCCAGGGCCGCCGGCCGGGCCGTGACCGTCACCGTGTTCACCCTCAAGGGCGGGCCGAGGCGCTGCCAGGCGAGGAACGCGAGGACGCAGACCAGGACCAGCGCGGGCAGGGCGTGCCGACGCAGCCGTCGGCCCCGGGGCGCCGGAGGCGGCGGTACGGCCGGGAGCGTCAGATGGGTGCGCTGCCGAGCCGCGGCGGTCACGCCCGGGCCGAATCGCAGCACGCTTCCCTCGACCCGGTCGGGGGGCACCGGCCGCGCCGGTCCCTGCTCCGCGGCCGGCGGCCCGACGGGGGTCTCGTCCGGTCCGGGTCGCTGGATCCAGTGGCTCGCGAGCACGGTGGCGCTGTATTCCGCGTCGTCCGGGCCGGGGCGGTCACTCGGGGCGGAGCGGGCCGCGCGGCCGTCGCCGGGGCCGTCGGCGGGGCTGTCGGCGGGGCTGTCGGCGGGGCCATCAGCAGGGTTGAGGACCCGGGTCCGCTCACCGGCGGGGCCGAGGACTCGTGTTTGCTCACCGGCGGGGCCGAGGACTCGTGTTTGCTCACCGGCGGGGCCGAGGACTCGTGTTTGCTCACCGGGGGGACCGAGGACCCGAGTCCCCTCACCGGCGGTGTCCAGCACCTCGGTCCGTTCGTCGGCCGGCGCAGGTGTGCGGCCGTCGTCGTGTGCGGTCATCGGAGGTCGCACCGCCTGGTCAGGAGTTCCTGCGAGGCGCCGCCGTCGGCGGCGGCGGGGGTCGTGGTGGCCTGCACCGTCCAGTAGCAGCCGAGGGTCTGGAAGGTGTGGTCGACGGAGAGCGTGTACTGGGTGGCCCCGCTGCGTTCGAAGGTCTGGGACGCGCCGTCCGGGGTGCCCGGCTGCCCCGCCGTGTTCCCCGTGAACCAGGAGACGGTGATGGAGACCGGGCCGGTGCCGTCCGTGGTGACGCCGAGGGTCGCCGTGGCGGTCGTGGGGCCCGTCTGCCGGAAGGCCGATACGGCGACGTCCTTGACGGCGGGACCGGCGGGACCGTCGGGCGGGGTCGCGGTGGTGGCCGTAGGCGTCGCCGGGGTGGCCGTCGCGCCGGGCGCGGCCGTCTCCTCGCCGCCGGGCGGGGTGGCCGGGGCCGGGGGCGTACCGGTTCCGGGGGCCGCGGGGTCCGAGACGGACGGGGTGGGGGACGGCGACGCGCCGTCCGACGCGCTGGGGGCGGCGGACGGGGACGGGGAGGACGTCGCGGAGGGGGAGGCGGAGGCGTTCGGCTCCGCGGCCGACCCGGCGCCGGTGGTGGCCAGGGCCTGCGCCGTCCGCTGCGCCGCGGTACCCGGGTCGTACGGCAGTCCGTACGTCAGGAGGGCTCCGAGGAGGACGGCGGCGGCGGACACGATCAGCCCGGGGCGGCCGGGCAGCCACGGGTGCGCCCGGCCGGGGTCCGGCGTCCGGCTCAGCACCGTCCGGGCGGTGTCCGTGGTGCTCCGGGGGGCGGTGCGGGCCGAGGGCAGGAGCAGCGGCAGCAGGGCCACCAGCGCGGCGAGCCTGCCCCGGCCCCGTTCCTCCCAGTCGGGGCCGTAGGCGGTGCCGGCGACCGCCTCCAGTTCGGTGACGAACGCCTCGGCCTGTACGGGCCGTTCCGCCGGGTCCTTGGCCAGACCGCGCCGCACGAGTTCCCGCACCGCCTCCGGTGCCTCTTCGGCGGGGACGGGCGCGTCGATGTGCCGCAGCGCGAGCTCCGCGAGGTTGTCGCCCGCGTACGGCTTGTGGCCCGTCAGGCACTCGAAGAAGGTGGCCGTGGCCGCGTACACGTCGGCGGCCGGGGAGGCGGGAGCGCCGGTCCACTGCTCGGGGGCCATGTAGGACGGGGTGCCCGCCACCCCCGCGCTGGTGCCCGCGTCGACCGCGATGCCGAAGTCGACCAGCTTGGAGGACCCGTCCGGCGCGACCAGGACGTTCTCCGGCTTGTAGTCGCGGTGCACGACGCCGACGCGGTGTGCGTCGGCCAGACCGAGCAGCGATCCCTTGAGGACGACGAGCGCGGCCTCGGGAGCGAGCGGGCCCTCCCTCCTGAGCAGCGTGCGCAGCGGGACGCCGTCGACCAGCTCCATCACGATGGCGGCGCCGTCCGGGCTCTCGACGTACTCGTACAAACCGGCGACATGGGGGCTCCCCAGCCCGCCGAGCAGCCGCGCCTCCGCCCGGAAGTCGTGCACGAAACCCGGCCGGGTGCGCAGAGACTCGCTGAGGTACTTCACGGCCACCGGCACGCCGGTCTCCTCGTGCACGGCGAGGACCACCCGCCCGCTCGCCCCTGCCCCGAGCTCCAGCGACTCGGTGTATCCGGGCACCGCCCATGTGTTCATTTCCAGTCCCCCCCAGGCGACCGCTCCCCAGCGGCCTGTCACGCTCGAACCCCCATCTTTCGGCCACCGCGGTCGCGTGGCCAGAAGTACGCGCGAGGCGTACCCGGACCGTGACAGAGTCCGCGCCCCGGGCGGTCGGCCGAGGCGATGCGCGGCAGACGCCGCTCCTGGAACGCGGGCGGCCACCCGCCCGCACGGCCCGCGGCCTTCATGAACGTGGTCCCGGCTCAGGGCCGGGGCCCGCTCCTTTCCGGGCCGGGCACACCGAGCAGAAGCAGCGTCACGTCGTCGTCAGAGGCGTCCACGTCCACGATCAGGGTCCTGATCAGGCGGTCCGCCGCCTGGTCGAGGATGCCGGGGTCGTCGACGGGAACGCCCTTCAACGCGTCCTCGACGGTGTGGGTCAGGACGTCGACCTGGGCCTCGATGTCGGTGCCGGGTCTTTCGACCAGCCCGTCGGTGTAGAGCACGAGAGCGCTGCCCGGCGGCAGCGGCATGGTCGCTTCCTGGAACGGCACCGCGTGTCCCGCGTCGTTGACGCCCAGCGGCACGCCGACCGGTGCCCCCAGCCGGCAGGCGGGCCCGTCGGGCGGCAGGGCGATGACGGGCAGGTGCCCGGCCGAGCACAGGGTGACCTCGTGCCTGCCCTGGTCCAGGACCAGGTAGACGCTGGTGACCAGTTGGTCCGCCAGATCGCCGACGAACGCGTCGAGGGCGCTCATCAGCCCGCTGGGTGTGGCGCCCGTGCGGGCCAGGGCGTGGGAGGCGGCGCGCAGCTGCCCCATGACGGCCGCGGCCTCCAGGCCCCGGCCCATCACATCGCCGATCAGGACGCCCGTACGGTGCTCGTCGAGCGGGATGACGTCGAACCAGTCGCCGCCGACTCCGGGGTCCTGGACGGACGCCAGGTACCGGTAGGCGCATGGCAGGTGCGCCAGGCGGGGCGGCTCCCCCATGAGGCTGTGCTGCAGGGTGTAGGCGATGTGCCGCTGCTGCTCGTAGCGCTCGGCTCGCTCGGCTTCCAGGCGTCTGCGCTCGGTGATGTCCCGGACGGTCAGGACCACGAGCTGCTCGGCCTGCAGGCTGCTGACGCTCACCTCGACGGGGAACTCGGAGCCGTCACCGCGCAGCCCGTACAGGTCCCGGTCAAGGACCGTCGGCTTCGGATCACGCAGGCGCAGGTAGGCACTGAGGAGAGCGTGATGCCGCCTGCGCCGGGCAGTCGGCACCAGCCCGACGACTTCGGTGCCGACGAGATCGGCCGGCGCTCGTCCGAACAGGCGTTTCACCTGCTGGTTCGCCATGACGACAGTGCCGTCGCCGTCCGTGATCAGGGTGGCGTCGGGAGCGGACTCCAGCAGCGCCAGGAACCGCCGGTGCGACCGCCGGACCTCGCGTTCGGCCGCTACGCGGTCGGTGATGTCGATGTACACGCCGCACAGCGCGTAGGGCGCGCCGGAGGCGTCGTTGAGCAGGAACCGGGTGGACAGGAACTCCCGCCTGCCTCCCGGCAGGGCGAAGGTCTTCTGCCGCTGCACGGGCCGGCCCTCCGTCAGCACGGCGAGGTCGGAGGCCCGCCCCTGACGTGAGAGGTCGGGCGGCAGGACGTCCTGGTCCCGGCGGCCCAGGACCTGCTCCCGGGACAGTTGCAGGGTCTGCTCGAACGTCGTGTTGACCGCCAGGAAGCGGCCCTCCAGGTCCTTGATGAACACCATCGCGGGCGTGTGCTCCATGAAGGCCTGCAGCAGATCGTTCTGACGCACCCGCCACTCGAGACGGGCGTGAGCCACCTCGACCCGACGGCCCACGGCCAGCGTCGTGAAGATCACTGCCGTGAACACGACCACGTGACCGAAGACGAGCAGGCCGGTCCCCAGCCGCTCCCCGAACAGCCCGGAGTCCTCGGCTGCCAGCACGGCCCAGCCCAGCAGCGGCGGCACGATCACGACGGTGACGAACAGCCATCGTCCCAGCGCGCCGGTCGTCCCCGCGTTCAGCAGCAGTGCCGCGGGACCCTCGCCCGGACGGGCCAGGAAGAGCGCCGTGCCCACCAGCACCAGAGCCACCGCGGTGTGCAGGGCCATGCCCGTGTAGGGCCCGAACTGCTCCAGTTCGGGCACCCCGTAGGCAGCCCCGTACAGCCGCAGCATGCCGAGCGCGCCGACGGCCAGGCCCAGGATCTGACTCACCCAGGCGGGGATCCGGGACGCTCCGGCGCACAGGGAGCCCGCCCCCGCTGCCATCAGCGCCGCGGCCGTGTTCGGCGCCATCCGCCCGGGCGACCCCGACCCCGTTCCCTGGTGGACGGTGTCGTCCGTGAAGAGCAACTCGTCGATCCCCAGGCCTGCCCCGATCGCATCCTCCGCGAGGGTGAACGCGCCGAGCAGGGCGACCAGGACCGCCGCCGCACGGGATACGGCGAGCGCGACGGGGCGGATCCGGCCGCGGGAGATCACGTACAGGGAAAAGCCGAGCGCGACGACGGCCACGGCGGTGTTGGCCTTCATGGCCACCGAGACGCCGGGCAGCACATCCTTCAGCGCATCGACCCCGAAGACCCAGCCGACCAGGCTCACCATGCCCAGCAGGCCGGCTGCCAGGGCCGCGGCCCCGGCCACCCGGCGGGCGGTGGCGAGAACGCGCGGGCGCACCGGCAGCCCGTCGGCCTGCTCCGGGCTGCGCACGCCGGGCGGCCCCGGCATCTGCTGGTCCCTCGTCACCGCATACTCATCCCTGCCGGATGAACACCAACCCGCATCAATCAGCCTAAGTAAGAGAAAAGGGTATAGCCGCCCTGGGTATCGGGCCCCGCGAGGCGCCGCCGCCGGCGGGCGGCGGCAGGCGGGGACAGGCGGCGGGCGAGGACAGGCGGCGGGCGGGGACAGGCGGCGGCTCCCGCCGTGCGGGGACCTCGGGCCGCTACGCTGACCGCCGAGCCGGCCGCAGGCGTGCCCCCTCACCGCGGTGCACCCCGCCCGTCCCCGTGGCGCCACCCGCCGAACGGCGGGCAGGTTCCGCCGCACGGCGGCGCCCGCGACCGGAGTCAGCGGGCCGACCATGGCTGCCCGAGCCGCCGCGACCTCGCGTGAGGAGACGCCATGACGCACCTACCGCCCCCGTTCGACCCTGAACTCGCCGCCGCCCTTGAGCTGATCAACGGCATGATCAGCCCGGGGCTGACCCTCGACGAGATCGCCGAGGTGCGCCAGGGCCCGGGCATTCAGATGCTGGCCGACCTGGACCTGACCATGGGCGGGACGTTCGAGGTGGAGGACCGGCAGGTGCCCGGGCCGCAGGGCGAGCCGGACATCTCGCTGCTGATCTGCCGCCCGGCCGCCGAGCCCGCCGGGCCGCGTCCCGTGATCTACCACGTGCACGGCGGTGGCATGGTCATCGGCACCAACCGGGTCGGGGTGGACGTCCCGCTGGCGTGGGCGCAGGCGCTGGACGCCGTCGTGGTGTCCGTGGAGTACCGGCTGGCGCCGGAGCACCCGCATCCCGCGCCGGTGGAGGACGTGTACGCCGGGCTGCTGTGGACCGCGGACCACGCCGCGGAGATCGGCGCCGACCCCGAGCGGATCGTCATCGCGGGCGCGAGCGCCGGCGGCGGGCTGTGCGCGGCCCTGGCCCTGCTCACCCGGGACCGCAAGGGGCCGCAGCCGATCGGGCAGGTGCTGATGTGCCCGATGCTCGACGACCGCAACGACACGCCTTCCACGTACCAGATGGCGGGCCTCGGGGTGTGGGACCGCACCGCGAACGAGACCGGCTGGACCGCGCTGCTGGGCTCGCGCCGCGGCGGGCCGGACGTACCGGCGTACGCGGCTCCGGCCCGCGCCGAGGATCTGACGGGGCTGCCCCCGGCCTTCCTCGACGTCGGCTCGGCGGAGACCTTCCGGGACGAGGTCGTCGCCTACGCGTCACGGATCTGGCAGGCCGGCGGGGTGGCCGAACTGCATGTGTGGCCGGGCGGCTTCCACGGTTTCGACGGGTTCGCGCCTCAGGCCGCGGTGTCGCAGGCGGCCCGCGGGGCGCAGATGGCCTGGCTGCGGAGGTTGCTGGGGGTGTGAGTGCCGGGGGCGGCGGGCCCCGGTGCGGCCGTCTGACGCCGACGGCCGCAAGAGCGGCCGCATACCGCACTATGGGCCTATGAAAGAGCTGGCCGGGCGGCTGACCGCCCTCGATCCGGATGCCGGTGCGGCGGTCCGGGTCATCGCCTACTTCGACCGCATGGCCGAGTCCAGGGCCGGGGTGGAGGCACTCGTGCGCGGTGCCGCGGTCCTGGCCGGCTGCCCGGCCCGGTTGGTGGACCCGGAGCGGCGCGTGCACGTCCGGGTGGAGGCCGACGGCACTCGGCGTGACACCGACGCCCCGCCGGACCCGGCCTGGCCGGCGGCGGTCTTGAGCCCGGGCGGCGCGGGGGTGCTGTGGCTGGAGCGGGGAGCGGACGGAGCCGAGTCCGGCGGCCTCGCGCCGACGGGGCAGGACGCGCACCAGGGCCCGGCCGCGCCCGTCACCTCCAGCGTCGTCGACGCCGTGATCCTCGAACGGGCCGCCGGTACGGTCCGGCTGGTTCTCGACCGCACCCGTGGGCGGGCCCCGGCAGACGACCCGGCCCTGGTCGAGACCCTCCTCGACGCCACGGCCCCCGAGCAGGCCCGCCTGCACGCCGCCCGCCGCCTCGGACTGGACCCCATGGCCCCGGCCCGGGCCCTCGCCCCGCTGAACGGCCGGCCACGGGTGATACCCGCCGACGCGGACACCACCCCACGCACGGGCCGAACGGCCCCGGAAGCCCCGGCCCGGCCACACACCGGCCCGACGAACCCGACAGCCCCACCACACCCCGCCACCGCGCACGGCACGACGACCACCGACACGACCAGCACCGCCGCCACCGCCACCAAGACCACCTCACCCACAGGCCGAACAGCCACAGAGACCCCCGCCCAGACCCACACCGCCCCAACGAACCCGGCCACCGCCCCACACCCCGCCACCGTGCGCAGCCCGGCGAGCACCGGCGCTCCGCCCCGGCCCGACCGCGCGGGCGGCGCGACGCCCTCGCGGCCCGACGGTCCCGCCCGCTCCGCCGACCCATCAGCGTCGGGACTCCGCGCCGGCGCGGGGACGCTCACCCCCGCAGCCCGCCCGACGGCCGCGCAGGCCGCTCCCGGTCCCGGGTCGGGACCGACCGCAGACCCGGCCGCCGCCGTCACCGGCCTGCGGCCCGCTCCCCCGGACCCGCGTCTCCCCGCCGGGCGTCTCGGCGTCGGACCCGCCGTTCCCGTGCTGGAGTTGCCCCGGTCCTGGGCCGAGGCCCGGACCGCGCTGCGGTTCACCGCCGAGGGCACGCCGCAGGATCCCGGGCCCCAGGTCGTGCACGCCGACGAGCTGGGCGGGATCGCCCTCCTCGCCGGTCTCGTCGCGCCGGGCTCCGAGCCGCCACCCGACGTCCGCGCCCTGGAGGCCGCCGCGGCGAACACCCCCTGGTTGCCGGCCACCTTGCACGCGGTCGCGTCGTCGGGGAGCCTGCGGGCGGCCGCCGCCGGGATCAACGTCCACCACTCCACACTCCAGGACCGGCTGACCCACGCCGAGCACCTGCTCGGCTGGCCGCTGCGCACCCCGCAGGGCCGGCTCCGGCTGCAACTGGCCCTGACGATGCGCCGGCTGGCCCGGCCGTGAACGCCGTACGCCCGACGTGATCCGGATCGCGCCTGCGGCCCGCCCGGCCACGCGTTCCCTGCGGCAGACTGTCCGAGCGCCCTCTCTACACGATCCGGGAGCTTGAGGCATGAGCGTGCAGCGGTATCCCCTGGCCGGGGTCACGGTCGTCAGTCTGGAGCAGGCCGTGGCGGCGCCCTACGCCACCCGTCAGCTCGCCGACCTCGGCGCCCGTGTGATCAAGGTGGAGCGGCCGGGCGGCGGCGACTTCGCCCGCCGCTACGACACCACGGTGCACGGCCACTCCAGCTACTTCGTCTGGCTCAACCGCTCCAAGGAGTCCCTCACCCTCGACCTGAAGGACCCCCGCGGCCACGAGATCCTGCACGACCTCCTCGACGGCGCCGACGTCTTCGTGCAGAACCTCGCCCCGGGCGCCGCCGCCCGCCTCGGACTGGACGCCGCCACCGTCACCGGCCGGCGCCCGAACCTGATCCCGTGCACGATCTCCGGCTACGGCACGACCGGCCCCTGGTCCGACCGCAAGGCCTACGACCTGCTCGTGCAGTGCCAGACCGGGCTGGTGTCGCTGACCGGGACCCCCGAGGGCACCGCCCGGACCGGGATCTCCGTCGCCGACATCGCCGCAGGGATGTACGCCTACAGCGGCGTCCTCACGGCCCTGTACACCCGCGCCACCACCGGCGAGGCGCACCCCGTGGAGGTGTCCCTGTTCGAGGCACTGGCGGAGTGGATGGGCCAGCCCGCGTACTACACCCGGCACGGCGGCACCCAGCCCCCGCGGCTCGGCACACAGCACGCCACCATCGCGCCGTACGGGACGTACACCGCCGCCGACGGACAGGAGGTGCTGTTCTCCATCCAGAACGAGCGGGAATGGGTGGCCCTGTGCGCCGAGTTCCTCGGCCGTCCGGAACTGGTGGACGATCCGCGGTTCGCCACCGGCTCCGACCGCGTCGCCCACCGCGAGGAGCTGAACGCCGTCGTCGCCGAGCGGTTCGCCCGCTCCGGCTCGGACGAGATCCTGAAGGACCTGGAGCGGATCGGCATCGCCTGCGCCGGGGTCAACGACGTCGCCGCCTTCCTGGACCACCCCGTGCTGGCCGCCCGTGGCCGCTGGAGCGAGGTCGAGGTGCCGGGCGCCACCGTGGAGGCGCTGCTCCCGCCCGCCGACCTCGCGGGCCTGCCCGCGCGCATGGACCCCGTGCCGGCCGTGGGTGAGCACACCGACGCGATCCTGACCGAACTGGGCCGCACCGCCGAGGAGGTGGCGGCCCTCCGCGCGGACGGCGTCGTCTGAGAGCCGGCCTAGGGCCGCCCTAGCTGGATTCAGCGGTCGGCCGCCGGTCCGCCTCCTCGGCCGCCTGCTTGCGCGAGGCGCGCAGGCTCGTGAACGTCGTCACCGCCAGGACCAGCACGATGAAGCTGAGCGAGAACGGGATGCCGATCTCGGGGACGGGGACACCCGACTCGTGCAGCGCGTGCAGCACCAGCTTCACGCCGATGAAGCCCAGGATGATCGACAGACCGTAGGAGAGGTGGACCAGCTTCTTCAGCAGGCCGCCGATGAGGAAGTACAGCTGGCGCAGGCCCATGAGGGCGAAGGCGTTCGCGGTGAACACGATGTACGGGTCCTGCGTCAGGCCGTAGATGGCGGGGATGGAGTCGAGGGCGAACAGCACGTCGGTGGAGCCGATCGCGAGCATCACGACCAGCATCGGCGTCATGATCCGCTTGCCGTTCTCGGTGATGAACAGCTTCGTGCCGTGGTAGCGGTCGGCCACGCCGAAGCGCTCCTCCGCCATCTTCAGCAGCTTGTTCTCCTGGTACTCCTCCTCGTGGTCCTGCGTGCGGGCGTCCTGGACCAGCTTCCAGGCCGTCCAGATCAGGAACGCCCCGAAGAGGTAGAAGACCCAGGAGAAGGTGGAGATGATCGCCGCGCCCGCCGCGATGAACACCGCCCGCAGCACCAGGGCCATCAGGACGCCGACCATCAGCACCCGCTGCTGGTACTGCGTGGGCACCGCGAACTTGCCCATGATCAGGACGAAGACGAAGAGGTTGTCGACGCTGAGCGACTTCTCGGTGATGTACCCGGCGAAGAACTCGCCCGTGGGCCCGCTCCCACCGAAGTACCACAGCCCCACGCCGAACAGCACGGCCAGGACGACCCACACCACCGTCCACGTCCCGGCTTCCCTGATCGACACGTCGTGCGGCTTGCGGCCGACGAAGAAGTCGACGGCGACGAGCACGCACAGGGCTGCCACGGTCAGCAGCCACACGGACAGCGAGACGTTCACTTGTTGCTCCTGATGCAGGTGTGGGGGAGGGACATCGTTGTCCGCTGTGGCTGATTTCCGCCATACCTGTCAGGTGAACATTCGGTCAAAGCTGCACGCGCAGCGCCTCCAGGACGTCCTGGTCCGTCAGTTGCCCGAAGTCCTCGTACCAGAGGCCCACGGCCATGAACGCGGCCGGCCGGTGCAGGCAGATCACCTCGTCCGCCTCGGCGCGCATCAGGTCGGCTCCCTCCGGGGAACAGACGGGCGCGGCCAGGAGCACCCGTGCGGGTGCCTGCCGGCGCACGAAGCGCAGTGCGGCGCGTGCCGTGGAGCCGGTCGCCAGGCCGTCGTCGACGACGATCACGGTCCGTCCGCGCAGGTCCGGGGCCGGACGGCCCTGCCGGTACAGCCGTTCGCGGCGCCGCAGTTCGGCGCGCTCCCGCTCGATGACGCCGGCGAGGGCGGCCTCCCCTATGCCGAGGTGGCGCAGGGCGTCCTCGTCGAGGAGCGGCACCTCGTCCCCGGCCATCGCGCCGACGCCGAGTTCCTCCTGGTGGGGAGCCCCGATCTTGCGTACGACGAGCACGTCGAGCGGGGCGCCGAGCGCGGCGGCGACCTCGCGCGCCACGGCGACGCCGCCGCGGGGCAGGGCGAGGACGAGGGGATCGGGCAGGTCCCCCTCGCGTTGCCGGGTCCGCAGGGTCGCGGCCAGTTCCTCACCGGCCTGCCGGCGATCACGGAACAGCATGACGGTCACCTCTGCTTCCCGCACGAAAGAGGGCCCTCGGCCGGTCCGGCTCCCGCGTACCCCCGCGTCCGCCGGACGATGCACGCCGGCCGGTCACCGGCCTTCGGTGATCTGTACCTGCTGATCGCACCACTGCCGGGCCGCCTCGGTGACCTCGTCGAGGGCGCCCGGTTCCTCGAACAGGTGGGTGGCGCCGGGCACCACGTGGAGGGTGGGCGGCGTGGGCAGCCGCCGTGCCGCCTCCTCGTTGAGCCGCAGCACGTGCGTGTCCCGGCCGCCCACGATCAGCAGCACGGGGGCCCGTACGGCGTTCAGGGCGTCACCCGCCAGGTCGGGCCGTCCGCCCCGTGAGACGACCGCCCGTACCCGGTCGGGCCGTCGCGCGGCGGCGACGAGGGCCGCACCCGCGCCGGTGCTGGCGCCGAACAGGACGACGGGCAGGCCCGAGGTGCCGGGTTCCCGCGCCAGCCAGTCGAGAGCGGCCACCAGCCGGTGGCCCAGCAGGGGGATGTCGAAGCGGAGTTCGGCAGTACGGGCGTCGAGCCGTTCCTCGTCCTCGGTGAGCAGGTCGATCAGCAGGGTGCCGAGCCCGGCGGTGCGCAGGCCGGCGGCGACCTCGCGGTTGCGGGGGCTGTGCCGGGAGCTGCCGCTGCCGTGCGCGAACAGCACGACCGCGCGGGCGTCCGGCGGCACGGTCAGATCGCCGGTGAGGACTGCGCGGCCCGCGGGCAGGGTGACCGTCCGGGAGATCATCGTCAGCCTCCTCTCCCCCGGTTCCCGGGGTACCCACGCCGCGGTGGACGTCCCATGGCGTGATCTGTGGGATGCGTGTCGTTGACGCCGTAGGGCGGGCCGGTGGAGCGTGAGGGGCGTGACCGATCGCCGTACCGTCTTCGTCGTCTTCGACGGTTTCCAGCCGCTCGACCTCACCGGACCGCACGAGGTGTTCCACAGTGCGGGCGGGTACACCTGCGACGTCGTGGCGCGGCGGGCGGGGCCGGTCCGGTCGGTGAGCGGGCTGCTCGTGCACGCCGGGCACGGCGTCGCGGACCTCGACCCGGCCGGGGCGGACACCCTGGTGGTGGTCGGCGGCCAGGGTGTCGACCGGGCGCGCGAGGACGCGGACCTGGTCGCGTGGGTGGCCGCCGCGGCGGCCGGTGCCCGGCGGGTGGCGTCGGTGTGCAGCGGGGTGTTCCTGCTGGCCGCCGCGGGGGTGCTGGACGGGCGGCGGGTCACCACGCACTGGGCCCGCGAGGAGCAGCTGGCCCGGGAGCATCCCGGGGTACGGGTGGACTGCGACCCGATCTTCGTCCGGGACGGGCGGGTGTGGACGTCGGCCGGGGTGACGGCCGGGATGGATCTGGCGCTCGCCCTGGTGGAGGATGACCTGGGCCGGGACATCGCGCACGAGGTGGCCCGCCGGCTGGTGCTGTTCCTGCGCCGGCCGGGCGGTCAGTCGCAGTTCAGTGTGGCGCTGTGGTCGCGGCAGCCGTCGACGGACCCGGTGCGGGCCGCGGTCACCGCGATCCACGCCGATCCGGGGGCCCGGCACGACATCGCGGGCCTCGCCGCGCGCGCCGGGCTGAGCCCGCGTCATCTGCAGCGCCGCTTCACCGCCGAGATGGGCGCGCCGCCTGCGGCGTACGTCGAGCGGGTGCGCGTCGAGGCGGCGCAGCGCGCGCTCACGGGCGGGGACGAGCCGGTGGAGGCCATCGCCCGCCGCTGTGGCTTCGCCACGGCCGAGACCCTGCGCCGCACCTTCCACCGCCGGCTCGGCGTGGCGCCGTCGGACTACCGCGCCCGGTTCCGCTCCACCGCGGGGCCCCATGAACCACCGGGCCCTTTCGGCCCCTTGCCGGATTACACAGAGGAAGGACGAACCGCATGACGACCTACGGCCTGCTGGTCTTCGAGGACGCCGAGGAGCTCGACTTCGTGGGGCCCTGGGAGGTCTTCACCGTCTCGGCCCGGCTCCGGGAAGCCGGCGACACGGCGGTGCTGGTCTGCGAGAACCCCGGGCCGGTGCGCTGCAACAAGGGCCTGCGTGTCCTGCCCGACCACACCTTCGACGACCATCCGCCGCTGGACGTGCTGCATGTGCCGGGCGGGCTGGGCGCGCGCGAGGGCCAGCTGCACAACCCGGTGGTGACCGACTGGATCGGGAAGACGGCACAGCGGGCGGCGTGGGTCCACGGCGTGTGCACCGGCACCTTCCTGCTGCATGCCGCCGGGCCCGCCCGGGGCCGCCGGGTGGCCACGCACTGGAGCCAGGAGGACACGCTGGAGGCGCGGGGGGACGTGACGGTGGTCCGGGACGTCCGCTACGTCGTGGACGGGAACCTGGTCACCAGCCAGGGCGTCTCGGCGGGGATCGACAGTGCGTTGTGGCTGGTCGGGCGGTTGCACGGCCGGGAGCACGCGCGGGCCGTACGGCGCTACATCCAGTACGACCCGGCGCCGCCCTACCTCGCGGACGAGCCCGTCTGATCCGCAACACGCGGGCGGGGCCGCATGGGAGGGCGAGCCTCGGGCAGGCGATGTTCATGGGCGGTGACACGAGCGACGGCGGGCAAGGGCGGCAGCCGGGTGAGTGCGGGCACCGGGCGGTGCCTCATCCGGGCGACATCCGGATCGAGGCGTGGGCGGCGTGCAGAGAGCACTGTCTGGCGGAGGCGGTCCTGGCGATGGTGGAGTGCTTCGCGGACGTCACCGGGGTGCGGCCCACGGCCGTGGACCGGGTGCGGCTGCCCGCGGCCAGCGACGACGACCTGCTCGCCGCGCTGCTGGACGAGGTCATCTTCCGGCTGGAGGCGTACGGTCAGGTGCCCGTGGACGTGGAGGCGGACGAGGCCGACGGCGGGCTGGACGTACGCCTGGCCGTCGCTGGCATCGCGGACGTGGAGATCACCGGGGCGGTTCCGGTGGCGGTGGCGTGGGACCGGCTGCGGATGAGGCCGGACCCGTACGGGTGGTCGTGTGCGGTGACGGTGGACGCCTGACCTACCGTGGAGGGATGGGCGGCGGCGTCGTGACGCTGTTCCTGTGCGGTGACGTGATGCTCGGGCGCGGCGTCGACCAGATCCTCCCGCATCCCGGCGATCCGGCACTGCGGGAGGCGTACGCCGAGGACGCCCGGGCCTACGTCCGGCTGGCGGAGTCGGCACACGGCCCGGTGCCGGCGCCCGTGGCCCCGTCGTGGCCGTGGGGCGAGGCGCTGCGGGTGCTGGACGAGGCCGCCCCGGACGCCCGGATCGTGAACCTGGAGACGGCGGTGACGGGCGGCGGCATGTTCGCGCCCGGCAAGGAGATCCACTACCGGATGCACCCGTCGAACATGCCGGCGCTGACCGTGGCCCGGCCCGACGTGACGGTCCTCGCCAACAACCACGTCCTGGACTTCGGCCGCCCGGGCCTGCTGGAGACCCTGGACGTGCTGGCCCGGGCGGGGCTTCGGACGGCGGGCGCGGGACGGAACGCCGGCGAGGCGTACGCACCCGCGGTGGTCCCGCTCCCGGGCGGCCGGCGGCTGCGGGTGTTCGCCCTCGGGGCGGACTCCAGCGGCGTCCCGGCCGGCTGGGCGGCGACCGCGGACCGGCCGGGTGTGGCGTACCTGCCCGGCTTCTCGGGGGCCGCCGCCGAGGCCGCGGTCCGGCGCCTCGGCGGGGCCGGTGGCCTCACCGTCGTCTCCGTGCACTGGGGATCGAACTGGGGGTACCGCGTCCCCCGGGAGCAGATCCGTTTCGCACACGCGCTGGTGGACGCCGGCGCCGACGTCGTCCACGGGCACTCCTCGCACCATCCCCGGCCGCTGGAGGTGTACCGGGGCCGGCTGATCCTCTACGGCTGCGGCGACTTCGTCGACGACTACGAGGGCATCTGCGGATACGAGGAGTACCGCGACGACCTGCGGCTCGCCTTCCTCGTGTCGGTCGACCCGGACAGCGGGCGGCTGGCCGGGCTGCGCATGGTGCCGTTCCGGGCGCGGCGGCTGCGGCTGGAGCCCGCGTCCGGGGAGGACCGTGCCTGGCTGCGCGCCACGCTGGACCGGATCAGCGGTGGGGTGGGGGTGAAGCAGGCGGCCGACGGTTCGCTGGTCCTCGCCGCGCCGGCCGCGTGACGCGGGAGCGCGTGGGACGTCAGCCCGCCCACGCCACCAGCCGTTCGCGGCTTTCCGGCTCCCGCAGCCGGGCGAGTGACTCCTTTTCCAGCTGACGCACCCGCTCGCGGGTCAGACCGACGCGCCGGGCGACCTCGCTGAGCGAGCGGGTGTGCCCGTCGTGCAGCCCGTAGCGCAGGCTGAGGATCATGGCCTCGCGGGGCGCGAGCGTGCCGACGGCCTCGCGGAGTTCCTCGGCGAGCGCCCGGAACTCGGCGACCTCCGGGGCCTGGAGCACCTCGGTGTCGGCGATGAGGTCGCCGACGACGGTCTCGCCCGACTCGTCCACCGGCGTGTCCAGGCTGACGGCGTCCCGCCCGACGTGGCGCAGCCATTCGATCCTGTCCTCGGCGAGGCCGCTCTCCCGGGCCACCTCCCCGACGCTCGGCTCACGCCCCAGGTCGAGGCGCAGCCGCCGCTCGATCTTGGCGATCTTCTGGAGCTGCTCCACGACGTGCATCGGAAGCCGGACGGAACGGGCGTGCGCCGCGAGGCCCCGCTCGATCGCCTGGCGGATCCACCAGGTCGCGTAGGTGGAGAACTTGAACCCCTTGGTGTGGTCGAACTTCTCCACGGCCCGGATCAGCCCCAGGTTGCCCTCCTGGATGACGTCCAGCAGGGGCAGGCCGCGGTGGGCGTGCCGCTTCGCCATCGACACCACCAGCCGGAGGTTGGCCCGGACCATGTGGTCCTTGGCCGCCTGTCCGTCCCGGACGGCCGCCTCCAGGTCCCGGCGTCCCCGCGCTGTGAGGTCGTGTTCCCCGGCGTCGGCCGCGTCCAGCAGCTCCAGCGCCCGCAGGCCGGTCTCCATCCGCCGGGCGAGCCGCACCTCGTCCTCCGCGGTGAGCAGCGGGGTCGCCGAGATCTGTGCGAGGTACTGGCCGAGGAGGTCCGGCTCCTCGTCGGGCTCGGGGATGCGGCTGCGCAGCCGGGCGGTGCGGGCCGGGGCGCGCCGGTCCTCGCGGACACCCGCCGCGGGCTGTTCTGTCAGGGGAGACATCGTCGGGTTCCTCCCTCCCCCGCCTCGTTCCGGCTTGCCCCGGGTACCCGGGGGAATCGGTCCGAACCGTGTGCCCCGGGGCCCCCGGGGGTACCCCGGGCCACATGACCGGCATCGAACTGAGCAGCAACGCGTTCAACGACCACTCCTTCATCGCGCGCCGGCACGCGTACGAGGGACCGAACGTCTCTCCGCCGCTGACCTGGAGCGGCGTGCCGGACGACGCGGCCGAACTGGTCCTGCTGTGCGAGGATCCCGACGCCCCCTCGGGCACCTTCGCGCACTGGGTCGTGGTCGGCATCGACCCGCACAGTGACGGCGTCGAGGCCGGGCACAGTCCACCGGGCGGCACGGAACTCGTCAACGGCTACGGGCAGCACGGCTGGGGCGGCCCCCATCCGCCGCCGGGTGATGACGCCCACCACTACTTCTTCCGGCTCTACGCGCTGTCCGAACCGTGCGTCCTGCCCGACGCGCCGCGCGCGGACCAGGTGCACGAGGAGGTCGAGAAGCACCGCCTCGCGGACGGGAAGCTGGTGGGGCTGTACCAGCGCTGAGCCTCCACCCCGAGCCAACCCACAACGGTTGGTTGTGGCACGGGTGCCGTCCGGTTGTTTGCCCGGCCCGCCCGCTTCTCGCTTGGATGACTCCCGGACAACGCCGGGTTGTCCGGGGGAGCGGGGAGTGCGCCGGGTATGGCGGGCAGACGGTCGCTGGGGCGGCGGTTCGGGTGGCTGTGGGGCGCGTACGCGGTCAGCACGGCCGGCACATGGCTCGCGTTCGACGCGTTCGCCCTGATCGCGGTCCTGGCCCTGGACGCCGGGCCGACGCAGGTGTCGCTGCTGGCGGCGGTGGGACCGGCGGTCGGCGCCGCGGTGTCGGTGCCCCTCGGGCCGTGGGTGGAGGTCCGCCGCAAACGGCCGGTGATGATGGCGACGGACCTGGTCCGGTGCGCGGTGCTGCTGAGCATCCCCGTGGCGTTCGCGCTCGGCCGGCTGAGCTTCGGCCAGTTGCTGCTGGTGTCGGTGGCCGTGGCGGCGGCCGACATCACCTTCAACGCGGCGGCCGGGGCGTTCCTGAAGGATCTCCTGCCGCGGCAGGACCTGCTTGTGGCGAACGGACGGTTCGAGGCGACGGCCTGGACCGCCAGCATGGTCGGTCCGCCGCTGGGCGGGGCCGCGATCGGCCTGTTCGGCCCGGTGACGACGGTGGTGGCCGACGCGGTGAGCTATCTGCTGTCGGCCGCCGGCATCCGGGCGATCGGCGACGCCGAGCAGCACCCGGCACGGCCGGAACCCGCGGTGACCCGGGCCCGCGACCTGCTGGAGGGCTGGCGCCACATCCTGGCCGATCCGGCACTGCGCCCGCTGTTCCTCAACACCCTCCTGGTCAACTCCCTGATCATGGCGGCGTCTCCGCCACTGCTGATCCTGATGGTCGACGACCTGCGCTTCGCTCCCTGGCAGTACGCCCTCGCCTTCGCGGTGCCCTGCACCGGCGGCCTGCTCGGCTCCCGCCTGGCCCCGCGCCTCGTCGCCCGCCACGGCCGGCACCGGGTCCTGGTCACTGCGGGAGCGCTGCGGGCCTGCTGGCCGGTCGGCCTGGCCTTCACCGGCCCCGGCGCGGCCGGCCTGGTCCTGGTCATGCTGGTCGAGTTCGGACTGATCACCTGCTGCGCGGTCTACAACCCGGTGCTCGCCACACAGCGCCTCGACCGCACCCCCGCGGGCCGGGTCGCGCGCACCCTGTCCGCCTGGTCGGCCACCGGCAAGGCCACCACCGCGACGATGACCGCCCTGTGGGGCGTACTGGCCGCAAGGACCGGCCCCCGCACGGCCATCGCGCTGGCCGGTGCCCTGCTCCTCGTCACGCCGCTGCTGCTCCCCCGCCGGGACGACACCACGGAGGCCGGCGACGAACCGGCCTCCGTGGCGGTGCGGTCGGACGGCGGCTGACCGGACCGGGGCCGGGTCAGACCGCCCCGGGCACGTCCTCCGTGACCCCGTTCAGCTCGGAGTCCGGGTCGGTGCCGTACGGGCGGGTGAGGATCTCCAGGCCGTGGCCCGCCGGGTCGAGGAAGTAGACCCCCCGGCCGCCGTCGTTGCGGTTGATGCGGCGTGGGTGGTTGCCGTGCGGGTCGGCCTGGATCGGGACGCGGGCCTCGACGAGACGGGCCAGGGCCTCGTCGAACTCGTCCTCGGAGACGAGGAACGCGTAGTGCTGCAGGGGGATGTCGGCGTCGATGGTGAGGAAGTCCAGCGTGACGCCGTTGGCGGTCGTCACGGGCAGGAACACCCCGGCCGGTGCGCCGACCTCAAGTCCCAGGAGGTCTGCGAGGAAGTGAGCGGACTTCTCCCGGTCTCGGGACAGGACGATGGTGTGGTTGAACTCGACTGACACGGTTGAATGCCTCCACGGGCATCTCCGCGGCGCCTCCATGCCTCACCCGGACGGTGACCGGCACGCGATGCCGCCCGGTGGATCGTAGACAGGCACCGGGGCGGCCGTCGAGCGGTTTCCGGCCGTGCCTCGCGAGCACCGCGCAGAACGCCCCGGACGGCAACGGCGATCCGGCCCGAGACCTGTCAGGGTCGAAGCCGCAGGTCGCCCGCTCCGCCGCAGCCCTGACATCCGTCAGGAGCGCCCGCCCCGCCCAGGCTCCTATCGTGGCGCCGCGGGCCAAGGTCCCGTCGGACAACCGGGCGATCCAGGAAGGGCACCCATGCGCATGCTCCTGCGCGGCGCCGCCGCGCTCGCGGCCGTCGTCACGGTCGCGTCACTCACGAGCGGTGCTGCCGCACACCCCCGGGCGGAAGGGGCGGCCGGGACCACCAAGAGCTCCGCAGCGGCCCAGATCCCGCCCGGTGTCACCGCGGGCGTCGCCGTCTTCGACCGCCAGACCGGCACGTTCACCGAACAGGTCAACGACAGTGCGCAGTTCCGGTCCGCGTCGGTCGTCAAGCTCCTGCTGGCACTGGACTTCCTGTGGGGCCGCGGGCCCGACTACGTCATCCCCGCGGCCGACCGCGCCCGGCTGGAGCCGATGCTGCGCGGCAGCGACGACGACGCCGCGAACCACTACTGGTCGACGTACGGCGGCTCGGCGATCATCAAGCGGATGCTCGACCGGCCGGAG
Organism: Streptomyces collinus; assembly: GCF_031348265.1. Lineage (NCBI taxonomy): Bacteria > Bacillati > Actinomycetota > Actinomycetes > Kitasatosporales > Streptomycetaceae > Streptomyces > Streptomyces collinus. The sequence continues at coordinate 8,010,345 of NZ_CP133771.1, read as the reverse complement.
GTCGGTCTGCGCGACACGGTGGCACCGCCCGCCGAGTACGCGGGATTCTGGGGCTACACGGCCATGTCCGCCCGGGACACGGTGGCCGTCTACCGGTACATCCTGGAGAAGGCACCCGCGCCCGTCCGCACCTTCATCATGGACAACCTGCGCCGCTCCACCCGCTGTTCCGCCACCGACCACTTCGACCAGCACTTCGGCATCGCCGGCTCGTTCGACCGGCCCTGGGCGGTGAAGCAGGGCTGGTCCGGGAAGTTCGCCAAGGGCACGTGCGGCTCCCAGGCAACACCCGCGGCGACGCCCGCGGAGCCGGCCGCCGCTCCCCGTGCCGCCGCCGTCGACCTCACCCGCCCCGCGCTGCACACCACCGGCACGGTGGGCGCGAACGACCGCACGATCGTGGCCGTACTGAGCCTGCACGCGACCGGCACGACGTACGGCAAGGCGTACACCGACATCGGCCGGCTGACCCGCTCGCTGAACGTGCCGGGCGGGGTACGGCCCGCCGGGACCTGGTTCGGCACCTGGGGGGAGCTCGTGAACGTCCGCAGGGGGCCGGCCACGGGCGACGAGCGGATCACCCGGCTCCCGGCCGGTGTCGAGGTGCTGGTCGGCTGCCAGACCCGGGGCGAGGTGGTCAGTGTGCCGCCCTACACCAACGACTGGTGGGCCTATCTGCCCCAGTACGGGGGCTACATCTCCAACATCTACATCAGCTCGCCGGTCAACCGGCTGCCGAACGTCCCGGAGTGCGGCTCGCCGCGGCCGTGACGGGAACGGGGGACGAGCGGTGGGCGGGGCTGCGGCTCCGCCCACCGCTCGCGTTCGTGCCGCTCAGCCCTCGTACTCGGCGAGGTAGCGCATCACCTTGTCCACGTGCGGCCGCACCCGCTCCGGCACGCCCCGTTCCTCGATGACCGTGCGGTCACTGGTGCGGTAGCCGGCCGCGACGAGTGCGGGGAGGTCCTTCTTCGGCAGCCCTGCCTGCTTGAAGCGCTGGTCGAGCCAGCACACGTACAGGCTCATGGTGGAGATCGCGTCCGGCGGTGACATGTGGTCCTTGTCGCCGTCGCCGTCCCCGTCGACGGCCCAGGCCCGGAACACCGACGGCGTCCACATGGCGATGCCGTACTCCTCGCTCTCCGGGCGGGAGGCCGTGGCGTCGAAGTTGCTCTCCGCCTTGATGAGCGCGGCGAGGAGGGCGGGCGTGATCTCCTCGTCGGAGCAGCGGTGGGCCGCACGGGCGATGACGGGGCGCAATGCCTCGGGTACGTCGGAGTTCTCGGGGATCTCACCGGCAAGCGGGCCGGGCGTACCGGTGACCGTGGGCGTGCCGCCGTCGCGTTCGTCGTCCTGGGTGAGGCCGCCTTCGCCTCCGCCGAGCAGGGCCGCCCCGGCGACCGCGGCGGCGGTCAGCACGACGAGCCCGGCCGCGAGGGCGGGCATCCGTCTTCGGCGGCGGTGCGGAGAGGCGGTGGCGGCCTCGACCCGGGCGGCGACGCTGCCGGCCGTGTGCGGGAGCCGGGCGGCGTGGTCCGGGGCCAGGCAGTCGGCGATCAGCCGGCGCATGTCCTCGTCGAGGCCGGCGTCGAGCCGCAGGGGCGCGGTGCCGCGTGCGTAGCTCTGGGCGGCGAGCGAGCGGGCCCGGGCCGTCGCGCCGGGGAAGGGGTGGAGCCCGCCGGTGAGGACCTGGTGGGCGAGGACGCCGAAGGCCCAGATGTCGGCGGTGGGCCGGACGACGGCGCCCTGGGTGCCGGTGCGCTGGGACCACCACTCGGGCGGCAGGTGGTCGAGGGTGCCGAGCGGCGGCAAGTGGGCGTGGGTGCCGTCGAGTTCGGCGGCGAGACCGAAGTCCGCCAGCCACACCTCGCCGCCGGGGCCCAGGAGCACGTTGGCGGGTTTGAGGTCGCCGTGCACCCAGCCGGCGTCGTGCATGTGGGCCAGTCCGGCGGCGACTCCGCGCAGGACGCGGTCGGCGTCCGCGATCGGCCCGCCCGTTCCGGCGGCGTCCAGCACGTCCTTCAGGCTGGCCTCGGCCCGGTCCATGACCAGCGCGATCGCGCCGTCCAGGGCGGGCAGTTCCGGTGCCTCGACGGTGCACACGGCGTGGGTGCGGACGAGGTGGGGGTGGTCGGCCTCCGCGCTGAACCGGACCTCGCGCGCCACGAGTTCACCGAGCGCCGCGCGCTGCCCGGGCCCCAGGGCGCCGGTCGGGAGCACCTTCACCGCGACGGGCGTGCCGTCGGCGGCCGTCCGGGCCTCGTACACGGTTCCCCAGCCGCCGGAGCCGATGACCGCGCCCACTTCCCAGCCCTCGATGCGAAAGCCCTCTGGGAGCCCGGGCGGGCGGGGCGCTTCCAGCTCGTCGTCCCGTTCCTCGGGCGTCGTCATGCGCGGGCCTCCTGCTGGTCGGTGAGGCGGCCCGCGCCGCGGGGCGGCAGCAGGGCGAGGTGCTCCTCGCCGACCAGACCGAAGCGCAGGGCGACGGAGGCGAGCCGGGTGCGCTTGGCGCCGGTGCGGCCGCCGTCGCCCGCGGTCGTGGCTTCCTCACCGAGGTCCAGGCGCAGTTTCGCGAAGGCCAGGTAGTCGATGTGGTAGTTGACCGCGGAGCGGGTCAGCTCCCGGCAGGACTCCAGGGGCCGCAGCCGCTCCACGATCTGGCCGACGCCGGGCAGTGCCGAGTCGGAGGGGTCGCGCAGACGGGGTTCGCACAGGGCCACCAGGACGAGGAAGTACTTCGACGTCGGGTCCAGGGCGAAGGGGTGGACGGTCTGTTCGCCGCCGCCGGGCACCGACTGCTCGCCGAGATAGGCGTGTTGGGGTGCGAACACCTTGAACGTGGCGGTGCCGGACAGGGCGGGCAGCACCACGCGGGAGAACTCGAAGGGCACGGGCGCCCCGAGCCGCCCGGGTGCGACGGTGAGGTACTCGCCGGCCCCCTCGAGGTTCTCCACCACGTACGACACGCTGCGGCTGAAGTTGGACAGCCGCCAGTAGTCGCCCGCGGCTTCCAGTTGCCCGGCCCGGCGGGAGATTCCGGGGTCGGTGAGCACGATGCTCACTCCCGCCCCGCCGCGTCCGAAGTCCGCGATGTCCCCCGGTCCCAGGTGGATCAGTTCGGGACTGCCCGTCTCCTCCGCACCCCACTGGGTGGTACCGGGCAACTGCACGATGATCGTTTCCACGCGGACTCCCCCGCTGATGTCGCCCCCGATTTGGTCGCGAGGATTGTACGGTCGGCTTCCGCTTGCCGCGGAGCAGGCGGGGCCGCCTCTGGGGGCGGTTTCCCGGCGTTGCGCGACGAGCTGGGAGACGGTCGTACGGAGCCTCGCGGTTCCGGTCCGGCGGGGCGGCTGCGCGCGGGCGCCGGTTGGCGGCGACCGCGTGCGCTCAGCCGAGGCAGATGACGAGCAGGCAGAGTTCCTTGGGCTTGGTGTCGGAGGGGGACGTCTCGGGTGGAGTGGTCGCCGCGGGCGGGGGCGTCGACGGGGACGTCGGCTGCTGCGCGTCCGAGCCCGACCCGGCGGCCGGCGGCGTCGTCGGCTCGGTGGCGTCGGACGCGGCGTCGTCGGTGGCCGTTTCGACGGTGTCGGTGACGGTCTTGCGCCGGGGCGGGGTCGTCAGCGGCAGCTCGCGGGGCGAGGCGGCCGCGTCCGTCCGCGTGCCGGCGGGCGTGGTGCGCGGGTCGGCGGCCCGGGACTGCTGGTGGCGCGAGGCTCGATCGGCGTGCGACGGAGTGGTGGGGGCGGCCTCGGAGCGCGGGGTGCCGGCCTGCCTCGACGTCGGTTCGGCATACGTGGGCGCCTCCCCCACGGAGCCGCCCATGGTCGTGTCCTGCGGCGTCGTGGCCGCCTGCACGCCGGGCTTGGCGTTCCCGTTCAGCGCGGCGACGGTCAGACCGCCTCCGACGAGCGCGACCGCCGTCGCGACCACGGCCCGGCGCTGGTTCTTCTTCCAGCGGGCCAGCTGGCGACGCCGGGCCGCCCGCCCCTGCGGCCGGGCCTCGAAGCCCTCGGCCGTGTCCGTGTCCGCGTCCGCGTCCGCGTCCGGGGAGTCGTACTCGTCGGACGAGCCGAGGCCTTCGTGCGTACGCGCGCGGGGCTCGTCCCACACGGTGCCGTCGTGCCACGGGCCGGCTGCGGCCGGGTACTCCCAGGCGGCCGGTCCGCCCGGGGCCGTGGCGGGCGCGGGGGCCGGGCCGGTCCGGCCGTCGACGGCACGGGGGTCGATGTCCGGGGCGTAGGCGCCGCACCCGGGGCAGACCAGGGCGCCGTTGAGGTGCCGACGGCACGACGAGCAGTAGTCCATGTGTGGCTTTCCCGATCTGGCTGTTCCGGCGGCTCGCCGGCCGCGGCCTGGTCACGTTCGCACGTGGGATCGAGCCGTAACGCTAACGAGACTTTGGAAGGGCGGTGTGCAGTCCGTGTGACACCCCTGCACAGATCCTCTGGATCTAGCGTGTGCCACAAGTGACTCGCGAGTAAAAGGAACGGCGGGTGGGAACGCTCGGGCACTCGCGATCACGGCACACGCCCTCCGCCCGCGCCCATCCCCAACTCCCCTGATTTTCCTGCGAACTGGCGCACAACCCTTTGCATGCTGCGCGGGTCACACCATGCAGGAGCAACCACCTCGAAGAGTTGCAAGGGGGAAATATGCGATTCACCCGTTCCGTCCTGGCCGCGTCCGCCGTGGCGGCACTGTCCGTGGGAACCATGACCGCCCTGGCGTCGCCGGCCTCGGCCGCGCCCAACACCACACCGCAGAAGGTCTGCGGGAGCGGCTACAAGACGGTCAACTCGGCGACCGTCGGCTCGCTGGGGACCGTCTACCTGACCTACAACGCCTCCAACGGCCGGAACTGCGTCGCGACCATCCGCAACAACCCGGGCGGGGCCGTGAACATGTCCGCCTGGATCTACGTCCCGGACACCGAGGAGAGCCACTACGACGAGGGCCTGTTCACGTCGTACGCCGGACCGGTGTACGCGTACGGCAAGGGCCACTGCGTCGACTGGGGCGGCAGCATCGCCAACACGTACGTGCAGGTGTACGGCTCCAACTGCGGTTCCCTGAAGGAGCACCGGGTCACCTTCACCCGCTGACCCCCCTCCAGCCGGGCCATCGCATCCCCTGCCGCGCTCCGCGGGGGCCGTGATGGCCCGGTCCCCTTGACGCCGCCGGGTGCGGCGGCATCAAGCCAAGGTCGCGTCTCGCCTTCCGGGTTGACCGCCTCACCCCTATCCTCGTGCGCCGGTGTTACCGATGGTAAGGGGTAGCGATGAGCGGCACCACGCGCAGAAGATTCCTGGGCACCGCCGCGGCCACCGGCGGGCTCGCCCTCACGACGGCCCAGCGGGCCTCGGCCGAGAACGGCGCGGCGGCACAGACCGTGGCCGTACTGGGCGGGGGTGTCGCCGGGCTCACGGCCGCCCACGAACTCGCCGAGCGGGGCTTCCGGGTCACGGTCTACGAGCGCAAGGCGCTGGGCGGCAAGGCCCGCAGCATGGACGTACCGGGCAGCGGCACGGGCGGCCGCCGCCCCCTGCCGGGGGAGCACGGCTTCCGCTTCATCCCCGGCATTTACCACAACCTGCCCGACACCATGCGGCGCATCCCGTTCCCGGGCAACCCCGGCGGCGTCCACGACAACCTCGTCGCCCCCAAGGAGATGCTGTTCGCCCGGTCCGGCGGCCGTGAGGACATCCGGGTCCCGCTCCCCTGGCCCGGCAACACCCCGGCCGAACTCACCCCCGACGAGATCCGCCGCGCCTTCACCTCGGTCCTGGACACGGCCTTCAACCTCCCCCTCCACGAGGCCCTCTATTTCGCCAACCGCTTTCTGGTCTTCCTCACCAGCTGCGACGAGCGCCGCGACGACGTGTGGGAGCGGATGCCGTGGTGGGATTTCGTACGGGCCGGACGGATGTCCTACGACTACCAGCGGATCCTCGCCGTCGGCATCACCCGCAACATCGTGGCCACCAAGGCGGAGGAGGCCAGCACCCGTACGGTCGCCACCCTGCTGGAGGCCTTCGCCTTCAATCTTCTCGGGCGGGGCGCGGACGGACCACTGGACCGGATCCTCAACGCGCCCACCAACGAGGCCTGGATCGACCCCTGGGTGACGTACCTGACGTCACTCGGGGTGGATTTCCGCGTCGGCTGGACCGTGCGGGACCTGACCCTGGGCGGGGGTGTGATCGCCGGGGCCGTCGTGGAGGACCCCCAGGGCGCCCGCCGGACGGTCACCGCCGACCACTACATCTCGGCGATGCCGGTCGAGCACGCCCGCCGCACCTGGAACTCCGCCGTACGCGCCGCGGACCCCCAACTCGCCGGGTGTGACCGGCTGGAGACGGACTGGATGACCGGCATCCAGTTCTATCTGACCGAACGCACGCCGATCCTGCACGGCCACCTCGACCTCATCGACTCCCCGTGGTCGCTGACCGCGATCGCGCAGGCCCAGCACTGGCCGGGCCACGACTTCCCGGCCGACTTCGGCGACGGAACGGTCGCGGACTGCCTGTCCGTGGACGTCTCCGAGTGGGACCGCCCGGGCATCCTGTACGGCAAGACGGCCAAGCAGTGCACCCGTACCGAGGTCGCCCGCGAGGTGTGGGCGCAGTTGAAGGCGGCGCTCAACGACAGCGGCCGTACGGTCCTGAAGGACTCCGTGCTGCACTCCTGGTTCCTCGATCCGGCCGTGGACGGACTGGGCACTCCGCACCCGGTCAACGAGGAGCAACTGCTGATCCACCCGGTGGGGACCTTCCACCACCGCCCGCGGTCGGCCACGAGGATCCCCAACTTCTTCCTGGCCGGCGACTACGTGGCGGTGCCCATCGATCTCGCCACCATGGAGGGCGCCAACTCCTCGGCCCGGCAAGCCGTCAACGCCCTGCTGGAACAGACCGGCTCGACCGCCGAGCGGTGCACCGTGACCCCCTTGTACCGGGCCCCCGAGCTGGAGGCACTCAAGCGGCACGACCGCACCCGGTACCGCCTCCGCCTGCCGAACGTCTTCGACGTCGGCTGAGAGCCCATGGAATCGCTCAGGCCCAGGCGGTCACCGGCACGAACGAACTGTCCTGCCGGAACAGGTCCGTTCCGTCGGAGCGCTCCACGCGGAGCTGGTAGGCGTAGTGCCGCAGGTAGCGCCCCGGGTAGTTGTACGACTCGAAGCGGACGGAACCCGATGCCGTACCGGCCCTGAGGATGAACGTGGCGTCCTTGGCGAAGGTGCTCGTGCCGTCGTTCGGGTCGAAGCGGGCGCGGAAGTCCCAGTGGCGCAGGTAGTTCCCGGCGGCGTCGCGGAAGGAGCAGCCGCTGCCGTCGGCGAGGCCGGCAACGACCGTGAAGGTGGCGGCCTGCTTCTCGGCGGTGGTGCCGGCGGCGCTGACCACGGGCAGGTTGAGCAGTGAGGACTGCTGCTGCCAGTAGCGGGTGGAGTAGTTGGCCGAGCGGAAGGAGCGCGTGACGTTCCGGGCCAGGGTCGGGCCGCCCGTGACCGTCTCCTTGACGACCGTGAAGTGCCGTGCCGTGCCGGAGATCGCGGGCAGCGCGGCCGGGGCCGACCAGGTGGCGAAGGTGTCGTAGCTGTCGCTGTAGTAGTAGGAGCCGTCGCCGTAGCCGTCGAAGAAGATGCGCCAGCCGCCGTTGTCGAGTCGGACCAGAGCGGGACCTTCGCGGTAGCTGCCCCAGCCCGCCCAGTCGCCGGTCCGGCGGATCGTGTACGGGCCGGTGAGGTTCGAGGCGGTGGCGTACTCGATGTACTTCGTCGTCTCGTTCTTGGGGAAGGCGTGGTACGTCGATCCGGTCTTCACGATGAACGTGTCGATGTGGTTGGCGCCGATGCCGGACAGGGCGACGGGTGAACCCCACGCCGTCAGGGACAAGTTCGCGGCCCTCAGCAGGTACGGCGTGAAGATCCACTCGTCGTTCGCGGTGGAGCAGGACACGATGATGCTCACGCTGCCGTCGCTGTCGACGAACCACTCGGGTGCCCAGGCGCGGGAGAGGCCCGCGACCGGGACGGTGTAGTCGTACAGGAACGTCCAGTTGACGCGGTCGGAGCTGCGGGCGAATCCGATGGTCGTGCTGGGGTCCTGCCAGGTGTGGGTGGTGTAGGTGACGTAGTAGAAGCCGTCGGTGTGTCTGATGACGGAGGCGTCGCGGATCCGGTTCGCGGGCGGGGTGTACGCGGAGGAGCGCAGCAGCCGGAAGTCGGTGGCGTCGTCCGACTGGTAGACGTTGACCGTGCCGTCGTCGCTGTTGAGGAACGGCACGATGGTGTAGCGGGTGGCCGAGCCGTTCGGGGGCGCGGCGGCCAGGGCGGTGCCGAGGAGGCCGGGTGTCTCGCCGAGCAGGACCGCCGAGGCGGGCAGGGCGGCCAGGGCGCGCAGCAGCGTGCGGCGGGACGGGGCGGCGGGGTGTGAGGTCACGGAGGGCTCTCCCTGGGACACCTGGAACTGGACACGTGGAACTGGAACACCCGGATCGGGAACACCCGGACCCAGAACGCCTAGGTTCGATATACCGAACAAGGTTCGGAACATCGATCGACGACGAGGGCTCAGAACGTAAGGGCGACGGGACGGGCCGTCAATGGTTTGAACAGGGGCCGATGCGCCCAGTGAGGAAGCTGTGGCCGGCGGGTGAACTTACACTCCTGTCGTCGGCATTCCACCACCGGCCACCGGACGTTACCGTTCGGTAGACAGCCGATTCCGGAGGTGTCCGTATGGCGCTCGACCGTTCCGAAGGCCTGGCGGAGACCGCCCGTGCACTGGCCGCCGGTGAGGTGACGTCGCGGGCGCTGGTCGAGCGGACGCTGGCGCGGATCGAGGCGTCCCAGGGGACTCTCAACGCCTTCCGGATCGTCCGGGCCGAAGCCGCGCTCGCCGAGGCCGACGCCGCGGACCGGCAGCTGGCGTCCCCGGGCGCACGGAAGCCGCTGCTCGGCGTCCCCGTCGCGGTGAAGGACGACATGGACGTGGCCGGTGAGCCGACCGCGTTCGGCTGCTGCGGGGAGTTCCCGCCGGTCGCGGAGGACGGCGAGGCGGTACGGCGGCTGCGCGCGGCCGGTGCCGTGATCATCGGCAAGACCAACACCTGCGAGTTCGGGCAGTGGCCCTTCACCGAGGGGCCCGCCTTCGGCGCCACTCGCAATCCGTGGAGCACGGAGCACACGCCCGGAGGTTCCTCGGGCGGGTCGGCCGCCGCGGTCGCCGCCGGCCTGGTGCCCGCCGCGCTCGGCTCGGACGGCGCCGGATCGGTGCGGATCCCGGCCGCGTGGACCCATCTGGTCGGCATCAAGCCGCAGCGCGGCCGGGTCTCGACGTGGCCGCGCGGGGAGTCCTTCCAGGGCATCACCGTCAACGGCACCCTGGCCCGTACGGTCGCCGACGCGGCCCTGCTGCTGGACGCGGCGAGCGGCAACCACGCCCAGGACCCGCACCAGCCCCCGCACCTCGACGTGTCCGGGGCCGTCGGCCGCGATCCGGGCCGGCTGCGCATCGCGCTCTCCCTCAAGCCGCCGTTCACGGCCGTGCCCGCCCGGCTCCTGCCCGAGGTGCGGACCCGCGTGGTCGAACTGGCCGAACGGCTCGCCGCACTGGGGCACTTCGTCGAGGAGGCGGATCCGCCGTACGGGCAGATCGGGCTGACCTTCGTGCCGCGCGCCACGGCCGGGATCGCCGAGCGCGTGGGCGAGGCGCCCTTCCCGGCGCTGCTCGACCGGCGCACCCGGGACGCCGCCCGGCTGGGCCGGCTGCTCGGCGGTGCCCCGCTGCGGGCGGCCCGGCGTGCGGAGACCGCGCTGCACCGGCGTATCGGCTCCTTCTTCACCTCCTACGACGTCGTCCTCGCGCCGACGACCGCCGCTCCCCCGCCGCCCATCGGCGCCCTGCTCGAACTCAGCGGGTTCGCCACCGACCGGGCGATGATCGCGGCCTGCCCGTACGCCTGGCCGTGGAACGTGCTGGGCTGGCCCGGGGTCAACGTGCCCGCCGGGTTCACGCCGGACGGACTGCCGGTCGGCGCGCAGTTGCTGGGCCCGGCGAACAGCGAGCCGCTGCTCGTGCAGGTGGCCGCGCAGTTGGAGGCGGAGCTGCGCTGGGCCGAGAAGTGGCCGTCGCCGCCGCTCACGGCACGTTCCGCCGCCGCCTGAGCGACCGTAGGCTGTCCTCATGGCGGACGCGTCGATGGTCGGGCTCATGGGGCGGGTGACCGGAACGATCGGGCCCGGGCTGGTCGGCGAGGTGATCGTCCGCGTGCGCGGCGGCGCCGAGCACTTCCTCGCCCACCCGGCTTCCGCGGCGGACCGCATCGAGACGGGCACGGTCGTGATGGTGGTCGAGTACCTGCCCCCGAGGACCGTCTACGTCACGGCGGCGTACGACAGTTGAGCCCGTTGCGACGCAGGTGAGAGCCGTACGCGTCAAGCTTCGGCCAAGGATGCGCAGGTGTCTGTACCGGGGCTCCGCCGAGGAGCACACTCCCCTTCGTTCGGTGCCGAGAGGGCACCATGCAGAGGGGGCGAATGCCGATGGTCGTCGGCGTCGTTGCGGGGGTGGCGGTTGCCGCCGTCCTCGTTCTGATCGGTCTGTTCAAACTCATGTGGCGGGTCGCCGAACCCAACGAGGCACTGATCATCTCGGGGTCCAAGCACCGCACGGAGGGCCTTGAGGAGGGCATGGGGTTCCGCATCGTCACCGGGCGCGGCACGCTCGTGATGCCCGGGGTGCAGGCCGTGCGCAAGCTCTCGCTCGATCTCAACGAGACCGAGCTCCACGTGGACTGCGTGACGCACCAGGGCATCCCCCTGAAGGTGCGGGGCGTGGTCATCTTCAAGGTGGGCGACGACTTCGTGTCCATCGCCAACGCGGCCCGCCGGTTCCTCGACCAGCAGAAGCTGATGTCGGAGCGGGTGCACAACGTCTTCGCCGGTCATCTGCGGTCCATCGTGGGCGGGTTGACGGTCGAGGACATGATCCGGGACCGGGACAAGCTCACCGGGCAGACGCGGGCCGCGTGCGGCACCGAGATGGAGAAGCTGGGCCTGATCGTGGACTCGCTGCAGATCCACGAGATCGAGGACCCTACGGGGTACATCCAGAACCTCGCCATGCCGCACGCGGCGGCCGTGCAGCGCGACGCGCGCATCGCCCAGGCGGAGGCCAACCGGCTGGCCACCGAGGCCGAGCAGCAGTCGTTCGCCCGGATGGCGGAGGCGACCCGGGACAGTGAGATCCTCCAGGCCGGCTACCAGGCGGAGCGCGACAAGGCGGCCGCCAAGGCCCGGCAGGCGGGGCCGCTGGCCGAGGCCGGTGCCCGGCAGGAGGTCGTCGTCCAGGAGACGCGGGTCGCGGAGCTGGAAGCGCACCGGCGCGAGCAGCAACTCCAGGCGGACGTCCGCAAACCCGCCGACGCGGCGGCCTACGAGACGCGCACCCTGGCCGAGGCCGACCGCGACGCGCGGATCTCGTCGGCGCAGGCACAGGCGAAGGAGACGGAGCTGGCGGCGGCGGCCGAGGCGACCCGGGTCAAAGCGGCCGCGGGCGCCGAGGCCGAGGCGACCACGGCACGGGGCGAGGCGGCCGCGCAGGCGACCCGGGCCACCGGTGAGGCAGAGGCGGCAGCGGCGCGGGCCAGGGGTCTGGCGGAGGCCGAGGCGGCCAAGGCGAAGGGCCTCGCGGATGCGGAGGCCATCAAGGCCCGCGCCGCCGCCCTGGCCGAGAACCAGGAGGCCGTCGTCGCCCAGCAACTCGCCGAGAACTGGCCGGAGATCGTGAAGGCCGGCGCGTCCGCCTTCGGCAACGTCGACAACATGGTGCTGCTCAACGGCGCCGACGGCATGGCCGACATGTTCGCCAAGGCACTGACCATGGGCGGCACGGGACTGGGCCTCGCCCGTCAGCTGCTCGCGTCGATGGACCGCAACGGGCAGGCGCCGCAGGACGCCTCCGCCCTCAACGGTCAGGTCCAGAAGGTGCCGATGGACGACAAGTGACCCGGACGGCGTGCTCACGGGGGCGGCCTCTAAGGTGCCCCCTGTGAGCACGTTTGCCGACGAGAACGTCCCCGGCCGTCACGGCCCCTCCGCCACCGTCCAGGCCGACCCGCGCGAGGTGGGCCGGGTGCGGACGGAGTACTCCCCCGCGCACGACGGCGACCCCGACCCCGGGGAGATCGTCTGGACGTGGGTCCCCTTCGAGGAGAACGACGGCCGCGGCAAGGACCGCCCGGTGCTGGTGGTCGCCCGCGAGCCGGGCGGCACCTTCCTGGCCGTGCAGTTGTCCAGCAAGCGGCACGACCGCGACGCCGAGTGGGTGCCGATCGGCAGCGGACCGTGGGACCGGACCGGCCGGGACTCGTGGGTCGACGTGGACCGGGTGCTGCGCCTGCACGAGGCCGGCATGCGCCGGGAGGCCTGCGCCCTGGACCGCATGCGCTTCAACCTGGTCAGACGCCGGCTGCAGGAACGCTACGGCTGGAGCTGAACGGCATGTCCGCCTGAGCAGCGGGGGCACCGGTAGGCACGTTTCTCGCCGCGACGGGGGTCGATGTCGTCGATGCGGCCGAGGGCGAGGAGGGCGGCGATGCGGTCGCGGTAGCGGAGCTTTCCGGTGGGACACGTGCCGTTCGGCCGGGGTCGTTTCATTCCGCCACCTTCCCTGGATCGGCAGGTGCCCGTCTGAGCGCCTCCTGCCGTCGTGAACGACCGGGAGGCCGCGCCTGCTGCTGGACGACGAGTTCGTCGGCTCGGTGGTGTGCACCTGGACGCCCGGGAGATCATCGTGACCGGTGCGGAAGGCAGGCGACGGGCGCCTGGTTCACGGTCAGACGCCGCCTGCGGGAACGCTACGGCTGGAGCTGAAGGTCCTCTCGAAGGCACCGAGCACCGCACGGTCCCGCGTCCGGTCCAGGATTCCGAACGTGACGTGCTCGAAGGTCCCGGCGAACCGGCCGCCCGGCCCCAGCAGGGCCCGGAACGCCCCGGCCACCTGCGCGGGGTCGTTGCGGAAGACCCCGCAGCCCCAGGCGCCGAGGACGAGCCGGCGGTAGCCGTGGGCGGCGGCCGTCTCCAGGACGCGCTCGGCCCGCACCGCGAGGGCCCGCGGCAGTTCGCAGGCCCGTTCGGGCGCCGTGCGCAGCACCACGCCCGCGTTGGGCGCGGGCGAGGTCAGGAAGCCGGCGGTCCAGGGCTCGGCCAGCAGGGCGCCCCGGTCGTCGCGGAAGACGGGCACGGCCGGTGAGTGGATGACACGGTCCGTGTAGAAGGGGTCGCGGTGGGCCCGGTGGTGGTCGTAGAAGGCGCGGGCCTCCAGGAGGCACGTGTACAGCGCGGAGGCCCGGCACAGGGCCTCCTCCTGGGCCTGGGCGCCGTTCAGGTAGCCGCCGCCCGGATTCCTGGCCGAGGCGAAGTTCAGCACGGCCACGGGCCCGCCGAGCCTGCGGGCGGCGGCCAGGCTGCTCTCGCCCGTGACCTCCAGCAGCGTCTCCCGCGTCCCGGTCACCCGATCGGCGGACACCGGCACCGGTGCCGGCCCGTACAGGCGCGTGCCCTCACGCGCCGCGCGCAGTTCCGCCGCGATCGAGACCTTGCGCCCGTCCGGCGCCCGGTAGCACCCGGCCGCGGCGATCTGCTCGGTCTGCTGCGCGATACCGCGCAGGCGCGCGCTCACGGCGCCACCCCCGTACGCGCCGTGACCGCGTGCCGCGCGGCCCTTCTTGTCGTGCTCACGCAGGCATGGTGCGTGATGCCGGATCGTCGGGGCAACAGAGTTTTCGCCATCGGAGAACGCCCGGGAAAGTCCTTGTAAACACGGAGGGGGGCCGGATAACCGCCCGGGAACGCCCCGGTTCGCCCCCTTGTGCCGAGCGACAGGAGCGTCTTGGGTGGGACGAGTGATCCCGGCCCGGGCCGCCGAAGAGCCCGGACCGGTGGCATGGTGGAATCTCAGGAGGATCCCGACATGTCCGATTCGGTAAGTGGCTGTACCCGGCCACGCACGTCAATGTCCGAAGCCGAGGTCGAGGCTCTGGTCCGCGGCATCTGCTTCAAGACCGGCCCTCCACGCCGCCTCGGTGTCGAGGTGGAATGGCTCGTCCACGAGTTGCGCGCACCGCAGCTCCCCGTCACACCCGAACGCCTGGAAGCGGCCTACGCCGCGCTGCGGACCGTGCCCCTGAGGTCGGCGCTCACCGTGGAACCCGGCGGCCAGCTGGAGCTGAGCTCGCCCCCCGCCGCCTCGCTGACGGAAGTCATCGGTACCGTCTCCGCCGACCTCGACGCCGTCCGGGCGGTTCTGCGCGACGACGGCCTCGCCCTCGTCGGCCTCGGCCAGGATCCCTGGCACGAACCCCGCAGGTTCCTGCGTCAACCGCGCTACGACGCCATGGAGGCGTGCCTGGACCGCACGGGCCCCGCCGGCCGCGCCATGATGTGCACCTCCGCCTCCGTGCAGGTGTGCCTGGACGCCGGTCACGAGGAGCCCGGGCCGCTCGGCCTGGTGCGGCGCTGGTGGCTGGCCCACCAGCTGGGCGCGGTCCTGGTGGCCGCGTTCGCCAACTCGCCGCTCGCCGGGCACCGTCCGACCGGCTGGCTGTCCACCCGGCAGCTGATGTGGACCCGGATCGGCGCCGGACGGGCGGGCGGACCGCGGCTGGACACCGACCCGCGCGGCGCCTGGGCCCGGCACGTGCTGGACTCCCCCGTGATGTGCGTACGCCGGGACCGCGGGCCCTGGGACGTCCCCGAGGGGCTGACCTTCCGGGACTGGATCCGCACGGGCGCTCCCCGGCCGCCCACCCGGGAGGATCTCGACTACCACGTCACCACGCTGTTCCCGCCGGTCAGGCCGCGCGGCCACCTCGAACTGCGCATGATCGACGCGCAGCCCGGGGACGACGGCTGGATCGTGCCGCTCGCCGTGACGGCGGCGCTGTTCGACGACCCGGAGGCCGCCGAGACCGCCTACCGGGCCGTGAAACCGCTGGCGGAGCGGACGCTGGGACTGCCCGCGCCGCACAACCCGCTGTGGCTCGACGCGGCTCGCAACGGACTGGCCGACGCGGAACTGCGCGAGGTGGCCGTCACGTGCTTCACGACCGCGCTGGACGCCCTGCCCCGGCTCGGCGCCGCACCCGAGGTCATCGAGGCCGTCACGGCCCATCTCGACCGCTATGTCGTCCTGGGCCGCTGCCCCGCCGACGACCTGCTCGACCGACAGCGCGGCACGGACGGTCGCGCCCACGGGAAGGACTTCCGCCCATGACCGACACCGAGCCCGCCGTCGACGCCCGGGCCGTCGACCCCGAGGTGCTCCGCGAGCGGGCGGTCGCCTCACTGATCGTGGCCCGTGACCGCACCACGCTGCTGACGAGCTGCGTGGAGGACCCCGATCTGACCGCGCAGCACTCGCCGCTGATGTCGCCGCTGGTGTGGGACCTCGCGCACATCGGCAACCAGGAGGAGCAGTGGCTGCTGCGGGCCGTCGCCGGGCACGAGGCGATACGCCCGGAGATAGACGGCCTCTACGACGCCTTCGAGCACCCGCGTGCCGAGCGGCCGAAGCTGCCCCTGCTGTCGCCCGCCGAGGCCCGCACCTACGCGGCCGACGTGCGCGGAAGGGCACTGGACGTGCTGGAGCGGCACGCGTTCCGCGGGACGCGGCTGACGGAGGCCGGGTTCGCCTTCGGGATGATCGCCCAGCACGAGCAGCAGCACGACGAGACCATGCTGATCACCCATCAGCTGCGTACGGGCCCCCAGGCCCTGACCGCCCCGGACCCGGAGCCGGTGCCGCTGTTCACCGGACCGGCCGAAGTCCTCGTCCCCGGCGGGCCGTTCACCATGGGCACCTCCGGTGAGCCGTGGGCGCTGGACAACGAACGCCCCGCGCACCGGCGGGAGGTGGCGCCCTTCCACATCGACACCACCCCGGTGACGAACGGCGCCTACCGGGCGTTCATCGAGGACGGCGGCTACGACGACCCGCGCTGGTGGGCACCCGAGGGCTGGGCGCACATCCGCAGGCACGGCATCGACGCCCCGCTGTTCTGGCGGCGCGACGGTAAGCAGTTCCTCAGGCGCCGGTTCGGCGTGACCGAGGTCGTCCCGCCGGACGAGCCGGTGCTGCACGTGTGCTGGTACGAGGCCGACGCCTACGCCCGCTGGGCGGGACGCCGGCTGCCCACGGAGGCCGAGTGGGAGAAGGCGGCCCGGCACGACCCGGCCGGCGACCGCTCGATGCGCTACCCGTGGGGCGACGAGGACCCGGGGCCCGAGCACGCCAACCTCGGCCAGCGGCACCTGCGTCCGGCGCCCGCCGGGAGCTACCCGGCCGGCGAGTCGCCGCTCGGCGTACGGCAGTTGATCGGCGACGTGTGGGAGTGGACGGCGAGCGATTTCCTGCCCTATCCGGGGTTCAGGGCGTTCCCGTACAAGGAGTACTCGGAGGTCTTCTTCGGGTCCGACCACAAGGTGCTGCGCGGCGGTTCGTTCGCGGTGGACGCGGTGGCCTGCCGGGGCACCTTCCGCAACTGGGACTATCCGATCCGGCGGCAGATCTTCGCCGGCTTCCGCACGGCCCGGTCGGAGGACGTCTGATGTGCCGTCATGTGGCGTACGTGGGGCCCGGGGAACCGCTGGGCCGGCTCCTCGTGGAGCCCCCTCACGGGCTGTACCGGCAGTCGTGGGCGCCCCGGCACCAGCAGTACGGGACGGTCAACGCCGACGGTTTCGGTGTCGGCTGGTACGCGGAAGGCGACCCGGTGCCGGCCCGCTACCGCCGCGCCGGGCCCGTCTGGGCGGACCTGTCGTTCGCCGACCTCGCCCGGGTCGTGAAGTCCACCGCGCTGCTCGCCGCTGTGCGGGACGCGACCCTGTCGGGCGCCGACGCGGAGGCCGCGGCGGCCCCGTTCGCGGCGGGGACCTGGCTGTTCAGCCACAACGGGGCGGTGCGGGGCTGGCCCGGTTCGCTGGCGACGGTGTCCCGGACGCTGCCGCACGAGGACCTGCTGTCGCTGGAGGCCCGCAACGACTCGGCGCTCGTGTGGGCGCTGGTGCTGGCGCGGCTGCGCAGCGGCGACGAGGAGGGCCAGGCGCTGGCCGACACGGTTCTGGAGGTCGCCGCCGCGGCCCCCGGATCCCGGCTCAACCTCCTCCTCACCAACGGCGACACCATCACCGCCACCGCCTGGGGCGACACCCTCTGGTACCTCACCCGGCCCGGCGGCGGCACCGTCGTGGCCTCCGAGCCCTACGACGACGATCCGCACTGGCGGGAGGTCCCCGACCGCACTCTGCTCGCGGCGAGCCGCACCGACGTGCTGCTCACACCGCTGAAGGAGCCGGCCGACGCCTCCGTGCCCTCCCCCTCGCCGAAGGAGCCCCGTACGTGAGCCCGTTCCACCTCACCCGCACCCTGCCCGAGGACACCACGGGTGCCGCGCTGCGCGCCGACGTCCACCGGGGTCTCACCGGCCGCCCCAAGACCCTGCCGCCGAAGTGGTTCTACGACGCGCACGGCAGCGACCTGTTCGAGAAGATCACGGAACTGCCCGAGTACTACCCCACCCGCGCGGAGCGGGAGATCCTCCTCGCGCGCTCCGGCGACATCGCCGCGGCGACGGGGGCGCGCACCCTGGTCGAGCTCGGCTCCGGCTCCTCGGAGAAGACCCGGCACCTGATCGACGCCCTCCAGGATCTGCACACCTACGTCCCGGTCGACGTCAGCGGGAGCGCCCTCAGCCAGGCCGGGCAGGCGCTCGCCGCCGAGCGGCCCGGCCTGGACGTGCACGCGCTGATCGCCGACTTCACCGCGGAACTGACCCTGCCGGACACGCCGGGGCCCCGGCTGGTGGCGTTCCTGGGTGGCACGATCGGCAATCTGCTGCCCGCCGAACGCGCCGCGTTCCTGGCGTCCGTGCGCGCCCTGCTCGCCCCGGGCGACGCCCTGCTGCTGGGGACGGACCTGGTCAAGGACGAGGAGGTGCTGGTCCGGGCGTACGACGACGCGGCCGGGGTGACGGCCGCGTTCAACAAGAACGTCCTGACCGTGATCAACCGCGAGCTGGGCGCCGACTTCGAGCCTGACGCGTTCGACCATGTGGCGCTGTGGAACACGGAGCACGAATGGATCGAGATGCGGCTTCGCGCCCGTACGGCGCAGACGGTGAAGGTGCCGGCGCTCGATCTCGCCGTCGACTTCGCCGCGGGTGAGGAGATGCGCACCGAGGTGTCGGCGAAGTTCCGGCAGGAGGGCGTGCGCGCCGAACTGTCCGCGGCGGGGCTGGAGCTGGCCCACTGGTGGACGGACGGCCCGGGCCGGTTCGCGCTGTCGCTGAGCGTGGCGCGCTGACATCGGGGAACCCGGGGGCGGCGGCGACGGCGGGAGACGACGTCTCGCGCTTCGCCGCCGCTTGGGGCACGGTGGAATGACGCGTGACACTCCCGTCACAGGAACGTCATGGGAAGAGGAGCAGCGGCATGTCGAACCACACCTACCGGGTCACGGAGATCGTCGGCACCTCACCGGACGGCGTCGACCAGGCCATCCGCAACGGCATCGACCGGGCCTCGCAGACGCTGCGCAACCTGGACTGGTTCGAGGTGACGCAGGTGCGCGGCCAGCTGGAGGACGGGCAGATCGCGCACTGGCAGGTGGGGCTGAAGGTGGGCTTCCGCCTCGACGAGTCGGAGTAGTGCTCAGGTCCGCCCTTCGCGCTCCTGCGCCGCCTTCATCTCGGCGGACCGGGTCACCCAGTCGGCCCGTACGACGGTGAATCCCGCGCGCCGGGCGTCCGCGCAGACCAGTTCGTCGTCGTCCACGAGGACGCGGATCTCGCGGGTGCGGGCGAGCCGACGCAGGATCTCCAGCTTGGTGAACCGGGCGGGACGCCGGTCGGCGTCCCGCCGCATGTGCACGCGCCCTTCGGGCAGCCCCTGGGCGGCGAGCCAGTCCAGCGTGTCGCGCCGGCAGCGCTCGGGCCGCCCGGTGAGGTAGACGATCTCGCACTCCCGCGCGCTCTCCAGGACCAGCGCGATGCCCTCCGGGACCGGCGGGTCCTGGGGCGCGGCCGAGAAGAAGCCGTCCCAGTCCTTCGGCCGGCGTTCCAGGAACCTCTGCCGGTGCGTGGTGTCGGCGAGGGTGTTGTCCAGGTCGAACACGGCCAGCGGGGCCTTGCTGCGGTCGTCGCTCACGCCGCTCAGCGTAAGGGGTCGCCGCCCCCTGCGCATTTGAGACAGCGTACGTGAACAAGCCATGTACGTGAGTCGATTCACCCTCACAGTTGATGGCTCAAGGACAGCACTGACATACTCCGCTCTCAGCCTCGCCATCACCCGCGGCCGAGGCTGGTCGGGGATCTCCACACAGAACCCCGAGGCCGTCCGCGTGAATCCGAGCAGTCCGTTTTCCGGATTCACGAACCCCCCACAGAGCCCGCACCCCCACCGCGCGTCCGGCACCCCTCCCCCCTGCCCGAAAACCGGACGCGTCCACTGATCCGACGGGGTCGAGTGCGGGGCACGATGCAGCGAAGAAGGTGCGCCTGTGCCCGACTATTCACCGCGGCGGGATGACACTCCCACATTCCCGCTTCCGCACATCGAACATACTCCGCCGTCTCGTATATCCGACCATCCTGAATTTCACTCTCTGCGTCGCGCGCAGCGCCGGTTCGGCATCCGCGCGACGGTCCTGTCCGTCGGTGGATTCCTGCTGTATGTACTGCTGTCGAGTTTTGTGCCCGCGGTGATGAACGAGCCGCTGTTCGGCCGCCTGACGGTCGGACTCACCCTCGGTCTTGGGCAGTTCGTCATCATGGGCGTGACCGCGTGGTGCTATGTCCGGCACATGCGCACCCGGGTCGATCCGCTCGCCCGCGGCCTGAAATCCCGGCTGCACGAGACGGAGAGCCGCCGCGCCCGTACGACGGCGCCACGGCAGGGGGCCGGGCAGCCGCTCCGGCACGGAGCGAGGGGGTTCCGCACGTGGTGAGCGCCGCCGCCATCGACGACAGCAGCCTGCAGCTGACGTTCGTCCTGTTCCTGACCGTCGTCGTGATCACCCTGTTCACGGCGCTGCTGACGGCTCCTCAACGCGACGAGATCAGCGAGTTCTACCTCGGCAACCGCGCCATGTCGCCGCTGCGCAACGGCCTCGCCATGTGCGGCGACTACCTCTCCGCCGCCACGCTGCTGGGCAGCACCGGGCTGGTCGCGCTGACCGGGTACGACGGGCTGATGTACCTCGGCGGGACCACCGTCGCCTGGATGATGGTGCTGCTGCTGATCGCCGAACCCCTGCACCGCACGGGCAGGTTCACGCTCGGCGACACGGTGGCGCTGCGCCTGCCGCGGCAGCAGCGGCCGGTGCGGGTCGCGCTGGCGGTCTGCATCCTGGCCATCGCCACGCTGTACCTGGTGGCCCAACTCGTGGGCAGTGTGGCCCTGCTGACCCAGTTCACCGGCGTGCCGAGCGGCAGCACCCGCACTCTGTGCGTGGTGGTGATCGGCGCCTTCGTGATCCTTTACGCCTCCCTCGGCGGCATGCCCGGCGCTACGGTCATCCAGATCATCAAGGCCGTGATGCTGGTGGTGGGCGTGCTGTTCACCGCGGGCTGGGTGCTGCACCACTTCGACTGGAACCCCAACGCGCTGCTGGAGAGGGCGTCCGAACGCAGCGGTTCGGGCCTGAGCTTCCTCGAACCGGGGCTGCGCTACGGCGGCACCGTCAGCAACAAGCTGGACTTCCTCAGCCTCGAACTGGCCATCGTGCTCGGCCTCGCCGCCCTGCCGCACGTGCTGATGCGGCTGCTCACCCCGCGCAACAGCGGCGTGCTGCGCTCCTCCGTGCTGTGGGCCGTCGGCCTGGTCGGCGCGGTCTGTTTCGGGGCCGGCATCATGGGGCTCGGCGCCACCGCGCTGCTCGGCCGGGAGACCATCGAGAGCACGGACCGCACCGGCAACGCCTCCGTCCTGCTGCTCGCCCACGAGCTGGGCGGCAGTGTCCTGACCGCGCTGCTGACCTGTCTGGCGTACCTGACGCTGCTGGCCGTGGCGGTCGGCCTCACCCTGGCCGCGGCTTCCTCCCTGGCGCACGACCTGTACAGCGAGGTGATCCGCAAGGGCCGGGCGACCGAGACGGAGGAGCTGACCGTCGCCCGGCTGTCCGGGGCGGTCATCGGGGTTCTCGGTATTCTGCTGGCCCTCGTCGCCTGGGGGGCGAACACCGCGACGCTCGCCTTCCTGGCCTTCGCCATCGCCGCGTCCGCGATCCTCCCGACGATCATCTACACCCTCTTCTGGCGGCGCTTCAGCGCGAAGGGCGCCCTGCTCAGCCTCTACGGCGGCCTGCTCTGCTCCGTCCTGCTGGCCGTCTTCTCCCCGGTCGTCTCCTCGGCTCCGGGCTCGTTCTACCCCGAGGCCGACTTCGCCTGGTTCCCGCTCCAGAACCCCGGCATCGTCTCCATCCCGGTGGGCTTCCTCCTGGGCTGGCTGGGCACGGTGCTGGACAAGGGGCCGGCCGAAGAGGCCTCCGCACACGAGGAGTTCGAGGTGCGGATGCTCGTGGGCGCGGACGACTGACCCGCATCCCGGGACGGCGGCGGCCGGGCGCCGGGGACGCACATTGTTAATGGGATCCATTTTCATGTAGCGTCCTCGGTGCCCGCCCCACCGAGGAGGAGTCCATGGCTGTCCCGAAGCGGAAGATGTCCCGCAGCAACACCCGTCACCGCCGCGCCCAGTGGAAGGCCGTCACGCCGACCCTGGTCCCCGTCACCGTCGACGGCGTGCGTCACCTCGTCCCGCAGAACCTGGTCAGGGCCTATGAGCGCGGGCTGCTACGCCCCGACGGCTGAGTGCGCCGCCTCGGCGAGGAAGTGCGCGCGGACCCGGCGCAGCCAGCCTTCGACCAGTGCCTCGTCGGGTTCGTCCGGCAGCACCGTGGGCCCTGCACCGAAGGCCTCCTCGTAGTGCCTGAGCAGGGGCAGGGCCTCCGACGGGTCGGCTGCGACGCGCTCGCCGAAGGCGTGGTACGCGTCCGGGTCTTCGACGCGGATCGTCAGCCGCCCGGTGGTGTACAGCTCCAGGCCCTGCGCGCACAGCCGTTTCAGATGCCGGGCGTGCTTCGCGGTGCGCCCCCGGGTGTCGGCGGAGAACGAGCCGTCGCCGCGTGTCTCCAGCCGCCGGAACTGCTGGGTGGCGTAGCCGAGATAGGCGTCCCTGACCCGCTTGGCACTCAGGAACGCCGTACGGATGCCGATGAGCTCGTCGCCGAGCGGGCTGCGCACCTCGTACAAGTCGTCGGGGAGCCACACCAGCTCCATCGCGGTCGGGTTGCCGCCGAGGGCCAGCCGGCACCACTTGGCGGCCTCGTGCAGGGTGCGGTCCGGCGCCGTGCTGACGTGCGACTCCTTCGGCCGGCGCAGACCGTGCAGTTCCTCGGTGGGCGCGGCGAAGAGGCCGAGGCGGTCGATGTCCGAACCCGGGCGGGCGAGACCGTAGGCGGTCGATCCGACGATGCCGGAGAGCAGGATGTTGGGGACGGTCACGGTCGGCCGCCTTTCGCTTCTGGATACCGGCACATTGTGCTGACGTGCCGGGACGCGGTCACCCGGTTTTCCGGCGGTGATCGCCGGGGGCGATGGAATACCGGCGGCCCCGCCCGGCGTAGAACCTGGTATGGATCCCGTGCGCCTGTCCGTCCTCGACCGCTCCCGCACCCGCGAGGGACACACCCACCCCGAGGCGCTGCGCGACACCGTGCGGCTGGCGCAGGAGCTGGAGCGGCTCGGCTACCACCGGGTCTGGGTCTCGGAGCACCACGGCGTGCCCGGGGTGGCCGGTTCCGCGCCGACCGTGCTGGCCGCCGCCGTCGCGGGCGCCACCCGGACGATCCGGGTCGGTACCGGCGGGGTGATGCTGCCCAACCACCGGCCGCTGGTCGTGGCCGAGCAGTTCGGGGTGCTGGAGTCGCTGTTCCCCGGGCGGATCGACATGGGCCTCGGCCGGTCCGTCGGGTTCACGGACGGGGTGCGCCGGGCCCTGGGCCGCGACAAGGGCGACGCCGAGGACTTCGAGTCCCAGCTCGCGGAGCTGCTCGGCTGGTTCCGGGGCACCTCCCCCACCGGGGTGCACGCCCGCCCCGCCGAGGGCCTGACCGTGCCGCCGTTCGTCCTGGCCATGGGCGAGGGCGCCGGCATCGCCGCCCGCGCGGGTCTTCCCATGGTCATCGGCGACCTCAGGAACCGGGAGAAGATGCGGCGCGGCATCGACCACTACCGCGACCGTTTCCGTCCCTCCGTCTGGGCCCCGGAGCCCTACGTCGTCGTCTCGGGCACGATCGCCGTGGCCGGCACCCCCGAAGAGGCCCGGCGGCTGCTGATCCCCGAGGCTTGGTCGATGGCCCGCTCCCGCACCCGCGGCGCCTTCCCGCCGCTGCCGCCCGCCGAGCGCGTGGAGGCCCTCACGATGACCGGCAAGGAGCGGGATTTCTACGAGTCGGGCCTGACCGGTCACATCGCCGGGACCGAGGAGCAGGTGGCGCACGAGCTGGAGACGGTGGTGAAGGAGACGGGCGCCCAGGAGGTGCTGGTCACGACCAGCACGTACGACCGTGAGGCCCTGCTGGACTCCTACCGGCGGCTGGCCGCGATCACCTCCGGTTAGAGTCGTCTCCCATGCACGACCGCGACCCCCATGACCCGTTCGTCCGTGTCCGCGGAGCCCGCGAGCACAACCTCCAGGGCATCGACGTCGACATCCCCCGGGACGTGCTGGCCGTGTTCACCGGCGTGTCCGGCTCGGGGAAGTCGTCGCTGGCGTTCGGCACGATCTACGCGGAGGCGCAGCGGCGCTACTTCGAGTCGGTCGCGCCGTACGCGCGCCGGCTGATCCACCAGGTCGGCGCGCCGAAGGTCGGGGAGATCACCGGTCTGCCGCCGGCCGTGTCGCTCCAGCAGCGCCGCGCCGCCCCCACCTCTCGGTCCTCCGTCGGCACGGTCACCAACCTCTCCAACTCCCTGCGGATGCTGTTCTCCCGGGCCGGCACCTACCCGCCGGGCGCCGAGCGGCTCGACTCCGACGCCTTCTCGCCCAACACGGCGGTGGGGGCCTGCCCGGAGTGCCACGGGCTGGGGCGGGTGCACCGGACGAGCGAGGAGCTGCTGGTTCCCGACTCCTCGCTGTCGATCCGCGACGGGGCGATCGCCGCGTGGCCGGGCGCCTGGCAGGGCAAGAACCTCCGGGACATCCTCGACGCGCTCGGCCACGACGTGGACCGGCCGTGGCGGGAGCTGCCCGCCGGCGAGCGGGAGTGGATCCTGTTCACGGACGAGCAGCCGGTGGTCACCGTGCATCCGGTGCGGGACGCCGACCGCATCCAACGGCCCTACCAGGGCACATACATGAGCGCCCACCGGTACGTGATGAAGACGTTCTCGGACTCCAAGAGCCAGGCCCTGCGGGCAAAGGCCGAGCGGTTCCTCACCAGTGCGCCCTGCCCGGCGTGCGGCGGCAGCCGGCTGCGCCCCGAGGCCCTGGCGGTGACGTTCGGCGGCCGGACCATCGCCGAGCTGGCGGCACTGCCGCTGGCGGAACTGGCCGCCGGTCTCGACGGGACCTCGGAGGCCGCCCGGGTCCTCACCGACGACCTGCGGTCCCGGATCGCGCCGGTCGTCGAGCTGGGCCTCGGCTACCTCAGCCTCGACCGGCCCGCCCCCACCCTCTCCCCGGGCGAGCTGCAACGCCTGCGCCTGGCCACCCAGCTGCGCTCCGGGCTGTTCGGGGTCGTCTACGTCCTCGACGAGCCGTCGGCGGGCCTCCACCCGGCGGACACCGAGGCGCTGCTCACGGTGCTGGAGCGGCTGAAGGCGTCGGGGAACTCGGTGTTCGTGGTGGAGCACCACCTCGACGTCATGCGGGGCGCCGACTGGCTGGTCGACGTGGGGCCGGCAGCGGGCGAACACGGCGGGCGCGTGCTGCACAGCGGCCCCGTGGCCGAGCTGGCGGGTGTCGAGGAATCGGCGACGGCCCGCTACCTCTTCGGCCGCTCCCCCGCCCCGGCCCGGGACGTGCGCGAGGCCACCGGGTGGCTGAAGACCGGCCCGGTCACCCGGCACAACCTGCGCGGGGTGACAGCGGAGTTCCCGCTCGGCGTGTTCACCGCGGTGACCGGGGTGTCCGGCTCCGGCAAGTCCACGCTCATCGGCGAGATCACGCAGGACTCGGCGGGCGTGGGCCGGCTGGTCTCGGTCGACCAGAAGCCGATCGGCCGCACGCCGCGCTCGAACCTCGCGACGTACACGGGCCTCTTCGACGTCGTACGCAAGGTGTTCGCGGCCACCGATGGGGCCCGCGAACGCGGTTTCGGCGTCGGGCGGTTCTCCTTCAACGTGGCCGGCGGGCGCTGCGAGACCTGCCAGGGCGAGGGGTTCGTCAGCGTGGAGCTGCTGTTCCTGCCCAGCACGTACGCGCCCTGCCCGGACTGCGGCGGGGCCCGCTACAACCCGGAGACGCTGGAGGTGACGTACCGGGGGCGGACCATCGCGCAGGTGCTGGATCTGACGGTGGAGAGCGCCGCGGAGTTCTTCGCGGACACCCCGGCCGTGGCCCGCAGTCTGGCCTCCCTGCTCGACGTCGGCCTGGGCTACCTCCGCCTGGGCCAGCCCGCGACCGAGCTCTCCGGCGGCGAGGCCCAGCGCATCAAGCTGGCGAGCGAGATGCAGCGCGGCCGGCGGGGCCACACGCTCTACCTCCTCGACGAACCCACGACCGGCCTCCACCCGGCCGATGTGGACGTCCTGATGCGCCAGTTGCACGGTCTCGTCGACGCCGGGCACACCGTGGTCGTCGTCGAGCACGACATGTCCGTCGTCGCACGCGCGGACTGGGTGATCGACCTCGGCCCCGGCGGCGGCGACGCGGGCGGCCACATCGTGGCGGCGGGCCCACCGCGAGACGTAGCCCGCTCACCGGAGAGCCGGACGGCCCCCTACCTGGCACGCACACGGTCCGGGAGCCGCTGAGGCCCGTCCGGTGCGGGCCGGCGCGGCGCCTCGTGGGCACCACGCCGACACGCGCACGCGCGCTGCGGGCATCCGGGCCCGGTGGACGCAGCGCGCCGGGGCGCGTCCCTGGCCCGGTGGACGCAGCGCGCCGGGGCGCGTCCCGGGCCCGGTGGCCCGCGTCGTCCGGGACGGGCCGCATTCCATGCGGGGCGCCATCCGGCTGGGACGGGCCTACGCCGCCGGCACCGAGTGCGTCGGTACGCAGTACACCGGCTCACGCCGAGCCACGCAGACGGGCCGCCGCTGCCGACATCCCGCCCGGCGACCGACTGCCACCGGCCGCATCCCGTCCGGCTGCCAGGCCACCTCTCGGGGGCCGGCAGCCCTCGCCGGCCCGGACACACCGCGCAACCGGATCGAACCCACCCGCGGGGCGGGACGCACCGCGTCCGATGCCGGGTCACCACCCGGCCGGGGCGGGACGCACCGCCTTCGCTGCCGGGTCACCGCCCGGCCCGGGCGCGCCCGCACCAACAACACCGTGCGCGTCGGTACGCAAGTACGCCCACACGCGCCCACAGCCGCCGCTGCCGACGTCCCGCCCCGACGACCGGCTGCCGCCGGCCGGGGGGTATCCCGTCCGGCTGCCGGGCCACCTCTCGGGGGCCCGGCAAGCCCGCGCCGGCCCGGACGCACCGCGCAACCGGACCGAACCCACCGGCGGGGCGGGACGCGCCGCCTTCGCTGCCGGATCACCACCCGGCCCGGACGCGCCTACGCCACCAGCACCGTGTGCGTCCAGGCCGGTGCCGTCGTGTCCGGCGGCTGGGCCGCGCGGGCGAGGGTGCGGCGGTCGGGGCCGGCGGACGGCGGGACGGGGTTGCGTACCTCGACCTCCGCGATCAGGCCGCGGGCCGTCGCCACCCGCCACAGGGAGGCGAGCAGCGTGTCGTCGCCGACGTACGCGGGGGCCGTGGTGGCCCTGCCGCCGCTGAGCCGGTAGCCGATCCGCACCGGCTGGACGGGCACCCCGGCGTCCAGGGCCGCCTGGAAGACGGCCCTCCGGAAGGTGCCCTGGGCCCGGCCGCACCAGGTGCTGCCCTCGGGGAAGGCCGCGACCGCGGCGCCCTCGCGCAGGGCACCGGCGATCCGGGCGACCGTGTCGGGCAGGGCCCGCAGCCGGTCCCGGTCGATGAACAGGGTTCCGCCGCGGGCGGCCAGCGCACCGGCGACGGGCCAGTGCCGTACCTCGGTCTTGGCCAGCATCCGGGCGGGTCGGACGGCGGCGAGCAGCGGGATGTCCAGCCAGGAGATGTGGTTGGCGACCAGCAGCAGTCCGCCGGTGGGGGCTGCGGCGCCGGTGATGCGGACCCGGACGCCCGCGGCCCGCACGATCCACCGGCACCACCGCCGGACCAGTGACGCCGGTATCCTCCCGCCGAGGGGCGTCAGGGCGATCCCCGCGAGCAGGAGCAGGAGGACCGCGGTGAGCCGCAGCACGGCCCGCGGCACGGTCCGTGCCCGCACGGCCGCCGGCGCCTCGACGCAGGCCTGCGGCGTGCACGGCGCGGTGGGCAGCCAGGCGCTCATCAGGCCGGTACGAGGGAGAGGAAGTGGCGCAGGTACCGGGCGTTGACGCGGCTCATCGGCAGCAGCACGTACAGATCGGCCACGCCGAAGTCCGGGTCGTGGGCCGGTTCGCCGCACACCCAGGCACCCAGGCGGAGGTAGCCCCGCAGCAAGGCGGGCAGTTCGACGCGGGCGGCGGGCGCGGGACCCGGCGTCCACGGCAGCAGCGGCCGCACCCGGAACTCCTCCGGCGAGAGGTGCTTGTCGCGCACCCGGTCCCAGGTGGCGGACGCCAGGGTGCCGCCGTCGGCGAGCGGGACGGAGCAGCAGCCGGCGAGCCACTCGTGGCCGCGGTCGACCATGTAGCGGGCGATGCCGGCCCAGATGAGGCTGATGACGGCCCCGTCGCGGTGGTCGGGGTGCACACAGGAGCGGCCGACCTCGACGAGCTGCGGCCGGATCCCGTCGAGGGCGGCCAGGTCGAACTCGCCCTCGGAGTACAGCCGCCCCGCGACCGCGGCACGCTCCGGCGGCAGCAGCCGGTAGGTGCCGACGACCTGGCCGGTCGTCTCCTCCCGGACGAGCAGGTGGTCGCAGTACGCGTCGAACGCGTCGGCGTCGAGGCCCGGCTGCGGGCCGGCCAGCAGGGCTCCCATCTCCCCGGCGAAGACGTCGTGCCGCAGCCGCTGGGCGGCACGCACGTCCTCCTCGTTCCGGGCGAGGGCGACGGTGTAGCGGGTGGGGGCCGCGGGCTGCGCGGGGCGGTCGACGGTCAGTACGCCGGTCATGGCTCTCTCCTGGTCACGGGCCGGTTCGGCGAGGCGGGGGCGGGGCGCTGAGCGGTGTCGTTCGGTCCTGCGCCTCAGTTCTTCCGATGCCGACTGACCTGCGCGTGTCATGTGCAGAGAGAACGGGTGTGAGGTTGTTGAACGGCTCGCGCCCGCGGGCGCGGCCCGGATGGCCTAGCTGCACACGCGCCCACCGGCTCCTGCGGCGAGAGTGGGCTGCATGACCGAACCCGCAGCCGGCGAGCGACGCAGGGGCGCTGCCCCGTCCACCAAGCGCCGGCGCACCGTAGGCGGTGCCGGGGAGGCGGCCCGGCGCGCCGCCGAGGCACTGACGGAACTGATCCGCCACCGGCTCGAAGGGGTGTCCGCGGTGTGCCCCGGCGAGGACGACGGCTGGATCGTCGACGTCGACGTGCTCGAACTGGCACGCATCCCCGACACCACCAGTCTGCTCGCGACGTACCGGGTGGAACTGGACGCGGCGGGCGACCTGGTGCAGTACCGCCGGGTCGCGCGCTTCCGGCGTGGCGCCCAGGACCAGTGACCGGACCGTCGCAACCACTGACCGGAAGGACCGCCGCATGACCGTCTACAGCGACGAGATCGTCTGTGCGCCCCGCGCCGGCACCCTCTACGACGTGCTGGAGCTGATTCTCGACCGCGGCATGGTGATCGACGTCTTCGTGCGCGTCTCGCTGGTCGGGATCGAGATCCTCAAGGTCGACGCGCGCATCGTGGTCGCCAGCGTCGACACCTATCTGCGTTTCGCGGAGGCGTGCAACCGGCTGGACCTGGAGCACGACTCGCGCTCCAAGACCGTGCCCGAGCTGTTCGGCGGACCGGTCGCCAGGACCGTCGGCAAGGCGGGCGCCAAACGCGCCGGACGCTCCCTGACCGACAAGGTGCGCGACGTGCTCACGCCGGACGACGACGCGGGCGACGACGAGGCCCCCACCGAGCCCGCCGCGCGGCCGGCACGCAAGCGCCGCGGTGACGACGACCGCCCGCGGCCCCGGCGCCGCAAGGCCGAGGAGGAATGACCGTGACGGCCACCGCCGCCCTCACCACCGCCGGCACACTCGGCACCCTGTACGTCTACGGCATCGCCCCGGCGGGCGTCCGGCCCCCGCGCACGCCCGGCGTGGCCGGTGCGACGGTGCGGCTCCTGACCGAGGGCGGGCTGTGCGCGGCGGTCTCGGACGCGCCCGCGTCCGTTCGGGCCCGGCGACGCGACCTGATGGCCCATCAGGCGGTGCTCGGCGAACTCGCCGGGCAGGGCCCGGTGCTGCCCATGCGGTTCGCCGTCCTCACTCCCGACGCGGAGGCGCTGTGCGATCAACTGCGTGCCGGAGGCGCCCACTTGGCGGCCCAGCTCGACGGGGTGCGGGGCTGCGTCGAGATGAACGTGAAG
This sequence comes from Streptomyces collinus, assembly GCF_031348265.1. Taxonomy (NCBI): domain Bacteria; kingdom Bacillati; phylum Actinomycetota; class Actinomycetes; order Kitasatosporales; family Streptomycetaceae; genus Streptomyces; species Streptomyces collinus. The sequence goes on along the minus strand of NZ_CP133771.1, from coordinate 7,980,552 downwards.
GGCTCCGTCGTGCCCGGGTACTTCGCCGACCTCGTGCACCGGGACGACACCCTGCGCGAGCTCGCCCGCCGCACCCGGCGCCACCCGGGCTACGAGGCGAACGTGCGGCTGGGCGAGGCGCTCGCCAAAGGCGTGGCGCGCGAGGCCCGGGGCGCGGCGCGGGAGGTGCTGGCCCGGCTGGCCCCGCTCGCCGTGCGCACGGCGCCGGGGCCGGTCGACGACGAGCAGGTGCTCAGCACGTCGTTCCTGGTGCGTCACGCCGACGAACAGCGCTTCCGGCAGGCCGTGGCCACGCAGGCACGCGACTTCGGGGACAGGCTGGCGCTCAGTGTGACCGGGCCGCTGCCGTGCTACAGCTTCGTGGACGCGCCGTCCACCCCGGCCGGCCGGTGACCCGGTGGGACTCGTGAGCGGGCTCCTGCTGCTGCCGCTGGCCCCGGTGCGCGGCACGCTCTGGGTCGCCGACCACCTGCTGCGGGAGGCCGAACGCCAGAGCGGCGACCCGCGGGCGGTGCAGGCACGGCTGGCGGAGCTCAACAGGGCCCTGGAAGAGGGCGCCATCGACGAGGCGGCCTTCGAGGAAGAGGAGGAGCGGTTGCTCGCACGCCTCGACAGTCCTGTGCGCTACACCGGTGGCCGGCCCGTCGGAGGTGCCTTGTGACCGACCTCGGCACGTGGCCCGCGGCTCCGGGGGCGCAGCCGGCCGGGCCGCCGTCCGGAAGCCTCGCGGACCTGCTCGAACGCGTCCTGGACAAGGGCATCGTCATCGCGGGCGACATCAAGATCGACCTGCTCGACATCGAACTGCTCACCATCCGGCTGCGCCTGTTCATCGCCTCGGTCGAGACGGCCAAGAAGGCGGGCATCGACTGGTGGGAGACGGACCCGGCGCTGTCCTCACGCGCCGCTCGTGACGCACTGACCGAGGAGAACGCGCGGCTGCGCGCCCGCCTCGACGCCCTGGAGGAAGCCGGCCCCGACACCACGGAGGAGGCCCGATGAGCACGGCCCGGGTCGGCGCCGGGGAAGCAGTCGTGCCGCGCCCCGCCGTCACCTGCGTGTTCGCCGTGACGGAAACGCCGCCGCCGGACGAGGTCGTCACGGTGACGCCCGGCCATGACGGCGGTGGTCCGCTGCGGGTCCTGGCGGCGGGTCCGCTGCATCTGCTCGTGCAGGACGTTCCCGCGGCGGACTTCGGCGAGGAGGCGCTCGCACAGCGGCTCAACCGGCCCGCGGAGCTGGAGCGCTGCGCCCGCGCCCACCACCGGGCCGTGGAGACGGCCGCGAGCACGGGCCCCGTCGTGCCCCTGCCGATGGCGACGCTGTATCGGGACGACCGCAACGCCGTACGGGCCCTGGCCGCCCGGGAGGCGTCCCTGCGCACCCTGCTGGACCGGCTGCGCGACCGTACCGAGTGGGCGGTGAAGGTGCACGGGCCGGGCACCGCGCAGGCGGGCACTGCCGCCGCGGACGGGCCGGCCGACGGGCGGTCCTATCTGCGCCGGGCGAGCGCCCGGCGGCGCACCGAGCGCGAGGCGCGCGAACGGGCCCTGGAGCAGGCCCACGCCGTCGAACGGGAGCTGCGGCGCCATGCCGTCGCCGCGACGCGGCACCGGCCGCAGAGCGAGCAGCTGACCGGCACGAGCGTCCCCCAACTGCTCAACGCGGCCTATCTGGTGGACGACGGGCAGCGCGCCGAGTTTGCCCGGGCCGTCGGTGAACTGGCGCGCGAAGCAAGTCGTTCGGCCGTGGAGGTGACCGTGTCGGGCCCGTGGATCCCGTACTCCTTCGCCCGGCCGGACGAGGTGGAGAGCGCCGCGCCCCGGGAGGTCCACGCATGACCGTGCCGGTCGCCGGCGGCGCCGGCCGCGCGGGGGTGCCATGGGACGGCCCGGAGCCGTACGCGCCGGTGGGCGTGCCGCTCGTCGATCTGCTCGACCGGGTGCTGGCGACCGGTGTCGTGGTCAGCGGCGACCTGGTGCTGGCCATCGCCGACGTACCGCTGGTGCGGATCTCGCTGCACGCCCTGCTGGCGTCGGTCGGCGAGCGGGTGCCCGCGCCCTGGCCGGACAGCGGGCCGCTGTGACCGCGCCGCGCACCCACGCGCTGGACCTCGACCCCGAGCGGGTCACGAACGATCTGGCGGCTCTGGTACTGACCGTGGTGGAGCTCCTGCGGCAGCTCATGGAGCGTCAGGCGGTGCGCCGGTTCGACGAGGGGACGCTCAGCGCCGAGCAGGAGGACCGGCTCGGCACCGCGCTGATGCTGCTGGACGAGCGCATGGACGAGTTGTGCGAGCAGCACGGGCTGCGGCGCAGCGACCTCAACCTGGACCTCGGCCCGCTGGGCCCTCTCCTGGCCGATCCCGGCCCGTGACGGACAGACGCGAGACGGGGCCGGAGAGCACCACTCCCGGCCCCGCCCGTCCGCACCTACCGGCGAACGTTCACTGCAACCCCCTGGGGGGCGGGGAACAGCGTGATCAACCACGACGCACCCGCAGCCGCCGAAGCACCGAGCCCCTACGGCACTACCGCTTGGCCTTCCGCGCGGCCCGCAGCCACTCCTTGTTCATGCTCGTGATGGACATCAACGGGATGCCCTTCGGGCAGGCGGTGGCGCACTCGCCCGCGAGCGTGCACCCCCCGAACCCCTCCTCGTCCATCTGCTCCACCATGTCCAGCACCCGCGTCTCACGCTCGGGCGCCCCCTGCGGCAGCACGTTGAGATGGTTGATCTTCGCCGAGGTGAACAGCATGGCCGCCCCGTTCGGGCAGGCCGCCACGCACGCCCCGCACCCGATGCACTCGGCGTGCTCGAAGGCGAAGTCGGCATCCGGCTTCGGCACCGGCGTGGCGTGCGCCTCGGGAGCCGCTCCCGTCGGCGCGGTGATGTACCCGCCGGCCTGGATGATCCGGTCGAAGGCCGACCGGTCCACGACGAGATCCTTGATCACCGGGAACGCCGACGCCCGCCACGGCTCGACGTCGATCGTGTCGCCGTCCTGGAACGACCGCATGTGCAGCTGGCAGGTCGTCGTCCGCTCGGGACCGTGCGCGTCGCCGTTGATGACGAGCGAGCACGCGCCGCAGATGCCCTCGCGGCAGTCGTGGTCGAAGGCGACCGGGTCGTCGCCCTTGACGATGAGTTCCTCGTTGAGCGTGTCGAGCATCTCCAGGAACGACATGTCGGGCGAGATCCCGTCCACCTCGTACGTGGACATGGTGCCGTCGGCGTCGGCGTTCTGCTGCCGCCAGACGCGCAGGGTGAGCTTCATGCGTAGCTCCGCTGGGTGGGGTGGACGTACTCGAAGACCAGGTCTTCCTTGTGCAGCACCGGAGCTTCGCCCGTGCCGGTGAACTCCCAGGCGGCGGCGTACGCGAACTGCTCGTCCTCGCGGGCGGCCTCGCCGTCGGGCGTCTGGGACTCCTCGCGGAAGTGACCGCCGCAGGACTCCTCGCGGTGCAGCGCGTCGAGGCACATCAGCTCGGCGAGCTCCAGGTAGTCGACGATGCGATTGGCCTTCTCCAGCGACTGGTTGAACTCCTCGCCGGTGCCGGGCACCTTGATGCGCCGCCAGAACTCCTCGCGGATCTGCGGGATGCGCTCCAGCGCCTTGCGCAGCCCCGCGTCGGTGCGGGCCATGCCGCAGAACTCCCACATGAGTTCGCCGACCTCGCGGTGGAAGGAGTCGGGGGTGCGGTCGCCGTCGACGGACAGCAGCAGGTTGAGGCGGTCCTGCGTGCCGGCCAGCACCTCCTGGACGTCGGGGTGTTCGTCGGTCACCGTGTCGTGGTGGGGGTTGCGGGCCAGGTAGTCGTTGATGGTCGAGGGGAGGACGAAGTAGCCGTCCGCGAGTCCCTGCATCAGCGCGGAGGCGCCGAGGCGGTTGGCGCCGTGGTCGGAGAAGTTGGCCTCACCGACCGCGAACAGCCCGGGGACGGTGGTCTGGAGGTCGTAGTCGACCCACAGGCCGCCCATCGTGTAGTGCACGGCCGGGTAGATCCGCATCGGCACCTGGTACGGATCCTCGTCGGTGATCCGCTGGTACATGTCGAAGAGGTTGCCGTACTTGGCCTCGACGGCCCCCCGGCCCATGCGTTCGACGGCGTCGGCGAAGTCGAGGTAGACGCCCTGGCCGCCGGGGCCCACTCCCCTGCCCTCGTCGCACACGTTCTTCGCGGCGCGCGAGGCGATGTCCCGCGGGACGAGATTGCCGAAGGAGGGGTAGATGCGCTCCAGGTAGTAGTCGCGCTCGTCCTCGGGGATGTCGTTCGGGGGCCGCTGGTCGCCCTTGGCCTTCGGCACCCAGATGCGGCCGTCGTTGCGCAGCGACTCGCTCATCAGCGTCAGCTTGGACTGGTGGTCGCCGGTGCGCGGGATGCAGGTGGGGTGGATCTGGGTGAAGCAGGGGTTGGCGAACAGGGCGCCGCGCCGGTGGGCCCGCCAGATGGCGGTGGCGTTGGAGTTCATGGCGTTCGTCGACAGGTAGAAGACGTTGCCGTAGCCGCCGGAGGCGAGGACGACGGCGTCCGCGAAGTACGTGTCGATCTTCCCCGTGACCAGGTCCCGGGCGACGATCCCGCGCGCCCTCCCGTCGACGACGATCAGGTCGAGCATCTCGGTGCGCGGGTGCATCTCGATGTTCCCGGCCGCGATCTGCCGGCTGAGGGCCTGGTAGGCGCCGAGGAGGAGTTGCTGGCCCGTCTGGCCGCGGGCGTAGAACGTGCGCGAGACCTGCACGCCGCCGAACGACCGGGTGTCGAGCAGGCCGCCGTACTCGCGGGCGAAGGGCACGCCCTGGGCCACGCACTGGTCGATGATCTCGACGGAGATCTGCGCGAGCCGGTGGACGTTGGACTCGCGGGCCCGGAAGTCGCCGCCCTTGACCGTGTCGTAGAACAGGCGGTGGACGGAGTCGCCGTCGTTGCGGTAGTTCTTCGCGGCGTTGATGCCGCCCTGCGCGGCGATGGAGTGGGCGCGGCGGGGCGAGTCCTGGTAGCAGAACTGGACGACGTGGTAGCCCTGTTCGGCGAGGGTGGCCCCGGCGGAGCCGCCGGCGAGGCCGGTGCCGACGACGATCACGGTGTGCTTGCGCCGATTGGCGGGGTTGACCAGCCTGGCCTCGAAGCGGCGCTTGTCCCAGCGCTCGTTGATCGGCCCGGCGGGGGCCTTGGTGTCGGCGACCGGGTCCCCGGTCGTGTAGTCGGCGTAGGAAGTCATGTTCAGCTCACCACTCCGGTCATGACGCCCACGGGTACGGCGATGAAGCCGGCCGTGAGCAGCAGCGCGAGGACGTTGGCCACGGTCTTGAGGACGCGGTCGCGGGTGCGGCTGCCCACGCCGAGGGTCTGGGCCGCGCTCCAGAAGCCGTGCCGGACGTGCAGGCCGAGGGCGAGCATCGCGACGATGTAGACGACGTTGCCGTACCAGGTGGAGAAGGTGTCCACGACGTTCTGGTACGGGTGGCCGGGCTGGAAGCCGGGGTGCACGGTGCCGGTCGTCAGGTCGAGGATGTGCCAGACGATGAACAGGCCGAGGATGATGCCGCCCCACCGCATGGTGCGGGTGGCGTAGGAGGCCCGTGCCTTCTTGTGCACGTACTTGCTCGGCCGTGCCCTGATGTCGCGCCGGCTGAGCTGGTAGGCAGAGGTGGCGTGCGCGACGACGGCGACGACCAGCACGATCCGGACGAGCCAGAGCGTCCACTCGTAGTGCATGAACGGCTCGCCGACCGTGCGCAGCCAGTGCGCGTAGTGGTTGAACTCGCCCGCCCCGAAGAAGATCTTCAGGTTTCCGATCATGTGGACGACCAGGTACAGCAGCATGATCAGACCACTGACCGCCATCACGGTCTTCTTGCCGACGGTGGAGTCCCACACGGTGCGTGCGAGGGACGGCCGTCGGTCCGTCCGCGTTGCCAGAGCCATGCGCAGCACGCTACGGACGTGCAGCCGATCGGTCCAAGACATGGTCCGGCTTGAATCCATAGGCCGGGGCTATCGTAGGAGTATGCAGTTCCAGCAGCTCCAGTACTTCGTGGCCGTCGCCGAGACCCGGCACTTCACCCGGGCCGCCGATCTGGTCCATGTCGCGCAGCCGTCGCTGTCGCAGCAGATCAAGGCGCTGGAGCGGGAGTTGGGAGCGGACCTGTTCCTGCGCGCCCGCGGCAACATCACGCTCACGGACGCCGGGGAGGCGCTCCTTCCGCTGGCCCGGCGCATCCTGGCCGACGCGGACACGGCGCGGCACGAGGTGCAGGAGCTGGTGCAGCTGCGCAGCGGCCGGGTGCGGCTGGGGGCGACGCCGAGTGTGTGCACTGGTCTGCTGCCGGATGTGCTGCGGGCCTTTCACGACCGCTATCCGGGGGTCCGCCTGATGATCGAGGAGGGCGGCTCGCACGACCTGGTGCGGGAGCTGGCACGGGGCGCGTTGGATCTGGCCCTCGTCGTGCTGCCGCTGCCGACGCCCGCGCCGGCGCTGACCACGGTCGAGCTGCTGCGGGAGGACCTGGTCGTGGTCTCGTCCCCGGACGCGCCGAGGCCCGGCCAGGGGCGGCGTACGGTGCGGGTGTCCGACCTGGAGGGTGAGCGGCTGGTGATGTTCCGGCACGGGTACGACCTGCGGGAGCTGACCGTGGCCGCCTGCCGCGCCGAGGGCTTCGAGCCCGACTTCGCCGTGGAGGGCGGGGAGATGGACGCGGTGCTGGGTTTCGTACGGGCCGGGCTGGGGGTGGCCGTGGTGCCGCGGATGGTGGCGGCGAGGTCCGGGCGCGGGCTGCGGGTGACTCCGCTGGCCCGGCCCGGACTGCATCGCGTGATCGCGCTGGCGCATCGCAGTGATGTGGCGCCGCCCCGGGCCGCCCGGGAGTTGCAGCGGATGCTGCTGGAGCGGTGAGGCGGCCCGTCCCTGTGCAGGCCCCGGCACCTGCCGCCCGACGCGCGTGGTTCCGCTCCGCGGCGCCGTGCCGCAGGCGCCGCGGCTACCCCGCCGGGAGACGGCCGGCGGCAGGCCGGTGGGAGGACGCCAGGAACAGGAGTTCGTCGACCGGCCACTGATCGTAGACGTGCTCACCGTACTTGGCCGCGAGGATCCGGCCGTCGGTGCCGATCAGGAAGTCGGCGGGCAGGCCGAGCCTGCCGCCGGGCTGGTGGGTCGCGGGGAGCCGCTCGCGGCCGCGGAGGACCTCCCATCCGCCGCGCAGCACCGCCCCGACGACCGGCCCCCATGCGCGCGGACTGAGCAGCGCCCGGGGAGCCGACTCGACGCCGAACTCGGCGTACAGCCGCTTACCGGGATCGGCGACGACCGCGAAGGGCAGGTCGGCGGTGTGCCGGAGCAGTTCCTCGGCGGACGAGTGGAAGACCACGACCTCACGGACCCCTGCGGCCTCGATCTCCGCGTGCCTGCGGACCACCGACCGCAGGTGCAGATGGCACACGGGACACCCGGCGAACCGCCGGAACTGGAGGTGGACCAAGCGGTCGGGGTCGGGGACGCCGACCGGGCCGCCCGAGACGGTGTCGAACCGGCGGCCGGTGACGGTGGAGCCGGGCCGTAACGGCCGGGCGGGCCTGCGCATCAGCATGGGCGCTCCTTCGTAGGTGTACGGCGTACTCCTACGAAGGATAGGCGTATGCCGTACACCTAACAAGGTAGGCGTATGGCGTACGCTCATGGGCGTCATGCCACGTCCCCGCTCACTCAGCCACGCCCAGCTGGCCTCGGCCGCCCTCGCCGTGATCGACCGCGACGGGCTCGCAGGGCTGTCCATGCGCTCGGTCGCGAAGGAACTCGGCATGAGCACCATGTCGCTCTACCGGTACGTCGACGACCGCGAGGAGCTGGAAAGGCTGGTCGTCGACCTCGTGCTCGAAACCGTGGACACCGAAGCGCCCGGCCCCGGAGGCCACTGGCACGACCGCGTCGAGGTCCTGGTGCGGCGGCTGCGCGACGCCGTGGCGGCCCATCCGGAGATCGTGCCCCTGACCGTCGCCCACCGGCACCGGTCGCTCGCCGGGCTGCGCTGGTCGGAGTCCGTGCTCGGCGTGCTCGCGGAGGCCGGATTCGACGGCGCCCAGCGGGTGGTCGCGCTGCGGGGCCTGCTCGGCTATGTCATCGGCGCGATCCAGCTGGAGCACCTCGGGCCCCTGTCGGGCGAGGGCACGGTCGCCATCACCGAGCTGCCCCCCGACGCCTTCCCCTACATGACCGAGACCGCCCGAGACGCCCGGAAGGTCAGTGCCGACAGGGAGTTTCTGGGCGGTCTCGCGCTGCTGCTGCGCGGGCTGGGCTCCTGACCCGGCCGCACACAGCGGCCAGGGGCGTCAGCCCGTCGCGTCCACCAGGGCCAGTTCGTGGAGCCTCTCCGGGGGGCCAGGGCGGGCGTAGTACCACCCCTGGGCCGTGTCGCAGCCGAGTATGCGGAGTTGTTCGGCCTGGGCACCCGTCTCCACGCCTTCCACCGTCACCGTCAGGTCCAGGCTGTGGGCCAGGGAGACGATGCCCTCGACGATCTTGAGGTCGACGGGGTCGGCCGGGAACTGCTGCATGCTCTGGGTGAAGGACCGGTCCAGCTTCAGGATGCTGACCGGCAGCCGGCGCAGGTTGGCGAGGTTGGAGTAGCCCGTCCCGAAGTCGTCCAGGGCGATGTCGACGCCCATCTCCGCCAGCCGCCGCAGCGGCTTCAGCAGATCGTCGTCCGCGCCGATCAGCGCCGACTCCGTGACCTCCAGGCACAGCGCGTCGGGCTCGACGCCCGTGCGCTCCAGGATGTCGACCGTGTCCTGGACCAGACCGGGATGCGTCAACTGGCACGGCGACAGGTTGACGTTGATCCGCAGCGGCCCCATCGCGTCGGCGCCGCCGTGCAGTTCCCGCCACTCCCGGGCCTGGCGCACCGACTGCTCCAGCACCCACCGGCCCAGCGGCACGATCAGGCCCGTGTGCTCCGCGAGCGGGATGAAACGGTCCGGCCCGAGCACACCGTGCTGCGGATGCAGCCAGCGCACCAGGGCCTCGGCGCCCCGGACGCTGCCGTCGCCGAGATGGACCAGCGGCTGGTACTCGATGAAGAACTCGCCGCGCTCCAGCGCCGTCGGCAGCGCCGTGGTCAGGCCGTGCCGGGTGATGGCCCGGGCGTCCGCCTCCGGGTCGGCGAGTTCGAAGCGGTTGCCGCCCGCCGACTTGGCCCGGTACATGGTGATGTCCGCGCTGCGCAGCACCTCCGCCGGGCTGCGTTCCCCTGCCGGGCCCTCGACGATGCCGATGCTGCCGCGCACGGTCAGTTCCCGGCCGTCGACGCTGATCGGCGCGAGCAGCGCGTTCATGATGCGCCCGGCGAGTTCGTCGACGTCGCCCTGGGTTTCGGGGCCGGTGGTCAGAGCCACGAACTCGTCGCCGCCCAGCCGGGCGACCATCTCGCCGGGCGCCGTGGCGCAGGACTGCAGCCGGTCGGCGACCTCCACCAGCAGCCGGTCGCCGGCGGCGTGGCCGAGGCTGTCGTTGATCGTCTTGAAACCGTCGAGGTCCAGGTAGCACAGGCCGAACCGCCGGCCTTCCCCGGCGCCCAGTGCCTTCTCCAAGCGCTCGAAGAAGAACGTGCGGTTCGGCAGGCCCGTCAGCGCGTCGTGCGTGGCCTCGTAGCGCAGCCGCAGGTTGAGCAGCCGCCGCTCGGTGGTGTCCTCCATGAGGGCGAGCTGGTACTGGGGTTCGCCGTCGGCGTCCCGCAGCAGGGAGACCGTCAGATTGGTCCACAGGACGGTTCCGTCGGGCCGGTAGAACGCCTTCTCCAGGTGGTAGTGCTCCCGGTCGCCCCGCACGAGTTCGTCGTAGAGCCGCCAGGTCTGCGGAGCGTCGTCGGGGTGGGTCCACTCGCGGACGTTGCGGCTGCGCAGCGTCTGGTCGGAGACCCCGAACATGCGCAGCAGCGCGCCGTTGACCTGCAATATGTTGCCGTCGAGGTCGGCCATGCCGATGCCTATGGCCGCGCCCTCGAAGACGGCGCGGAAACGCGCCTCGCTGGCGTGCAGGGCCTGGGCCACCACGCCCTGCGCCTGGAGGGCGGCCTGTGCGATGGCCTCCTGCTCGGCCAGGGTCCGCTCACGCAGCGCCCGGGCGAAGCCGGCGGCCATCGCGTGCTGGAGCCGCGCGCACCGGGCCCGCAGGTCCTCCTGGTCGCCGCCGCCGCCGCAGTACAGGACCAGGTACGCGTCGACGCAGTCCAGGGTGCGGCTGAGCGCCTCCGGGTCGGTGCAGTGCGCGTCCACGAGGGCGGCGCCGACGGCCCTGCCCGCGTCGGAGTCGAAGGCCCGGGCCAGCAGCGCCTCGCTCAGCCGCCGGGCCAGGGGCAGCAGATGTTCCTCGAACTCGGTGCGGGTCGACGACGTCGAGGTCACCGGGAAGACGGCCCGGCTCCAGATCGTCGCGAATCTGCGCAGTCTGTCCTCCGGCCCGTCCGGTTCCGCGGTCACGCCGTACGCCCCACGCCCGCGAACCCGGAGAACGCGTACGGATCCTCGTCCTCCGGTGCGGTGTCGGGGCGCCAGCGCGGCATCGCCACCAGTCCGGGTTCCACCATGTCGTACCCCTCGAAGAACCGCGCGATCTCCTCGCGCGAACGCATGATCAGCGGGTTGCGGATGTCCTCGTACACGTCCACCGCACCCCCGGCCCGCTCCGGCGGCAGCGGGATCCCCTCGTAGGAGGCGTGGGTGAGCACGAGCAGGCTGCCGGGCGCGAGCGCCTCGCGCAGTTCCGCCACGGCCCCGTACGGGTCGTCCTCGTCTTCCACGAAGTGCAGTATGGCAACGAGGAGCAGCGCCACTGGCTGATTCAGGTCGATCAGCCGCTCCACCTCGGGACTGCGCAGGATCTCCTGGGGCTTGCGCAGGTCCGCGGCGACGACGCCCGCGTCGTCGTTGGCCTCCAGGACCGCCTGGCTGTGCGCCACGGCCACCGGGTCGCGGTCGACGTACACCACACGCGCCCCGGGGTGGGCGGCCTGCGCCACCTCGTGCACGTTGCCGAAGGTGGGGATGCCGGAGCCGATGTCCAGGAACTGGGTGACGCCCCGGCCGACCGCGTAGCGCACCGCTCGGCGCATGAACGCACGGTTCGCCTGCATGATCTTGGGGAGCCCCGGCATGAACTCCATGGCCCTGCGGGCCGCTTCGCGGTCGACCTCGAAGTTGTGCGATCCGCCCAGGTAGTAGTCGTACATCCGGGAGACGCTGGGCACCGATATGTCGATGCTCCGTGGGGCCCAGGCGGGACGCTCCATCTATCTCTCCAAGGCGTAGGCGATCCGGTGTTCGAGCAGAGGCTACTGATCGCCCGCCAATGGAGCGACCCGAAACGGAAATTGACCATCCGTTCCCGGTCACTGCCTGCGGCACGTGCCGAATTGATACCCCTCCGCATGACCTTCGAACATATGACGAACAGTGTTCGAGGCATTCCGCAGAGTTCCGGCCCGAAAGGGTAAAGGTGTTGGTAATTCGATGAGTTCAGGTGAAGAACGGCAAAACGGTCCGCCTCTCCGTGGGGCACGGAGAGGCGGACCGGGTCTGCGCTTCGGTTGGACGAGCTGATCAACCCTGGGGAGGTTTCTCCACTACTCCGACGCGCCGACCAGCTTTCCGTCGGGCCGGACGGCGAACCAGGTGCCGCCTACGCCCTGGCCGTTGGTGTCGCCCGGGGCCTTGTCGTTGGCGAAGGTGTAGATGGGCGAGCAGTTGATCGTCTGCTGCTTGCCCTTGCCGTCGGTCCGGTCGAAGATCATGTAGCCCTTCTTCTGGATGCCCTTGGTGTCGGCGAAGTCGACGGGCTCCACGAGCGGCCACTTCTCCAGGCACTCACCGGTGCAGTTGGAGACCGGCTTGGGCCAGGCCTCGTCCTTCTTGAACCGGTAGACGGTCATGCCGTTCTTGTCGACGACGATCTCGCCGAGCTTGGCGTCGTTGCGCGTGGACAGCCCGGCCTGGACCGCTTCGCCGCCGCCCTCGGCACCGCCCTCCGCACCGCCCTGCGCCTTCTTGCCGTCGGGAGCGAGCGCGTACCACTTGCCGCCCACACCCTGGCCCTTGACGTCACCGGCGTTGACGTCCTTGGCGTAGCGGTAGGCGGGCCAGCCGCCGACCGTGAGCTGCTTGGTGCCGTCGGCCCGGGTGACCGAGCCGAGCAGCGCCTTGTCAATGCCCTCGCCGGCCTCGGCGTCGTCCGCGGGCACCGGCGGCCAGGTCTTGGCGCAGTCGCCGTCGCAGTTCGACTTGGGCGGCTGCTCGGTGTCCTGGTCGAACCGGTACAGGGTGAGACCGAGACTGTCGGTGACCACCTTGCCGACCTTCTCGGCGGTGGAGACGGACAGCTTGCCGGCGGGGTTGGACGGGCTGGAGGCGCTGGGCGCGGCCGGCTGACCGGTCGCGGCGCCGCCCGCAGTGCCCGCGGTGCCCGAGCCGATGCTTCCGTAGTCCCCGGGCGCGGCCGTGGCGCCCACGTTCTGGCTGGCCGCCGGTGGGCTGTCCTGACCGCACGCCGTCGTCAGCGCCAGGACCGCCGCGGCGCTCGCCACGAGTGAGGCGCTCCGCCAGGAGGTCTTCATCGTCAACTCCCCATAATCGCAAGGGTGTTGCAGCGCCCTGCTGCGCCGCCGCACGGTCATGAGTACGCACGGGAGCAGCGATTGTGTTCAACCGTCGGCCAAATTTCTTTCCGGAACCCCCGACGAGCCCCGCCCGGAGCCGCACACACGTACACGTCGAGCCCCCTGCGGGCGGCCGCTGATCAAACCGGCGACACCCGAAGATCCCTCTTTCGGGGCAATCCCCTTGCACCCCGGCACGTCCTGGCGGCACAGGGCTCATGATCTTCGTCGTGCATGCACCCCTCTCGACTCAACCCGCCCTTGCGGCACGGGCCTTGGCGGCGGCGACGCTGACCTGGGCGCTCGTCGGCGCACCGGCCGGGGTCGCGGTGGCCGACGCCTGCGCGTACGCCTCGACGGGGCCGGACGGCACCGAGGCGGTGGCGTACGCCGGAAGCAAGAAGACCTGGCCGACCAAGCCGCCGTGCCCGGCACCCACGCCGAGCCCCTCCCCCACGCCGTCTCCGCCCCCGCCTCCGCCGCCGAAGCCGCCCCCGCCGAAGCCCACCCCGACGCCCGAGCCGACACCGACACCGAAGCCTCCGCCCCCGAAGCCGGCCCCCACGGCCAGACCCGCGCCACCGCCGCCGGAGCCGCCGCCCGCGCGACGACCGGCGCCGGCCGCGCCCCGGCCGGTCCCGGAGCCCGTGATGCCGGCGCCCGCTCCCCCGGCACCGGCTCCCCCGGCACCGGCTCCGCCGGCCACCCCCGCGCCACGTCCGTCAGCGAAGCCCGTGCACTACCCGCGCTATCGCGCCGCGCCGCCCCGGCCGCGGCCGGCGAACGGCACGCTGTCGCCGCTCACCTTCGTCCTGCTCGTCACGGTGCCCGCGGTGGTGGCCGTCGCCGCGCTGCGCGCGCGCTGATCCCTGAAGCCCTGGAGGTACCCCTTGCCGGAATGGCTTGTTCTCACCCTCGCGATGCTGGCCGCCTGTGCCGTGGTGGTCATCATCACCTTCGTACGCCACCGCGCGGCGCCCGAGGACGAGGACCCCAGTGAGACTCCGGACGTCATCGAGTACATGACGATGTGGATCGGCGTGGTCTACGCCATCGTCCTGGGCCTGGCGATCGCCGGAGTCTGGGAAGGGCGCAGCGCCGCACAGGACCACGTCCAGGCCGAGGCGGCCGCGCTGCACGAGATCTCGGAGCGGGTACGGGTCTATCCGGCGGAGGAACGCGACCGCATCCGGGACGACATCCGGACGTATGTGAGCCATGTCGTGACCACCGAGTGGGACACCATGGCCGACGAGGGCGAGGTCACCGAGCGCGGCGCCCGGCTCTTCGAGCGGATCCGCCAGGACGTCACCGACTACGAGCCGGCGACGGACTTCGAGGCCCAGGCCTACCAGCCGTTGATGGACCAGGTGACCGCGGCGAGCCAGGCGCGGATCGCCCGGGCGGAGTCGACCGGGGAGACCATGCCGGGTGTGGTGTGGTTCGGGCTGATCGCCGGGGCCGTCGTCACCATCGGGATGATCTTCGCGCTGCAGATCCGCAGAACGACACGCGAGCTGGTCCTGGCAGGGCTGTTCTCGGCGCTGATCGCCTTCCTGCTGTTCCTCATCTGGGACTTCGACTCGCCCTACGGCAGGGGCGTGACCGCCTCGGCCGACCCGTTCCTGAACCTCTTCCCGGGCGTCGGGGACTGACGGCGCCCCGCACCACGGATTCCGGCCGGGGGGCGCGCGACACACCGTCGCCGTCCCCCGGCCGCGTGGCCGGTGTTCCCCCGGACGGCCCACACCCGTGCCCCATTCGCACTACTGCGATCGCGCCGCCTCGCGCGTCTTCTTAACGTTTCGGGCATCGAGGTGCATTTGTGACGTGAGCGGAACAGGTCCGCGATTGCTCCTCGGGGACCCGGAGGATCCACCATGCGCGCGATATGCCTCGCTTCGGCCGTAGTGCTGGGCGCCGGCGCCCTCACCTCCTGCGTGGCCGCCGCCGACGCGTCGATCCAGACCGACTTCGGTTTCAGCGTCGAGCCCTCCACCGTCAGGGCCGGGGGCGACGTCACGCTGAGAGTGGTGCGCAACGCGGCGTGCCAGGGTGAGGCGGCGGTCAACTCACCCGTCTTCGACCTGGTCACCATCCCGCCGCGGGAGTCCTGGGCGACGGCCACCGTCGACTGGGACGCCAAGCCCGGTGCCGTGTACGACGTGGAGTTCGAGTGTGACAAGTCGAGCGGTACCGCACGTCTGACGATCGCGGGCGGTCATCCGACCCACCACCCCACGCACCACCCCACCCATCACCCCACGCACCACCCCCACAAGGGGGCGCACGCCGGGGAGGGCGGCACCATCGCCGGCTTCGACCTCAAGGAGATCGGCCTCGGCGCCGCGCTCATCGCCGGTTCGCTCGGCGTCGCCTACCACTTCGCGCGCCGCCGCACCGACGAGGACGCCGGCTGACACCTCCCGCACCGCAGGTCTTCGCCCCGGCTCTCCCAGGTGGGAGAGCCGGGGCGAAGTCCGTTCACGTGCGAGGTGAGGACGCGTGGAGGGAGCCTGCGGCGAGGCGTCAGATGTTCCGCTCGGCCCGGCGGCGCATCCAGAACACACCGCCGCCGACCACGGCCGCGGCCACGAGGCCGCCGCCGATGGCCACGTCGGTCGGCGTCGCTCCGGTGGTGCTGCTGCCGCCGATACCGCCCCGGACACCGCCGATGACGGTGAAGGCCTGGGGCTTGGTCAGCGACCCGCCGTCGCAGGTGACCGTGATGTCGTACGGCCCCGGGCGGGCATCGCTGTTGACGGTGGCGGTGCCCCGCGCGGTCCCGCTGCCGGCGCCGCCCCGGCCGCCCTCGTTGCCCTTGCCGCCGCCGACCGGAGAGAGCCGCGTCGGCGAGAACGCGGTGGACGTGGCCGTACCGCCGTTGCGGCAGCCGTCGGCCGTGATGGTCAGCTGGCCCCCGCGGGCGATCACGCTGGGCAGGACGACGATGTTGCTGGGCCTGTCCCACGCGACGGCCGCGGGGGCGGAGAGGCCGAGGGCGGCGACCGCTGCGCCGGCGACCGCCAGGGCACGAGTGTTACGCATGTGAACCTCCGCGGAAGGCGCCCCGGGACCCGTCCCCGGTCAATCGGCGAGAAAGCGCCTCCCAGAAAGACAGTCAGTTGCCGGGCCCCGGGCCGCATTTCGGGAATGGTCCGTCCTGGTGAGAGAGGGCGGTGCGGGAAAACCGCGCAATCCAACATCACCGCAGGTCACGGGCCGTCAGAAATTTCCTCGCCGCGGCAACTCGGATGGCGCACCACATGTCGCCGCACCGCCCCACACCTCCCCCGGCCACCCGTTCGCCGCCGCCCCGTCGCCGGTTTCCCGCACGCCACTTAGCGTGTCGCTATGCGCGATGGGCACGGGGACGGCCGCGTCGAGAGGGGATGGCGAATGTCTGCGTCCGAGCTGGCCGAGGCGGAAGAGGAGGCGCGGCGGAAGAAGCGTGCCCCGTGGGGCGTGATAGCGCTGGTTCTGCTGACCGGCCTCGCGCTCATCCGGAACGGTTCGGGGGAGTTCGACGAGGGCCCGCCGCAGCCGGCGACGGCCGCCGCGGCGGACAGCCGGGTACCGGGCGGCACCTTCGCCGGGACCGTCCGGCCCTTGCCCTACGCCCTCCCAGACCGGGTCCGGATCCCGGCGATCCAGGTCGACGCGCCGATCATCCCCGTCGGGCTGGACGCGGACGGCTGGGTCGGCGCACCGCCGCCGGAGGACCCCAACCTGGCCGGCTGGTTCACCGGTGCCGTCACCCCCGGCGAGAAGGGCACCGCGGTCGTGGTCGGCCATGTCGACAACCAGCAGGGCCCTGCCGTGTTCTACGGACTCGGGGCCCTGAAGCAGGGACATCGCATCGAGGTCGCCCGGCAGGACGGAAAGACCGCCGTGTTCGAGATCTACGGCGTCGAGGTGTTCGAGAAGAACAATTTCCCCGGCGACCGTGTCTACGCGTCCAAGGGCGCGGCGGAACTGCGGGTCATCACCTGCGGCGGCGGTTTCTCCGAGCAGGAGGGATATGCGGCGAACGTCGTCGCCTTCGCCCGCCTGGCCGAGGTGCGCTGAGCGTTCCCGGCCGGGCGGGCGAAAGCCCCGCGGTGTCCTCAGGCGTAATGCCGCCGGGGCACCGTGACGTGGTAGCCGGAGTCCAGCAGTTCGGGAAGGTAGCGCCGCAGGGCCCGCACACTCTGCGAGCGGTCGCCCCCGGCGTCGTGCGCGAGCACCACGACGCCGGGGGCGGCGCCGCGTTCGACCCGGTTCGCGATGGACCGGGCCCCGGGAGTGGTCCAGTCGAGGGTGTCGACCGTCCAGGCGAGCGGTTCCATGCCCAGTTCGGCGCCGATCTGGAACGCGGCGCGGTTCCAGGCTCCGTAGGGCGCGCGGAACCACTCGGGGCGCTCCCCGTAGGCGTCCTCGATGACGTCGGAGGTGCGTTCCATCTCGGAGCGGATCTGCCTGCGGGTGAGGCGGGTGAGCAACGGGTGGGACCAGGTGTGGTTCCCCACGACGTGGCCCTCGTCCGCCATCCGGGCCAGCATCCTCCTGCCGCCGGCGACCATCTCCCCGCACACGAAGAACATCGCGCGCACGTCGTACTCGGCCAGGGTGTCCAGGATGTCCGGGGTGTAGCGGGGATCGGGGCCGTCGTCGAAGGTCAGGACCATGGTGCGGCCCCGGCCGGACACGCGCAGCAGCGGTTCGCGGCGCACCAGGGTCCGGCGCGGCGCGGCGCGCGGCGGGCCGTAGCCGGTCAGGGGCTGCAGCCGGTACGCGGAGGAGTTGACGAGGCGGCGGGGCTGGGGGCCCGCGGCCGGGGCGGAGGTGACGGTTCCGTCCCCGGTGACAGCCGTGACCACTCCGGCCGTCGCGGCCGCTCCCACGGCGCCGGCCCCCGCGATCAACGCCCGGCGCCGGGTGAGCAGCCGGGAGAGCAACTGATCCTTCTTCATGACTCATCAGTCGCCCGGCGGAAGGCCGACGCACGCGAGCAACACCGGTGTGGCGGCACACTTTCACCCGTTCGGCCCACGCAGACGGATCAGCGGCGGCGCACCAGGGGGAAGGGCAGGGTCTCCCTGATGGTCAGTCCGGTGAGGAACATGACGAGCCGGTCGACGCCGATTCCGAGGCCGCCGGTGGGCGGCATGGCGTATTCGAGGGCGTCGAGGAAGTCCTCGTCGAGTTCCATCGCCTCCGGATCGCCCCCGGCGGCCAGCAGGGACTGGGCGGTGAGGCGGCGGCGCTGCTCGACGGGGTCGGTGAGCTCCGAGTAGGCGGTGCCGAGTTCGGTGCCGAAGGCGACGAGGTCCCAGCGTTCGGCGAGGCGCGGGTCGGTGCGGTGCTGCCGGGTGAGCGGGGAGACGTCGGTGGGGAAGTCCTTGTAGAAGGTGGGCAGCTGGGTCTTCTCCTCTACGAGCCGCTCGTACATCTCCAGGACGACGTCGCCGTGGCCGTCGTCGGCGGTGTACGGCACGCCGGCGCGGTCGCAGAGGCGGAGCAGCTCGGGCAGTTCGGTGCCGGGGTGGATCTCCTCGCCGAGGGCCTCGCTGACGGCGCCGTAGACGGTCTTGACGGGCCACTGCCCGGAGATGTCGTGCTCCTCGCCGTCCTTGTGGGCGACGGGCTTGCCGAAGGCGGCGGTTGCGGCGCCCTGGATCAGCTCGCGGACGAGGTCGAGCATCACGTCGTAGTCGGCGTACGCCTGGTAGGCCTCCAGGATGGTGAACTCGGGGTTGTGCTTGTAGTCCGTGCCCTCGTTGCGGAAGGTGCGGCCCATCTCGAAGACCTTCTCCATTCCGCCCACGCACAACCGCTTGAGGTACAGCTCGGGGGCGATGCGCAGGTAGAGGTCGAGGTCGTAGGCGTTGATGTGGGTGGTGAAGGGCCGGGCGTTGGCGCCGCCGTGGATCTGCTGGAGCACCGGCGTCTCGACCTCCAGGTAGCCGCGTGCCAGCAGGCCCTGACGCACGGCCTGGACGGCGGTGGAGCGGGCGCGGACCACGTCGCGGGCGGCGGGGCTGGCGGCCAGGTCGAGGTAGCGCATGCGGACCTTGGCCTCCGGGTCGGCCAGGCCCCGTCGTTTGTCCGGCAGCGGGCGCAGGCACTTGCCGGTGAGCTGCCAGGAGGTGACGAACACGGTCGGCTCGCCCTTGTCGCTGACGCCCGCCTCGCCGGTGGCGGTGATGTGGTCGCCGATGTCGGTGTCGGCGGTGAAGCGGTCCAGGGCGGGGCCGGAGCGGTCGCGGGTGAGGGCGAGTTGGTGGTCGCCGGACCAGTCGCGCAGGACGGCGAAGACGATGCCGCCGAAGTCGCGGACCAGCATGATCCGGCCGGCGACGGTGACCTGCTCGCCCGGCCGGACCTCTGCGAGGGTGTGTGTGCGGGCCGGGAGGCCCACCGGGTAGGGGTCGATGCCGTCGGCGCGCAGCCGGTCGAGCTTGTGATGCCGGACGCGGACCTGGTCGGACAGGCGGGAGAGAGGGTCGGCGGGCTCGGTCCCGTCCCCTCCGGCGAGGCCGAGCGCCGCCAACGACGGCAGCCCCTCCGTGGTGGCGGGCCGCTGTCCGCCCTTCGGGTGCCCCTTTCCCTTTCCCCACAACTTGCGCATCGACGGTACGGAGACGAAGCCCTCGGCGATGCCGGAGGCGAGACCGACCCGGGCGAGGGAGGCGGCCTCCGCGTAGCAGAGGAAGCGGGGGTACCACTCGGGGTGGTACTTGGCGTTGGAGCGGTACAGGGCCTCCAGTTGCCACCACTTGGAGAAGAACAGCAGCAGGCGGCGCCAGAGGCGGATCACCGGTCCCGCGCCGATGCGGGCGCCCTCCTCGAACACGGAGCGGAACACGGCGAAGTTCAGCGAGACCTTGCGCACGCCGAGTTTCGGGGCGACGGCGCACAGTTCGGCGACCATGAACTCCATGACGCCGTTGGGGGCGGTGCGGTCACGGCGCATCAGGTCCAGGGAGACGCCGTCCATGCCCCAGGGCACGAAGGACTGGATGGCGAGGAGCCGGCCGTCCTGGTCGAGGGCCTCGGCGAGGAGGCAGTCGCCGTCGGCCGGGTCGCCGAGGCGGTCCAGGGCCATGGAGAAACCGCGTTCGGTCTCGGTGTCTCGCCAGGCGTCGGCGCGTTCGACGAGCCGGCGCATCTCCTCCTCGGAGAGGGTGGAGTGGCGGCGGACCCGGCACGTGACGCCGGTGCGGCGGATCCTGTTGACGGCCTGGCGGGTGACGCGCATGTCGCGGCCGTCGAGGTCGAAGTCGAGGACGTGCAGGATCGCCTCGTCGCCGAGCTGGAGCGCGCCGAGCCCGGCGCGGACGAAGGCCCGGGCGCCCTCCTCGGAGGCGCCCATCACGGCCGGGACCCAGGCGTAGCGGCGGGCCACGTCCTGCCAGGCGGCGATCGCGTGCGGCCAGGCCTCCCGGTCGCCCACCGGGTCGCCGCTGGCCAGGCACACCCCGGCCTCGACGCGGTAGGTGACGGCGGCCTTGCCGCTGGGTGAGAAGACGGCGGCCTTGTCGCGGCGGGTGGCGAAGTAGCCGAGGGAGTCCTGGTCGCCGTAGCGGCCGAGGAGGGCGCGGATGCGGGCCTCCTCGTCGTCGTGCAGGGCGGCTTCCAGGCGCTGGGAGCGGAACAGGGTGGCGGCGGCGTTCAGCAGCGCGAGCGCGCCGAACAGGCCGAGCAGGAAGAACAGGGCGTGCGGCGGGCGGCCGTCGAAGGACCCGGCGGGCACCAGGCCGCCGCACACCCGGTTCGCGGCCCAGGCCAGGCGCTCGCCGCTCGGCAGACTGCCCGGGAACGCCTCGACCAGCGCCCAGCCGACCAGGATCGCCGCGACCAGGCCCGCCACCAGGACGGCCAGGGCCCGGCGGACGGCGGCGCGGCGGGATGCGGCGTAGAACTCCTTGCGGGCGTAGATCAGCAGGATCAGGGCGAGGCCGCACACCACGAGGGAGGGGACGGACTCGGCGAACTCGCCGACGGCCATGCCGAGGATGTCGGTCAGGACCAGCAGGCCGAGGTAGACGACGACCAGCCACCAGGCGATCTTCTTGCGGGCGCCGGTCGCGGCGGCGAGCAGGAACAGGAAGACGGCGTAGGCGAGGTTGGCGCTGACCGGGACGAGCAGCAGGTCCAGGAAGCGGACGAGGGGGCGCAGGCCCGTGCGCAGCGGGGGGATCAGCGCCAGCAGGGCGCAGAGCAGACCGAGGGCGCCGAAGAAGACCGCGAAGCCCTCGGGTACGCGGCTCAGGAAGCCGTGCGCCCGGTGGGGCGGCCGCATGGCGCCTGAGGTGTCCTCGGCCGTCCCGGTGTCCGCGATGACGCTCATGCTTTCGACTCTAGGAACACCCGCGCCTCCTCGCCCGTCGAGCGCTCCCGCACCTCGCGGCTCAGGAGGCCCGGGCCTCCCGTCCGGCATCCGCGGGCGCGGACTCCGCGTCCCGGGCGGGCCAGGGGGGTTCCGGTAGCCTCGCGGCGTGACGGAACAGCACGCCCATCGGTTCGAGCGGGGCACGGACGGGCCCAAGGTGATCGTGGTCGGGGTGGACGGCTCCGACTCCTCCCTGCGGGCCGCGGCCTACGCCGCCGGCCTGGCCCGCCGGCAGCACGCGCTGCTCGCCGTGGTGTACGTGCAGCCGGTGCTGGCGGCGGGCGCGGCGCTGGGGGCGCCGGTGGCGGAGACGACGGACGAGATCGCCGAGGACCTGGTGGCTCAGATCCGGGAGTCGGCCGAGCGGCTCAAGGGGATATTCGAGGTCCGCTGGGAGTTCCACACGTTCCGCGGCGATCCGTACAACGGCCTGGTGTCGGCGGCCGACGAACTGAAGGCGGACGCGGTGGTGGTGGGTGCCTCGGAGCAGGCGGGCCACCGCATCGTCGGCTCGGTGGCGGTACGCCTGGTGAAGGCGGGGCGGTGGCCGGTGACGGTGGTGCCGTAGCGGGGTGACGCCCGGGCGGTGCGGCAGGTGATCGCCCGGGGCCGTGCCGGGCCGCTGGTGCGCGGCCGGGCCGTCGTGAGCCACCGTCAGGTGTCCGCGGGGCTGTGGCGGCCGGGGGCGGGGCTACTCCCCCATCACCAGTCCGTCCCCGGCGGCGCCGCGGCTGAGTACGACGTCGCGGATGCGGTCGCGGACGGCCCGGACGTCGGCGCCCTGGGCGATCGCCCGGTTGAGGTTCACGACGCGGCCCGCGTCGACGTCGAACAGCTGTGGGACGAACTCCGCCTTCGTCACCTTCCAGCGCTCGCCCGGCCGCGCGGGCGGGGCGAAGGTGAAGCGGCCGAGGGTGGACTGGTTGCCCCGCGGGTCCTTGGCGCCCTCGTAGTTGGTCATCTCGCCGGCGATCTGGTCCCCCATGCCGTAGATCACCCAGGTGCCGTTGATCTTCTCGTAGGCCTGCGGGACGTGTGCGTGGGTGCCGAGGATCAGGTCGATGTCGGGGCGGTCCCCGGTGCGTGCTGCGGTGAGGGTCCGGGCCAGGGTCAGCTGCCGGTCGTCGGGGGCGTCCTGCCACTCGGTGCCCCAGTGCAGGGAGACCGCGACGACGTCGGCGCCCGCCCGGCGCGCGGCCCGGGCGTCCTCGATGATCCTGGCCTCGTCGATGAGGTTGACGGCCCACGGCTGCCCGTCGGGGAGGGGGAAGCCGTTGGTGTCGTAGGTGTAGGCGAGGTGGGCGACCGTGGCCGTGCCGGCCCGCAGGACCGTCGCCGTGCGTGCCTCCTGTTCGGTGCGGGCCGATCCGGCGTGCCGGACCCCTGCGCGGTCGAGGGCGTCGAGGGTGCGGCGGATGCCGTCGGCGCCGTCGTCCAGGGTGTGGTTGGAGGCGGTGGAGCAGCCGTCGTAGCCGGTGACGGCGAGGGCCCGGGCCACCTCGGGCGGGGACTTGAAGGTCGGGTAGCCGGTGTAGACGCCGTCCGCGCCGTAGACGGTCTCCATGTGGCACAGGGACAGGTCGGCGCGGGAGACGACGGAGCGGATCCCGGCGAGCATCGGGCGGAAGTCGTAGCCGGTGCCGCCGGCGTCGAAGCGGGCCCGGTCGATGATCGTGCTGTGCGGGAGGACGTCACCGGAGGCGACGAGTGTGAAGCCGCGGGGCCCGGCGGCGGCCGGTGCCGGGCGTCCGCGGTCGGGCTTGTCGTGGCCGCGGGCCTGGCAGGCGGCGCCTGCGGCGAGGACGACGGTCAGGGCCAGGGCGATCTGTCGACTGCGCGCGAGCATGCATTCACCCCACTGTGGGCGTTGTGGTCGTATTTACGCACAATCAGGAAAGGAGGCTCTCGGCGCCTCACGCGGCTCCGACACGCTCATCAGCCCGTCCGGCACCCACATGGCCGGGCCCTCGACCGTTCGTCGAACCGTTCGTCGACGCGATCGACCGTCCGCCGCACAGCCGGGTACGTGCCCTGTGCCGGGGCCACGCCCTGCGGTGGCATACGGCCATGACGGCCGGATCCACTCTCACGAACGGAACGACCGCCGAGCACGAGCTCGCCGCACTGCAGCGGGAGCACGGCCGGCCCCTCTTCGCGCTGCTGCTGCGGCTCTGCGACGGCGACCGGCAGCGCGCCGAGGACCTGGTGCAGGAGACGCTGGTGCGTGCCTGGCAGCACCCCGAGGCCCTGCGCGCCGACGACTTCGACTCCGTGCGGCCCTGGCTGATGACCGTCGCGCGGCGGCTCGCCATCGATGCCCGGCGGGCCCGCCAGGCCCGTCCGCCCGAGGTCGGGGACGCGGTGCTGGAGAACGCGCGGGTCATCTCCGATCACGCCGAGCGCGCCGCCGCGATGCTCGACGTCCGCCAGGCTGTGAAGACTCTCACTCCACAGCACCGTGAAGTCCTGGTGCTCGTGTACTTCCAGGGGGCGAGTGTGGCGGAAGCAGCGGCGACCCTCGGGATCCCGCCCGGTACCGTGAAGTCCCGCGCGTACTACGCGCTGCGAGCCCTGCGCAGGGTGCTCCCGGGTTACGCCGCCGACCTGCGGTGAAACCAATGGATGGGTCAAGCCTCCGTAAAGCGCCTTGCCGATGACCCCGGTTGAGTAATCGGCTGTTCTCATCCGTGTTCCGGAGGGGGCCGTCAGCGTCCCCGGGGGCCCGGTGTCGGGCAACGCGCACGTACCGGAGGAAGGCAGGACGGGATGCTGGACAGAGAGCAGGGGAGCACGGACGGCGCCGGCGGCGAACTGACCGTACCCATGGCGTGGTTGTACGCCGAGTACATCGCCGACGAGCTGCTGCGGACGGGCGATCTGATGCCGCCGACGTCCTTCGAGTTCCGCGCCGGGCGGGACGCCCTGGCGCTGACCATCTTCCTGTCCGACACCGACGGGGAGCTGTCCGGCATCCGGGTCGTCACCCAGCTGGAGACGTGGCTGTCGCTGACCGCGTACGACCAGCCGTGGCAGGAGTGGGTGCGCGAGCGGCTGGCCGAGCTCGCCGCGGGCGCCGCGCGGTCGGGCGGCCCCGCACCGGACCTGGACCTCGCGGAGGAGGCCTGGCGCTGGCTGCAGGAGACGGAGCTGCTGGCGCCCGATCTGAACGCGGTTCCGGGCGGTGCTCCGGTGGTCGGGGAGGACGACGGGCCGAAGGTCTGGACGCCCGCCTGGCAGCTCGGACTGCCCCTGGGACACCTCGCCATCCATCTTTTTTGAGATTCTGCGGCCCCGGACCAATCCGGGAGCCTGAGGGCTCCGAATCTATTGGTTGCGATTGTGTCACCGGCTTGAGTGATTCCGCCGCCTGGTCCGTACCGGTGGGAGCAAGGAGTAACCCCACCCGCACCCAACGGCACGAGGATTCGGCATGAGGTCCCTGGAGAGGCATCGCGACGTCGCGGCCTACGCGCTCGGCGTGCTGGACGAGGCGGAGGCCTTCCGCTTCGAGGACCACCTCATGGAGTGCCCTCGGTGCGCTGCAGAGGTGACGGAATTCGGCCCCACCGCACGGCAGTTGATGCTGTACCGGCGCTCCACGCCCCGGTTCGTGCACCCGATGGCGCAGCCCGGGCCGCGCATGCTGGACGCGCTGCTCGCCGAGGTGGCGACCCGGCGCCGGGCCGGACGCAGACGCCTGCTGTTCGCCCTGGCCGCCTCGGTGGTCTTCGCGGCGTCCGTACCGGGCATCGCCATGATGGCCCAGGGCAGCAGCGGCGAGGAGGCCCGCACGGTCGCGGCGACCGACGCGCGGACGGGGGTATGGGCGCAGGTCACGACGGCGGACGAGGCCTCGGGCAGCCAGGTCGAGCTGAAGGTGAAGGACGCCGCGGGGCCGCGCGCCTGCCACCTGGTCATCGTCGGACGCGACGGCACCGAGGAGACCGCGACCAGCTGGCACGGGCCCGGCCATGACGCCGACCCCGACACGATGATGGCCAGCTCCTCCATGCATCCGGGGCAGATCGCCCGCTACGAGATCCGCTCGGCCTCCGGCGAGGTCCTGTGGAGACTCCAGCCGAGCTGACCATCCCTCCGCCCGGTCACCGGGCGCTCCCCACGCCCCGCTGTGAGGCTGCCGGACGACGCGCCCGGGAGATCACCGGGTGCCCGCGGTCCCGGCGGAGGGCGGACGAGGTGACGACGGCAGAGACCGGCGACGGCGCGACGATCCATGTGTCCGAGTGGACACCGCCTCCGCGCGGGGTGCGGCCCCGTCTCACTTGAGCAGGCGGGACATCCTGCGGTCGGCGAGCGGCTTGCCGCCCGTCTGGCAGGTCGGGCAGTACTGGAGCGAGGAGTCGGCGAAGGACACCTCGCGGACGGTGTCGCCGCACACCGGGCAGGGCTCGCCGGTACGGCCGTGGACCCGCAGTCCGCTCTTCTTCTCGGCCTTCAGCCGCCCGGCCGCCACGCCCCGGGACCGTTCGACCGCCTCGGTGAGCGTGTCGCGCAGGGCCGCGTACAGCCGACCGGTCTCCTCCTCGCTCAGGGACGCCGCCAGCTTGAACGGCGACATCCTCGCCGCGTGCAGGATCTCGTCGCTGTAGGCGTTGCCCACGCCCGCGATCAGGCTCTGGTCGCGCAACGCGCCCTTGAGCTGACGCCGTTCCCCGGCCAGGAGTTCCGCCAGGCGCCGTTCGTCGAAGTCGTCCGCGAGCGGGTCGGGACCGAGCCGGGCCACGCCCGGGACCTCCTGCGGGTCGCCCACGACGTACACCGCGAGCCGCTTCTGGGTGCCGGCCTCGGTCAGGTCGAACCCGGCGCCGGTCTCCAGGGCCACGCGGAGCGCGAGGGGGCCCTTGCCGGGGCGGGGCGGGCCGTCGGGGAGGCGGTCCTTCCAGTGCAGCCAGCCCGCGCGGGCCAGGTGCGTCACCAGGTGCGGGCCGTCCGCGGTCCGCACGTCGAGGAACTTGCCGTACCGGCGTACGGCGGCGACCTCGTGGCCCTCCAGCGCGGACAGGGGCGGGTCGTACGTCTTCAGGACGCTGATCGCCACGGGCAGCGCCCGGACGATCTCGTGGCCGACGAGGTGCTCGGTCAGGAAGTCCTTGAGCGCCTCGACCTCGGGGAGTTCCGGCATGGGTCCAGAGTGCCACGCCGGGTCAGCCGGAGTCGGGCACCACGAACTCGCACCACACGGCCTTGCCGCCGCCCCGGGCCTCCACGCCCCACACGTCGGTGAGCAGCTCGACCAGGAGCAGGCCCCGTCCGGAGACGCCCGAGTCGCCCGCCTCCCGGCGGCGTGGCAGGGCGCTGGAGGAGTCCTCGACCTCGACGCGCAGCCGGCGCTCCGAGCCGGTGAAGGCCCGCAGGGTGACGACCGCGGAGCCCTCG
Source organism: Streptomyces collinus (assembly GCF_031348265.1). Taxonomy (NCBI): domain Bacteria; kingdom Bacillati; phylum Actinomycetota; class Actinomycetes; order Kitasatosporales; family Streptomycetaceae; genus Streptomyces; species Streptomyces collinus. The sequence continues at coordinate 7,954,138 of NZ_CP133771.1, read as the reverse complement.
GTGTGCATCAGGGCGTTGGTGATCAGCTCGTCGGCGACGAGTTCGATCTCGTCGGCGCGCTCCTCCGCTCCCCACCCGGTGACCGCGGTGCGGATCATGTGCCGGGCCTCGGCGAGGGCCCCGGGGTCGCCGGGGGCCACGTGCCGCTGGAGCCGGCGGCCGGACTGCGGGCCGTCCGGACCGCGGCGGCGCAGCAGGAGCAGCGCCACGTCGTCGTCGCCGCCGCGCTCGGCGGCCACGTCGATGAGCCGGTCGGCGAGGTCCCGTACGTCCTCGGGGCCGGTGTCGACGAGCGCGGTGAGGGTGCGCATGCCGTCGTCGAGGTCGGCGCCGGGCTGCTCCACCAGGCCGTCGGTGCACAGCAGCAGGGTGTCGCCGGGGTCGAGCTCTATGGTGCCCACGGGGTAGTCGAGGCGGCCGAACTCCGCGGACAGGCCGAGCGGCAGTCCGCCGGGGACGGTGACGCGGCGGCAGGAGCCGTCGGTGTGCCGCACCAGCGGGTCGATGTGCCCGGCCCGGACCATCTGGAGCACGCCGGTGGTCAGGTCGGCCTCGGCGTAGAGGCAGGTCGCGGAGCGGTCGGTGTCGAGTTCGTGCAGGAAGACGGAGGCCCGGGCCATGACGGTGGCCGGGGGATGCCCCTCGGCGGCGTAGGCGCGCAGCACGATGCGCAACTGGCCCATGACGGCGGCCGCGTGCGTGTCGTGGCCCTGGACGTCGCCGATGACGGCGCCGACCCGGCCGCCGGGCAGCGGGATCAGGTCGTACCAGTCGCCGCCGATGTCCCGCCCGACGGAGCCGCCGATGGTGGCGGCGCGGTAGCGCACGGCGACGTCGGCGCCGGGCACGCTGGGGATGGTCCGGGGCAGCATGGCCTGCTGGAGGCCCTGCGCGAGGTCCATCTCCTGCTCGTAGAACATGGCCCGCTGCAGGCTCTGCGCGATGCTGCTGCCGAGGGCGACGAGGATGTTGCGTTCCTCGGACGTGAAGCCGTACCGGTCGCTGTAGAGCAGCCCCACCACGCCGATCGGCCTCGCCTGGACGATGAGCGGCAGATAGGCGGCCGAGGTGATGTCGAGGTCGGTGATGTGGGGCCACAGGATCGGGTAGCGCTCGGCGAACTCCTGCGGGGACTCGATGAAGCACGGGCCGAGGGTCCGGACGGCCTCGCTCATCGGGTAGGGCTCGTCGATCCGGGTGACGCGGGTGCCGGGCACGAAGCTGTCCGCCGGGCCCTCGGCGACCAAGCGGATGCGGCCGGCCTCCACCAGGCCCATGACGAGGCTGGTGGCGCCCAGGTGGGTGAGGCCGTGGGTGTCCTTGAGGACGTCGATGACGTCCTGGACGGTGCGGGCGTGGGCGAGGGCGGCCGTGGTGAGTTCGACGACGCTGGTCTGCCAGCGTCGGGCCTCGTCCTGGGCGGCCTGGTCGCGGCGGGCGGCGCTCTCGCCGAGTTCCTGGGTGGCGTCCCGGATGATGCCGATGATGCGGCGGGGGCGCCCTGTGTCGTCGCGCCGGATGTAGCCCTGGGTGTGGGTCCAGCGCAGGCTGCCGTCGCGGCGGCGGATGCGGAAGTAGGCGCCGTAGTTCTCGCTGCCGTCCTTCAGTGCCTGGGAGACCGCGGTGTCCAGGCGCCGGGACTCGTCGGGCGGGACGCGCTTGGCGAGGGTTTCGGGGTGGTCGTCGTATTCGTCGGGGCGCACGTCGAAGACTTCGTGGGCCTGGGCGTCCATCTGCATCAGGCCGGTGTCCAGATCCCAGTCGAAGCTGCCCATCCGGTTGAGCACGAGGATCGGGTCCGGGTGGGCGGGCCAGTCGTCCGGGAGGGACAGGGCGCTCGCTCCCCGATCAGCCATGGGCCCACCTTGCCAGGATTCGTCCGATTCTTCGACCGGATGGATGTGCAGAGTCTACGAGCCGCTCCGCCGGAGCGGCCCTCAGTCGGTGAAGACGTTTGTGGAGCTGTCGGGGATGCGTTCGGCGGCCCCGCCGTCGGGAACGAGCCCGGCGCCGTCGGGCGGATCGGGGGTGTCCGGGACGGTGTCGGGTCCGACCTCGTCCGGGCCGCCGGGATCCTCCGGGTCGGCCGGCCGGGCGGGAGGCGGGGCGGTCTCCGCGGCTGACGGTACGGGCGCACCGAGGTCCGTCTCTGCGCTGCCGGTGTCCACGGGAGTGTCCGTGAGGCTCGCGTCTGCCGGGGCGTCCCAGGGGGATGCGCTGTGCGTGCCGGGGCCCGGGTCCGGGGCCGGGGTCCGGGACGGCTGCGGAGGGTGGGTCGTCCAGGCGGGCGGGGGCAGAGCCCGGTCGTGGCGTACGTCGTGGCCGGTGCGACGCTCGATCCAGGCCCGGGAAGCGGTGTCGATGATCGTGAAGCCGGTGACGGCCCGCGGGGCGGGGGTCACGACGATCACCTCGCCGGGGCGGTAGCCGGGCCAGGGCGTGCCCGTGGTGACCGGCGTGCCGCGCGGCGCCACCGGAGGGCGGAGCGGGTTGCCGCAGGCGCAGCGCAGGCGCGGCAGGCCGCGGTCGTCGACCAGGACGGCGGTGCCGGCCTGGAGGACGGACTGGTGGCGGGTGATCCGTCCGGCCCGGAAGCCGTGGCCCGTGACGCGGGTGTCGGCGCGCAGGACGACCGGCGTCAGGGCGCGCACGTGGTCGGGGACGGAGGCCGGGGAGATACCCGCGGCCTCGGCGAAGGCACGGCCCCGGGCGGGGTCGCGGGTCAGATGGCCGATCTGCCGGCCGATGTCACAGCTGCCGGTCCGCTCGGTGCCGCCGTACAGGCCGGGCGTCGCGCCGGAGAGGGAGCGCGGCCCGTCCGAGGCGGTGGAGGCCCGGTCGGTGCCGGCCGGCGTTCGCGGGGCGGGGGACGGGGTAGCCGCCGTGAGGGCCGTTGAATCCGTGAAGGGGGCGGGTCCCGGATCGGCTGCAGGCTGGAGGAGGAGTTCACCCCCGGTGCCGGTGCCGGTGCCCGCGTCGTCGCCGCGGCCGGGGGTGCCGCCGCGACCGGTGGTGCCGTCGCAGCCCGAGAGGAGGAGCGCCGCCGACAGCACGCAGGCCAGGACGGAGGTCCCGGTGGGTGTCCGCACCTCGCCCTCCCGCTCGCCTCGGCCCGCTGCCAGCCGTTCGTCACTATTGTTTGCTTCGCTCACTCGGGTCACGCAACCGGAGGGGTGGTGCACGGAGCGTGACGACGTGCGCCGCACGAAGAGGAGGAGCGCACGGCCGTGGAGTGGTTCACCGCATCCGACTACTGGCTGACCCGGCTGGTCTTCCAGCGGGCGCTGGCCGCCGTGTATCTGGTGGCGTTCCTGACGGCGGCCCTCCAGTTCCGGCCGCTCATCGGGCAGCGCGGCATGCTGCCCGTGCCGCGGTTCGTGGAGCGGGTGCCGTTCAGGCGGGCACCGAGCCTGTTCCAGTGGCACTACTCGGACCGCTTCTTCGCGCTCTGCGCCTGGGCGGGCTGCGGGGTGGCGGCGGCGCTGCTGGCCGGGCTGGACTCGCTGCTCCCGCTGTGGGGCGGGATGCTGCTGTGGCTGGTGCCGTGGGTGCTGTACCTGTCGATCGTCAACGTCGGGCAGACCTGGTACTCGTTCGGCTGGGAGTCACTGCTGCTGGAGGTCGGCTTCCTCGCCGTGTTCCTCGGCAACGACGAGGTGGCGCCGCCGGTCGTGGTGCTGTTCCTGCTGCGGTGGATCCTGTTCCGGGTGGAGTTCGGCGCGGGGCTGATCAAGATGCGCGGCGACGCGTGCTGGCGCGAGCTCACCTGCCTGGACCACCATCACGAGACCCAGCCCATGCCGGGTCCGCTGAGCTGGTTCTTCCACCATCTTCCCCGGCCCCTGCACCGCGTCGAGGTGGCCGCGAACCACGTCACCCAGCTCGTCGTGCCGTTCCTGCTGTTCACCCCGCAGCCCGTCGCGACGGCCGCCGCGTCGCTGATGATCCTCACGCAGCTGTGGCTGGTGCTGTCGGGCAACTTCTCCTGGCTGAACTGGATCACGATCGTGCTGGCGCTGTCGGCGGTGCGCTTCCCGGCCGATCCGCCGGAGGTGCGCGAAGCGCCCCTGTGGTTCGTGGTGGTGGTGCTCGCGGTGGCCACGCTGCTGGTGGGCCTCGGCTACCGGCCGGTGCGCAACATGCTGTCCCGTCGCCAGGTCATGAACCGCTCCTTCGACCCGCTCCATCTGGTCAACACCTACGGGGCGTTCGGCAGCGTGAGCCGGGTGCGGTACGAGGTGGTGGTGGAGGGCACCAGGGACGACGTGCCGCGTGCGGACTCGGGCTGGCTGGAGTACGAGTTCAAGGGCAAGCCGGGCGATCCCCGGCGCTGGCCCCGCCAGTTCGCGCCCTATCACCTGCGGCTCGACTGGCTGATGTGGTTCGCGGCCCTCTCCCCCGCCTACGCCGACCCCTGGTTCGGAACGCTGGTGGAGCGGCTCCTGGAGAACGACCGGGCCACCCTGAAGCTGCTGCGCCGCTCGCCCTTCCCGAAGGACGAGCCCCCGCGGTACGTGCGCGCCCGCCTGTTCCGGTACCGCTACACGTCGTGGCGCGAGCTGCGGGAGACGGGCGCGTGCTGGGAGCGGACGTACGTGAGGGACTTCCTGCCGCCGACGCGGCTGGCAGGGCCGGTTCACAGACCGTAGACGCGGGTGGCGGGGCCGGTTCACAGACCGTAGAGGCGGGTGGCGGGGCCGGTTCACAGACCGTAGACGCGGGTGGCGGGGCTCACAGACCGTAGACGCGGGTGGCGGTGGCCTCGAAGATCTGCGGGTGATCGTGCGGGTCGGTCAGCCGGCGTGTGGCGTCGAGGATGCCTCCATAGGCAGCTCCCAGCGTGGACACCGGCCAGTCCGAGCCGTACATCAGCCTGCCGGGCCCGAAGGCCTCCAGGGCCACGTCGGCGTAGGGGCGCAGGTCCTCGACGGTCCAGGAGGCGAGGTCCGCCTCGGTGACCAGGCCGGACAGCTTGGCGGCCGTGTTCGGCAGGGCGGCGAGGGCGCGCAGGCCGGACGCCCAGGGTTCGAATGCGCCGGAGGCGATGGGCGGTTTGCCCAGGTGGTCGAGGACGAAGGTGAGACCGGGCAGGTCCGCGGCGGCCCGGACGCAGGCCGGGAGCTGGTGGGGCAGGACGACGAGGTCGTAGACCAGTCCGGCGTCGGCGACGGCGGCCAGTCCGCGCCGGACGTCCGGGCGCAGCAGCCACGCGGGGTCGGACTCGCCCTGGACCTGGTGGCGGATGCCCTTGAGGTACCGCCCGCCGGGGAGTTCGCGCAGCCGGGCGAGTTCGTCGGCGACGTCGGGGCGGGTGAGGTCGGTCCAGCCGACGACACCCGCGATCAGCTCGTGTTCGCCGGCCAGGCCGAGGAATTCGGGGGTCTCCTCGGGCACGGTGACCGTCTGGACGAGGATCGTGCCGCCCACCCCGGCGGCCGCTGCCTCAGGTTCGAGGTCCCTCATAGTGAAGTCACGTCGGAGCGGGGCAAGTTCGGGGCCGGTGATCCAGTCCTGGTCCCGGACGGACAGGTCCCACACGTGGTGGTGGGCGTCGACGACGGTCATGACGGCAGCTCCCAGACGACGGGCAGGCCCGCGTCGGCGCCTTCGCCGGAGTAGTCGTGCGCGACGTCCAGCAGTTCGGCCATGCGGGCCTGCCAGGCGACGTTGACCGGCAGCTTCTCCAGTTCGGCGAGGAGCCGGGCGTAGTCCTCGCACTCCAGGACGTGGAAGAGGTTCGTGCCGCTGCGCCAGATCGTCCACGAGGTGGCACCCGCGGCGCGGATGGCGTCGGTGAGTTCCTCCGGCACCTCCCGGTGGGCCGCCTCGTACTCCGCGACACGGTCGGCGCGGACCTTGGTGTGCAGGGCGACCCTCATGACGGCTCCTTCGGCGCCTCGGCGGGGACGGGTGCCTCGGTCGGCAGCAGGCCTTCGGCACGCAGGTCCTGCCAGAACCCGGCCGGTACCCGGGCGGCGAACTGATGGGCGCAGTCGCGCACTTCGTGGGCCGAGCGGGCGCCGACGAGGACGCTGGCGACGGCCGGGTGGGCGGCGCAGAAGGCCAGGGCGGCGGCGCGCAGCGTGGTGCCGTGCCGGTCGGCGACGGACTTCAGGCGCAGGGCCCTGTCGACCAGCTCGGAGGGCGCGGCGGTGTAGTTGTACGTGGCGCCGGGTCTGGGGTTCGCCAGCAGGCCGGAGTTGAAGGCGCCGCCGATGACGACGGAGATGCCGCGTTCGTGAGCCGCGGGCAGCAGGGTGGTGAGGGCGCTTTGGTCGAGCAGGGTGTAACGGCCGGCGCAGAGGACCGCGTCGACGTCGGTGTCGCGGACGAAGCGGGTGAGCATCTCGGCCTGGTTCATGCCGGTGCCGATCGCGCCGACCACGCCCTCGGAGCGGAGCTTTTCCAGCGCCGGATAGCCTTCGCGGAAGGCCTGTTCGGCGTGCTCGTCGGGGTCGTGGAGGTAGACGACGTCCACCCGGTCGAGACCGAGCCGTTCCAGGCTGGACTCCAGGGTGCGGCGGATGCCGTCGGCGCTGAAGTCCCACACGCGGCGGTGGGTCGCGGGCACGGCGAAACCTCCTGCCAGGTCGTCGCCGCCGCCGTCCGAGGGCTCCAAGCGGCGCCCGACCTTGGTGGAGAGGGTGTACCGGTCGCGGGGGTGGTCGCGCAGGGCGGCGCCCAGGCGGCGTTCGGAGAGACCGAGGCCGTAGTGCGGTGCGGTGTCGAAGTAGCGGATGCCCCGCTGCCAGGCGGCGTCCACGGCCTCGTGCGCCTGGGCCTCGCCGACCTCGGTGTACAGGTTGCCGATGGCGGCGGCGCCGAAGGAAAGGGCGCTGACCTCGACGCCGCTGCCGCCGAGCCGGTTCACCGGGCCACCGGGCGCAGCCGCAGGCCCTGCATGCCGCCGTCGACGGCGAGGGCGGTGCCGGTGGTGGCGCCGGACAGGGGGCTCGCCAGGTAGGCGATGGCGCCGGCGACCTCGGCCGCCGAGACCAGTCGGCCGGTGGGCTGGCGGGCCTCCAGGGCGGCCCGTTCGGCGGCCGGGTCGGGCGCGGCGTCGAGGAGGCGTCCGACCCACGGGGTGTCGACCGTGCCCGGGTTGACGCAGTTGACGCGGATGCCCTCGCGGACGTGGTCGGCCGCCATGGCGAGGGTCAGGGAGTACACCGCGCCCTTGGTGGCGCTGTACAGGGCGCGCTGCGGCAGGCCGGCGGTGGCGGCGATGGAGCAGGTGTTGACGATCGCGGCGTGTGCGGAGGCCCTCAGGTGGGGCAGGCAGACGCGGGTGGTGCGCACCATGCCGAGCACGTTGACGTCGTAGACGCGGTGCCACTCGTCGTCGGGGTTGTCCTCGACGGTGCCCTGGGCGCCGATGCCCGCGTTGTTGACCAGCACGTCGAGCCCGCCGAGGTCCGCGACGGCGGCGGCGACGGCCTCGCGCACGGAAGCGTCGTCGGTGACGTCCGCGCGGTGGGCGAGCAGCGGCTTGCCGACCGGCGACGGGTCCAGGTCGAGGACGGCGACCTGGGCGCCGCGCTCGGCGAGGAGCTCGGCGGTGGCCCGGCCGATGCCGGAGGCGCCGCCCGTCACCAGGGCCCTCAAGCCCTCGAAGTCGCTCATTCGGCCTGCTCCCTCTTGTCGTCGAGGTCGGCGGCCCAGAACGCGCCGCCCGGGTAGGTGTACCGCGCCAGCGACTCGGGCCGCATGGCCGCCGAGAAGCCGGGCGCGGTGGGTGCCGTGTACCGACCCTCGCGGATCACCACCGGGTCGAGGAAGTGGTCGTGCAGATGGTCGACGTACTCGATGACGCGGTCCTCGGTGGTGCCGGAGAGAGCCACGTAGTCGAACATCGACAGGTGCTGGACGAGTTCGCACAGGCCGACGCCGCCCGCGTGCGGGCAGACCGGCACGCCGGACTTGGCCGCGAGCAGCAGGACCGCGAGGTTCTCGGGGACGCCGCCGACGCGGGCCGCGTCGATCTGGACGACGTCGAGCGCGCCGGCCTGGAGGAGTTGCTTGAAGACGATGCGGTTCTGCACGTGTTCGCCGGTGGCGACCTTCACGGGGGCGACGGCCCGGCGGATCGCCGCGTGGCCGAGGATGTCGTCGGGGCTGGTGGGCTCCTCGATCCAGTACGGGTCGAACTCGGCGAGCGCCTTGGTCCAGCGGATCGCCTCGTCGACGTCCCAGCGCTGGTTGGCGTCTACGGCCATGCGTACGTCGGGTCCGATGACCGAACGCGCCACGCGGCAGCGGCGGATGTCGTCGTCGAGGTCGGCGCCGACCTTGAGCTTGATCTGCCGGAAGCCGCCGGCGACGGCCTCGGCCGCGAGCCGGGTCAGCTTCTCGTCGTCGTAGCCGAGCCAGCCGGGCGAGGTGGTGTAGGCGGGGTAGCCGGACTCCAGCAGGCGGGCCGTGCGTTCCCCGGCGCCCTCGCGGCCCCGGCGCAGGAGGGTCAGGGCCTCCTCGGGGGTGAGGGCGTCGGTGAGGTAGCGGAAGTCGACCTGGCGGACGATCCATTCGGGTTCGGCCTCGGCGAGCAGTCGCCACAGCGGCAGGCCGGCGCGCTTGGCGGCCAGGTCCCACACGGCGTTGACGACGGCTCCGATCGCCATGTGCATCACGCCCTTCTCGGGTCCGAGCCAGCGCAGCTGGCTGTCGCCGATCAGGTCGCGGTTCAGGGTGGAGGGATCGGCGCACAGCTCGTCGAGGTCCCGGCCGACCAGGTGTCCGCGCAGTGCCTCGATCGCGGCGACTTGCACCTCGTTGCCCCGCCCGATGGTGAAGGCGAATCCGTGCCCCTCGTGCCCGTCGGGCGCGTCCGTGCGCAGGACGACGTAGGCCGCCGAGTAGTCGGGGTCCGGGTTCATCGCGTCGGAGCCGTCGAGTTCGCGTGAGGTGGGGAAGCGGATGTCGTGGGTGTCGACCGCGGTGATGCGGGCGGGCGTCGGGGACACGGAGTGCCTTTCGGGTCGGGGTGCGGAAGGCGGGCGGGTCAGTCCTGGGCGCGGCCGGTGGTGACCCGGGCGATCATGAGGGCGACCAGGATGATCCCGCCGTAGATGGCCTGGATCCAGAACGACGGCACCTGCGCGAGGGTGAGCAGGTTCTGTACGACACCCAGAAGGAGTACGCCGGTGAGAGCGCCGAACATAGTGCCCTTGCCGCCGTCGAGGGCGATGCCGCCGATCACCGCGGCCGCGAACACCGTGAAGATCATGTTCTGGCCCTGGTTGGCGCTGATCGCGCCGACGTAGCCGGTCTGCATGATGCCGCCGACCGCGGCGAGGACGCCCGCGACGACGAACACGCCGAGCATGACGCGCTCCACGCGGATGCCCGCCGCCCGGGCCGCGTCCGCGTTGCCGCCGATGGCGTACAGGGCGCGCCCGACCCGGTGGTACTTCAGGACGAGCCCGGCGACCGCGAAGGCGATCGCGGCGAGCCACACCGACAGCGGGACGGTGAGGAAGGTGGTGGTGGCCAGCGCGTAGAAGCTGTCGGGCATGCCGAACAGCGTCTTGCCCTTGGTCGCGCCGACCAGCAGGCCGCGCAGCACGATCAGCATCGCGAGCGTCACGATGAACGCGTTGAGCTTGAACTTCACGACCAGGACGCCGTTGAAGGCGCCGACGGCCGCGCCCGCGACCAGGACCGCGAGCAGGGCCAGGGCGGCGGGGAACTCGGTGCCCCAGCCGGACTGGGCGGCGGGCAGCACGAGCAGCGCCCCGACGGCGGGCGCGATGCCGACCACCGACTCCAGGGACAGGTCGAACTTGCCGGTGATGAGGACGAGCGACTCGGCGAGCACGACCATCGCGAGGGCGGCGGAAGCGCCGAGGATCGAGATCAGGTTGCGCTCGGTGAGGAACGAGTCGTTGACGATCGTGCCGAGCACCATGAGCAGCAGCAGGGCCGGTACGAGGGCCAGTTCGCGGGCCCTGCGCAAGAGCACGGTCCGCGCCTGTCCGGTGCCGGTCACGAGCACCGGCTTCACCGGCGGGGCCTTGGTGTCAGCCATGGTCCACTCCTTCGATGGAGGCGATGAGCTCGTGGTCGCGCCAGCCCGCCCGGTGTTCGGCGACGACACGGCCGTGGAAGAGGACGAGGACCCGGTCGCAGCGCCTGAGGTCGTCGAGTTCGTCGGAGACGACGAGGACGGCGGTGCCGTCCTCGCGGGCGCTGTCGACGCGGGCGAGCAGGGACTCCTTGGACTTCACGTCGACGCCCGCGGTCGGGTTGACGAGGACCAGGAGCCGTGGGTCGGAGGCGAGGGCCCGGGCCATGACGACCTTCTGCGCGTTGCCGCCCGACAGGTCCGAGACGGGCTGCTCGGGGCCCTCGGCGTGGATGTCGAGCCGTTCGATCAGCCTGGTTGCGACACCGCGCCTGCGGTCGGTGCCGACGAAGCCGAAGCGGCCGAGCCGGTCCAGGACGCTGAGGGTGGCGTTGTCGCCGATGGACATGCCGAAGACCAGGCCCTGTTCGTGCCGGTCGCGGGGCACGAAGCCGACCCCCGCTTCGAGGGCTCCCCGGACGTCGCCGAACGGGAGGGGCGCTCCGTCCAGCCGGGCCGTCCCACCGGTGGGTGTGTGGAGCCCCGTGAACGTCTCGGCCAGCTCGATCTTTCCGCTGGCGCTCGACCCGGCGAGTCCGACGACCTCCCCGCGACGGACGGTGAGGTCGATGTTCTCGTAGGCCGCCGAACGCAGGCCGCGGACGTCGAGAAGCACGGGGCCCGCCGCCTCGACGGCCCGCTGCCGCTCGGCCGCCTCGGCGATCGTCTCCCCCGCCATGGCCTCCACCAGCGCCTGGCGCGGGAGGTCGGCGACCGGCGCGGTGGTGATCCAGCGGGCGTCGCGCAAAACCGTGACGGTCTGGCAGACCTCGTACACCTCCTGGAGGTGGTGGGAGATGAACAGGAAGGTGACGCCCGAGTCCTGGAGGGCCCGCATGCGGGTGAACAGGCGCTCGATCTCCCGGTTGTCGAGCTGGGCGGTGGGTTCGTCCAGGACGATGAAGCGGGCGCCGAAGGACAGCGCCCGGGCGATCTCCACCATCTGCCGGTCCTCGACCTTGAGGCCGGCCGTGCGGGCCTCTGGGTCGACGCGCACGTCCCAGGTGTCGAGGAGGGCGGCCGCTTCGGACTTCAGGCGGCGCCAGCTGATGAAACCCCTCCTCAGGGGCTGCCGGTTGATGAACAGGTTCTCGGCGACGGTCAGTTCGGGGACGACCGTCGGATGCTGGTAGACGCAGGCGACCTTGCGGCGCCAGGCGTCCCGGTCGGTGAGCGGGGGCGCGGGCTCGCCGTCGAAGTGGACGGTGCCCTCGTCGGGCGCCTGGAGGCCGGTGAGGATGCGGACGAGGGTCGACTTGCCCGCGCCGTTGCGGCCGACCAGAGCGTGGGACTCGCCGGGCAGGACGGTGAGCCTGCCGTCGGCGAGGGCGGTGGTGGGGCCGTAGCGCTTGACGACGCCCCGTGCCTCGACAAGTGGGCTGCTCATTCGACCGTGTTGCCCCACAGCCCGGGGTCGTCGACGTTGTCCTTGGTGACCAGCGGGGCGGGCAGCTGGTCCTCCAGGATGCCGCTGGGCAGCTTGACGATGGTCGAGTCGTGGTCCGTCGGGCCCGGCTTGAACTGCTTCCCCTGCATCGCCGCCTTGATGTAGTACATGCCGTACTTGGCATAGGCGTCGGCGGGCTGGGAGACGGTCGCGTCGATCTCGCCCTTGCGGATCGCGTCGAACTCCTGCGGGATGCCGTCGTTGGAGACGATGGCGATGTGGCCCTGCTGCCCGGCCTTCTTCAGCATGCCCTTGGACTTGAGGGTCTGGAGCGTCGGGGCGAGGTAGACGCCGCCCGCCTGCAGGTAGATGCCCTTGATGTCGGGGTTGGCGTTGAGGAGGGTGTCGAGCTTGGAGGCCGCCGTGTCGGACTCCCACTTGGCGGGGATCTCCAGGACCTTCAGCTTCGGGAAGTTCTTCTTCACGCAGGCGCGGAACGCCTCGGAGCGGTCGCGTCCGTTGACCGAGGCGAGGTCGCCCATGATCTGCACGACCTTGCCGGAGGTGATGTGCTCGCCGAGGTACCGGCAGGCCTTCTCGCCGTACGCCACGTTGTTCGCCCGGACCACCATGGCGACCTTGCCCTTGTCGGGCGCCACGTCCACGGCGACGACCGGCACGCCCTTGCGTTCGGCCTGGTCGAGACCGGCCTCGATGGCGGCGCTGTCCAGCGGGGCGACGACCAGGCCCTTGACGCCCTGGTTGAGCTGGTTGTTGATGTCGGTGATCTGTTGCGAGGGGTCGCTGTTGGAGTTGACGGTCTTCATCGCGTCCACGCCCTCGGACTTCGCCATCTTCGGCACGTAGTCGTTGTACGACTGCCAGAACGGCGAGGTCAGCAGGGGCAGCACCACCCCGACCTTGCCGGTGCCGTCACCGCCTCCGGCCCCTGAGGCTCCGGTGTCCTTGGTGCTGCCGCACGCGGCGAGCACCAAGGACGCTCCGGCGGCCAGGGCCACCGCGCCGAGCATCCGGGACGTGTTCCGCTTCCGCACTGTGCTTCCGGGCATCTCAGGGGGCTCCCATCGACCGGTCTTCCAGCAGATGCCCGCATACTTATCAGACCAATCCCGCGCCATAACACCCCTTGGTGACGACTTTCCCCGCCCCGGACCCATAGTGGTCCGACCACTCCGCTGGTTAGACTGCGCCGGAGCGCTGTGATCGGAGGAGTGGCGTGGACGACGAGTCAGCCCCGCAGAAGGGCACCGTGACGCAGCGCGCCATCGAGCGGATCAAGGCGATGATCGGCGAGGGCCGGCTGGAGCCGGGTCAGCGGCTGCCCACCGAACGCGATCTGGCGGTCCAGCTCGGCATCTCCCGCAGCTCGATGAGGGAGGCGATCCGAGCGCTCACAGTGATGGGTGTGCTGGAAGCCCGGCACGGCTCGGGCATCTACGTCACCCGGCTGGAGGCCGGCGATCTGCTGGAGACCTTCGGTGTCGTGGCGGACCTGTCGCGCGGCCCGCAACTGGTCGAGCTGCTGGAGATCCGGAGGGTCCTGGAGTCGACGGCGACGGCGCTGGCCGCCGCGCGGATCACCGCGGACCAGCTGGCCGAGGTGGAGAAGCACCTGACGGCGATGAACGCCACGGACGATCCGGAGGAGATCCTCGCCCACGACCTGGCCTTCCACCGGGAGATCGCGGCGGCCGCGGGCAACGAGACCATGGCCGCGATCCTGGAGGGCCTGTCGTCCCGGACGTTCCGCGCCCGCGTCTGGCGCGGCTACCAGGAGGAGGGCGCCTTCGCCCGCACCCGCCGCGAGCACGCGGCGATCCACCGCGCCCTGGCGGCCCGTGACCCGGAGGCGGCCCGCGCGGCGGCGGCCGCGCACGTGGGTGAGGTGGAGGAGTGGCTGCGGGCGCAGCTCGGGCCCTAGGCGACGCCCAGGGCCCGGTGCGCTTCGGTTACTTGAACTGCCCGGGCTGGTAGTCGCCGGCCGGCTGCTCCAGCATGACGTTCAGCCGGTTGGCGGTGTTCATGAAGGCGATGAGGGTGACCAGCGCCGTGAGCTGCTCCTCGTCGTAGTGCTTGGCGGCCCGCTCCCACACCTCGTCCGGGACCCCGCCGGCGCCGTCCGCGATCCGGGTCCCCTGCTCGGCCAGCTCCAGCGCGGCGCGCTCGGCGTCGGTGAAGACCGTCGCCTCCCGCCACGCCGCGACCAGGTGGAGCCGTACGGCGCTCTCGCCCGCGGCGGTGGCCTCCTTGGTGTGCATGTCGATGCAGACCGCGCATCCGTTGATCTGGCTCACCCGCAGCGAGACCAGTTCCCGGGTGGCGGCCGGCAGCGGTGACTCCACGACCAGCCGCCCCAGGGAGGAGAACTGCTTGATGAGCTTGCTCGCGCTGGGGATGGCGAAGACGTCCAGTCGTGCGCTCATGGTGAGCTCCTCTGCCGTTGTCGGTGCGTACACCCCTATGAGGCGGCGGCTCATCACGATGTGACATGGACGAATGTGACCTGCGTCTCGCGCGGCCTCCCGCACCAGGCCGGACCTGCCCTCCCTGCCCGTGCCGGGACTGATCGAGCGGGGCGGCACGGGGGCGGCGCAGGGCCGGCTCGGGCGGTACCTACCCTCCCGCACGCGTCGGGGTCACACTGGACCGTATGCGGCTCCGGGGCACCGCCTGCGCGGCCGCCGGACTGCTGCTGGCCGTCGCGACGGGCTGCACCGGCGGTACGGAGGACGGCGCGCCCTCGGCCTCCCCGGCGCCGGCCGTCCCCGCGGCCTCCCCGGCGTCGGCCCGGACCGCCGGTGAGAGCCCCCGCGCCACGGCCACGCCCACGCCCGGCCCTGTCGACCCCGTCTCCCTCCCGGCGTTGATGCAGCGCGAGCACACCGGCTCGGGGCTGCGTCTCGGCGACGTGCTCGACCGGAACTCCGCCTACACCCGCTACGCCGTGACCTACGAGGCGAACGGCCTGACCATCTCCGGGATCATGAACATCCCCGAGGGCAAGGGCCCCTTCCCGGCGCTGGTGCTGGCGCACGGATACATCGACCCGGACGTCTACTTCAGCGGCCAGGGCATGCCGCGCGAGCAGGACCGACTGGCCCGCGCCGGCCATGTCGTCCTGCACACCGACTACCGCAACCACGCCCGCTCCGACGAGGACCCGGACAACGACGTGAATCTGCGGCTCGGTTACACGGAGGACGTCATCGGCGCCGCCCTGGCCCTGCGGAACTCCGGCCGCCCCGAGATCGACGGCGACCGGATCGGCCTGTTCGGCCGGTCGATGGGCGGCGGGGTCGTGTACAACACCCTGGTCGTGGCGCCCGGTCTGTTCGACGCGGCGGTCGTCTACGCGCCGGTGAGCGCCCGGCCGCAGGAGAACATCGACCACTTCCAGCGGCCCGACGGCGACCCCCTCGTCGCCGAGACCGAGGAGAAGCACGGCACACCCGAGGAGGACCCGGCGTTCTGGCGCGGCGTCTCACCCCTGACCTACGCCGACCGCGTCGGCGAACCCCTGCTGATCCAGCACGGCACCGCGGACGACACCTGCCCGATCGCCTGGTCGCGGGAGGTCGCAGCCGTGTTCGGGGAGGCCGGCAAGGACGTCGAACTCCGCACGGTGCCCGGCGAGGGCCACACGTTCGGGCAGCGGTGGGCGGCCGAGATGGACGTCACCGAGGCCTTCTTCGCGCGCCATCTGCGCTGAGCGGCCACATCAGGCCCAGGGTCCACGGCACTGATCCGGTATCGAACCGGCCGGCGGCCTCGACGCGCGCTCCTGCCCGGGTGCAGAGTTCTCCCTACGTACTCGTCAGTAAGTCCCCGTATTCCCCTTCGAGGAGCCGCTGTGACCACCTGGGCCGGCCGCACCGCCGCCGAGATATCCGCCGCCGTCCGCGAGAAGCGGGTCACGCCCCGCGAGGTGGTCGCCGAGCACCTCGCCCGGATCGAGCGGCTCGACGGCCGTGTGGGCGCCTTCCGCGTGGTGCGTGCCGAGGCGGCCCTGGCCGAGGCCGACGAGGTGGCGGCCCGCGGCGACTTCGCCGAACTGCCGCTGGCCGGGGTGCCCGTGGCCGTCAAGGACAACCTCGCGGTACGCGGCGAGTCCACCCGCATCGGCTCGGCGGCGACACCGGAGACCCCGGCCGCACAGGACCATGTGACGGTGGCCCGGCTGCGGGCGGCGGGCGCGGTGGTCGTGGGGCTGACGCACGTGCCCGAGCTGTGCGTCTTCGGCACGACGGACGGCGTGCTGGGCATCGCCCGCAACCCCTGGGACCCGGCGCGTTCCGCGGGCGGTTCGTCGGGGGGCAGCGCGGCCGCCGTCGCCGCCGGGATGGTGCCGGTCGCCCTCGGCAACGACGGCATGGGTTCCCTGCGCATACCGGCCGCCAACTGCGGCCTGCTCACCATCAAGCCGGGCCGGGGGGTGGTACCGACGGGCTCGGGCAGCAACTGGTTCGGCATGGCCGAGCACGGACCCCTCGCGACGACCGTCGAGGACGTCCGCCTGATGCTCTCGGTCCTCTCCGGTACCGCGCCCGCACCCCGTTCCGAGCCCGGCACGCTCCGGGTCGCGGTGTCGCTGCGCAGCCCGCTGGCCGGCGTCACCGTCAGCCGCCCGTACGCGGCGGCCGCCCGGGACGCGGCCGGGCTGTTGATGCGGTCGGGGTACCAGGTCCGGCGCGCCGACCCGCCCTACCCGGTGTCCCTCGCCACGACCTCGCTGATCCACTGGACGGCGGGCACGGCCGCGGACGCCCAGCCCCTCGACCCCCGTCTGCTGACACGGCGCACCCGCGTCCACGCGCGAATCGGCCGCCCCTTCATCGCCGCCGTGCGCTCCGGGGCGAGCCGTCAGAAGCTCCGGGAACGGCTGGAGCCGTTCTTCACCGAGTACGACGTGCTGCTCACCCCGGCGCTGGCACGCCGCTCCCCCAAGGCCGGGCCCTGGCACGAGCGGGGCTGGCTGAGCAACCTGGTGGCCAACACGAACTACTCGCCCCTGACGCCCCCGTGGAACCTGACCGGCTGGCCGGCCATGGCGGTCCCCTGCGGAACTCTCCCCTCCGGTGCCCCCTGCGCCGTACAGCTGGTGGGACGGCCCGGCTCGGAGTCCCAACTCCTCGACCTGGCGGGCCGGCTGGAGGAACGTAATCCGTGGCAGCGCACGGCGCCGATGGACTAAGGTCGGCCGGGTGACTGCCGGGTCGGCCGTAGGCCATGCACGAGTGAGGCGCCCGGCCTCGGCGTGAGCGCGGCGGGGGTGACCCCGCCCGGATCCGTCCGAGAGCCGGAGAGGGCACGAGCCCCGCCTCTCGTCTCCGTGTCCTCATCCCCTGGCGCCTCAGCGGCGCTTCACCACGGATTTCACACGACTCGGAGACGAACCCACTCATGTCCCCCGCTCAGCCTGCCCTGCCCGCCACCGTCGCCCGCCTCGACCACACCGCCGTCTACGCCTCGGACCGCCGGTTGTCCGCCGAGTTCCTGGCGGCCGTCCTCGGTCTGGAGGTCGGCGCCCCCTTCGGCCCGTTCCTGCCCGTGGACCTGGGCAACGGCGTGACCCTCGACTACTACGAGAAGCGCGACGAGCCCATCCAGCCGCAGCACTACGCGTTCCTCGTGCCCGAGGAGCAGTTCGACGCCATGATCGCCCGGCTGGAGACGATCGGCGTCACCTACTACGCCGATCCGAGCCACACAGCCCCGGGCCGGGTCAACGACCTCTTCGGGGGTCGCGGCGCCTACTTCGACGACCCGGACGGCCACAACATGGAGATCATGACCCGTCCGTACGCCCGGCCCTGACGGCCGGCCCTCCGGTGTCCTACAGCGCCCGGTACATGATGTGCAGCCCCACCGGGCCGTGCCGGGGGTGGTCGAAGGCGTCGGGGACCGTGCCCAGGACCGCGAAGCCGAGGGACGTCCACAGCTTCACGGCCGGGTTGGTCTCGACGACGGCGTTGAACACCATGCCCCGGTAGCCGGCGGCCCGGGCCTCGGTCAGGAGGTGGCCGGCCAGGGCGCGTCCGTAGCCCCGGCCGCCCCGGTCCGGGTCGACCATGAAGCCGGCGTTGGCGATGCGGGCGGCCGGGCCACCGTAGTTGGGGGCGAGGTAGGCGGAGGCGACGACTGCACCGCTGTCGTCCTCGACGACGTAGACGCGCTTCGCCGGGTTCATCCACAGGACCCGGGCCTCCTCCTCGGAGGTACCCGGGTCCCATGCGTAGGTCTCGCCCGCGGCGACGATGCGGTGCCAGAACGGCCAGATGCGAGGCCAGTCGTCAGCCGTTGCTTCCCTGATCAGCATGGGTGCGAGTCTGGCACGCCCATGCTCTCGGCGATTGCGGTGGGGGCTGCCCGCTCAGTCGACGCTGGGCAGGATGTGGGGCTCCGCGAGGTCGTCCTCGTAGCCCGCGAGGCGGATCGGGGCCGAACGGGCCCACACGTCGAGGCTGCCGAGCTCGTCGACCCGTCGGCCGGCGCGCTCGCCGCGTTCCTTGGGGCGCTGATCGCGATTCGTCTTCTCCGGTGTCACCGCGCACTCCTTATGTGTCGGTCACCCTCGGGACGTACGCGCCGGTCCTGCTGCGCCTGACGCCCGCTCGGGCCTCTATGTCAAATGCAGTTCGGACGCGGTGGCGCCGGTCGACTCACGGGAGAGCAGGCCGTGGTGAACCGGCTGGTCCCATGACGGACCGTGGGTGTGGGTAGGACCCCGTGCTGCTGTCCGTCCGCATCAGACTAACCAAATGAGCGGGGCACCGCTCGATGGGGCTGAAAACAACCGGTAACGATCGCGCGTCAGGCGGCGTTCAACTCCTGTTTACGTACCGTTTTGTACGCTGACGGCCGTTTTGCAGATCACCCGAACGGCGTACGCCGACGACGGCGCTTTCCAGACGGTCCTTGACATCCCGTCACGGGACAGGGGCGACTACCACTTCCCGGGCGCGTAGTCCTTCATGAAGACGCCGTAGAGGTCCTCTCCCGCCTCACCGCGCACGATGGGGTCGTAGACCCGGGCCGCTCCGTCGACGAGGTCCAGCGGCGCGTGGAACCCGGCCTCGGCGAGCCGCAGCTTGTCGTAGTGCGGCCGCTCGTCCGTGATCCAGCCCGTGTCGACCGAGGTCATCAGAATGCCGTCGGTCTGGAACATCTCCTGGGCGCTGGTGCGCGTGACCATGTTCATCGCGGCCTTGGCGGCGTTGGTGTTCGGATGCCCGGCGCCCTTGTACCCGCGTCCGAAGACCCCTTCCATCGCGGACACGTTCACGACGTACGCGCGCCCGCTCTCCGCCTTCTTCGCCGCCTCGGCCATGGCCGGCCGCAGCTTGCTGATCAGGATGAACGGCGCGGTGTAGTTGCACAGCTGGGTCTCCAGCAGCTCGACGGGCGAGATCTGCTCGATCGTCTGCACCCAGGTGTTGGAGTCGACCACGTCGGGCACCAGCCCGCCCGCGTCGATCGCCGTGCCGTCCAGGTGCCGTTCGACGCTGGCGTTGCCCGCGACCAGGGCGAGGTCGGCGACCTGCTGGGCGTCGAGCCCGCTCGTGCCGAGGGGCAGCGCGGCGATGCCGTCGACCGCACCGGAGTTGAAGGCGCCGATGACGTGGTGGGCGGGCAGCTCGCCGGCGGGCAGCGGGGCGCTCTCGCCCTCGACCAGGGCGGCGTAGGCGGAGGGCAGGCGACGCACGGTCTGCGTCGCGTTGTTGACGAGGATGTCGAGCGGGCCCGCCTCGGCGACCTGGTCGGCGAGGGCCACGGCCTGGGCCGGGTCGCGCAGGTCGATGCCGACGACCTCCAGGCGGTGCATCCAGTCCGCGGAGTCGTCCATCGCCTTGAAGCGGCGGATGGCGTCCTTGGGGAAACGGGTGGTGATCGTGGTGTGCGCGCCGTCGCGCAGCAGCCTCAGCGCGATGTACATGCCGATCTTGGCCCGGCCGCCGGTGAGCAGCGCGCGCTTGCCGGTCAGGTCGGCCCGGACGTCGCGCTTCTCGCGGTTCACGCGGGCGCAGTCCGGACAGAGCTGGTGGTAGAAGTAGTCGACTTCCACGTACCGGGCCTTGCAGGTGTAGCAGGAGCGCGGGCGCTGGAGTATCCCCGCGATCCTGCCCTCCTCGGTGTTCGACGACGGCAGCAGGCCCTCGGTCTCGTCGTCGATGCGCTGGGCGGAGCCGGTCGCCGTGGCCTCCGTGACCGCCTTGTCGTGGGCGGTCTTGGCGGCCCGGCGCTCCTGGCGGCGGCGCTGCTTGACCGTGCGGTAGATGCCCGCGGTCGCCCGGCGCACGGCGATGGCGTCCGGGTGGTCGACGTCCAGCTTGTCGAGTTCCTCCAGCACGCCGAGGCAGACGGCCAGGCGCTCCGGGTCGATGCCGGGTCCGTACGAGTGCCCGCTCGCCTCGTCCATGGCCTGCGGGCCGTCCTCTGTCACCGTCATCGCCGCTGTCGTTCCCTGCTCTGCCGTCGCGGCGCGCCGGTCGCGCCCGCTTTCGAAGGGCGAATTCTACGGAGCGTCGGGCCGCACCGCCAAAGTCGCCTTGATCACGACCGGCAGGCCTTGATCAGTGCCGCCACCTCCTTGGAGACGGCCGTGGCGAACAGGTCCAGGTCCGGGACCGCCTCGGCGTCGGCGACGAGGCCGTAGTGGACGCTCCCCCGGTACGTCGAGACCGCGACGGCCAGGGAGTGGCCGGGGGCCAGCGGGGCGAAGGGGAAGACGGCGGTGAGCGGGTGGCCGCCGAGCTTCAGGCCCAGGCTGGGCAGGGGCACGCTGGTCACCAGGAGGTCGAACCAGATCCGGGCCGCCTGGCCGACCAGGGGGCCGCCCAGCCGGTGGGCGAGGGCGGGTACGTGGTCGGCGAGCAGGGCGACGGCGCCCGCGCCCCGGTTGGGGCCGGCGTCCTTGTTGCGGTCCATGGCGTCCCGGACCGAGGCGAGGCGGGCCAGCGGGTCGGGGTCGTCCACCGGAAGCCGTATCAGGTACCCGGAGAGCCGGTTGCCCTGCGGGTACGCGGTCCGGGGGCGGCGCTTGGAGACGGGGATCAGGGCGCGGGGCGCGACGCCCTCGCTGCCGTCGCCGCGCTCGTCGAGCCAGCGGCGCAGGGCGCCCGCGACGACGGCGATGAGGACGTCGTTGACGGTGCCGCCGACGGTCTTGCGGATGCGGTGCACGTCGTCGAGGTCGAGCACCACTCCGGCGGTGCGGCGGGTGCCGCTCGGCTCGCAGGTGAGCGCGGGGGTGGACCGCACGTCGAGGGAGGAGCGGGCGACGGAGGCGCCGATGTCGAGGGCGCGGCTCACGTCCGACAGGGCACCGCGCATCAGCCCGGGGAGATCGCGCACGTCCGGCAGAACGCCGCGCGGGGTCTCGGCCGGGCGGGGCCGGGGGGCTGGCATGTCCATCGGGTCCATGACGCCCGCGGCGAGGGTCAGCGCCCGCAGCCCGTCGGCGAGGGCGTGGTGGAACTTGAACAGCACGGCGAAGCAGACGCCGTCCTCGCCCGGCAGCACATGGGCTTCCCAGGGCGGGCGGTCGCGCTCCAGGGGGCGCCCCATGAGCCGGCCCGCGACCGCCTGGAAGTCGGCGGTCGGGGCGTGCAGCCGCACATGGTTCAGGGGGTCGAAGTCCGGGTCCGCCTCGCGGGCCGCGCCGCCGAAGGCGAACGGCCGGCGCAGCGCGGCCGGCAGCGGCTGCCACACGTCACGGATGCGCATCCGCAGTCCGGGGACTCCGGCGGCCCGGGCCGCCAGCAGGTCCGCGGCGTGGGCACCCGCGGCGGGCGAGTGGGCCGAGAAGATCCCGAGCGCACCGAGGTGCATCGGGTGTTCCGCGGACTCGAGGTTCCAGAACGCCAGGTCGAGAGGAGCGAGCAGGTCAGCAGTCAAGGGCTTGCCTCGCGTCGACGACGGGTGGGTCAGCAGTCAACCGCCCCCGCCCGATTACGGTCAAGTACGATCAGGCTACGTACAGTTAACATCCGATTAAGTCCCGCCCCGGTGACAGGGGCGGGACTCATGGTGCATGTGCGGTCAGTCCAGCACAGGTCGCGCCGCCGGGCACCCGGTGGGAGTCACCCGGGAGGCGTCACGGATGAGCGCCTCGTGCGCGGTCCTCAGCCGGGCCGTGTCGGGTTTCAGCACCGCGCGGTCATAAGTCGTCGCCTTGAGGGTGTGGACGTCGAAGACGCCCGGGGCGAAGTGGGTGCAGTACTCGCCCTTGAGGCCGTGGGTCTCGGCGGGGTCGTCCGCGAGGGCGGGGACCGCGCTCAGGCCCGCGAGAGCGAGGAGCGCGGCGAGCAGGGACGCGAGGCGGGTTCTGAGGCGTCACGGACGCACGGAATCTCTCACGCCAACGTTGTCATGTGTACGCCAAGGAAGACGAAGGCATGACGACTCAGATCCCGGACTTCGCCCATAGGCAGGACAAAGCCCCCGGGGCCGCCGCGGGCTCAGGTGACCAACTGCCCCTTCCCCAAGGCGATCACGCCGCCCTTGGACACCGTGTACAGCTCCGCGTCCCGCTCGGGGTTGACGCCGATGGTCGCGCCCGGCGGCACCTCGACGTTCTTGTCGAGGACGGCGCCGCGCACCACCGCGCCCCGGCCGATGTGCACGTTGTCGTGCAGCACCGACCCCTGCACCACGGCGCCCGGGTCGACCAGCACGCCCGGCGACAGCACCGACCGCGTGACCTGCCCGCGCACCAGGCAGCCCGCGCTGATGATGGACTCGCTCGCGATGCCGCCCGCGTTGAACCGGGCCGGCGAGAGCTGGTACGAGTGCGTGTAGATCGGCCAGCTGCGGTTGTACAGGTTGAAGGCGGGGCGCTCGGCGATGAGGTCCATGTGGGCCTCGTAGTAGGCGTCCAGCGTCCCGACGTCCCGCCAGTAGCCCTGGTCGCGGGTGGTCTCGCCGGGCACGTGGTTGGCGCTGAAGTCGTAGAGCGAAGCCTCGCCCCGGTCGGTGAGCTGGGGCAGGATCGAGCCGCCCATGTCGTGCACGGAGGACTCGTCCTCCGCATCCCGCTTGAGCGCCTCGATGAGGGCCTTGGTGGTGAAGATGTAGTTGCCCATCGAGGCGAAGACGCACTCGGGGTCGTCCGCCAGTCCGGGCGGGGCCGAGGGCTTCTCCAGGAAGCGCTCCACCGTCTGCCCGTCCGAGCCCGGCGTGATCACCCCGAAGGACGAGGACTCGGTGCGCGGCACCCGGATCCCGGCGACCGTCACGCCCGCGCCGCTCTCGATGTGCTGGTCGAGCATCTGGCGCGGGTCCATGCGGTAGACGTGGTCGGCGCCGAAGACGGCGACGTACTCGGGCTGCTCGTCGTAGACGAGGTTCAGCGACTGCAGGATCGCGTCGGCGCTGCCCAGGTACCAGCGCGGGCCGAGGCGCTGCTGGGCGGGCACGGGCGTGACGTAGTTGCCCAGCAGGTTGGACATCCGCCAGGTGGTCGTGATGTGCCGGTCCAGCGAATGCGACTTGTACTGCGTCAGGACGCAGATGCGCAGCACGCCGGCGTTGACGAGGTTGGACAGGACGAAGTCGACCAGGCGGTACGTGCCGCCGAAGGTCACCGCCGGTTTGGCACGGTCCGCGGTCAGGGGCATCAGCCGTTTGCCCTCGCCGCCCGCCAGCACGATCCCCAGGACCGAAGGACCACCACCACGCATGGCCGCTCCCCTCACGCCGATTTCCCGATGCCTGCCCCTGAGCAGTACCCGCTAAGCCTGTTTGACGATCTCCTCGTAGAGCCGGACCGTGCGGCGGGCCACCGCGTCCCAGCCGAACTCGCCGACCGCGCGCTCCCGCCCGGCCTCGCCCATCCGCCGGGCGGCCGCCGGGTCGCCCAGGACGGTGCCCATGGCCCGGGCGAGCCCCGCCTCGAAACCGTCGCCGGGCAGGACGAGCAGCCCTGTCGTGCCGTCGTCGACCACCTCGGGAATGCCGCCGACCGCCGAGGCCACCACGGGGGTGCCGCAGGCCATGGCCTCCAGGTTCACGATGCCGAGCGGCTCGTACACCGACGGGCAGACGAAGAGGGCGGCGTGCGTGAGGAGCTGGATCACCTCCGGGCGGGGCAGCATCTTCGGGATCCAGAACACCCCGTCGCGGACCGCGCTCAGCTCCCCGAACAGCTCGCGGAACTCCTGGTCGATCTCCGGCGTGTCCGGTGCGCCCGCGCACAGCACGACCTGTGCGGCCGGGTCGATGTCCCGCACCGCGCGCAGCAGGTGGGGCACGCCCTTCTGGCGGGTGATCCGGCCGACGAACAGCACGTACGGGCGGGAGCGGTCCAGGCCGATCCGGTCCAGGGCGTCCGTGCCGGGGTCGGGCCGGTACAGGCTCGTGTCGATGCCGTTGTGCACGACGTGGACCCGCTCCGGGTCCAGCGCCGGGTAGCAGCCGAGGATGTCCTCGCGCATGGCTCCGGACACGGCGACCACCGCGTCGGCGGCCTCGATCGCGGTGCGTTCGGCCCAGCTGGACAGTTCGTAGCCGCCGCCTAGCTGCTCGGCCTTCCAGGGGCGCAGGGGCTCCAGGGAGTGCGCGGTCATCACGTGCGGGATGCCGTACAGGAGCTTGGCGAGGTGGCCGCCGAGGTTGGCGTACCAGGTGTGGGAGTGGACGAGCTCGCGGCCTTCGAGGGCGGCGGCCATCGCGAGGTCGACGGAGAAGGTGCGCAGCGCGTCGTTGGCGCCGTCGAGCGCGGACCAGGGCCGGTGGCGCAGCACGCCGTCGGCGCGGCCCTCCCCCCAGCAGTGCACGTCCAGCTCGACGAGCCCTCTGAGCTCGCGGGCGAGGAACTCCACATGGACGCCCGCACCGCCGTACACATCCGGCGGGTACTCCCGGGTCAGCAGTCCGACGCGCACCCGCAACTCCCTGCTCTCAACGGCCGTTCCCTTTCATGGTCACCCAGAAGGGGCGCGTGGGGAAGAGCGGGGCGGTCGCGGGAAGCAGCAGTCGCCGCAGACGCCCCCGCCGGGCACCCGGTAGTACAGGCAGCAGCTGCGGCGCCGGAACGCGGTACCGGTGAGGGTCCCGGCGCCGGTGAGCAGGGGGTGCGCGAGGAGTTCGGCGGTCAGGGACCGGGCCCGGGCGGCGACGTCCGTACGGCCGTGCCGCCCGGCCCAGCGGTCCAGTTCCCGGCCGGCGCCGGCCAGGGCGGAGGCGGCGTTGCCGCGCAGCAGGCCCGGCGCGAGGCCGTGGTGGGCGCGCAGGGCCGCCGCCAGCGGGACGAGGTGGCCGTGCAGGACGACGTCCGCGAGGGACTGCGCGTCCCCCGGCAGCTGCCGTACGTCCGTCAGCCACAGGTCGTCGGGGGCGCTGCCGTCGGCGTCCCAGTGCAGCAGCCGGGCATCCAGGTCGGGGACGGAGCCGTAGAGCGCGGCGCAGCCGAGGGCGATCGACCAGAACCGGGCCGCGAGTCCCTGGTGGGTCACGGACGCGGCGACGCGCAACTCCGGAGCGCGCAGGGCGGTCGCGACCTTCCGCACGCGAAGAATAAGGGGATTTACCGACACATTAGGTGACGTGTCGGCGTAGGCCTGTGCGAGAGTGGGAAGAGACCCGGCCGATGCTCGTTCCGTGCGCAGCACGAAGAAGCCGGCGAGCGGGCGGAGCGCGGCGAGGTCGGGGTCGAGGTCCACGAAGAGCAGTAGTACCAAGGCCCCTAAGGGACGTGACCCGGTGGCCCCCGACCGGACTCGCCCACCCTGGGGATGAGGGGGTTCCTCGCGTACTCCACCGGCAGTAGGACCCAATGAGTGCTCAGGGACGACGACGGGAAGAGCTGGACACGGCAGGGTGTTGGTCATGAAAGCCCACCTTTCGCCGCGCCGGGCCGAGCGCCCACGCCTGACGCAGAGGATCAGCCGATGAGCGCCCTCGCGTTGTCCGTCCTGCTGTCCCTCGTTTCCGCGTTCGCCTACGCGGGCGGGGCGATCGTGCAGGAGCGGGTGGCGGAGTCCTCGCCGGGCGAGCAGTACGCGCCGCTGCGGCGGCCGGGCTGGTGGGCGGCGGTCGGGCTGAACGGCCTCGGCGGACTGCTGCACGTGGTGGCGCTGGCCTACGGGCCGCTGAGCCTGGTCCAGCCGCTCGGTGCGCTGACCATCGTGGTGGCCCTGCCGATGGCGGCACTGTTCGTCGGCCGCAAGGCCGGTGCCACGGCCTGGCGGGGCGCGATCATGGCGACGGTGGGGCTCGCCGGTCTGCTGTCCCTGGTCGCCGCGTCCGACGCGCGGTCGCTGAACACGCCGGAGCGGGTGGCCGTCGCCGTCGTCACCGCGGGTGTGGTCGTGACGCTGATGATCGCCGCCCGGGCCGTGCACCGGCACCCGGCGGTCCGCAGCATGCTGCTGGCGACCGCCTCCGGCATCGCGTTCGGCATGTCCTCCGTGTTCACCAAGACCGTCGCGGTCGACTGGACCGGCGGTGTGTCGGCGGCCGACGTGCCGTCCCTCGCCGTGATCGGTGCCCTGGCCACGGCCGGCATGCTGCTGTCGCAGGCTGCCTACCGGGGCGCCGGCCTCGCGGCCCCGCTGGCCACGCTGACGGTCGTGAACCCGGTGGTGGCGGCTGCGGTCGGCATCACGATGTTCGGAGAAACCTTCCGCTACGGCACGACGGGTACGGTGCTCGCCCTGGGCTGCGGTGTGATCGCGGCGGGCGGCCTGATCCTGCTCACGACGGAGCGGCTCACGCACGAGCACCCGGACGCGGTTCCGGCCCGGCCCGCGGAGGCGCCGAGCGGAACGGGCGCGCGGGCCCTGTCGGCCGAAGGGCCGCGCCGGGTGCCGGAGCAGGCGGGCCGCGGGCCGGAGCGGGCGGGCCGGGGTGGCCTGCCCGAGCAGGTGGGAGAACCGGCGAGCCTGGACGGCATCCCCGAGGGGGTCCCTGCCGGGGCTCAGGCCGGGCTGCGCGGGGAGGACGTGCTCGTGCGGAAGTCCGTGGCGACGGCGGCGGTACTCGTTCCAGGGCCGGGCGCACCGACCGCGGTGATCGTGCCGCGGGCGGACGAGAGGGCGGGCGTGCGCGTACCGGAGCCGGTGGCAGCGGCGGCGCCGGTGTCCGGGTCGGGCGCACCGGCCGCGATGCTTGTGCCTGGAGCGGACGCGCCGGGCGCTGTGCTCGTGCCCGGCCCGCAGGCGGCAGCCGCAGTCCCCGTGCCGGGTGCACCGGCCGCCGCGCTCGCGCCTCGGCCGGAGGAAACGGTGGATGTGCTCGCGTCGGAGCCGGTGGCAGCGGCGGCGGGCGCCGTGGCCGTACCGGACACACCGGCCGCCGTGCTCGTGCCGGGGCCCGGAACAGCAGCGGGGGCCGGCGGGGCGGATGCCTCGTACGAGGGCGGGGAGTCGTCGGTGGTGGCGGCCTCCGACGACGATCGCCCGTTCTCCTACGTGCCTTTCTACGGCATCCCGTACGTCCCGCTGCCCGTGATCGACCGGCACCGCATGCGTGTCAGATCCTGACGCCGCCGGCCCGGAGGTACGCCACCGGGTCCACGTCCGAACCGAAGCCGGGCCCCGTCCGCACCTCGAAGTGCAGATGCGGGCCCGAGCTGTTGCCGGTGGAGCCGGAGCGGCCGATGCGCTGGCCAGCGCTCACCGGCTGCCCGTCCCGCACGGAGATCGCGGAGAGGTGGGCGTACTGGCTGTAGCGGCCGTCGGCGTGCCGGACCACGACCTGGTAGCCGTACGAGCCGCCCCATCCCGCGCTGACGACGCTGCCCGACGCGACCGACTTGACCGTTGTGCCGGTGGGCACGGGGAAGTCGATGCCGGTGTGGTAGCCCTTCGACCAGGCGGATCCCGCCTTGCGGTAGGGCGTTCCGAGGGAGGCGTTGACGGGGGCGACGAAACCCTGCCGGGTGGCCGTGGACCGGTCGGCGCGCTCCCTGCTCTCGTCCTTGGCCCGCTCCGTGGACCGCTCCTTCGGCCGCTCCTTGGCGCGGTCCTGGGCCGGCTTCTTCGTCGCGGGCTTGGCCGCGGGCGCGGGCCTGTGCTCGGGCCGCGTCTTCGTGGCGCCCTCGCCGCGCAGCGCCAGGCGCTGGCCGGGCACGATCAGATCGGGGTCGGACCCTATGGCCGAGCGGTTGGCGGCGTACAGGCCCCGCCAGCCGCCCCTGACGTCCTGGTCGTCCGCGATGCGGGAGAGGGTGTCGCCGCGGACCACGGTGTACATCTCGGCGTTGCCCGCCCGGGACTGCGGCGTGGACTGCGGCCGTACGTCCTCGATGGAGGTCTTCTTCTTCGCGTCCTTCTGCTTCGCGTCCTTCTGCTTCGTGCGCTCGGTGGCCGGCCGGATGTCGGGCTCGCCGCCGCCCCGGGTCAGTCCGGCCCGTACGGAACAGACCGGCCAGGCGCCCGGCCCCTGCCCGTCGAGGACCTTCTCCGCGACGGCGATCTGCTGGTCCTTGCTCGCGAGGTCCGCGCGGGCCGCGTAGGCCCGGCCGCCGTAGGCCTCCCAGGTGGACTGGGTGAACTGAAGTCCGCCGTAGAAGCCGTTGCCGGAGTTGATGCTCCAGTTGTTGGTGGACTCGCAGGCGGCGACCTTGTTCCAGGTGTCCATGTCCGCCGCCTCGGCGGCGCCGGTGCCCATGAACGGCAGTGCCATGCCCGCGCCGCCCGCCGTGACGGTGAGCGAAGCGCGGTTGATCCTGTTCGGCTGATACCGGCGGTGCCGACCGCGTACGGCCATCGAAAGCCCCCCTAGACATGCGTCAGGAGGGGCAAAAGTAAGCGCTGCGAACCGGCCAGAACAAGACGGCTTTTCGCCGCCCGGGAGTCCAAATGGCCGGTATGAGGCCCCTGTTGCGCGACGCACGCCACGGTGGTGCACCGTGGGCGGCACACCGTGCGCCGGTGCGGCGCGCGCGGGGCGCACCCGTCGGCTGAGTGCGACGGGGCTCTCGTCCGTATCAGCCTGCGCCACGCCGTGCGACCCGGGCGTGCGGTCGAAGTAGCGGCACGTCAGGATGGTCGACGGGGGATGCCCGTGGGCACCTCCCACCGGCAGCACCGATACCGAGGTCTTTAGGAGCGAACCGAATGAGCAGTACAGCGCAGATCGGCGTCACGGGTCTCGCGGTCATGGGCCGCAACCTCGCCCGCAACTTCGCCCGCAACGGCTACACGGTCGCGGTGCACAACCGGACGCCCGCGCGCATGCACGCCCTGGTGGAGGAGTTCGGCGGCGAGGGGGAGTTCGTCGCGTGCGAGAGCGCGAAGGACTTCGTCGCGGCGCTGGAGCGTCCGCGACGGCTGGTCGTGATGGTGAAGGCCGGTGAGCCCACGGACGCGGTGATCCAGGAGTTCGCGCCGCTGCTGGAGCCCGGCGACATGATCATCGACGGTGGCAACGCGCACTTCGCCGACACCCGGCGCCGTGAGCGGGACCTGCGTGAGCAGGGCATCCACTTCGTCGGCATGGGTGTCTCCGGCGGTGAGGAGGGCGCGCTGAACGGCCCGAGCATCATGCCGGGCGGCCCGCGGGAGTCCTACGACTCGCTGGGCCCGATGCTGGAGAAGATCTCGGCGAAGGCGGCCGACGGCTCGCCGTGCGTCTCCCATGTCGGTCCGGACGGCGCCGGGCACTTCGTGAAGATGGTGCACAACGGCATCGAGTACGCGGACATGCAGCTCATCGGCGAGGCGTACCAGCTGCTGCGGGACGTCGCCGGCTACTCCCCCGCCGAGATCGCGGAGATCTTCCGCACCTGGAACCGGGGCCGTCTCGACTCGTACCTGATCGAGATCACGGCCGAGGTGCTGTCGCACGTCGACGCGGAGACGGGCAAGCCGTTCGTGGACGTGGTGGTGGACCAGGCCGAGCAGAAGGGCACCGGCCGCTGGACCGTGCAGATCGCGCTGGACCTGGGTGTGCCCGTGTCCGGTATCGCCGAGGCGGTGTTCGCGCGGTCGCTGTCGGGCCACGCGGCCCTGCGGGAGGCCTCGCGCGGGCTGGCCGGCCCGAAGGCGAAGCCGCTGAGCGAGGCGGAGGCCCGGGCGTTCGCGGACCGGGTGGAGCAGGCGCTGTACGCGTCGAAGATCGTGTCGTACACGCAGGGCTTCCACGAGATCGACGCCGCCCGCGGCGAGTACGGCTGGGACATCGACCTCGGTGCGGTGTCCGCGCTGTGGCGGGGCGGCTGCATCATCCGCGCGGCGTTCCTGGACCGGATCCGCGCCGCGTACGACGCCCGTCCCGACCTGCCGAGCCTGCTGTCGGACGCGACGTTCGCGCAGGAGATCGCGGACGCCCAGGACGACTGGCGTGAGGTGCTGGTCGCCGCGACCCGCCAGGGTGTGCCGACGCCCGGTTTCGCGGCGGCCCTCGCCTACTACGACGCTCTGCGCGCGGAGCGGCTGCCGGCGGCGCTGACGCAGGGGCAGCGGGACTACTTCGGTGCGCACACCTACCGCAGGGTGGACCGGGACGGGTCGTTCCACACGCTGTGGGGCGGGGACCGGTCGGAGACCTCCGCGTAGGCGCTGCCGCTGACGGACGTATGCGGGGCGGTGGACGGCAGGAATCGCCGTCCACCGCCCCGTTCGTGTCGTGTGCCCGGTTAGGACAGGTCCGGTCAGGACAGTGGAGGTCCGGGCTCGGGGTTCGGCACGGGATCCGGCCCCGGGGGGATCGGGGACGGGTCGGGACCCGGCACGGGGCCGGGGCCCGGAGGCGCCGGCGGGGTCGGGCCCGGCGGCGGGGTGGGCGTCGGCGGAGGCGGGGTCGGCTCCGGGCCCGGCGGGGGCTGCGGGTTCGGCACCGGGTCGGGGTGCGGTTCCGGGCGCTGGGGATCCGGGCCCGGTGTCGGCGCCGGCGGCACGGGGTCGGGGATCGGGTTCGTCATCAGGTCCTCCAGCCAGTAGGACGGCTCCGGCTCTGGACTACCCCCGCCTACCCGGCACCCGCCTCCGCAGTCACTCCCCCGGGGACGGAGAGGGGACCAGGTGGGGTAGCGGGGGCCGGGACGACGGGAACGGCTCTCGAAGCGGCCAGGATCCCAAAGGCGACCGGGCTCTCAGAAGCCGCTGGGACCCCACAAGCCGCTGGGATCTCAAAAGCGGCCGGGATGCGCCCTCAGCCAGTCCTTCGCCGCCGCGTGGAGGGCCTCGTCGGCCGGCTGGGCCTCGTCCGGGTGGCGTTCGGCCCACTTGGTGACGTACGGGCAGAGCGAGGCGACGGCGCTGTGCTCGCGGCCGGCGAGGGCGTAGAGCTCGCGCGCGAGCGAACCGGCGATGCCCTTGCCCTCGTGGGCAGGCTCGACGACCGTGTGGACGGGCACGAGCGCGCGCTCGGGGCTTTCGAGCACGAAGTACTCGATGCGGCCGACGACTTCACCGCCGGACACAGCCTCCAGCCGGCCCGCCGCCCGGTCGTCGCGGATCTCCGGGTCGCTCATGGACACGCTCCTCCTCTGCTGCGGATGCGTCCGTCAGGCCCCGGCGGCTTGCGGACTGCGCTGCTGGTCCGAGCCGGGCACCGGCTCGGACGGGTCGGCGCCGAGGGCCACGATCCGGTTGTCGCGGTCCACGTGCACGACCCGGGGGGCGAGTGCCCGCGCCTCGGCGTCCGTCACCTGGGCATAGCTGATGATGATCACGAGGTCGCCGGGGTGGACGAGATGGGCGGCGGCCCCGTTGATCCCGATCACGCCGGACCCGCGCTCGCCCTCGATGACGTACGTCTCCAGCCGGGCCCCGTTGGTGATGTCCACGATGTGCACGAGCTCGCCGGGCAGCAGATCGGCGGCGTCGAGCAGGTCGGCGTCGATGGTCACGGATCCCACGTAGTGCAGGTCGGCCTGGGTGACGGTGGCTCGGTGGATCTTGGACTTGAACATGGTACGAAGCACGGAAATACTCCCGATCTGTCTGCTCCCTGCCTGCTTTTTGCAGGTCAAGGGCGGTCTCCGGAGCGTACAACGATTCGCATGTGCGGTCAGCTGTCCCCGGGTGTTTCAGGACTCACACTGACCGACTGCTGACTTTCCCGACGCGTCATCGGGCGGGCCGGGCGGCTGCGGGTGGGCCGCGGTCGCGAGGGCACGGCCTGCCGCCCCGGCGACGGCAGTGCCCGCCGGGCTCGGCCGCTGCCGCAGGTCGTGGACAGAAGGGTCCCGGAACGATCAGCCATCGGCGGGGCCCGGGCGCGGCCGTCGATAGGGCCGCACCGCGCGGCGCGCTATGGCGAAACGGTGCGTTTCCGACGGGCCGTCGTAGATCCGGAACGGACGTACTTCCCTGAAGAGCCGGGCCAGCGGGGCGTCGTCGGCCGAGATGCCGAGCGCTCCGCAGATCTGCACCGCCCGGTCGACCACCCGGTTCACCGCTTCCGCCACGAAGGTCTTGGACACCGAGGTGAGCTGAGAGGCGGCGGCGGAGCCGGTGTCCAGCTCCCAGGCGGTACGCAGGATCAGTGCGCGGCTCGCTTCGATGTCGATCTCGGAGTCGGCCAGCATCTGCTGGACCATGCCGAGGTCTCCCAACGGCGAGCCGAACGCCATCCGGCTGCCCGCCCGCTCCAGGGCGAGGTCCTGAGCGCGGCGGGCGGCTCCCAGCCAGCGCATGCAGTGGGTCGTCCGGGCGGGACCGAGCCGGACCTGGGCACCTTCGAAGCCGCGGTCCACCGCCCCGAGCACCTGCTCCTCCCCCACCACGCACCCGTCGAAGACGATCTCGCTGTGCCCGGCGAAGAGCGACTCGTCCAGGGTCTCGATGGTCCTGACGATGCTCATGCCGGGCGTGCCGGCGTCGACCAGGAACATCGTGGCGCCGCCCGGGTCGCCGGGGCCGCCGGAGGTCCGGGCCATGACGATGGCGAAGCCGGCTCCCTGGGCGCCGGTGATGAACCACTTGCGTCCGTCGATGCGCCAGCCACCGGGAACCCGGGTCGCGGTGGTGCGCAGGGAGCGGGGATCGGCGCCCGCCCCGGGAGCCGGTTCGGTCATGGCGAAGCAGGACCGTGATGTGCCCGCGGCGAGCGGACGCAGATACGTCTGTTTCTGCTCTTCGGTGGCCACCTTCTCCAGCAGGTGCATGTTGCCCTCGTCCGGGGCAGCGCAGTTCAGCGCCAGCGGTCCGAGCAGGGAGTAGCCCGCCGCTTCGAACACCACCGCCTGCCCTCGCAGGTCGAGCCCGTGTCCGCCCCAGCGCGTCGGCACCTGCGGAGCGAAGACCCCCGCGTCACGGGCGGCCTTCTGCAGGGTCTCCCGCAGGGCCTCGGGGGCGTCGTGCACGGACCCGCCGCACTCGCGCTCGGCCGGAATGACCACCTCGCGCACGAACGCGGCTGTGTCCGAGGCAAGTTGAGTGACAGTCGGATCGACATCGAACTGGATGGGCACGGGACCTCCCGCCGACGGGCGGACGGGCATCGGCTCCCGTCGCGTCCTAGAAACTGTATAGCGTCTTCAGTATCTTGCCTGGAAGCGCCCGGGACGGGAAGCACCCGGCGACGGGAAGACCACAGGAGAATCGCCCATGAGCCTTGCCGTGAGCACCGAGCCGGTCCGGATCGTCCGCCACCCCGACCGGGTCGTGGAGCTGATGCTCGACGATCCGGGACGGGGCAATGCCCTGGACCTGAGGACGGCGGAGGCCCTGCGGGACACTGCGCGCGAGGTGGCCGCGGACCCGGGCGGCGCCGTGCTGCTGCGGGCGGCGGGCCGCAGCTTCTGCGTGGGCGGTGACCTGCGCGCCTTCACCAATCGCGGCGCCGGGACCGGTGCCTATGTCCATGCCGTGGCGAGCGCCGCGCATGCCGCGGTACAGGCCCTGTACGAGCTGCCGGTGCCGGTGGTGACCGCCGTGCGCGGCGCGGCCGCGGGTGGCGGGGTCGGGCTGGCACTGGTGGGCGACATCGTCCTGGTGGCCCGGTCCGCGCGGTTCCGGCTGGCGTACACGGCGATCGGGCTGACGCCTGACTGCGGGGCGTCGTGGTTCCTGCCCCGCCTGGTGGGCCCCCGCAGGGCGGCGGACCTGATCCTCACCAACCGGGTACTGACCGGCGACGACGCCGAACGATGGGGCCTGGTCTCCCGCTCCGTGGAGGACGAGGAACTGGACGACACGGCGCACCGGACCGCGGCCGGCCTGGCCGCCGGCGCCGGTGACGCACTACGCGCCGCGAAGGGCCTGCTGCGCGCCGGGACCGGCGAGGAACTGGGCCGCCACCTCGCCGAAGAGGCGCGGCTGATCGCCGCCCTGGCGGACGGCGGGGAGGCACGGGACCGCATGGCGTCGTTCCTCGCCGCGCGGGGTCGCCCGAAGTCGGGCGACGGCCGGGCCGAGGCCGGCGAATCCGAAAGTGTTTCTTGAGTCCCTCTTCACTAACGGGCTCGTCGGGGCGTAACCTCCGGGCAACACAGATCCGAGGAACCGGTCACCACAGAGCCGGGGAAAAGGTGTGGCGATGCAATCTGCTGCCGTGGGCCTTCCGGACGCTCCCGACGAGCCTCTCGCCGAAGCCGTCGTCGACCTCGTTCTGCGTGGCATGTGGCGCGGCCGGCCGGAGTCCGAGCACCGTCCACTGCTCGACGCCGGACTGGCGATGGTGAAGGGGCCGGTGGTGCTGCCGACCGAGCGGGCCAAGGCCGCCGCGGCGCGGATCCTGCGGGTTCCCGCCGGCTCCGAGCAGGAGGAGCGGATCACCGCTGCCTACGAGGCGTTCCTGCCGGTCAACCGGAAGATCCGCGACGTGTGCACGGCATGGCAGTGCCGCCCCGACGGCACCGCGAACGACCACTCCGACGACGCCTACGACGCCGCGGTGCGCGAGTCGCTGGAAGACGTGCACGACGCCATCCAGCCCGTGCTGCGCAGGCTGGAGCGGGTGCTCCCCGGCAGCGACCGGTACCTCCCGGCCCTGGAGGAAGCCCTCGACCGTTTCGACGACGGCGCGACGGCGTGGCTGGCCTCGCCGCTGTGCGATTCGTACCACACCGTGTGGATGCGGCTGCACCAGGAGCTGCTGCTCGTGCTGGGGATCAGCCGGGCCGAGGACGAGGCCCGGGAAGAGGAACTGGTCACGAGGAGCCGTGGGTGAGCGTCGCCGACCGCGAGGCGGGCCCGCTCGCACAGTCCGGCGCTCCTCTCGCGCTCTCCGAGGCCCCCGGCCTGGTCCTGGTGCCCTACGGGCAGGGGCGGATCCGGGGCCTCGACGCCGACGAGCTGGGTGCGCACGGCGCGGCGATGGACCGGCTGGTGGCCCTGGGGCTGCCGGTCGTGCCGGGGCTCACCGTGCCCGCGGGCGCCTCCGCGTCGCTGGGCGAACCCGACACCGCCCAAGCCGCCGTCGACCTGGTCGAACAGCTCGCGGGGCGGCGGATCGGGGACGCGGGACGGCCGCTGCTGCTGCGTCTGTCGGCGAGCGCGCCGACCGAGATCGCGGGACTGCCGCCCGACCTGGCCTGTCTCGGCGTGACCTCGGCCAACGCCGACGACCTGTGCGCCGTCATCGGGCGCGGGGAGGCCCTGCACGAGGTGTGGGCCGCCACCGTACGGCTGATCGCCGAGTACGCCCTCGACGTGTCCGGTGCGGTGCTCGACGACGCGCTGCTGGACACGCCCGAGCCGCGGGCGCGGGTGGAAGCACTGCTGTCCCTGGTGGCGCGGCACGGTTCCCGGCCCTTCCCCGACGACCCCGCGCAACAGCTCGCGCTGGCCGCCCGCGCCCTCCTCGCCCGGTGGGACTCGCCGCGCGCGCGAAGGTCCCGCCGAGCCCAGCGGCTCCCCGCCGATCTGGCCCTCGCCCTGCACGTGCAGGCGCTGCGCATCGGCCCGGCGGACCACTCGGGCTACGGCACGGCGGTCAGCCGCGATCCGGAGACCGGGCGGCTCTCCCCCCAGGGCTCCTTCTTCCGGGGAGTGCGCCGCAGCGCGCCGCCGCCGCACACCGGTGAACCGCTGGACCGGCTCGCGGGCGGGACCGCGCTGCTGGAGCACTCCCTGCTCACCTTGGAGCGTCATCTGCGGGCGCCGGTGTCGGTCGACTTCGAGGTGCGCGACGACGAGATCTCCCTGCTCGCCGCCTCGGCGCAACTCCGCCCGCCGCTGAGGGCGGCGGTGTGTCTGGCCGCGGACCTGGCCCGGGACGGGGCGCTCGGCCGCGAGGAGGCCGTACGGCGGATCACCCCCGCGCACGTACAGGAACTGCTGCACCCCCAGCTGCGGCTGACCGGCGGGGAGGACCTCCTGGTGACGGGGCTGCCCGCGTCCCCGGGGGCGGCGACCGGAGCGGTCGTGCTGTCCAGTGAACGTGCCCTCGAACTGGCCGCGGACGGTACGCAGGTCGTGCTCGTGGCTGCCGAGACGACACCGGCTGACGTCCCCGGGATGCTGGCCTCCGCCGCCGTGCTGACCGGCAGCGGCGGCATCGCCTCGCACGCCGCCGTGGTGGCGCGGGGTGCGGGCAAGCCCGCGGTGTGCGGTGCCGAGGGGCTGCGTGTGGACCTGGCCGCCGGGACGGTCCGCTTCGGGGATCGGGTGGTGCGCGAGGGCGACCCGGTCTCGCTGGACGGCCGTACCGGCGCCGTCTACGGGGGGACGCTGAGCGTCAGTGTCGCCGGACCGCCGCCCGAACTGTCCACCCTGCTTCAGTGGGCGGACGGCATGCGCCGGCTGGGCGTGCGGGTCAACGCCGACACCGCCGCCGAGGTCGGCACCGCCCTCGCCCTGGGCGCGGAGGGTGTCGGGCTGTGCCGCACGGAACACCAGTTCCTCGGCGAGCGGCTGCCGCTGATCCGCCGGGTGCTCCTGGCCGCCGACCCGGCCGCCCGGGACGAAGCCCTCCTGGAGCTGGAGCGCGCCCAGCACGAGGACTTCCGCGCGCTGCTGGCCGCGGTCGGGAACCGCCCGGTGACCGTGCGCCTGCTGGACGCACCGCTGCACGAGTTCCTGCCCACCCCCGGACAGGCCCTGGACGCGGCCGAGGAGCAGCGGGCCGCCGCGCTGCGCGAGGCGAACCCGATGCTCGGGCTGCGCGGGGTGCGGCTGGCGCTGCTGCACGAGCGGCTCTACCCGGCGCAGGCCGAGGCGCTCTTCACAGCCTGGGCCGATGTCGCCGCCACCGGCGTGCGGCCGGAGCTGGAGGTGATGATCCCGCTCGTCAGCATGCCGGAGGAACTCGCCGCCGCGGCCGCGTACGTGCGCGGTGCCGCCGACGCGGTCGCCGCCCGCACCGGAGTGGAGGTCCCGTACCGGCTCGGCACGATGATCGAGACCCCGCGGGCCGCGCTGCTGGCCGGCGAACTCGCCGAGCACGCCGAGTTCTTCTCCTTCGGCACCAATGACCTCACTCAGCTCACCTACGGGTTCTCGCGGGACGACGTCGAGCGCCAGGTGCTCGCCTCGTACCGGGAGCGCGGGTTCCTGACCGCCAGCCCGTTCGCCCGGCTCGACCCGCACGGGGTGGGTGCGCTCGTCGCCCTGGCGGCCGAACGGGCACGGAGCGTACGGCCCGGCATCAAGCTCGGCGTGTGCGGTGAGCACGGCGGGGACCCGGAGTCGATCGCCTTCTGCGACGGCCTCGGCCTCGACTACGTCTCCTGTTCCGCGCACCGCGTGCCGGTGGCCCGCATGGCGGCCGCGCACAGCGCCCCGCGGGAGCGGCGCGACGAGGAGCGGCACGACGAGAGCGGGAGCGCACGATGACAAGCACCGTGACCGAGGGCACGGCCCTGTCGGACACCGAGCTGGACGACCTGCGCGAGACCGTGCGGTCGGTGTGCGCCGACGCCGGCGGCACCGCCGCGGTACGCCGGATGCCCGAGGAAGCCCCCGGCATCGACGCCGAGTTGTGGGACACCCTCGGCCGGCAGGTCGGCCTCGCGGGCCTCGGCCTGCCCGAGTCGGCGGGTGGCATCGGCGGCCTCGCCGAGATCGCCGCCGTCTGCGAGGAGCTGGGCAGGACGCTGGCACCGGTACCGCTGCTGTCCTCGACCGTGCTGGCCGGGCAGGTGCTGGCCGGCTGCGGTACGGCCGACAAGGCGCTGGCCCAGCTCGCCGAGGGCACCGTGCATGCCCTGGCCGTGGCCGCGCCCGACGGGGTGTGGCGGCCCGACGCCGTGCCGGTGGCCGTCTCCTGGCAGGGCGGCGTACCGCTGCTGGACGGCACCGCGCCGTTCGTCCTCGACGGCGCCGACGCCGATGCGCTGGTGGTGGCCGCGGCCGGGCCCCAGGGCGTGGACCTCTTCCTGGCCGGCCCGCGCGAGCCCGGGGTCACGGTGCGCCGGGTGCCCACGCTCGACCTCGGCCGGGGCCAGGCGGTGGTCACCTTCTCCGGGGCCCGGGCCAGGGCGCTGACCGCAGGCGACGAGGGAGCGGACGTCGTCTCCCGCGCCCTGGACGTGGCCCTGATCGCCCTGGCCGCCGAGCAACTCGGCGGAGCGCAGGCCGCGTTGGACATGACGGTGGCCCATGTGCGCGACCGTACCCAGTTCGGCAGGGCGGTCGGTGGCTTCCAGGCGGTCAAGCACGCCTGTGCCGACATGCTGCTCCAGGTCGAGGCCGCGCGGTCGGCCGTCGTGCGCGCGGTCCGGGCGGACGGCTCGCCTCAGGCGCTGGCCGAGGCGGCGGCGGTGGCGCAGGCGTGGTGCGGCGAGGCGTTCGTCTCCGTCGCCGCCGAGTGCGTGCAGTTCCACGGCGGGATGGGCTTCACCTGGGAGCACGACGCGCACCTGTATTTCCGGCGCGCCCAGTCGGACGCGGTCCTGCTGGGCGGCGCCGCACACCATCGGGAACGGCTGGCCGTGCTGCTGGGCTGGTGACGTGGAAGGCGGGACGGCATGACCACCAGACTCATCGACGAGTCTCTGTTCGACGGGGAGTTCGGCCGGGGGGACGGCGGGGGGCTCGACGCCGGGGATCCACCGCGTCTCGTGGGCGCCCGCTGCTCCGCGTGCGGCACCGTCGTCTTCCCCCGGCAGGACTCGTGCCCCCGGTGTCCGGACGGAGCGCTGTCCGCGCGGGTGCTGCCGGTGAGCGGGCGGGTCTGGTCGTGGACGCTCCAGGCGTTCCCGCCGAAGCCTCCGTACCGGGCGCCGTCCGGCGGCCACCGGGCCTACCACGTGGGCTATGTGGACCTCGGTGAGGTCCTGGTCGAAGCGCGGCTGGCGGTGCCCCGCGCGGAGATCCGGATCGGTCTGCCGGTCCGGCTCACCACCGTGGCCGCGTACCAGGACGAGGACGGGACCGAGGTGCTGACCTTCGCGTTCGCACCGGACCGGGACGGAGGACGATGAGGCGGACCGACGACGTCTATGTCGTGGGCTGCGGGATGCATCCCTTCGGCCGCGACGAGAGCGTCACCGGAATGGACATGGCCGAGCGTGCGATGCGCGAGGCGCTGGCCGACGCCGGTGTCGCCTGGGAGGACATCGGCTACGCGGCCGGCGGCTCCGACGTGTCCGGCAAGCCCGACACCCTGGTGGGCCGGCTGGGCCTGACCGGAGTGCCGTTCGTCAACGTGCAGAACGGCTGCGCGACCGGTGCCTCCACCGTGCTCACGGTGGCCAACGCGCTGCGCGCGGGCGAGGCATCCCTGGGACTGGCCGTGGGGTTCGACAAGCACGAGCGGGGCGCGTTCCACGTCTCCGCGGCCCGCTACGGTCTGGGCGACTGGTACGCCGAGACCGGCATGATGCTCACGACCCAGTTCTTCGCCCTCAAGACCCAGCGGTACCTGTACGAACACGGCATCTCGGAGCGGGCGTTGGCGATGGTGGCGGCGCGGGCCTTCCGCAACGGCTCGCACCACCCCCTGGCGTGGCGGCGCAAGTCGCTGACGGAGCAGGAGATCCTGGACTCCGCCGAGGTCAGTCCCCCGCTCACCCAGTACATGTTCTGTTCGCCCGGACAGGGCGCGGCCGCGCTGGTACTGGCGCTCGGCGACCGCGCGTTCGACTTGTGCGAACAACCGGTCAGGCTCGCGTCGCTGGCCTTCCGGACCCGGCGGTTCGGTTCGTTCGAGGTGTTCTCGCCCTGGCTGCCGCCGGGCCCGCACCGCAGCCCCAGCGTGGACGCCGCCGAGGCGGTCTTCCGCACGGCGGGGCTGCGTCCCGCGGACGTACAGGTGGCCCAGTTGCAGGACACCGACAGCGGATCGGAGCTGATCCACCTGGCGGAGACCGGGCTGTGCGGCCATGGCGAGCAGGAGGCGCTGCTGGCCGCCGGGGACACCGATCCCGAGGGCCGGATACCGGTCAACACCGACGGCGGCTGTCTGGCCGGCGGGGAGCCCGTCGGCGCCTCGGGGTTGCGGCAGTTCCACGAAGTCGTACGGCAGTTGCAGGGCCGGGCGCTGGGTGTGCAGGTGCCCGGCGCTCCCCGGGTGGGCTTCACCCATGTGTACGGGGCGCCCGGGATCAGCGCCTGCTCGGTCCTCACGGTGTGAAGGGGGCGGACACCGCCATGCAGCACGACAGCAGAACAGCACTCGTCACGGGCGGGGCACGGGGCATCGGTCTGGAGATCGGCCGGCAGCTCGCGGACCTGGGGCTGCGGGTGCTGGTCGCGGCGCGGAAATCGGAGGCCGCCGAGGAGGCGTGCTGTGTCATCGGCCCCGCGGCGGTGCCGCTGGCCCTGGACGTGACCTCCGCGTGGAGCGTCACCGAAGCGGTCCGGGAAGCACGGGAGCTGACCGGCGGGATCGACGTGCTGGTGAACAACGCGGGAGTGTCCCTCGACCGCGAACTGCGGCCCCCGTACGTCGACGAGGACATCCTGCGCGCCACACTGGACACCAACCTCACCGGCGCCTGGCGGGTGGCGCAGGCCGTCGTCCCGGGCATGGTGGAAGCCGGCTACGGACGGGTCGTGAACGTCACCAGCTCGTACGGCTCACTGGCGCTGATGGACTCCGGCCGGCATCCCGCCTACCGCGTCTCCAAGACGGCGCTCAACGCCCTGACCCGCATGCTCGCGGCCGAGCTGTCCGGCACGGGCGTCCTGGTCAACGCCGCCGACCCCGGCTGGACCCGCAGCGGCATGGGCGGCCCCTCCGCCCCGCGCGGTCCGCGGGAGGGGGCGGACACCCCGGTCTGGCTGGCGACCCTGCCCGAGGGCGACGAGACGACGGGAGGGCTGTTCGCCGACCGCAGACCACTGGCCTGGTGAACCGCCTCAGGTCCGGGACGTGACCGGCTTGGCCGACTTCGCCGCTTTCGCCGCTTTCGCTGGTTTCGCTGGCTTCTGCTCGGTGGCGACGATGCGCAGCGCCAGCCCCCTGACCGCCTCCAGTACGGAACGGGAGGGCAGCTGGGACAGCGGTCCCCCCTCCGCCCGCAGCGCGGTGACGAGCATGGTCGTACTGATCAGGGTGCGGACCGCGAGGGCCTGTGACGCGTGCCGTACCTTTGCCGCCCGGGGGCTGCGGGTGGTGCCCTCGGGCAGATAGTCGTAGCCACGCTGGATGTGCCGCTGCTCGAACTCGTCCCGCAGCACCTTGACACTGCCGTTGGCGGAGGCGACCTGGACCTGGTAGAGCCGAGCCTCGTCCGGGTTCTGCTCCACCCAGTCCCACACGGCGTCGATGACGCGGATCAGCCCCTCCGCATCACCCGGCTCGGATTCGGGACGGGCCGCCTCCACGACCGCGTTCAGCTGGTCGAAGACGCGACGCATGGCGAGTTCGAGCAGCTCCTCCTTGCCGTCGAAGTGGTAGTAGACGGCCGTGGGCACCACCTGGGCCTCGTCCGCGATGTCCTGGATGCTGGTCTCCGCGAACCCGTTGCGGCCGAACACCCGCACGGCGGCGGTGATGATGTGCTGCCGCCGCGAGGGCCGGTGGGCGGGCTGCTTGCCGTTCTTCGTGCTGGCCATCATGCTCCCTGCCGACTGCCGTGACTCCGCGTCCGCGGGCCCTGTGTACTGACCATGGTATCCAGTAACTCCAACCGTCCGACAGAGTAATTCCTGCTGCGCGTGGGCATACGGGACACTCGGCACCCGGCATACTTGACATCATGACGACCTCCGGAACCCGCGCCGCTCACCGTCCGTCGCGCAAGCAGTGGGTGATCGAAGCAGCCACCGAGCTGTTCGCCACCCAGCCGCCGGACGAGGTGACGGTGGCCGACATCGCCGCTCGCGCGGAGATGACCTCGGCAGCGGTGTACTACCACTTCTCCTCCAAGGACCAGGTCCTGGCGGAGGGGATGCGGGCGTTCGCCACCGCGCTGCGCGAGCAGTTGCAGGCGCTCACCGAGGCCCACGAGCCCGGCTCGGACATCGGTGCGGCGGTCACGGCGCTCCTGTCCTGGCTGGGCGAACACCGCTCCGCCGCCACCATGTTCTTCGTGTCGTCGGCCGGCATGAGCCAGGAAGCGGAGGCGCTGCGGCAGGAGAGCCGCAGCGAGCTGCTGGACGAGCTGGTGCGGCTGATCCGCAAGGCCCGTGCGTCCGTCTCCGACGCCGAGGCGGCGGTGATCGGCCTGGGCCTGCTGGCCCTGCTGGAGACCGCGGCGATCTCACAGGTCCGGGGCGACGACGTGTACCGGTCGCTGGGCCACCGCTCGTTCGTCCGCGAGGTCGGCGCTCTCGCGGAGCGGATCGCCGACCCGGCCGCATAGGGCGCCGATCACACCAGCAGCCGAAGGGGCCTGCGCAGCAAGTCACCGACCGTGCGCAGGTATTCGGCGGCGGGTGCCCCGTCGACGGCACGGTGGTCGAAGGTGAGGCTCAGGGTCAGTACCCGCGTCCGCAGTGGCCGGTCGTCCACCCACTCGACGCCGTCCCTGAGCCTGCCCACCCCGAGGATCGCGACGTTGCCGGGGTTGATCACCGGAGTGAAGAAGTCGACGCCGTATCCGCCGAGCGAGGTGACGGTGAAGGTCGCCCCCTCCAGCTGTGCCGGGGAGATCCGCCCCTCGCGCGCGGCCTGGGCCAGGACCCTGGACCGGCGGGCCATCTCGGACAGCGGCAGCTCCACGGCATCCTCGATCACGGGCACCATGAGGCCGCCCGGAACGGCCACGGCGAAGCCCAGGTGGATGCCGTCGAGCAGATGGATGCCGTCCTCCCGCACCGTCGCGTTGAGCAGCGGGTGCTCGCGCAGGGCCAGGGCCGCGGCCTTCAGCAGGAAGTCGTTGAGGCCGGGCACCGGCAGATCGCTGTCGACCCACTCCTCCTTGAGCCGGTCCCGCAGGGACACCACGGAGTCCATCCGCACCTCGTAGCCGTGCGTCAGCTGTGCCATCTCCTGGAGGCTGGCGTGCATCCGGCGGGCGATGGCGCCGCGCATCCCGGTGAGCGGGAGGACGTCGCCGGGCCGAGGGGTCGCGTCATGGCGCGAAGGGGTCGCGTCCCTGCGCGAAGGGGTCGCGTCCCTGCGCGGAGGTGTCGCGTCCCGGTGGGGAGGGGCCGGGGTGACGGCGTCGAGGTCGGAGCGGCGGATCCGGCCGCCCGGCCCGGTGCCGGTCACTGCGGAGAGGTCGAGGCCCCGTTCCTTCGCCAGCTTGCGGACCAGCGGCGAGAAGGAGCTGCCGCCCGGCGGGACCGGCGTGCGGTCGCCGGGGAGGGCCGCGAGGAACTCCTCCACGTCCTCGGAGACGATCCTGCCGCCCGGTCCCGTGCCGCGTACGGCGGTGAGATCGACGTCGGCGGCGGTGGCGACCCGTCGGGCGTTCGGCGAGGACAGGAGCCGGCCGGCGGTGCCGT
This sequence comes from Streptomyces collinus, assembly GCF_031348265.1. Taxonomy (NCBI): domain Bacteria; kingdom Bacillati; phylum Actinomycetota; class Actinomycetes; order Kitasatosporales; family Streptomycetaceae; genus Streptomyces; species Streptomyces collinus. Next base: position 7,910,943 of record NZ_CP133771.1, on the reverse strand, counting down.
TGACGGAGGGCACCGGGGACGCAACGCCGGCGTCGGTGCCGGTGAGCGCGGGCGGAGAGACACCCGCGCCGGCCCCGGACCCGGCGGGCATCGGCGTACCCGCCGGGCCCGGTGGCTGCTCGCCCTCGGCCAGCAGCCAGCCGATGAGGGCCCCGGTGGGGACGGTCGCCCCCGCGGGGACCACCGGGTGGAACAGTCCCCCGGCCTCCGCCTCGACGTCCACGTCGACCTTGTCGGTCGCCAGCCTCAGCAGCGCGTCGCCCTCCGCGACCGCCGCGCCGACCGGCACGAGCCATTCGTCGATCGTGCCTTCCTGCATGGTCAGACCGATCTTCGGCAGCAGAACCTCGACCGCCATGTCGGTCACGACCTTTCGAGGAGGCGCCGGCAGCCCTGGGCGATGCGGGCGCGATCGGGCACGTACGCCTTCTCCAGGACCGGGGAGAAGGGAACCGGGGAGAAGGGAGCGCCGATGCGCAGGACCGGTGCGTCCAGGTAGTCGAAGACGGAGTCCTGGATCTGGGCGGCTATCTCCGCGCCGAGCCCGCCGAAGGTGACGGCCTCGTGCACCACGAGCACCCGGTTGGTGCGGCGGACGGAGGCGAACATCGTCTCGGTGTCCAGCGGCTGCACGGTGCGGGGGTCGATCACCTCGATCTCCACGCCCTCGGCCGCGAGTTCGCCGGCCGCCGCGAGAGCCTCCCCCACCATGCGGCCCAGGGCGATCACCGTGACGTCGCAGCCGTGCCGTGCCGTGTGCGCCTGGCCCAGCGGGATGCCGTAGATCTCCTCGGGCACCTCGCCGGCGCTGCCGAGCAGGACCTTGTTGAGCATGATGACGACCGGGTTGTCGTCCCGGATGGCCGAGACGGTCAGGCCCTTGGCGGTGTACGCGTCGCTGGGCATGACCACCTTGAGGCCGGGCACGTGGGCCAGCCAGGCCTCAAGGCTCTGGCTGTGCTGAGCCGCGGCGCCGAGGCCCGCGCCGGAGGCGGTGGTGATGGTGAGCGGCACGGACAGCGCGCCGCCGAACATGTACTTCATCTTCGCCGCCTGGTTGACGATCTGGTCGAGGCAGACGCCCATGAAGTCCATGAACATCAGGTCGACGACGGGACGCAGGCCCCGGGCGGCGGCTCCCACGCCCAGGCCGACCAGGGCGGCTTCGGAGATCGGGGTGTCGATCATGCGGCGCGGGCCGAACTCGTCGAGCAGGTGGTCGAACATGCGGAACACGCCGCCGTATCCGGCCACGTCCTCGCCGGCGACGAAGACGTTCTCGTCCTCGCGCATGGCCTGGGCGAGTCCCTCGTTGAAGGCCTTGACGTAGGACAGTTTGCGGGCGGCGGCGACCGGGGTGACGGCCGACGCCTCGGTGGCGGTGGTCATGGCGGTCATCCCGAGTAGACGTTGAGCAGCAGGTCGGCGGGGTCGGGCAGCGGGCTCGCCTCGGCGTACGCGATGGCGTCGGCGATCTCGTCGCGCGTGCGCTGCCAAACGTCGTCCAGCTCCGCACGGGTCGCCGTGCCGTCGGCGACGGCCCGGGCCTCCAGCAGGTCGATGGGGTCACGCGCCTTCCACTCGGCGACCTCCTCGTCCGAGCGGTAGGGGTGACGCAGGCCCTTGACGCCCTGGTGGTCGAAGTAGCGGTAGGTCTTGGCCTCGATCATCATCGGGCCCGCGCCGGACCGGGCCCGTTCGACGGCCTCGGTGGCGGCCCGGTGGACGGCGACCGCGTCCATGCCGTCGACGACCACGCTGGGCATGCCGTAGGCGGCGGCCCGGTCGGCGACGTCGGTGAGCAGCATGTGCCCGGACTGCGGGGTGAACTCCGCGTAGCCGTTGTTCTCGCAGACGAAGACCACGGGCAGGCCGAGGATCGCGGCCATGTTGGCGCCCTCGTGCCAGGCGCCGATATTGGTGGCGCCGTCGCCGAAGAAGGTCACGGCGACGTTGTCCTCGCCCTTGTACCGGGCGGCGAAGGCGGCGCCCACGGCGATCGGGACGCCCGCTCCGACGATGCCGTTGGCGCCGAGCATGCCGCGGGTGAGGTCGTTGATGTGCATGCTGCCGCCGCGGCCGAGGCAGGCGCCGGTGACCCGGCCGTACAGCTCGGCGTACATCTCGCGCAATCCGACGCCCTTGGCCACGGCGTGCCCGTGGCCGCGGTGGGTGGAGGTGATCTGGTCGTCGTCGCGCAGGGCCGCCATGACGCCGGCGGCGACGGCTTCCTGGCCGACATAGAGGTGCAGGAAGCCGGGCAGTTTGCCGGCCTCCATGAGCTTTCCCGCCTCGGTCTCGAACAGCCGGATGCGCACCATGCGCTCGTGCAGGTCCTTGATGACCTGTGTGCTGACCTGCGTGGATTCCTTCGACGCCGTTGACGCTCGTTGAGCCATCGTCCGCCCCTTCGCCCGAGGGAGGTTGCCAAGCAATCGGACTTACTTGTACCGGTCTACAGTAACCAGCATGGGGCACCTTACTGAACAGTCTCTCTAATTACTACGCCCCTGATCCGGATCGCCGCCCCGCGCGTCCACCAACTCCACGGAGTTGCCCTCCGGATCCGCCCAGAAGCTGATCCGCCGACCGCGCGCCCGGACCACGACCGGGTCCGAGAGAGGCCGGGCACCTGCGGCCCGCAGCGCCTCCACGACCGGACCCATGTCGTCGAAGTGGAAGGTGAGATACGACAGGCCCGGACGCCCGGCCGGCGAGGCGGCCGCCCGCTCCGGCACCGGCGCCGACCGGGGAAGGATCAACTTGACGCACCCCCCGGAGGGCACCCGCAGCCAGGCGACCACAAGCTCGCCGCCGAGTCCGGCCGGGCCGCCGACGGACTCCGGTACACCCGAGCGGCGCTCGGCGCGGCAGCCGAGCACGTCGCAGTAGAAGCGCTCCATCAGCTCCAGGTCCCGCACCACCACGCCCACCTCGAACGGCAGGGTCATGACCATCACACCCACTCCCACGGGACACCGAACAGCCACTTCGCCACTTTCTATTGACAGACCACACTAAGTCCTGTTGTCGTTTCGGTCACAGCCCAGCTGTCGCGTTCCGAAGCCGGTCACCGGCTCGCGGCTGGGAGGATTGTGAGGACATCGTGGTCCAGACCAGTTCGCCGGAGATTCGGGAACCAGGCGCCGAGCGCAGGGTGCCGGCCTCGGCCCCCTCGGCCCCCTCGGCCCCCTCGGCCCCCGAATACTCGTCGTGGATCAGCCAGGACCGGTCCACCGACGCCGCGTCCGTGACGATGCGTCGGGAAGCCGCCGAACTCGTCGAGCGTGTGATGGCGCACTACCGCGACCACACGACGCACGAGGCGGACGGCCAGTGGACGGAACCCGTGGCCAGCTACCTCGACGCCGACCGCTGGCGGCGCGAGATGGACGCCGTCCACCGCAGCGTCCCGTTGCCGCTCGCCATGTCCTGCGAGCTTCCCGGGCCGAACACCTACAAGGCGATCGACGTGCTCGGCGTCCCCGTGCTGATCACCCGTGACCGGCAGGGCACCGTGCACGCGATGATCAACGCCTGCCGGCACCGGGGGGCCAAGCTCCTCGAACCCGGCTGCGGGGTGTCGAGGCGGCTCACCTGCCCGTACCACTCCTGGTCCTACGACCTGGCCGGGGAGCTGCGGGGCGTGTACGCCGAGAAGACCTTCGGGGAGGTTCCGCGCGAAGGCCGCAGCCTGGTCAGACTCCCGGCCGGGGAGCGCGCGGGGATCGTCTTCGTCTCGCTGGACCCGGCGGCCGAGCCCGACCTGGACGACTGGCTGGGCGAACTGCAGCCCCTGCTGGAGGGCCTCCGGCTCGCGGAGTGCCACCACTACGCCACGAGCGAGCTGACCAGTCCCAACTGGAAGGTCACCCTCGACGGATATCTGGAGACCTACCACTTCGCCTCACTGCACCCGAAGACGGTGTTCGAGACGAACCTCTCGAACATGATGGCGCATGACACCTGGGGCCCCCACCAGCGCATCGCACCGGCCCTGCGGCCCATCGCGCAGGCGGTCGAGCTGCCGCCGGACCAGCGCGACCCCGGGGACTGTGTCGGGCCGATCTACTGGCTCTTCCCGGGCCTGGCGATCGCCGGCGGCTGGCGCCAGAAGATCGCCGTCTCCCTGGTGCTCCCCCGCACGGCGACCGACTCGGTGACCCAGCAGATCATCCTGCTGCGGGAACCGGCGGTGACCGAGGAGGAGCGCCAGGCCGCCGACCGGTTCGGCGAGTGGTTCCACGAGGTGGTCCGCGACGAGGACTACGCGACCACCTACGGAGTCCAGCAGGGCCTTGAGGCCCTGAACGGGACCGACTTCGTCTTCGGACGCAACGAGCCCGGGCTCCAGCACTTCCACCGCACCATCCACGAACACCTGGACAACAGCGCCGGACGCGCCAGAGCCGCCAGGTGACGGACCAACAACACTCGCGGGAGACCAGCATGGTGGCTACGGGCAGCCTCGACGGACGTGTCGCGGTGATCACGGGCAGCACGCGCAGCATCGGCCGCGCCATCGCCGAAGCATTCCTGGCCGACGGCGCCACGGTCGTGATCAGCGGCCGTTCCGAGCTCAAGGGCAAGCAGGCACTGGAGGAGATGAACGCCGGGGACCGGGCCGTCTTCCAGGCCTGCGACGCCAACAGCCAGGAGGACATCGAGGCCTTGGCGGACTTCGCCGCCGAACGCTTCGGCCGGCTCGACATCTGGGTCAACAACGTCGGCGGCACCTCGGGCTTCGCCCCGATCCACGAGCTCAGCGACGACGCCTGGCACGACGCGCTCAAGCTCAACCTCAACGCCTACTTCTACGGCACCCGCCGCGCCCTGCCGAAGATGCTGGCGGGCGGCTGGGGCCGGATCATCAACATCTCCTCGGTGGAGGGCAAGCAGGCAAACAAGCCCGCGATCAGCCACTACATCACCAACAAGCACGCCATCCACGGGCTCACCAAGGCGACCGCCTTCGAGTACGGCACGCAGGGCGTCACCTGCAACGCCATCTGTCCCGGCGCCGTCGACACCGACCTGATGCGGGCGGCGGGCCCGGCCGCCGCCGAGGCCGAGGGGGTCAGTTACGAGGACTGGCTGAGCCGCTTCGCCGAGCATGCCGCCACCAAGAAGATCACCACGGTGGAGCAGGTCGCGGCGGTCGCCTCACTGCTCGCGAGCGAGGCGGGGGCGGGTATCACCGGCACGCTGATCAGCGTCGACGGCGGAACAGCGCAGTGGTAGGCGCGGGTACGGACAGCGGGAGACCTCGGTCATGAAGAGCTGGATCACGGACTGGCAGCGCAGTGAGCGGCTGCCGCACTACACCCGGGCCAACGCGGGCGAGACCCTGCCGGAACCCGCCAGCCCACTGGGCTGGACCCTGGTCTGGGGGCGGGGCCTGCAAGGCTGGCGTCGCGGCTTCGTCGGGTTCGGCATCTACCGCGAGGAAGAGGTGGCCGGCCCCCGGCCGCCGTTCGTCGGCATGTTCGGCGGCCACTTCTATCTGAACCTGTCCCACATGCGGCTGTTCGGCATCCGTATGGGCCAGACGGCGGACCAGATCGACGCGGCCTTCGTCGGTCAGCGCTCCGACACGCCGGTGTACCTGGCGCACCCGGACGACCAGGACGAGGAGCTGACCGCCAAGGCGGGCGCGACGCTCCAGCGCATGCTCGGCCAGGCCGGCTTCCCGGAGGCCGACGCCGACCGGGAACGGCTGCGCGCGCTGCGCCGCTCGCGACCCGACCTGACGAGGCTGTCCGACGCCGAACTGGTGGCGCACGCCCGGTCGTTGCTGGACGAGGTGGAGACGACGTTCCAGCGGCACGTCGAATCGTCGCTGCCCGCGTCCGTCGGACCGGCGATCCTCGGCCCGCTGTGCGCGAGCGTGGACCGCCCCGGCGCCATGCTCGACCTCATCGGCGGTCTCGGCGACGTCGACTCCGCCTCCCCCTCGACCGGGTTGTGGACACTGTCCCGCCAGGTGGCGGCCTCGGCCGAACTGAGCATGCTCTTCGACCAGGGTCCGGCCGCGGTGGAGCGGGCGCTCGACGGGGCGAGCGGGGACGTGAAGGCGTTTCGTGACTCCTTCCAGGAGTTCCTCGCGGAGTCCGGCGACCGCGGTCCCAACGAGTGGGACATCCACGCGCTGTCGTGGGAGGCGTCGCCCGTCCAGGCGCTGGCCCTGGTCGACCGGATCCGGCACAGCTCCGACGACGACTCCCCGGCCGCCCGCCGGAAACGGCTGACCGAGGGGCGCGAGCGGACGGCACGGGAGATCCGGGCCGTGCTGCCCGAGGAGGCGCAGCCGATGTTCGACGCCGGGATGCACGCCTCCCAGGTGTGGATCGCGGCCCGCGAGCGCACCAAGGCGAACTGCGTCACCGTCGTCAACGAGATCCGCATGGCCGTACGGGAGCTCGGTCGCCGCGGCGTCGCGGCGGGGCTCTTCGCCCGGCCCGAGGACGTGATGATGCTGCTGGACACCGAACTCGACGACTATGTCGCCGCCCCGGAGTCCTTCGGTCCGGTGATCGCGCGGCGGCTGGAGGAGTACGCGGGTCTGCACGAGCTGGAGCCGCCGTTCTTCGTCGCCGACGACGCGCAAACCGAGATCGACACCTGGCCGCGCCGCGCCGAGGAGCGGACCGATGCGGCCGTCGAGGGCGATGTGCTCGGTGGGGTGGGCGGCAGCCACGGCAGGTACACCGGCAGGGTGCGGGTGGTCACCGACCCGGCTTCGTGCGAGGCGCTGGAGCCCGGCGAAGTGCTGGTCGCACCGATCACGGACGCGGCCTGGACCCCGCTGTTCCTGGTCGCCGGCGCTGCCGTCGTGGACGTGGGCGCGCTCAACAGCCACGCCGTGGTGGTCTGCCGCGAGCTGGGCATCCCGGCCGTGATCTCCGTCGAGGGCGGGACACGAAGGCTGCGGGACGGCATGGTGATCACGGTCGACGGTGAGCAGGGCATGGTCACCGTCGACAGTGTTCCCGCCCCGCTCGCCATCTGAGAACACCGCGGGCCCGTCGCTTTCCCTGCACGGAGCGACGGGCCCGCGGGCACGACCTCGAAAGGACCACCATGGCTGAGGAAATCATCGTCTCCGGTTGGATGGACTACCGACCCGGCGACCGCGACACCATGCTGACGGCCCTCGTCGAGCTGGGCCGGCGTACCCGCGAGGAGGAACGCGGCTGTCTGGACTACGCGATGACCGCAGATCCCACCGACGAGCGGCGTATCCGGGTGTACGAGCACTGGACCTCGCGGCAGGCCCTCGACGAGCACTTCGCCACCGCGCACATCAAGGACTTCCGGACGGCCGTCGCTGGGCTGACCCGGGTCGGGGTCTCCCTGACGGCCCACACCGTCGCCGCGTCACGACCCATGCGCTGAAACGGCGCCCGTGCCGGGGCGCCGTTCGCAAGCAGTTTCAGTGGGACTCGTCCAGCCGCACCAGCATCTTGCCGACGTTGGCGCCGCCCAGCAGGGACAGCAGCGCTCCCGCGGCGTTCTCCAGGCCGTCGACGACCGTCTCGCGCGCGGTGATCCGGCCCTCGGCGAGCCAGCCCGCGACCCGCTGCTCGAACTCCGGCCGCAGGTGCTCGTGGTCGCGGACGATGAAGCCGGACAACGTCAGCCGCTTGAGGACCGCCTGCATCAACTGGTTGATGTCCACGGTCCGTCCTCCGCCGCCGAACTGCGACATCATGCCGCACAGGGCGACCCGGCCACCGGTCCGCAGCGCGTGCAGAGCCGCGGCGAGCTGCTCACCGCCGACGTTGTCGAAGTACACGTCGATGCCGTCGGGTGCCAGTCGCGCCAGCGCGTCGCGCACCGGCTCGGCACGGTAGTCAGCGGCCGCATCGTAGCCGAACTCCTTCACCAGCAGGGCGCACTTGTCCGGCCCTCCGGCGGTCCCGATGACGCGGTCCGCGCCCAGCAGACGGGCGAACTGGCCGGCGGCGGTGCCGACGGCGCCGGCCGCGGCCGACACGAAAACGGTGTCGCCCGCACGCAGCTGCGCGATACGGGTCAGGCCCACGTACGCGGTGAACCCGGTCTGGCCGAGCAGGCCCAGCCAGGTGGGCAGCGGGGCGAGCCGGGGGTCGATGTGACCGGCGCCGTCGACGGCCGCCGCGTCGAGCACCGCCCGCTCCCGCCAGCCGAGCTGATGGCGTACGTACGTGCCCGGCTGGACCGAGGGGCAGCGGCTCTCCTCCACGACACCGAGGGCGCGGCCGTCGAGCGGTGATCCGGGGGTGAAGTTGTGCGTGTAGTGCTTCTCGGTGGTCGACAGCCGCCCGCGCATGGACGGGTCGACGCTCATGTAGAGGTTGCGGACGAGCAGTTGCCCCTCGCCCAGGGGCGGCAGCGGGCGCTCCTCGACGGCGAAGTCACCGAGGAGCGGTTCTCCGTCGGGCCGGCGCACCAGGCAGACCGCCCGGGTGGTACGAGGCGTCACGGGATCACCCCTCCGGCTGCCGGGTGCTGCGCCGCTGGGCCAGGCGGCCGACCCAGCCGGCCATCTGGAGGTCGGCGTGGCGCAGTTCGCCCGACTGCCACCGGGCCTGGAAGTCGAAGACGCCCTGCACCCCTGTCCTGGGATCGGTCACCTCGACCAGTCCTTCCTCGGTGAGCCGGTACACATGGCCGGTCAGCGGGTGGATCACTTGCTTGGACATGGGGGCCTCACTCCTGCACTGGGCGGCGTACGCCGCGCTTGGTCACGGTCACCGGGCCCTCGACCCGGAGCCGGCAGGCGAGCCGGGTCAGGCCGTCCACCGGTCTGCGCAGGGCCTCGATGCCCTCGCGTTCCAGCGGGCCCACGGGTGAACAGTTCTCGGCGCCCTCCTCGACCTGGACGAAGCAGGTACGGCAGGTGCCCTTGCCGCCGCAGACGGTGGGCCAGCGGTACCCGAGCCGCCCGGCGGCGGTGAAGACGTCCTCACCGTCGAGGACTTCGAGCTCGACGCCGGCGGGTCTGACCGACACCCGGTGGGTCACCTGCTCATCCACTGGTCGAGCGTCTGGTTGAAGTGGCGGATACGGCTCTCCTGGTAGTTCGCCAGGGTGATGCCCGGCTTGCGCATCGCCTTCAGGCCCTGCTGGACGTAGGGCAGGTTCTCGCAGTCCTGGTCGAAGACGGGTCCGAGCACGCCGAGTTCGGGGATGTCGGCGAAGAGCATGTCCTCCGGCACCCAGCGGATCTTCGCCGGGGGCGGCGTCTCGCCGGACTGCTTCGGGGACGACATGAAGATGATCTCGGCGGTGCAGGAGTCGGGGTCGAGACCGTTGGGCCGGAACCGGTAGATGATGTTCGACTTGGCGCCGCCCCAGGGGTTGAAGTTGGGGAACAGCAAGTAGTTGATGGCGTCCAGCAGTTCGGTGTCGGGGGTCTGTGAGAAGTCCTGGTGCGAGGTGGCCGCCAGTTGCTCGCGCATCCGCGCGGCGAGGACCTGACGGGCGGTGCCGCCGGGCGGGATCGCCGGCAGTTCGTCACCCTCCTGCATCACCAGGTCGCGGCCCTGGGCGGCGGAATAGAACGAACGCGAGTCGTAGAAGGTCTCCAGGACGTCCTCCTCCGTCACGGAGGCCGCCACATGCGGGCTGGGCGCGCCCTGGATGTTGATCATCCGGTTCCAGTTCGGCTGGTCCGCCATGACGTCGTACTGGGAGTTGGCGTCGGCGAGCCACGTCAGCATCTGCGGATGTGTGGCGATCACATGGAAGGACTCGATGAACGCGTCCTGTGCGACCTTCCAGTTGCAGGGCAGCACCTTGCCGATGTGCAGCGACTTGTAGCGGTTCTCCAGCGGCCAGATGTAGTAGTCGTCGAAGGTGCCGCGGTAGCTGTCGAAGGACTCGGCGTACGGGTCCATGTTGATGAAGACGAAGCCGCGCCAGGTGGCCACCTGGGCCTCGGGCAGGGCGAACTTCTCCGGGGTGACGTGCGGGAAGTCCCAGGCACAGGGCGGGGTCCGCATCGTGCCGTCGAGGTTCCAGGCGAAGCCGTGGAACGAGCAGCGGAACTCGCTGACGTTGCCGCCGCCGGTGCGCAGTTTGCGTCCGCGGTGCAGACAGACGTTGACGTAGGCGCGGATCTCGTCGGGAGCCGTGCGGACGACGATGAGGGAGTCGTCGCCGATCTCGTAGACCTCGTGGTCGCCGACCTCGGGGATCTCGCTCTCCAGACAGGCGAACTGCCAGACGCGCCGCCAGACCTGCCGCATCTCGCGTTCGGCCCACTCACGGGAGGTGAAACGGGCCGTGTCGATGTCCTCGCTGCCGAGGTAGTCGTTCCGCTCGTACCTCAGGGCGGGGGGAACGGGGCGGCTGTCCTGGTCGAGGTAGTCCTGGACGCTGGGCCCGGGGCACCGCGCCGTGGCCGGCTCCGACGTTTCGTCCATCATCTCTCCTCCGGCAGAAACTTTAGATTGAGTGTAGTTAGCGCTGACAGCCGGGAGCAATACTGGCGCCGGTGAACGATCTCCACACCTCCCGAGATCACCGCACTTTCGCACCGTTACTCCGGAATTTCTTGCGGTAGCCCTCTCCCCAAGCCCGCTGGGCCATGTCACACTCCGACCCACTTGAGGCTGTAGTGCCTCATAAGTTTCTCCGTCACACCACGGGAGTGCTCAACGATGAGTTCCAGACCCCGTCGCGCGGTCCGCCGCGCGCTGACCGCGATCCTCCCCGTCGCCGCCCTGCTCGCCCTCGCGGCATGCGGCAGCGGGGCCACTCCGGCGGCCGACTCGACGCAGGCGGGGGCGCCCGGCTCCCCCGGCCTGACGGCGGCCCGCGCAGCCCTGGCGAAGTACTCCGAACGCCCGGCCACGATCTCCGTGACCGAGCCCGTGGGCAAGGCGATCCCCCAGGGCAAGAAGATCGACTTCATCCTCTGCGGCGTCCAGTCCTGCAAGGACCTCGCCGGCTTCTTCACCGAGGCCGCGGAGGAACTCGGCTGGCAGGTCAAGCAGATCGCCACCCAGGGCACCCCGGAGTCCGTCCAGGCCGCCTACGAGCAGGCCGTACGCGACAAGCCGGACGCCGTCGTCGCCTCCGGTTTCCCCCGTGCCGTCTACGCGAAGCAGCTGGCGCAGCTGAAGGCGGCCGGCATCCCCGTCATCCAGTCGAATGCCGACGACGTGACGGGCGAGGGCGTCTCCCTCCTGAAGAACGGGCCGAAGGACGTCGGCGTCCAGGGCGAGATGCTGGCCTCATGGGTGGTGTCGAACAGCGGAGCCAAGGCGGACACCGTCTATTTCGATCTTCCGGCCTACACGATCCTCAAGCCCGTCAAGGACTCCTTCGCGGCCAAGTACAAGGAGTGGTGCGACGGTTGCGCGCTCGACAACGTCGACGTGCCGATCACCGCGGTGGGCAAGGACATGCCGGACCGCGTCGTGTCCTACCTCCGGTCGCACCCGAAGGTGACCCATGTCGTCTTCTCCCTGGGCCTGCTCAACGTGGGTGTGCCGGCCGCGCTGAAGACCGCCGGCATCACCGGCAAGCGCATTGTCGTCAACGTCGGTGACGCGCAGAACTACCAGTACATCGAGGGCGGTCTCACCGACGGCGCGATGGCGCTGAACTCGCACGAGACGGCCTGGCTCCAGGCCGACGCACTCGCCCGGCACTTCACCGGCGGGACCATGGCCGTGGACCAGAAGGCGGCGCTGCCCAACATGCTCGTCACCAAGGACAACCTGCCCTCGGCCGACGGCGACTTCCCGATCGTCGAGGACTACGAGAAGCAGTTCAAGGCACTGTGGGGACTGAGTTGACCGGGCCGGTGCTACGGGTGGCCGCCCTGTCGAAGAGATTCGGCGGCACCCAGGCGCTGAAGGACGTCGACCTGGAGGTCATGCCCGGCGAGATCCACGCCCTGATCGGGCCCAACGGCTCCGGCAAGTCGACCCTCATCAAGATCCTCGCCGGCTACCACCACGCGGAGCCCGGTGCCGTCGCCGAACTCGACGGCGAGCCCTTCGGCCTCGGCCAGGTCACGGCATCCCGCCACGAACGGCTCCGCTTCGTCCACCAGGAGCTGGGGCTGGTGGGCGAGTTGAGCGCCATCGACAACCTCGCGCTCAGCCATGGTTTCGCCCGCACGGCCTTCGGCAACATCCGCTGGCCGGAGATGGAACGGCGGACGAGCGCCCTCGTCGAACGGTTCGGCCTCGGCATCGACGTGCGCAGGCCGCTGGCAACGGCGACCCCGGTCCAGCGCACGGTGGTGGCCATCGCCGCCGCACTGCAGGGCTGGGAGGGCCGCCGCGGGGTCCTGGTGCTCGACGAGCCCACCGCCGTGCTTCCGCCCGGCGAGGTGGCCCGCCTCTTCGACATCGTGCGGGAGGTCCGCGACGCCGGCGCCGGCGTGCTGTACGTCTCGCACCGGATGGACGAGATCTTCGCTCTGGCCGACCGGGTCACCGTGATCCGTGGCGGACGCCGGATCACCACCCGCCCGGTCGCCGAGCTCACTCCGCGCGCGCTGGCGGAGCTGATGGCGGGCGAGGAGATGGAGACCGCCCACCGTCCGGCGCCCCCTTCCGGTTCTGCCGACCCCGTGCTGGAGGTCCGCGACCTGTGGGCCGGGCCACTGCGGGGAGTCGACTTCGACCTGGTCAGAGGCGAGCGCCTGGGCATCACCGGTCTGGTCGGCTCCGGCCACGAGGTCGTGGCGTACGCGGTGTGCGGGGCCCATGCCGGGCGGGTGAGCGGCAGGCTCCGGCTGCCGGAACGCTCCGAGCGGTGGACCGAGGCGCGTGAGGCACACGGCCTGGGCCTTCCCCTGGTCCCGGCGGACCGGGCGGGCGAGGGGGTGATCGGCGACTTCTCGGTCGGCGAGAACCTCACGCTGCCGCTCCTGGACCGCCTGCGCTCCCGCTCCGGGCGGCTGCGCCGGCGCCGCGAGTCCGCCCTGGCGCAGGACTGGATACAGAGGGTCGGGGTGCGTACGGCCGGACGCGGGGCCCGGATCACCACGCTGAGCGGCGGCAACCAGCAGAAGGTCGTCATGGCCCGCTGTCTGGCCGGGCGGCCGCCGGTGCTGGCGCTGTGCGAACCGACGGCGGGCGTGGACATCGCCACCCGTCTGCAGCTGTACGACCTGATAGAGCGTCAGGCCGAGGAGGGCATGGGCGTCCTGGTGTCCTCCTCCGACACGCAGGACCTGCTCGCGCTGTGCACCCGCGTCCTGGTGGTGCGGGACGGCCGGATCGCACGGGAGATCAGCGGCCGGGACATCACCGAGCCCGCGCTCGTGCACGCCATGGAAGGAACCGAGTGACATGAGCCCTGGAAGGAACCCAGTGACATGACGTCCACCCCGACCCGGGCGGCGGAGGTCCCGCCGTCCGTACCGGAGAGGTCCCCGGTGTCCGCCCCGGGGAGACCGGGCCGACGGGCGGCGGCCGCCCTGTCGTTCCGGAACATCGGCGCCGTGTATGTGTGGCTGGTCATCGTCGTGCTCTTCACCGTCTGGGCGCCGGACACGTTCCCGACCGTCATCACGGTCAAGCAGGTGCTGAACGGCAACGCCGTGGCAGGCCTGGTAGCCCTCAGTGTCGTACCACCGCTGGCCGCACGCGTCTTCGACCTCTCCATCGCCTTCACCATGTCGCTCACCAGCGTGCTGACGGCGCACTTCATGGTCTCCTCCGGGCTCGGGCCGGGCACGGCCATCGCCCTGGCGATGACCGCCGCGTTGCTGGTCGGGGTCGTCAACGGCATCGTGGTGGTGGTCCTGCGTGTCGACTCGTTCATCGCCACCCTGGCCACCGGTGCGCTGATCCAGTCCCTGATCACCATGGTCACCGACGACAGCTCGATCACCGGTGTGCGGCTGCTCGCCGAGCCGTTCGCGAGCATCGCCCAGCTGGACGCCGGCGGCATCACCCTGCCGGTGCTGTATCTGCTCCTCGCCGCCCTCGCCATCTGGTTCCTGCTGGAACACACCGCCACCGGACGCCGGTTGTACGCGACCGGGTTCAACGCCGACGCGGCCCGGCTGCAAGGGGTGCGCACCGACCGGCTGCGCTTTCTGACCCTGGTGGCCTCCGCGCTGCTCTCCGGTTTCGCCGGCGTCGTCTTCACGGCCTCGGTCGGCTCCGGATCGCCGACCGCGGGCACTCCGTACCTGCTGTCGGCCTACGCCGCCGCCTTCGTCGGGGCGACCCAGTTGCGCGCGGGCCGCTTCAACGCCTTTGGCACGGTCCTCGCGGTCCTGCTGCTCGGCACCGGCATCACCGGACTCGGGCTCGCCACCAGCGCGCAGTGGGCCGCGAGCCTGTTCACCGGCTCGGTCCTCATCGTGGCGCTGGTCCTCACGGGGGGCCGGATCGCCCTGCCCGCCGTTCTGCGCCGCCGGGCGGGGACCCGTCCGGAGACAACCACCCGCAAGGAGGTCCGATGATGAAGGCCGTTCAGTACCGACGGGTCGGGCACGCCCCCGAGGTCGTGGAGGTCCCGGTGCCGGAACCCGGCCCGGGCCAGGTGCTGCTGAAGGTGACGGCGGCGGGGCTCTGCCACTCCGATCTGGCGGTGATGGGCTGGCCCGAGGAGCAGTTCCCCTACGCGCTGCCGATGACACTCGGTCACGAGGGCGTCGGCACGGTGGCGGCACTGGGCGCCGGCGTCACCTCCGTGACGGAGGGCGAGGCGGTGGCGGTGTACGGCCCGTGGGGCTGCGGGCGCTGCCACCAGTGCGCCGAGGGCAAGGAGAACTGCTGCCCGCGCGCCGCCGGGCTCGGCATCCTGCCGCCGGGGCTCGGCTCACCCGGTGCCCTGGCGGAGTACATGCTGGTGGACTCGCCCCGCCACCTGGTGCCGCTGAACGGACTCGACCCCGTTCAGGCGGCACCCCTCACGGACGCCGGGCTGACCCCGTACCACGCGATCCGCAGGTCCCTGCCGAAGCTGCTGCCCGGCAGCACGGCGGTGGTGATCGGCGTCGGCGGTCTGGGGCATCTCGCCGTACAGCTGCTGCGCGCGCTGACCCCGGCCCGGGTGGTCGCCCTCGACGTGAGCAAGGAGAAGCTGGAGCTGGCACGCGAAGTCGGCGCGCACGAGACGCTCCTCTCCGACGGCGAGGCGGCCGCACAAATCCGCGCGCTCACCGGCGGTACCGGAGCGGAGGTCGTCCTGGATTTCGTCGGGGCCGAGGCGACCCTGGCCGTGGCCGCCGCCTCGGTGGCGGTGGCGGGCGATGTCACTGTCGTCGGCCTCGGCGGGGGCACGCTGGCCGTCGGCTTCGGGGGCGGGCTGCCGTTCGAGGTGTCGGCCTCCTTCCCCTACTGGGGCAGCCGGAGGGAGCTCATGGAGGTCCTTGAGCTCGCACGCCAGGGTCTGGTGTCGTCCCACGTCGAAATCTTCACGCTGGAACAGGCGCCCGAGGCGTACGAGCGCCTGCACGCCGGGGAGATCGACGGCCGCGCGGTGGTGCTGCCGCACACCTCGTCGCCTCACTCGCTGTAAGGGCTGCTCGCGGTCGCCTTCAGCCAGTGCATGGACGTCAGGCGGACGGCGAAGTACACCGCGGCCACGGCAGCGGCGATGTGCAGGGCGTCCGCTGCCATGTACTGCATCACCGCGGCTCGAATCTCCGTGAGGGTCTCGGCGCTCTTGTATCGCGACGCGGCGTACCAGTCGAACAGCGTGCTGGACACGAGCAGTCCCCACCACAGGTTCACGGGCCAGATCGATGCCCGGTACGGCTCTCCCTCGGCAGGCAGGGGTGTCGCGGCACCCCACATGTCGACGGCGATGCGGTACGGCAGCCAGAAGTTCGCCAGTGGGATGAGCCAGCCGCCGATCGCCCAGCCCGGACCCTTATGGAACCGATCGGGTGCCAGGAGCCCGGTGTTGCGTCGCGTCCAGAAGAACCAGGCGACGAAGAGGACCGCGCAGGGAAGGTACACGATGCCTTGAGCGTTGCCGGCTGTCTGGTACAGCGAGTAGGCGGCGTCCAGCCCTTGCCGGGGAGCGGCGGCAAATCCATGGTCCTCGTCGATGAGCAGGTAGATCCGGGCTCCGGCGAAGACGGCGAAGAGATCGCTGAGGGCGACGATCGCGAGCGCCGCCGACGCCGCGGCCAGCAGTCCGCGCGCCGAGCGTGGTGTTCCGCTCGGCAGCATGCGACGCGGACGGAGTTCATTGGATGCAGACATGACGGTGCCCCCCACGGGCGGAGAAGGAAAAGGCCCGCGAAGAGCGCGCGCGGAGGAACGGTACGCCTGACGGGAGGTCCCGTCCATGACAATCCGCAGGTCGGACGGACGGGCTGGACCCTGGGTAGCCCCCGGGCGCCCCCCCCAGCGCCCACGCCACAGCCCGTGCCTCACCGAGCCGGGCTTCGCGCGCCCACCGTCCGCTCCACACAGCGCCCGAGCACCGTCAGGAACTCCGGTGTCTCCCAGGGCCCCACGTCCACGCGTCCGGTGTCGTCCACGCCGAGGTCCTGCATGTCGTACCGGCCCCGGCAGTGGCCGAGGGTGAAGTAGCAGACTTCGCCGAGGCCGTGCCGCTTGAGGTACAGCACCGGCCGGGGCGCACGGTTGAGGGCCGCCGTGTAGCCCTCGGCGAAACCGCGGCACGGCCCCGTGTACTCGGCGTGCAGCAGTACCTCCAGCTCCCCGTGCAGCTCGCACACGTACAGCTCGTCGGTGACCGTGAACGGCCCGATCCCGGCGACCAGCGGATGGTCGGGCCGGGTCACCCGCACTTCGTACGGCTCGATCGGCGGGTGAGCCAGGAACTGGCTGCCGAGCACCTCCGCCAGTTCCCCGAGGAGCCGTGGAGTCGTGAACACCCGCGGCCCGCCACCGGTCGACGGCTCGATCACCGCGTTGGTGCCGTGCAGGGCGAGCCAGCGCCCGCCCCGCTCGACGAACCGTGCCAGCGCGGCCCGTTGCGCCGGGCGGGGCCGGACGTCGCAGGTGTAGGTGACCAGCAGGTCGGCCCTGTCGAGCGCGGCCACGCAGTCGTAGTCCTGGTACACCGTGGTGCGCACCCGGGGATGCTCGCCGAGCAGCTCCAGCAGCCGCAGTCGCGCGAGGTCGAAGTCGTGCCAGCGGCCGCCGCAGACCAGTACGGCGTCCAGGCGGCCGGCCGGGCCACCCACGGCTCAGTACTGGACGCGGGTGAGCAGCCCGCCGTCCACCACGAGGTTGACCCCGACACAGAAGGAGCCGGTCCGTCCGAGCAGGAACGCCACCGCGGCGGCCACGTCCTCGGCGGTGCCGTAGCGGCCGATGGGCAGCTTGGCGAGTACCTCCTCGTACACCTCGGGGCGGCTGGCGCGGATGGTCTCCCAGGCGCCGCCGGGGAAGTCGATCGGGCCGGGTGAGACGGTGTTGACGCGGATGCCCTTCGGCGCGAGGGCATGGGCGAGGGCCGAGGCGTGCTGGACGACGGCCGCCTTGAGCGCGGAGTAGGAGTTCGCTCCGGCCGGGCGTGCGGTGTCGGAGGCGTTGGTGGTGCCGATGGCCACGACGGCGGCCCGGTCGGAGGCCTCCAGGTGCGGCAGGGCCGCCTCGACGAGTCCCGCGAACGGGATCAGGTCGCCGCGCAGGCTGGCCTCCCAGGACTCGGGGCCCTTCACGTTGCCCGCCGACACGTTGGACACCAGCAGGTCCAGGCCGTCGAGTTCACCGGCCGCCCGCTCCACGAAGCGCGCGAGGGCGGCCGGGTCGGTGACGTCGACCGGCTCCGCGAACACCGTGGCCCCCTCGCCGCGCAGTTCGGCGGCCGCCTTGGCCAGTCCTTCCTCGCCCCGGGCGCACAGGGCCAGTGCGCAGCCCTCGGCCGCGAGGGTTCCGGCGATCGCGCGGCCGATGCCCCGGCTCGCGCCGGTCACCAGCGCCTTCGCGCCTGTCAGTCCCAGATCCATCGATGTCACTCCTTTGTGATTGCCGAAACGGTCCCGGTAGCCCGGTTGCCGAGAAGTCCTTCAGTTGCCGGGGAGCTGCGAGAACGGCGCCCGGTCCGCCCGCGGCTCCGGTGGCAGCTTCAGCACCCGTTCGCCGATCAGGTTGCGCTGGATCTGGTCGGTGCCTCCGGCCAGCCGGTAGCCGGGGGCACCGAGCAGGTGCTGTGTCCAGGCGAAGGTGCCCGGTTCCCCGGTGTCGGCGCTGATACGCGCCCCCATCAGCTCGGCGGCGACCTGACCCGTGCGGGTGAGCAGGTCGGATGCCATGAGCTTGGTCAACGACGCCTCGGGGCCCGGCCGGCCGCCGGACGCGCTCGTCCTGGCGACGCGGTCCACGGTGGCCGCGCGCAGGGCGGCGCGCACGTACAGGTCGGCGAGGCGCTGGCGGACCAGCGGGTCCGAGGTGCGGTCGAGGGAGCGGGCGAGCGCGAGCACGTCCGCGAAGGTGCCGCCCTTGCGGCGGTTGCCGCTGCCGGAGGCGGTCCGTTCGAAGGCGAGGGTGGTGGTGGCGACCTCCCAGCCCTGGCCCCGCCGCCCGATCCGGAGCCGGTCCGGGACGCGTACGCCGCTGAGGAAGACCTCGTTGAAGGAGGCGCCGCCGCTCATCTGCCGGATGGGGCGCACCTCCACGCCCGGGGCGTCCATCGGGACCAGGAAGGCGGTGATGCCGGCCTGTTTGACGACGTCCGGGTCGGTGCGGGCGAGCAGCAGACCGTAGTCGGCGAACTGGGCTCCCGAGGTCCACACCTTCTGGCCGTCGATCACCCACTCGCCCCCGTCGGCCTGCCGGGCGCGGGTGCGCAGGGCGGCGAGGTCGGACCCGGCACCCGGCTCGCTGAAGAGCTGGCAGGCCAGCAGATCGGTGCGCAGGAACGCGCGTGCGTGGTCCCGGAGTTGCTCAGCCGTTCCGAACAGGGAGACGGCCATCGCGACCAGGCGCACGGTGACGCTGATCAGCTCGGTGGAGGGCGGCACTTCGAAGGCGGACTCCTCCTCGGCGAAGACGGCCACGTGGGCGGCGGTCAGGCCCGCGCCGCCCTTGTCCGCGGGGAGGGTCAGCGCCTGGTAGCCGGCGTCGAAGCGGGCCCGCTGATAGGCGCGGCAGCGCTCCAGCAACAGGCGTTCCTCGTCCTCGGGGAGGTTGTGGAACACGGCGAGATCCGCGTCTTCTCCGGCGGACTCCGGCGCCCGCGCCGGTTCGAGCGCGCCGGCCAGCCACTGCCGTACCTGCGCGCGCCATGCGTCCGGATCGGGCTGGGGCATGACTCCTCCTCGGACACTTACCAGACGAAAGATTCAGTAACGGTCGGCGGCGAAGTGCGCTCGCAAGACGCCTTGAGCATGCTGGAATGCCTCCGCTCGGGATCAGAGTGTTCCGCACTTTCTTGATAAACGCTACAGTCACCGCATCACCTCTCCCCTCGATTCGGGAGAGGCCCGATGAGCCGCCGGAGGAGCCATGTCGCTGCTGCCACTCGACCGTCGCGCCCAGGAGACACCCGACGAACCCGCCCTGGCGGACGACCTGGACGTGCTGTCCTGGTCCGGACTCGTCGACCAGGTCGCACGGGCGGGGGTCCGGCTGCTGGAGTTGGCGCCCGGCCCCGACGACCGGATCGCCGTCCTGGGCGACAACGCGATCCCGACACTGGTGGCCCATCTGGCCGGACTGCGGACCGGCGTCGGGACCGTGGCCACGTCCCGGAATCTCACGTCGGGGGAACTCGTCGACCAGATCATCGACGCGGGCGTGACCGCGATCGTCACCGGCCCCGCCGGGGCGGGTGCGGCCCTGGACGCGGCCCGGGAACTGGGCCTGCCGCTGGTGACACACGGAACGCCGGCCGTCGGGCACGCCTTCGACTGGGACCTGTGGCTGGCGGCCGCACCGGCCGGACGCACCGTCCCTGCGGACCGGCCCGCCCGGCCCCCGCTCGTCTACACCTCGGGCACCACCGGACGGGCGCGGGGCACCGAGGTGCGCTGGGTGAGCGGCCCGGTCGCCGACAGCGCCGCCTATCTCGCCGCGATGTCCGCCCGGCCCGGCTTCCCGCCGGGGCCGCACCTGGTGTGCGGTCCACTCCAGCACAACGCGCCGCTGACCTCGCTGCGGCACCTGGCGGCCGGTCAGCCGGTGGTCGTCCTCGGCAGGTACGACGGGGAGACGTTCCTCAGCCGGGTACAGAGGTGGCGGGTCTCCTCGACGGTGATGGTGCCCACCCACTTCCAGCGGCTGCTCGCCCTCCCGGAGGAGGTCCGCGCCCGTTACGACGTCTCCAGCCTGCGGCAGGTGTCCCACACCGGCTCCGCGTGTCCGCCGGACGTGAAGCGGGTCATGATCGAGTGGTTCGGTCCGGTGCTGACCGAGTCGTACGGCGCCAGCGAGGCGGGGACGGTGGCCCGCATCAGCAGCAGCGAGTGGCTGGCGCACCCGGGCTCGGTCGGGCGTGTCCGGGCCCCGTTCGAGGTCCTGGTCACCGATGACGACGGCCGGCCGCTGCCGCCCGGCGAACGCGGACTGCTGGCCTTCCGGGCACCCGACGACCAGGGCGTCCGCTACCACGCGGACCCGGACAAGACCAGGTCCGCCTACCTCTCCCCCGGCGTCTTCACGCTCGGCGACATCGGCTACGTCGACGCGGACGGCTACATCTTCATCACCGACCGGGCCGCGGACGTGGTGGTCTCCGGCGGTGTGAACCTGTACCCGGCCGAGAGCGAGGCGGTCCTGCGGCGGCATCCGGCGGTCGCCGAGGTCGCGGTCGTCGGCGTGCCCGACCCGGACTTCGGCGAGTCACTGCGGGCGCTTGTCGTGGTCGCCGGGGACGAGCCGCCTGCCGATGAGCTGGACCGGTTCTGCCGCGAGCACCTCGCCGCCCACAAGTGCCCGAAGTCGTACGAGTTCGTCCCCGAACTGCTGCGCAACGCGATGGGCAAGCTCGACAAACGCGCGATGCGCCGCCCGTACTGGCACTCCGAACGGACCATCGCCGGCTGAGCCGGGCTCACCCAGTTAGGACCACCCATGACCGAACTCCTCCTCATCCGGCACGGCCTCCCCCTGGCGGGCGTGTTCGACCCCAGGCTGTCGCCGGAGGGCACCGCCCAGGCCGAGCGCCTCGCCGCCTGGCTCGTGCACGAGGACGTCGACGCCCTGTACTCCAGCCCGTACCGGCGTGCCCGCGAGACCGTGGCACCCCTGGAACGCCTCACTGGCATGACCGCCACCGTCCTCGACGACCTGCGCGAGTGGGACACCGACGTGTCCCAGCCCTACATGCCGCCGGAGCAGATCGGCGCGGACGATCCCCGGGCGGCGGCGCTCGCCGAGGGGCGCTACGAGGACTTCGTGCCCGAACTGGACCGGGACGCCTTCCGCGCCCGTGCCCGGCGGGCCATGGACACCATCCTCGACGCCCATCCCGGCGGGCGGGTCGCGGTCGTGTGCCACGGCGGCATCACCAACACCTATCTGGCGACGGTGCTCGGCCTGCCCACGATGTTCTGGTTCCACCCCGACTACACGTCCGTCAGCCGGGTGCGGCGCATGCCCGGGGGCCGGATCGTCCTGCACTCGGTGAACGAGACGGCCCACATGGTCGCCCAACGTGCCGTCGACGCGGTCGCCTGACCCGCCCCACACCCCAGGAGGTCCCGGCATGCCCGGATCCGTCATCGTCGCCGGAGCAAGGACGCCCATCGGCAGGCTGGCGGGTGCCCTGAGCACCGTGTCCGCGGTCGACCTCGGCGCCCACGCCATCGGCGCGGCACTGGCCGCCGTCCGCTTGGACCCGGCGGCCGTGGAAGCCGTCGTCATGGGTCATGTCGTGCAGGCCGGGGCCGGCCCGAACCCGGCACGGCAGGCCGCGATCGGCGCCGGCATTCCGTTCTCCGTCCCCGCGAGCACCGTCAACAAGCTCTGCCTGTCCGGTCTGCACGCCATCGCCCTGGCCGACCTCATGATCACCTCCGGCCGCCATGAGGTGGTCGTCGCCGGTGGCATGGAGTCCATGTCGGACGCCCCGTACCTGCTGCGCGGCGCTCGCACCGGCTGGAAGTACGGCTCGGCCGCGGCCGAGGACGCCCTCGACCGTGACGCCCTGGTCTGCGCCTTCGACGGCGTCTCCATGGGCGCGGCCACCGAGCGCTACCAGCGGCCGTACGGCCTGACCCGCGAGGAGCAGGACGAGTACAGCGCACTGTCCCATCAACGGGCCGCCCACGCCCAGGAGTCGGGCGCACTGTCCGAGGAGATCGCCCCCGTCACCGTGGCGGGACGCCGGGGCGAGATGGTGGTGGACACCGACGAGGGCGTACGGCCGGGAAGCACCGCCGAGAGCCTGGGGCGCCTGAGGACGGCCTTCTCCGACGCCGGCACCATCACCGCGGGCAACTCCTCACAGCTCTCCGACGGCGCCGCGGCCGTCGTCGTGATGAGCGCGGAGCGCGCCCGGTTCGAGGGCCTGACACCACTCGCCGAGATCGGTGCCTACGGCACGGTCGCCGGCCCCGACCCCTCACTGCTCGTCCAGCCGGCCGGCGCGGTCCGCGACGCCCTGTCCCGGGACGGCCGCCTGAAGGCCGCCGACCTGGACCTGTTCGAGATCAACGAGGCGTTCGCCGGAGTGGCCCTGGCCTCCGTACGGGAGCTGGACATCCCTCTCGACAAGGTGAACGTCAACGGCGGAGCGATCGCGCTCGGGCACCCGGTCGGCATGACCGGAGCCCGGCTGGTGCTGACTCTCGCGGCCGAACTGCGGCGGCGGGGAGGCGGCAGCGGAGCGGCGGCCCTGTGCGGGGGCGGCGGCCAGGGCGACGCGCTGTTGCTGCATGTGCCGACCCAGGACTGAACCCGGAGCCGAACCATCATGAACGTCCAACTGACCTCGGTCGACACGACCCTTGTCGTGGCGGCCCGTACCGCCGCCGCCGACGGCGTCGTCTCCCTCACCCTGCGGCGCCCCGACGGCGGGATGCTCCCCGCCTGGACGCCGGGCGCCCACATCGACGTACTCCTGGCCGGAGCCGACGGCGAGAACGGCGATCTGATCCGGCAGTACTCCCTGTGCGGAGACCCGGCCGAACGCGACTCCTGGCAGATCGCCGTGCTGCGCGAGCCGCGGGGCCGCGGCGGCTCCGCGTACGTCCACGACCACCTGCGCGAAGGCGCCGCCGCGCGGGTCCGCGGACCGCGGAACAACTTCCCGCTGCGGCCCGCCGCACGCCACCTGTTCGTCGCCGGCGGTGTCGGTATCACGCCCATCCTCCCGATGGTGGAGGCCGCCGAGGCCGCAGGGGCCGACTGGCGTCTGCTGTACGGCGGGCGCACCCGTACGTCCATGGCGTTCCTGGACCGCCTCGCCCCGCACGGGGACCGGGTACTCGTCCGTCCGCAGGACGAGTACGGCCTGCTGGACCTCGCGGCCCACCTCGGCGTACCCGAAGAAGGCACCCTGGTGCACGCCTGCGGCCCCGAACCCCTGCTTCAGGCGGTGCAGGAACAGTGCGCGGGCTGGCCCCCCGGCACGCTGGGCGTCGAACGGTTCGCCCCGGTGCGGACGGCCGAGACCGGCCCGGCCGAGGCCTTCGAGGTGGAGCTCGCACGATCCGGGCTCACCCTCACCGTGCCGGCGGACCGCTCGATCCTCGAAACCGTGGAGCAGGCCGGTGTCGCGGTCGACTTCTCCTGCCGGGAAGGCACGTGCGGCACCTGCGAGACCGACGTACTCGACGGCAAGCCCGACCACCGCGACTCGCTGCTGACCGAGGACGAGCGGGCCGCCGGCGACACCATGCTCATCTGCGTCTCGCGCTCGTGCGGGACTCGCCTCGTTCTCGATCTGTGACGGTGATCACCTCCAGTAATTTACTAGGACGTCCTAGTATCTCTTCCGCCGACAGTACCCCCGCCCCGTCCGGGAAGGCCCCCCATGAGCGATCTGCACCGGCCCGTGCATCCCGTCCGCCTGGTCACGGCTTCGGCTCTGTTCGACGGGCATGACGCGTCGATCAACATCATGCGGCGCATCTTCCAGTCCCAGGGCGCCGAGGTGATCCACCTCGGGCACAACCGATCGGTGCGGGAGGTCGTGGACGCCGCACTGGAAGAGGACGCCCACGGTGTCGCGGTCTCGTCGTACCAGGGCGGGCACGTGGAGTACTTCGAGTACCTGGTCGAGTCGCTGCGCGCGGCGGGAGCCGACCACATCCGTGTGGTGGGCGGCGGAGGCGGCGTCATCGTGCCCGAGGAGATCGCCCGGCTGCGCGGCAGCGGGGTGACCATCTTCTCGCCCGAGGACGGGCAGCGGATGGGCCTGGCCGGGATGGTCAACTCCGTTGTCCAGGACTGCGACTTCGATCTCTGGGACGGCAAGCCGGCCGACGCGGCCGCCGTGCTGGCCGGCGACCGGTTCGCGATCGCCCGCGCCATCACCGGCGCGGAACTGGGCAAGCTGCCCGGGGAGTTTCTGGAGCAACTGCGGGCAGCCGCCGCGGCACGGGTCATGCCGGTGCTCGGCATCACCGGCACGGGCGGCTCGGGCAAGTCGTCGCTGACGGACGAGCTGGTGCGCCGCTTCCGCCTCGACCAGCAGGACAAGCTGCGGATCGCCGTGATCGCGGTCGACCCGACCCGCCGCCGCGGCGGCGGGGCACTGCTCGGTGACCGGATCCGGATGAACTCCCTGGACGGGAACCGGGTCTTCTTCCGCAGCCTGGCCACCCGCGGCAGTCGCGAGCTGCCCGAGCACCTGACCGACGTCATCGACGTGGTCAAGGCCGCCGGGTTCGACCTGGTGATCGTGGAAACTCCGGGCATCGGCCAGGGCGACGCGGCGATCGTGCCGTTCGTCGACACCTCGCTGTATGTGATGACACCGGAGTTCGGTGCCGCCTCGCAGCTGGAGAAGATCGACATGCTCGACTTCGCCGACGTCGCGGCGATCAACAAGTTCGAGCGGCGCGGCGCGCAGGACGCCTTGCGCGACGTGGGCCGTCAACTGGTCCGTAACCGCGAGGAGTTCGGCAAGCGGCCCGAGGACATGCCGGTGTACGGCACGTCGGCGGCGACGTTCAACGACGACGGTGTCACCGCGCTCTACCAGCACCTGAAGACGGGCCTGGCCGAGAAGGGCCTGCCGCTGTCCGAGGGCGCGCTGGCACCGGTCGCGGTACGCCACTCCTCCGGCATCCGGCAGGTGGTCCCCGCAGCCCGGGTGCGCTATCTCGCCGAGATCACCGACACGGTCCGCACGTACCACGCCGAGACCACGCGACTGGCCGAGGCGGCCAGGCGCGTGCAGCACCTGGAGGCGGTCAGGGACGAGCTCGTCGAGGCCGGCTCCGACGCGGCGAACGTGCAGTCGCTCCTCGACGACGCCCGCAAGCAGCTCCCGCACCAGATCACGGAGCAGATCGGGAACTGGCCCGCCGTCATCGCCTCCTACGCCGGGGACGAGCAGGTGGTGAAGGTCCGGGACAGGGAGATCCGCACCAAGCTGACCCGGGAGTCCCTGTCCGGCAACAAGGTCCCGCGCGTCGCCCTGCCCCGCTTCACCGACCACGCAGAGCTGGTGCGGTTCTGGCGCGGGGAGAACCTGCCCGGCTACTTCCCCTTCACAGCCGGGGTGTTCCCCTTCAAGCGCGACGGCGAGGACCCGGCGCGGATGTTCGCCGGCGAGGGCGATCCGTTCCGCACGAACCGGCGCTTCAAGCTGCTCTCCGAGGGCCAGCCGGCCACCCGCCTGTCCACCGCCTTCGACTCGGTCACGCTCTACGGCCGCGACCCGGACGAACGCCCCGACATCTACGGCAAAGTCGGCACGTCCGGGGTGTCGGTGGCGACGCTCGCGGACATGAAGGCCCTCTACGACGGCTTCGACCTGACCGCACCCACGACCTCGGTCTCCATGACCATCAACGGACCCGCGCCGACGATCCTGGCGTTCTTCCTGAACACCGCGACAGACCAGCAGACGGACCGGTTCCGAGCCGCAGAGGGCCGTGACCCGTCGCCCGAGGAGGCGGCCGAGCTGCGGGCCCACGCGCTCGCGAACGTGCGCGGCACGGTGCAGGCCGACATCCTCAAGGAGGACCAGGGCCAGAACACCTGCCTGTTCTCGACCGAGTTCTCCCTGCGGATGATGGCCGACATCCAGGAGTGGTTCATCGCCCACAAGGTCCGCAACTTCTACTCCGTGTCCATCTCCGGCTACCACATCGCCGAAGCCGGCGCGAACCCCATCAGTCAGCTCGCCTTCACCCTCGCCAACGGCTTCACCTACGTCGAGGCCTACCTCGCCCGGGGCATGCACATCGACGACTTCGCCCCGAACCTGTCGTTCTTCTTCTCCAACGGCATGGACCCCGAGTACTCCGTCCTCGGCCGGGTCGCCCGCCGTGTCTGGGCCGTCGCGATGAGGGAGAAGTACGGGGCGGGCGAGCGCAGTCAGAAGCTGAAGTACCACGTCCAGACCTCCGGACGCTCCCTGCACGCCCAGGAGATGGACTTCAACGACATCCGCACCACCCTCCAGGCCCTCACGGCCATCTACGACAACGCCAACTCGCTGCACACCAACGCCTACGACGAGGCCGTCACCACCCCGTCCGAGGAGTCGGTACGGCGGGCGCTGGCCATTCAGCTCGTCATCAACCGCGAGTGGGGCCTGGCGATGAACGAGAACCCCCTGCAGGGGTCGTTCGTCATCGACGAACTCACGGACCTGGTGGAGGAGGCCGTACTCCAGGAGTTCGAGCGGATCAGCGAGCGCGGTGGCGTACTGGGCGCGATGGAGACCGGTTACCAGCGGGGCCGCATCCAGGACGAGTCGATGCTGTACGAGCAGCGCAAGCACGACGGCACCCTGCCCATCATCGGCGTCAACACCTTCCTCCGCCCCGGGGGCGACAGCCGGCCTCCGGAGCTGGAACTCGCCCGGGCCACCGAGGAGGAGAAGCAGTCCCAGCTGGAGCGCGTGCGGGACTTCCACACCGGCCACCGCGACCAGGCCCACGACGCCCTGGCCGCTCTCAAGAACGCGGCGACGAACGGCGACAACGTCTTCGCCGTCCTCATGGAAGCCACCCGGGTCTGCTCGCTCCAGCAGATCACCGAGGCCTTCTTCGAGGTGGGCGGCCAGTACCGCCGCAACGTCTGACCCAGCCCCGTAGCCCCGGCCGAAAGCCGGCCCGCAGCCACTCAGCAGATAGGACCTCAGATGGACCCCGTCACCCGTCTCGGAGTTGTCGGTTGCGGCCTCATGGGCTCCGGCATCGCCGAAGTCGCGGCCCGCAGCGGCATCGACGTCCGAGTCGCCGAGGCCACGCCGGACGCGCTGGAGGCAGGCCGCCGCCGGCTCACCGCCTCACTCGACCGAGGCCTGCGGCGTGGCAAGCTCAGCGAGGAGCACCGGGACCAGGCCCTCGCCAGGCTCTCCTTCACTCACGACCTCAGCGACTTGGCCGACCGCCAGTTCGTCGTCGAGGCGGTCGCAGAGAACCGCGACATCAAGACGGAGGTCCTGCGCACCCTGGACAAGGCGGTCGAGGACCCCGCGGCGGTCCTGGCCACCAACACCTCCTCCATCCCCATCGTCGATCTCGCCGTCGTCACCGAGCGGCCCGCGCAGGTCATCGGCATGCACTTCTTCAACCCTGTGCCCGTGCAGCAGTTGGTCGAGCTCATACCCACTCTTCTCACCAGCGCGGACACCGTGCAGCGCACCCGCGAGCTGGCCGAGCAGTTGGGCAAACAGGCCATCCAGGCCCCCGACCGCTCCGGCTTCGTCGTCAACGCCCTCCTGGTGCCCTACCTTCTCAGCGCGGTACGGATGGTGGAGTCGGGCTCCGCGCAGCCGGAGGACATCGACCGGGGCATGGAACTCGGATGCGCCCACCCCATGGGGCCGCTGCGGCTGCTCGACCTCATCGGCCTCGACACCGCACAGGCGGTGGCCGAGTCCATGTACGAGGAGTTCAAGGAGCCGCTGTACGCGCCCCCCGCCCTCCTGCGCCGTATGGTCGCCGCAGGCCACCTCGGCCGTAAGAGCGGCCGAGGTTTCCACACGTACGCCACCTGAACAAGGGCTTTCGGCCCACCATGAGGACCTGCTCCGCTCCGTACAGGTCCTGACGCGGCTGCGCAAGGGCGACGCCACGGCGCTGGAAGCCATGACGCGATCCCGCGCCTGAACCGGGAGGCGGCGGAGTCGGCGCCGGCCACCCTCACTGCGGCGACCGGCGGCGACAGCATGCCCCGTCCGCCCGGGCCCGAGCCGGCCGAGGGGGACGTCTCGCCGCTGAGGGCCTTCACGAAGGCGTTCGGTCGCTTCCGGGAGTCGAACAGACGCTGACGGGGCCCCCGTTCCGGAAAATATGCGGCGCAAGTCCGTTCTCGCAGATAATCTTGCGGTGATGCATTGACCGGGAGCAAGGCACCCGGATAGAAAGATCACGACCTGGATCGCGATCGCGAGTCCGGTCCATACAGCTCTGCCTCGGGGGATTTCGCTTTGCCGCACACAGATGCACTTCGTCCTGCCCGCGTCCTGGTGGTCGAACCCGCCTCCTCCGGAGGTGCCACCCTGATCGGCGTCGCGGCCGAGATGGGACTGCGGGTCGTCGTCGCCACCGCCGACTCCGGCGACCGCCGGCTCTCCGACGCGGTGCGCGCGGCGGCCGACTCGGTCCTGACGGTGGAGACCAACGATCAGGCCGCCCTCGAAGCGGCCGTGCTCGAACTGCACCGGGCCGAGCCGTTCGAGGCGGTGCTGCCGGGCTCCGACATCTATGTGACGGCGACCGCGCGCGTCGCCGCGGCACTGGACCTGCCCGGCCTGCCCGTGGCAACCGTCGACCGGGTCCGGGACAAGAGCGTCATGCGAGCCGCCGTGGCGGAGGCCGGGCTGCGCACCCCGCGCTTCGCCCAGGCGACCACCGACGCCGAACTGCGCGCCGCGGCCGAACGGGTGGGCTTCCCCTGCGTGTTGAAGCCGGTCGCCTGCTCCGGCAGCATCCACGTCAGCCGCGCCGACGACCTCGACCAGCTCACCGCCGCGTTCCAGCGGCTCGTGACCGACCCGGAGCCCGACATGGGCAAACTGCACGAGCACCGGGTGCTCGTCGAAGAGTACGTGCAGGGCCCCGAGTTCAGCGCCGACGGCTATGTCCTGGAGAGCGGCGAGGTCACCGTCGTCGCCCTCAGCCGCACGCTGCTCGGCCCCGAGCCCGACTTCGTGGAGCTGGGCCACCTCACCCCGGCGCTCGTCGACGACGCCACCCTGAAGAACGTCGAGGCGTACGTCGGGGACGTCGTCCGCGCCGTCGGCATCACCAGCGGCCCCTTCCACTGCGAACTGCGCCTGAGCGCCGACGGTCCGGTGCTCATCGAGATCGGCGCCCGGCTGCCGGGCGACCGGATCGTGGAGCTGTTGCGGCTCGTGACCGGCGTCAGCCTGCCCAGGGTGGCCGTCGCCACCGCGCTCGGCGTCGGCCTGGAGGCGGCCGGTGCCTTCGCGCGGCCGCAGGCCGGGAGCGCCGGTATCCGCTTCTTCTCCGCCGCGGGCCGCTCCTCGTACCGGGAGCTCACCGGGTGGCCGGAGCTGGAGGCCCTGCCGGACGTCACCGAGACCGCCGTGTACTTCGCGCCGGGCGAGACCATCCCGGGCGTCGAGGACTGCCGCTCGCGCCTCGGCCACGCCCTGTTCACCGCCGACTCTCCGCAGGGCGCCCTGGACCGCTGGCAGGCGCTCGGCGACCTCGTCGTCCCGGCCTGATCCGGCGGTTCCCATCATGAACGCACCCATACTCGACTACGCGGCCGTCGGCGTCGGCCCCGCGAACATGAGCCTCGCCGCGCTCGCGCATCCGGTCGAAGGGCTGCGCGGTGCCCACCTGGAACGCCGTGAGAGTTTCTCCTGGCACCCCGGACTGCTGCTGCCCGAGGCCACTCTCCAGGTCTCGCTGCTGAAGGACCTGGTGACGCTGGTCGATCCGACCAGTCCCTTCTCGTTCCTGTCGTTCCTGGCGAGTGAGGGCCGGCTCTACCGGTTCCTGGCCGCGGACTTCCCGGCCGTCCTGCGCGCCGAGTTCAACCAGTACCTCCAGTGGGTCGCCGGGCGGCTGCCGAGCCTGACCTTCGGGGCGGACGTGCACAGCGTGGACTTCCACGACGGGGCCTTCCATCTCCGCACCGTCGAACAGGAAGTGACGGCACGTCATCTCGTGCTCGGTACCGGGCTCACCCCGTCCGTCCCCGAGCCGTTCCGTCCCTTACTCGGCCCCACCGTCTTCCATTCCGGGGAGTTCTTACTGCGGGCCCCGGAGGTGACCGGGCGGCGGGTCGTCGTGGTCGGCGGTGGCCAGAGCGGCGCGGAGATCGTGCGCCACCTGGCGGCCGGTGCGGCCCCCGAGAGCATCACCTGGGTCAGCCGGCGCTCGTCGTTCCTGCCGATGGACGACTCGCCGTTCGCCAACGACCTCTACACGCCCGACTACGTACGCCGCTTCCACGCACTGCCCTCCGGCCACAAGGCCCGGCTCCTGGAGCAGCAGAGGTACACCAGCGACGGCATCGACCTCCAAGTCCTCCAGGACATCTACCGGTTGAGCTACCGCGACGAGTTCATCGAGAACAACCCCGGCAGGCTGCGCTTCCTCGCGGACTGCGCGGTCACCGCGGTCGAAGGTGGCCCCGGCGAATGGAAGCTCGCCGTCGAGTCCTCGGGCCCGGACGACGCACCCGCCGTGCTCGCCGCCGACATCGTGATCCTGAGCACCGGATACGCCTACGCGCTGCCGGACTTCATGGCTCCGCTCGACGCCCGGCTGCGGCGGGACGGCGGGATGCTCGTCGTCGGCGACGACTTCTCGGTCGCATGGGACGGGCCCGCGGAGAACAGGATCTACCTCCAGAACGGCGCCCGGCACTCCTGGGGCGTCGCCGATCCCAATCTCAGCCTGCTCGCCTGGCGCAGCGCGGTCATCCTCAACAGCATGCTCGGTGAAACGAGGTATCCGGTATGACCGCTCGTCAGGTCCCGCAGTTCCAGGCCGAGGCGGTCGGCGTTCTGGTCCCCTTCGGGCCGACCGAGGTGGAACCGGACGGAGTGACCGTCGCGGAGGCGGACTTCGTCCGTTCGGTCTTCCCCCAGGTGCCGTTCAAGGCGGCCCGTTTCACCGTGCCGCCGGGCGGGACCAGCTCGCCCGACCAGCACGCGGTCCAGGAGATCTGGCTGGTCCACACCGGATCCGGCACCCTGGAGGTGGACGGCGAACGGTCGCTCGTCGAGCCCGGCTCCCTGGTGGGCTTCGCCTCGCAGGCCGTCCACGAGATCTTCGCCGACCAGGGCGAGGAACTGGTCATCTACTCCTTCTGGTGGTCGGCGACCGATGAGTGAGCGCACCACCGGGACCGGTGAGGCGCACCCCTACGACCTCGCCGTGGTCGGCGCGGGCGCGGTCGGCGCCCTCGCCGCGTACTACGCCGTGCGCCGGGACCCGGGCCGCCGCGTCGCCGTGATCACGCACGCCGGACGGGGAACGGGCGCGACGCGTTACTCGGCCGGGTTCGACACGCCCACGGGGCACAACCCGGCGCAGCGCGCTCTGGCCGCCCGCAGCACCGCGCTCTTCGACGAACTCGCCGCCGGACTCGGCGACGCCGGACGCGCGCCGGTCGACGTCCGCTGGCTGGTGGCGCGCGAGAACACGGCCGCGCTCGACGCGACCATGGCCGACGGCGGCCCCACCCGCCCGCTCACCGGGGAGCAGCGGGCCCTGCTCGACCGGACGTTCCCCGGGCTCGCGCACGACGACGATCAAGTCCTGCTGACCACCGCTCCCATGACGGCGGGTCAGCCCCGATGGCTCGCCGACCGGCTCCTCGACGAGGTCCTCGGGGGCCACCCGGACAACACCCTCTTCGAGGGCTTCCGGGTCACCGAAGTACGCCGTAGGGGCGGGCGCGTCGAACTGGTCGCCGCCGACGGCAGCCGGATCACCGCCGCCAAGGCGGTCCTCGCACCGGGCCCCTGGGTCCTCGACGGCCCGGTCGCGGCGGCGGCCCGCGAGTGCGGGGCCCGGGTCAAGAAGGTGGTGGCGTTCCACGTCATGACGCCTCCCCCGCCGGGCGCCCCGGCACTCGTCCTGGAGGACGCCGACGCCTTCCTGCTGCCCCACCGCCCCGGCGACCACTGGATCTTCAGCATCACCTCGCCCGACTGGGACCGCGGCCCCGACGAACCACTCTCCATCGACGCCCGCGACCGGGAACTCGCCCGCGCCCTGCTCGCCCGGCACGTACCGGGATTCCTGCCGCACCTGCTCGGCGGGCGCGTCTTCAGCGACTGCTTCACCCCCGGCCATCTGCCGGTCGTGGACACGGTCGGCGACGACGACGTGGTCATGGCCATCGGCGGCTCCGGCTCCGGCTACCGACTCGCCCCGGCCATGGCCGAGGACGCACTGAACCTGCTCGACGGGAGAGCACGAACATGAGCCTGCTGACCGGGGACACGCACACCCCCCGGCACTACCTCCTGGTGCCGCCCGAGGCCACGCCCAACGGCCCCCTGCACCTGGGCCACGTCGGCGGCCCCTTCTTGTGGTCGGACATGATCGCGCGGCATCTGCGGGTCCGCGGCGACCTGCCGCTGGTGATCACCGGCAGCGATGTGTACGAGTCGTACGTGGCGCTCAAGGCGCACGCCGAGGACTCCACGCCCGGCGAGGTCGCCGCCCGCTACGGGCAGCGCATCCAGGACGACTTGGCCGCCATGCGCATCGGTGTCGACGCGTTCATCGTCCCCGATCAGCAGCCCTGGCGCGAGCAGTTCGAGCAGGAGGTCGCCGCCTCGATCCAGCGGCTGACGGCCCGGGGCGCGGTGCTGACGCGCACCGAGCGCGTGCCCCACTGCGCGGCGTCGGACCGCTGGGTGGTGGGCGGCTGGCTCCAGGGCCGCTGCCCCGAGTGCGGTGCGGGAATCACCAGCTACTTCTGCGAGGAGTGCAGTGCGCACTTCCTGCCCGAGTCGGTCGTCGAGCCGCGCCCCCTGCTCGACGAGGGGCCGCTGACCTGGCGGGAGATCTCCAGCCTCTTCCTGCGGCTGCCGGACCGCGACCTCCTGGACGCCACGCTCGTGGACCTGGGCGTCGCCGACCGCTACCGGGCGACCGTGGCGCGCTTTCTGGAGCGCGACGGCCTGACCGTACGGCTGAGCGCCCCGCAGACATGGGGACTTCCGCTGCCCGCGGCCGAACCGGACGTGCCACGCGCCCTCTTCCCGTACGCCGGGATCTTCATGTTCGCCCGCCTCGCCGGCGCCGTCCACGGCCGGCTCTCCGGCACCGGCGTGAACGCCTTCGACCCGGACTCCGGGGTCACCACCATCACCACCCTGGGGGTCGACAACGTGATCCCCACCCTGGTCTCGATCGTCGGCACCAGCCTGCTGCACGGCGACATGAAGCCGTACGACCGGTGTCTGATCAACAACTTCTACCGCCTGGCCGGGCGGAAGTTCTCCACCAGCGCCCGGCACGCCATCTGGGCGGCGGACGTCGCCGCGTCGCCCGCCATCGGCGTGGACACCGTCCGGTACCACCTCGCCGGGGCCGATCTGGAGTCCGGGGCGGCGAGTTTCGAGACGGCGGACTTCCTCCGGACCGCGAACGGCACGCTCGCCGACGGCCTCGGCAAGCGGATCGACGCCGCCTGGAGCCGACTGCCCGAGGGGCCGCCGCAGGCGCCCGCCCCGGCCGTCACCGAGCTCCTGGAATCCCTGCTCGCCGAGCAGTCCGCGGCGCTCGACGCCGCCCGTGTCTCGACCCGGCGCGCGGTCGCGGCGCTCGACCGCTGGTGCGCCGACGACGCGGTCGCCCACGCGGCCGAGGACGGCGCCTACTGGTGGCTCAAGGGCCTGTCCCTGCTGGCGTTCCCGGTGATGCCGGACCTCGCCGAGCTGCTCTGGCAGCGCCTCGGCGGCGCAGGAGAGCCTCGCGCGGCGGCCTTCCGCGCCAGGACCCCGGCCCACCGGGACCGGCCCGCGCCCGGCTTCGGCCGGGTGAGCGCCGCCGATCTGGATGCCTGCCTGCCCGACACCCTGCGACCGGGAGCGGACACGTGACCGACCGGACCACCCCGCTGTACGTCGTCCTCAACCGCTCCGGCGACGAGTTCGGCGAATACCACCGTTTCCTCGACGGCCACCCCTGCCGGACGGTGTACCTCACCACGCCCGGCGGGCTGCCCGCGCTCGACCAGGACGGGGCGACCGAGGTCCATGTGCGCGACAGCCTCGCCCACGACGACCTGCTGCCCCTCGTACGGGAGATCGCGGACCGGCACGGCACGCCCGAGGCCGTCTTCGGCCAGTCCGAGTACGACATCCTGACGGCCGCCCGGCTCTCGGCCGCACTCGGCGTCCCCGGCGGCTACGGTCTCGACCTCGTCGAGCGGTTCAAGGACAAGCCCGCGATGAAGAGCGCGGTGGGCGCAGCGGGACTGCGGGTTCCCCGGTTCCTGCGCCTCGACGACGCCCCCTCGGCGGAGGCGGTCGTCGACGCCCTCGGCGGTCTGCCGCTGGTCCTCAAGCCGCGCGCCGAGGCGGGCTCCCAGGGAGTCACGGTCGTCCGCAGCACCGACGAACTGCGCGACGCGCTCGTGGGCGTGGACCCCGAGGCGTACGAGTGCGAGGAGTACGTCGAAGGGGACATCTTCCACGTCGACGGCGTCCGCCGCTCCGGCCGCCTCCACTTCGTCACCGCTTCCCAGTACGTCCACACCTGCCTGGACTACGCGCACGGCCGCCCGCTCGGCTCGGTCCTGCTCGACCCGGGTCCCGAGCGCGACGAGCTCATCACGTTCGCCGACCGCTGTCTGCGGGCGCTCGGACTGCGCGACGGCGCGTTCCACCTGGAGGCGATCCGGCGTCCGGGAGGCGAGCTGGTGTTCCTGGAGGTCGGGCTGCGGCCGGGCGGCGCGCAGGTGCCGTTCCTGCACGTCGACCTCTACGGCATCGACCTGTTCGCCGAGGCGTTCCGGGCGGCCCTGGGCCTGCCCCCGCTGTGGCAGCCGTCCGAACCGGTCGGGCCCCGGGCCGGCGGCTGGCTCATCTACCCCGCTCCGCGCGAGCTGCCCGGACGGGTCGTCGCGCGCACCTCGCCCAAGTCGGCCGTCCCCGAGGTCTACCACGAGGAACTGCCCGCGATCGGCCAGATCATGACCGGGCCCGGCAGTTACGACGAGGGCTGCGGGATCTTCCGGTTCCGGGGGCGGAGCGCCGCCGGGGTGCGCGCCGCCGTGCACACCGCGATGGAGGTGTACGGGCTGCGGACCGAGCGAGCCGAGGGAGCTGAGCCGCGTGGCTGAGGAACGCCGGTACGGCGCCGTGCTGCGCGCCTGGTTCCGGGAGACCCTTCCGGCCGCCGGGAACGCGCGCAGACTCGGCGTCCTGACCCTCATCCAGTCCCTGGGGCTCGGGGTGTTCCTCACCTCCAGCGCCGTGTTCTTCACCCGGACCATCGGCATCCCCGCCCAGCGCGTGGGCCTCGCCCTGTCGGTCGCCGGGCTCTGCGGTCTGCTCTGCACCGTGCCCATCGGCCGGCTCGCGGACCGGCTCGGCGCGGGCCGGGTGCTCACCGCCAACTTCCTGCTCGCGGCCGTCGGCTTCACCGCGTACTGCCTGGTGGACGGCTTCGCCGCGTTCCTCGCGGTCGCCTGTGCCATCGCGGTTCTGGAGACCTCGGCGGGCGCGCTCCAGGCGTCGCTCACCGACGCGCTGGTGGGCGAGGCGGAGCGGGTCAGGGTGAGCGCGCAGATGCGCAGCCTGTTCAACCTGGGCTTCCTCGGCGGCGCCGCGCTGGCCGGAGCCGCCATCGCGGCCGGCACCTCGACCGCCCTGTACGCCACGGTCCTCGCCAACGCCGCCCTCCAGCTGGTCTCCGTCGCCGTGCTGCTCGGGATGCGGCTGCCCGCGGGCGCCGGACCCCGGGCCACCGCCGCCGCCCCCGCCGCCGAGGCGCCGGGCGGGGTGCTGCGCAGCGCCGCGCTGCGGGACGTGCGCTATGTGGCGGTCGCACTGGTGTGCGGCGCTCTGGAGCTGTACCACCCGCTGCTGACGGTCGGTCTGCCGCTGTGGATCGTCACCGGCACCGACGCACCCGCGCTGCTGGTGTCGGGGCTGCTGATCCTGGACACCGTCCTGGTGCTGTTGTTCCAGGTCACGGTCAGCAAGGGCGCGCGTACCCCGGCGGGAGCGGCACGTATGCTGCGCTGGGCGGGGTGGGCGCTGGGGGCGTCCTGCCTGGTCTTCGCGGTGAGCGGGGGGCACGGCGCGCTCCTGGACAGCGCGGCCCTGCTGGGCGGCGCGCTGGTGCTCGTCCTCGGCGAGCTGTACCAGGCGTCGGCGAGCTGGGGCCTGTCCTTCGGGCTCGCCCCGGCGGGCCGGCAGGGGGAGTACCAGGCGGTGTTCTCCCTCGGGCGCGGGTTCCAGCAGTTCGCCGGGCCGTGGCTGATGACCTCCCTGGTCGTCGGCGCGGCGGGGACCGGCTGGCTGGTCCTCGCGGCGCTCTTCGCCCTGCTCGGGCTCGCCGCGCCGCCGCTGGTGCGCGGCCTGGAGAAGGCCCGCGCGCGGACGGAGCCGGCACCGGCCTGAGCGGACCGGCCGGAGCCCGTCCGGACCACATGTGTCACACCCCTACGACCGAACCAAGTGAGCGAGCGCACCATGATCCTGAAGCGACGACACGACCCGGACGAGCGCGGCTTCGCCAGCGACAACTACGCGGGTGTACACCCCGAGATCCTTGCCGCGATCGCCCTGGCCAACGGCGGCCACCAGGTCAGCTACGGCGCCGATGTCTACACCGAGCGCCTCCAGGAAGTGGTGCGCGGCCACTTCGGCCCCACCGCGCACACGTACCCGGTCTTCAACGGCACCGGCGCGAACGTGGTCGCGCTCCAGACCATGCTCGACCGCTGGGACGCCGTGGTCTGCGCCGAATCGGCCCACATCAACGTCGACGAGGGCGGGGCGCCCGAGAAGGTCGCCGGGATCAAGCTCCTGACGGTGCCCGCATGGGACGGCAAGCTCACCCCTGAGCTGATCGACCGGCAGGCGTGGGGCTTCGAGGACGAGCACCGGGCCCGGCCCAAGGTCGTCTCGATCGCCCAGTCCACCGAACTCGGCACCTGCTACACGCCGGACGAGATCCGTGCGATCTGCGACCACGCGCACGACCTCGGCATGCTCGTCTACCTGGACGGCGCCCGGCTCGCCAACGCCGCCGCCACCCTCGGCGTGTCCCTGCGCGAGATGACCACGGACGCCGGCGTGGACGTCCTCTCGCTCGGCGGCACCAAGAACGGGCTGCTCTTCGGCGAGGCGGTGATCGTGCTCAACGAGGACGCGGTGCGCGGCATGGCCCATCTGCGCAAGACGAGCATGCAACTGGGCTCCAAGATGCGTTTCATGTCGGTGCAGTTCGAGGCGCTGCTCGGCGGCGACCTCTGGCTGCGCTCGGCGGCCCGCTCCAACGCGATGACCCGGCGGCTGTACGAGGCGGTGCGCGACCTGCCGGGCCTGGAGATCGCCCGCCCGGTGCAGGCCAACCAGATCTTCGCCGTCCTGCCGCCGGCCGTCACCGAGCGGCTCCAGAAGCGCTTCCGCTTCTATACCTGGGACGAGCAGACCGGCGAGGTCCGCTGGATGACCTCCTTCGACACCACCGAGGGCGACGTGGACGCGTTCGCGACGGCGATCGCGGAGGAGCTGGCGGCGGAGCGAGGGCAGGGGGCGGCGGGCGCGCTGTCCGTGGCGGAGCGGGAGGAACTGGTGCTACTGCGCCGGAAGGTCCGCGAGATGGAAGAGACGATCGAAGCGCTGGGGAAAGAGCCTGCCTTCTCCGCGAACCGCAAGACGAAGTAGCCGGCGGGGGAGCCTGGGGGGTCAGGCGAGCGCCCTGCCCCCAGGCAGGAGAAGCCTGCCCCCGGCAGGAGAAGCGCGAAGAGGTCGTCCAGTTCGCGGTCCCACTGATCGGCAGCATGCTCGGTGATCACGTGGGGAGGCTGCCCCGCCGCTGCCACTACCAGCGACGCGGGTCCCTGAAGAGCCTCTGCACACGGTGGCGTTCCATCGGCTCCGTGTAGTAGCCGCTCGGACTGCACAGCAGACAGCCCTCCTTCGTGGTGCCGTGCTTCTCCTCGTACCGCTCCATCTCTTCCCGCACCGAGCGTGGCAGGGGAACCTCCCGGAACTCCCCCGCCTTGTGATGCTTCAGCTTTCGCGGCTTGTGCGTGTTGGAGTGGATCTGCTCGTGCACCCGGTAGACGTCGTCGGCCACGACGTTGTGTTGATGTTCACCGCCCGGGCTTCCTCGTCCCCCAGATGACCAGTCATGCAGAGATCGAACTGGCCCATGCCCTCGGTCCGATCACAAGAGGGTGTCGCCAGGCAAGCGCCTGCTTCCCATGCAGTCGCACTTCTGCCTGCCAAGCCTCGCTCTCAGCTCCAAAGCCCCTTCGTTACCACTCCCTGTGGCTCACCGTTGACTGTTACCGCCGGGTCGGCCTCCACCACGCGCACGGACATGTCGATCGGTGCGGGCCGGGCGTTAGCGGTCTCGGCTGCCGAGAGGTGCCGGACATTGGAGGAGCCGTCGGCAAAGGGCCGGATGGTATGGGCCAGGAGACGGGTCAGTTCCTCCTCGAGACCCTGCTGCAGCGGGGTGCCGTCGGGGCCAAAGGAGTCAATCTCGCGCTCAGAGAGCACTACGCCGGTGGCCACATGGGTGGCGGTGAAGTGCAGAATGCCGCTCTCGTTGTAGCGGAACTTGACCTCGATCTTGTTCCGCTGGACATCCTGCTCCCGATTCGGGAGCGGCACCTCGATGTTGGCCAGCGGAAAGGCCCTGTCGCTGTCGGCCGAGTGGCCAACCTCGCCCTCAATCACCGGGACGCGTACACAGGAAGCTCCCGGCTTGCTGGGATGGAAGGTTTTCATGCCCTCCGCAGGGAGCGTGGCGTTGCGATGAATGATCGCCTGAAACCCCCTCTGCTCACCCGCAATCACAGCCGTACCCAGGTCGTAGCTGGTCACCAGAGAGAAGTCGCTGTCGTCTCCGAGTTCTCCGTCGAGGGAGGCCGCGTAGATGGCCGCACCCCGGGCAACGGCGGTCATGGGCCGGCACAGGCCGCTGTCGACGATGCGGTCGTGGCCGAGCAGCTCGCCCAGGGCGTGACGCACTTGGGGGATCTGCGAGGTTCCGCCGATCATCAGAACCGAGTCGATGGCGTCCGGGGTGATGGCCAGGTCTTCCAACGCCTGCTGGACCGGCTCCAGGGCACGGGTGATGAGCGGGGTGATCGCCTCGGTGTACTCGGCCGCGGTGATCCTGACCTCGCGCTTCGAGATCAAGGGGGCAAGACCGACCGGGAGGTCGAAGAAGAGCGCGCCATCCATGGGCACGGAGGACAGAGCGATCTTCGTCAGCTCAACCGACCGGCGCCACCGGCGTCGCTCGGCCTTGGTGAGGCGGTCCGCGGTCAGGCCGATCTTCTGCTGGATCAGCTTGGCCAGTGCGTTGTCGAACTCCAGGCCGCCGAGGGCGGTGATGCCGCGGGAGGTCTGCTCCTCGAAGAGACCGTCGTCGTATTCGAGGACGGTGACGTCGATGGTTCCGCCGCCCCAGTCGAAGACGAGGAAACGGCCGGGGATCGGGACGTCGTGGGCGTACGAGATCGCTGCTGCTGTGGGCTCGTTGAGCAGTGCCCGGACCTTCACACCGCCGAGCACTGCCGCGGCACGGGTGCGGTAGCGGGCACCGCCCGTCGCCTTGGCGGGGACGGTGACGACCGCGTCGGAGAGGTCGAGCAGCTGGGCGGAGACGCCTTCCTTCAGGCGGCTGAAGAGAGAGGCGGCCGCGACCGTACTGTGGAACTTCTCCGAGCCGACCCAGACGTGGTACTCCTCCAGCCGGGCCGCGACCTCGAGGCCGTCGATATCGCCGTCCTTCTCGGCGCTGGAGCGCGTGCCGAGCATGCGCTTGACGGCGTCGAGCGGCTCGCTGGTGCCGGTCTTCGCCTCCCAGCCGAAGCAGAGAGTGCGCTGCAGGTCTCGGACGGACAGCACGGAAGGGAAGAGCTGCTCGAACTCCGACATCTGCCACTGGGCGGGCACGTTGTCGCCGTCGACCGGCAGGACTTCGGTGGTGTGCCCGTTCCAGTGAGCGACCACGGAGTTGCTGGTGCCGAAGTCAATACCGAAACTCATCGCGTTTCCTTCCGCGTCACCCGGCGGCGGTCTCCGTTTCCTGCAGGACGGGGGCGCGGTGCGCCGTCGCCCTTCCCATTGCCTCTGTTCTGCTGCTTTTCGGGGTCCTGACCCCGGTGATACTTCTTTCTCCCGTGCTGTGCAGGAGCCTTCTTCTCCAGCTGCTTCTTCTTGGCCTCGGCCTGGTTCGCTCTACGCCTCTGACCGGGTTTCACCTCGTCGAGTGAAGGCTTGGGAAGTTGTGCCTCGGCAACAGCCCGCAGCCATCCGCGTTCAACGAGCTTCCCCGACTCCTTGTCGACGTAGGCCGGCGCGATGAGCTCGAACGTGACCGGCTCTCGCTTCATCACGCCGGGCTGGTCCTCCACGACGTTGAACAGCGACGGGTCACCGGTGTCGTCGACGATCTGCAGGCCGGCCTTTGCTGCCTCATGGTCAAGGCGGGTCAGCACCGTTGTCAGCTTCTTCGCCTCCAGCACGTGCCGGTGCAGGACGGCCAGCTGCGCCAGGTGCATCTGGCGCGTGCGGATGCTCTCCAGCACGCCTCTGCGCACCGCTTCGGTGAACTGAGGAAGTACTCGGCGCATCAGTTCGGCCCGGAAGGTGGAGACCAGATCAGCCTCCGCCTGCTTGTCGGCCAGAGCGGCGCCCAGCTTCTCCGTCGCCTCGTGCAGCTCCTCCTCCACCACGGGCAGGAGCGTCTCGTTGACCGACTTCAGGATCGCGGCCGCGTCCAGGGCCCCTGGCGTGAACTCGGGCAGGTGGCTCTCGGTGTACCGCCAGGGAGCAGCCTCGGCCGCCCTGAGCTCACCGCGATTCCGCACGCTTCCACGATTCGGCCCTCGTCCCCGACTCCGTCGGGATCCATCACGGGGGTCAGAACCACTGTCGCCTTTACCGGCTCCGCTGCTCATGATGTGCCGCTCTCTGGGTCTTCAAGGGCTGCGGTGTCTTCAGCAGCCGGGGAAAGGCGTTCTGTCGCCTTGGTGATTATTTCTCGGGCAGCCTCGGTGCGAGACCACTCGCGGTCGCTGTCCGTGGATGGCATCGTGAGCCTCCGTAGGGGCTCGGGCGGGAGCTCCAGCCGGTGGCTTGTGCCGGTGGGGGCTACCCAGCGGTGTGGGGCGAGCGGTACCACGAACCGGGGCAGTTCCTGCTGCTCCCGCTCGGCCTTCTCGATCATGTCCTTGGCCCGGTTGATCTGGACGCGGCCACCGTCGTCGAGTTCCTTCCTCAAGGTTCGCCAGGCCTTCTTCCAGTCTTCCGCCTCGTCGGGTACGTCGAGCACGAGGTACGGGTTGAGCTGTTGGTCGCGTTCCCCGAGCGGCCGGTCCTCCAGGAAGCTCCGGTTCTTCCGCAGCGCGACCACGGTGGCTCCACCCAACTGTTCCTTCACCGGGGGACGGCCTTCAGCATCCTGCTCCAAAAGCTTGAGAGACTCCGTCATCTCTTGGCCGACGCACAGATAGGCCTGGATGTTCTGGGCCTCCCAGCGCACTGGCTGCGACTGGTGCCGGAGCCTCGAAGCCACAGTAAGCGCCGTCTTCCTCCGCTGCTCCGCAGTCACGTCGTCCCCGCGGAGGAGGGCACGGTGCATCTGCCGCACGGCCCTGATCAGGAGCCGCACGCCGATCCAGCCGTTGAACTTCCTGCTACTCGCGCTGCGCACCTGGGAGTTGATCCGTTCTAGGAGGACCCACAGCCGCTCGTCGGCGATGAGGTCGTCCGGGACCTCCCCGGTCCGCCGCACCTCACGCAGGCTGTCGAGGAGCTTCTGCGTCGGTGGCAGGAGGTCGGTCCACTCCTCGGCAATGGAGCGGGCGTCGTTGGCCTGCAGTCTCACCAGCAGTTGCCAGTCCTGCGGCCAGTCACGGCCAGGTTCCGCTTCCGGGCCGGCCTCCCGGCGCTCTCGCTCCAGGGGCCAGGCCAGCAGGTCCATCTCTTCATCGGTGAGGGATGCCGGGTCCAGGCGGGCACGGAAGTAGGCCGCCCGGGAGGTGCCATCGTGATCGGGGACCGCGCCGATCCACTCCTCATCGATGTAGTCGTCGAGGAGCGGCCGGGGAAGCTTCGCCAGAAGAGCCTTCTGCCGCGGGGCAGGCAGGTTGGTCTCTGTCAGGCGGCGGTCGTCCTGATAGATCTGCCACATACTGCCCGGCTCCCCCGGGAGCGGCAGTGGCTTGTCTTCCAGCAGGGCGCGGGCCCGGTCGTCGAGCTGGCCGTTGAAGACGTCCAGTCCGTGGTCCTGGGCCATGACGAGCAATGAGACGCCTTCGACCGGGCCGTCCTTCCGGGATGCTGTATCGACCGCGACCCATGCCAGTTTCTCTGCGGAGAGCCTTCCGGCCTCGGCCTTCAGTGCGTCGGGCAGCATGAGTTCCGCAAAGGAGCGGGCGCGCTCCCAGGCCACTTGGTCGGCGAATCCTTCGGGAATCGGTTCGGGCACGACCGGTTCGGGCTGCTTTTGCGGCGGAACGAACGGGGCCGGGCTGCTTCCACTTTCCGGGACTTCCCTAGTGGTGACGGCCTCGACGGGAGCGGTCCGGCCCTCGCCGCGAGCCTGACGGAGGGCGAGGCGGCGGGCGATCTCGCGCTGTCGCAACTCCTCCAGGCGAGCCTGCTCGTCCTGGCCTGCTCCCAGCGGGATTTCCGGCGTCATCAGAAGTCCTCCGCGAAGCTGCGCACCTGCTCGATCACCGCGGCAGGAGTGCGGTCCAAGCCGTGGGAGTCGGCGAAGGCGATCCTGGTGGCGAAGCCGCGGGAGCGGACCTCGTCACGCAGGGCCTGGAGGCGTTCGTTCGGGCACTCCTCGGTGATGGACTCCAACGGATGCTTGACGGCGACCGCGACTGGCTCGCCAGTGAAGTCCGAGGTGAAGAGCGCGACCGGTCCGGCTGCTGTCTCCGCCAGGCGGACCGAAGTCTCCTCGTCCGCCCAGCCCTTCAGCAGGACGGCATGCTCATCCGGGTCGATCTGCAGTTTCCGGCCCCGCAGGGCATCGGTCAGGTCGCGGGCGAGCCGCCAATCGTACAGCGGGTGGAGGCGCATGTTGGAGTAGTCGCGCAGGCAGGCGTAGCAAGAGCTGCGGCAGTTCTGCGCATGGTGGTCAGCCTCCAGTTCGTGCACATATTGGTCGACCGCCTGGAGGAACTCCTCGATGTGTTCTTCCGAGCCGAGGTAGGTGCTGAAGCCTGCGCCGTTGTCGAGGGTGTCCGCCAGATAGGCCATGACGGGAGCGGCCACCGGGGCGTCCGAGCCGTGGATGCCGCTGAGGAGTTCCTCCGGCTGCACGTCCAGGTGCGGAGCGGCTGCACGGCGCAGGAGGGCCGCCAGCGAGTACCAGGCGGCACGCCGGCCGTGGTACGCCTCGGGGAAGCCGTCGGTCTGCTGAGACTTCGAGATGTCGAAGCGGAGACCCCGGCTCGTGTCGAAGGCGCCCTTGGCCCCGATGAAGAGCATGTCAGTGTGCTGGGTTGCGCCGAGGGCAATCTCCAGGTCGGCCTCCAGCCTGGGGCTGTCCACGGTTTTGTACCCGCCCCAGGCCCCGTGGTTCTTGACGAACCGGAAGAGCTTGCCGGCGTTGGTGTTGACGATGTAGCGGTCGCCGCTGCCGGTGTGGACGACCATCCAGTCGTCGGCAGCACGGTGGATGCGCGGGGCGGTCTTCTCCAGGTCGGTGGCGGTCCGTGCGCTGGTGGCGTTGGAGCCGACTTCCCGATAGCCGTCGTAGTCGCGTGCTTCGGGGGCGGCCCGGAAGCCTGCAGGCTCCCGGAAGGGGACAGCTTTGTAGTACTTGCTCTCCGCACCGCAGGCGGGGCAAGTTCCGGCGCTTCCGGTCTCCGGGTCGACGACGGCCTGCGGGTCCACATGGGAGCAGATCCTGCACATTGCGACCAGCTGTTCCGGGCCGAAGGGATCCTCGGCGGCCTGAACGCCGCGGCCGCTTGGGACGAGGGACACCACGCCCATGGAACGGAGCAGACGGCCGTCCTGCGGGGTCTCGCTGCCCGGCGCGAACTTGCTGAGGGCGACGGCCAGGTCTCGG
This sequence comes from Streptomyces collinus, assembly GCF_031348265.1. Taxonomy (NCBI): domain Bacteria; kingdom Bacillati; phylum Actinomycetota; class Actinomycetes; order Kitasatosporales; family Streptomycetaceae; genus Streptomyces; species Streptomyces collinus. Next base: position 7,866,695 of record NZ_CP133771.1, on the reverse strand, counting down.
TTGACGGAGTCGGCCGGCGGCCAGGGGAAGGTTTTCTGCGGGATGCTCCGATAGAGGAGGCGGGAGCGGGTCGGGAAGCCGAACATTGGCAGGAGGCCGGCCTCCGCCAGACGCTGGCTGAGGTCGGAGTGGCCGACGGTTCGGGCTGCCACCTCGTCGACCTGGTCGAGGAGTTCGTCAATGACGACCACCGGGTCGATGGCGGTGATGTTCTCCGGCGTCCCGGCCTGGAGGGCCGTGGCAGCGGCCCTGATGCGGCCCGGGTGATCGGCGATCCAGCGGCGGACGGAACTACGGTGCATCGGCCAGTCGGCGGCGAGGCCGAATTGTCCGTGGACGTTCGTCGTCATGTCCGCCCCCTTCCTGGGGTCGTCCGGCTGCATGGGCTCGAAGGCCTGGCGCAGGACTTCTCCCAGCAGGACCCGCCGGAAGACGGAGACCATGCCGAGGACCAGGTAGGGCGGCGGGGTCGGGTCGTTGGTGATGGCTTCCGGGCGGGCGAAGTAGTGCTCGTCGTGGCTGCGGCCACGGCAGACGGTGAGTGCCACGGCGACCGGGCTGTTGCGTCGGCCTGCGCGGCCCACCCGCTGCTGGTAGTTGAAACGGGTGGGCGGCATGTTGGCCATGATCACGGTGTTGAGGGGGCCGATGTCGACACCGGCCTCCATGGTCGTGGTCACTGAGAGCAGTTCCAAGCCGTCCGCCTGCGGCACGTCGTTGTCGCCCAGGAAGACATCCTGGAAGAGGCTCTGCCGGCGCTGGGCCTCCAGCCGGTCCGTCTGGCCGGTCAGCTCCGCGGTCCGCAGGGGGAAGTCGCCGGTGCTGTGGGCCGCCTTCCAGGCGTAGTAGTCGCCTTCGAGGACGCCGCTGTACTGCTGGGGTATGGCAGGCAGCGGGGTCAGACACTTGGTGCACAACCCCGCACCCGGGTGCAGGTGCGGACGGTGGCAGGAGAGACACGTCCAGGCTTTGTTCTCGCCGGGGCGGAGCGCCACCTTCTCCGGCTTGATCACGTAGTCGACGACGGCGTCCTTCCAGACGCCCAACACCCGGTCCGTGATCGTCTCCAGATCGGTTCCCTGGCCTTCGGCGACCTGCTTCCAGAAACGCTTCAGGGGGGCGGGAGGTCCCTGAAGAGAACCGCGCATCCTGGTAAAGCGCCGCATCAGGCCGAGGATCCGCAGGCTGGCCCGCGCCACGGCCTGATCGCTGTCCGGGCCGATCTGTATCGGTGACCGGTCGTCGCGCAGGCAGAGCCAGCCAAGACCGAGTGATTCGAAGTCTCGGCCTCCGCTGGAAAAGAGGCTGCCCACGGTCTCGAGGCGGAGACGAGAACGGAGACGGTCGAGCAGTTCCTCCTGGGTCTGGGTATCCACCACCGCATCGCGGTCCCGTTCCCAGTTGTAGAGCGTGGTCCAAGGCTGTCCGGCTGAGGTCTGCTGGAGCGAGGCCGCGGGCCCCGCGGGGTTTGTGCCGTACTTCAGCAGCATGCCTTCGAGGTCGGAGGCGAGGTCGTCCAGCGACGGCAGTTCGGAGAACTTCCGCTCCAGGTCAGGCAGAAGCTCCGGATCCGCATCGAGGTCGTCGGTGAGGATCGCCTTCAGGCGCCCCCAGTCGGCCGGGTTGCGGTCCCGCAGCCGTCGCATGGCGGCACGGACGCCGTCACGTTCAACCGGTTCCCCCGCGTAATGGGCTTTTACGAGCTGAAGGTCTCCGAACGGATCTCCCTGGCTCTCGACGGCCTGAGCACTAAGCAGACGGAGAAGGTCCTGGTAGTGGCGGAGGGCAAGACCGCTGGCGAGCTCGGAGGCGTCATCGCGGCTGTCGGAGAAGGCGATCGCTTTGCGCTGGCCGTCAGGGAGGTGGCCGAGGGCTTCCGTCACCAGCACCTGGTTGATCTTGTAGAAACCCGTGCGCATCCGCCGGACCGGCGCGTTGCGCAATCGATCAGGGGATTCGAGCGGGATGAAACGGCCGTCCCGGTCACGTTTGATCTCCCAGTCGTCGCCGCAGGCCGGACAACGGGTGGGGAAGGCCTGCAACCGGGCCGGGTCGTAGGCCGGCTTCTTGCCCTCCTTGTCCAGGGGCACGGAGATGTGGAACGACCATCCCGTGTGGTGGACGTCCCGGTTCTCCAGGCGGCCGGTCGCGGGCTGGTAGGCGCTGCGTCGGAACCCGAACTCGACCTGCGGTCCCCCGTCGGACAGGCCCGCGTGCCAGCTGGGGTCGTCAAGGCCGAGGCCCTTGGTACGCGGCCAGTACACGACGTAGTTCGCCGCGGTGGGCACCCCACTGGCCTCGTCTGGAAGCAGGTCCAGGTCCGGGAAGTCGGTGTGGAGGGCACCGGTGAACTTGCGCTTGTGGGTGTCCTTGGGACTGGCGTAGCCGCCGAGCATGAGATCGCCGCATGCCTGGCAGGAGAGAAGCTCCAGTACACGGGCGCCGCAGGTGCAGCGGGAGGTGGGCTCGGCGAAGAGCCGGCCGACCCGGCGTTCGGGGCCGTGCTCCACGGGGATATCGGGGCACTGCGGGTCGGAGCAGGCCCAGACGCCCTCGATGTTCCGGAAGAAGAAGTGGGCGCGGAGCTGGGGAAGTTCGGGATCCTGGGCGGAGCCGAGTGTGCGCAGGACCCCATGGAGGGCGTCCTGGCGCTGCTCCTCGGGGACGGCCGGGAAGAGGTTCTTCGCCAGTTCGGGGGCGGGCAGGGCGCGGGGTTTGCCACCGGGGGTGAGCGCACGCTGGAGCGCCGGACCGAGGCCGGTCTCCCGGGCCAGAGCGACGGCATCGCGCCGGGAGATGGGGGCCTTCGCGGCTCTGACGAGGCGTTCGGTGTGGACGGCCAAGTCACCCTCGCCGTGATTCTCCTTCGCCCTGCCGGGGATGATCACTCGCCGAGAGCCGGGCAGGGCGAAGAACCCATCGAGGAATTCGTCGTCCCGTCCGGCCTCCAGGGAGGCGGAGGCGGCGAACACGCGGAACTTTTCGGGGCTCTTGTCGAGGCCGAGACGGTGGCGCAGGTTGCGCAGTAGGTAGGCCACCTCGGTGCCGGCCGTGCCGCGGTACATGTGGAGCTCGTCGAGAATCAGGGTGAAGCAGGCGCCTGGCGTCTCCTCCAGCCACTTCCGGGTGGCGCTGAAGATGAGCTTCTCCTGCTTGCGGAGCAGCATGATGTTCAGCATCGAGTAGTTGGTGACCATGATGTCCGGCGGAGCAGCCTGCATGTCCCAGCGGGCGTGCATCTCCGCCCCGCCGAGGCGCGGGATGAAGGCTCGCAGCTCCTCGCCGAGCTTCTCGTCGGCCTTACGCTGCCGTTCCTGGACCTCCCGCAGGTACTGCCGGAGACGGAAGTTCGCAGGTCTGGAATCGCGGCTGCCGGAGACGGGAGTGGCTCCGGTGTAGCGGCCGAAGTAGTAGCGGTGTCCGTTGCGCTTCCTGTCCAGCCACTCATGTGCCTCGCTGCTGTTCAGCGATTTCCGGAGTCGGACCAGCTGGTCGTCGGCGAGGGCGTTGGTGGGGTAGAGGATCAGCACGCGCATAGCGGCAGGGTGGCCGTGCTCACCCTGCCGGCTGGGCACGTAGTCACCGTCGCCCTGCCACCATTCCCGCTGCGCCACACGCGTGCCCTGCCAGTGGACGGACTCAGCGACCAGGTCGGCCAGGACCGGCAGCAGGAAGGACTCTGTCTTGCCGGAGCCTGTACCGGCGGTGACCACGAGGTCCTTGCCCTCGCAGGCGGTGACCAGGGCATCGTGCTGGTGCTGGTAGAGGCTGGCCACGCCGTCGGGGAGCGCGAACCGGGCAAACTCGGCCGCGTCGGGGTGCGCCCCTGCCTCGGCAAAGGAGTCCGCGATGCTGATGCCCCGGGAGGCGTACTGCGGGCGCAGCTCGATCAGCGGGTCGCGCCAGGCTCCGTTGTCCCGGTCCAGCAGGCTGCGCCGCTCCTCCATCACGGAACGGTCGTCGACGCCGAACGGGGTGTCGTAGTAGCGGAAGAGCGCGCTGCGCAGATCGCCGAAGGTGCCCATGACATCCTGGACATCGGTGTTCGTCACCGCCGCTGTCTGCTGTTCGATGCTCACTTGACCCTCCCGCCGGTGGCCCCCACCGGTCGCGGCATGATCTCCAGGTTCTGCTGCAGCGAGACGGCGATCGCCTCAGCCAGCCCCCTCGGCACGTTGTCGTACGTGCGGGTGTGCACGTGCTTGCCCACCGAGGGCGGGAAGCCGCTGCACAGGACGGCGGCGCGCTCGTGCAGGGCGGGCAGGGGCGCGTACCGGTCGACGAAGAGCCGGCCGATGCCGACACGGCCCTTGCCGGCTTCCGGCCTCCATCGCGTCGCGCCGGTGCGGTGACGGGCGAGCTCGAGGTAGATGCCCGTCTCGCGTTCCACCGCGTAGAAGACGCCGTTGCGGCGGACACGGGTCAGGCGTGCGTAGTCGGCACCGCGCCAACGGTACAGGCCGTCCTCGTTGTCCGTCTCCACTGGGACGAACCGCTGGAGGCGCAGCTCGTACTTCTCCAGCGTGTTAGCGGTGCTCCCGCCGGGCGGCGCGGACTCGGGCCCTGGAGTCGCCTGCGGAAACAGGTCCATCAACTGCAGGGCGGCACAGGGTACATAGCGGGCCCCAAGCAGGTCGGCGGCTTCCTGAAGGGCCCGCAGGTCCTCATACTGGAACAGGAGGGTGTCGGGCAGCGGCGCCTCACCGGCCTCCAGCCGATGGGGGACGGTGATCAGCTCCATCCACTCCTGCGCCGCCTCGTCGACGCGCGCGCTGATCCGCGCGGTGCGCGCGCCGGTCAGCAGCGCGAGGCCGTCTGCGTGAGGCAGCCGGGTCAGTATCGGCGGCGCCACCGACCAGCGGTCGGCGCGCAGGTCCACGTCGATGAAGCCGAGGGCCGCGACCTTGCGCATCCAGTCCCAGTCGGCGTACTCCTTCAGCTCCTGGCCCCATGCCTGGGCTTGGCTGCGGACGCCGTCACGCAGTGCGGACGCCTTGCCGCTGCGGCTCTCGCTCAGCCACCGCAGGAGGATCTCGCCGAACTCGTTACTGCTCATCGTTCCAGCTCCTTCGCGGCCTGCACGTACTCGACCCACGAGGACTCGGTGGACGCCTGCTGGGCGTTGAGGACGACGCGAGCCCATGCCCGCGGGTTGGCGGCAGTCTTCGGCTTCGGCGTTCCGGGGTTCACCGGGCGGCCCTTCCAGCGTCCGCTCCGGCGCTCCAGGAGCCAGCCGCCGATGCCGTGGAAGTCGGCCTCGAAGCGGAGCGGGGCGGGGGTGTCGGGGAGGCGCTCCGTCCACCAGTCCGGCTGCTCCGGGGCCTCCAGCGTCCACAGCCGTCCGTCGGCTGCCGCGAACAGCACCTCGTCCGCGTCCCGCCGGCACAGCTCCATGACGGCTGCAGTGTTCTGGAGTGTGACACCCGTGCAGTCGGCTCCGGTGATGCCGGTCGGCAGGGTCTGCTCGGCGAGGAGGGAGGGCGACTCCGACACCGTGCCGTCCACGACCGTGAAGCCGCAGACCTTGGTCATCTTCGGCTCGATGACGGCCTGGTCCGCCGTCGCAAAGTCGATCTCCACGCCTGCGTAATTCACCGTGTGGCGGCCCGGCTCCAGCCGGAGCACGGCCAGGGGAACGGGACGACCCGCGGCGATCGCCTTCTTGAGCTCGGGCCGCTCCTTCCCGTCGACCAGCAGCGTGCCGTCCATGGCGTCTGGCAGGACCACATGGGGCTCACCGCCCCGCAGATAGAGGTGAGCGTCGAGCGAGGGCGCGAGCTTCAGCCCGCCCTCGAGGCGGAGCTTGAACTGCGCCGGAGGCTGCAGGAGGCTGATCGCGCCCTGGGCCTCGTGGAGCGCCCGGCGCAGGGTGACGGCGTCGTCGAAGGTGACGGGGCGGTGCATGGACCAGCTCTGCGGCACCCATGTCAGCCTGCTGGTGTCGCTGTTCCTGCCCGTCGTCGCCGCCTTGTCCAGTAGCCGCTGCACGTCCCGCTGCGCCGTCGGGGAGGCGAGCACCACGTGTGTCTCTCCCGGGCGGAAACCGTCGGTGCTGGCCCAGACGCCGAGCACGTCGTCCCGTACGAGCACCAGGACGGAGGAGGAAGGGCGGCTGAGCACCAGATTGTCCCCGTCGCGACGGATACCCCTGACGAGGGTGTCCGCGCTCGGGACGGGCAGGCCCGTCACCTCGTAGTAGGCGGTGTCGCCAAGCTGCTCGAGCACGACGCCGCCCTTGAGCTCGATGCGGTCCTTCTGCTCCGCGGACCGCAGGCGCGCCACCCAACTGAGACGGCCGGCGTCCAGCCGCACTAGTAGCTCGGCGCGGGTGACACCGGTGGGCACCAGCTCGTCCGAACCATCCCAGGAAGCGGCGTAGTTGCCGATCAGGCTGGCGAGGAAGGGGCGGAACTCCTCCTCCTGCAGGGCGTTGCGGAAACCCTTGGAGAAGTGCCGCTCCATGCCTTGGATCTCGATCTGGGCCAGCAGTGTCTTCCCCGGGAGCGGCCAGGTCGTGCCGTGCTCCCTCAACGACCGGAAGAAGTTCGGCATGAAGGACCGGTCCGCGCCGCTGAGCAGCGCCTGGGACTGGGCGAACCCGATCATACTGCGGTTCGAGGGCAGGTCGGCGGGTGCGGGAATGGTGCAGAGACCCCGCGCGCCTCTCTGGCTGAACTGCCAGGAGGCCAGCACCTGCCACATGCGGGAGATGGGCTCGTAATGCTGGCTGCCCAGCTGCTTCGCGTCGCCGGTCAGCAGCTCGGAGAAGCGGGCGTGGTAAGCGGTGGCCCGGTGGTTCTGGTCGTTCATCATCCGGGACGCGGCCATCACCGAGCAGGCCAGCAGCGGCAGGAAGACGGGCACGCCGTTCTTGTCCTGCTGCCGCTTGCGCCAGCGGTAGTCCTCCAGCGCGCTGTACGGTTCCGCGGTCCCCAGCCGAAGAAACTTGCCCACGCACGGGACGAGGGGTTCGTCTATGCCGTACCCGCGCCTGAGTCCCTGCTCCACGTCGTCGTCGACGTAGAACAGCGTCGGGTGGCCGGCGTGCTGCCGACCGAAGAACTCTTCGGCCAGCGCTTCCTGCCACACCTCATAAGAATGATCCACTCTGTCCCCAAAAGAGAGGTTCCAATGCCCTGTTCGTAAAGTCCCCCTGGGCATGGAACGATTCCGCGTCACCCTAGAGCCCGCCACTGACAACGGGCCGCCACCGAACGCCCCCTCGGGCGCAGCTCCCGTCTGCCGCGCAGCCCTCGACCGTCACCGGTCGGCGCAACTTACGGCGCGCGACGCCCAACGACTTACCCAATCCTTCCCCCACCACATTCATAAGCGACCCATCACAGAGCCTGCACAGCCAGCCGGAAGGACTCACCAGAACCTTTACCGATGGTGGCGCCCGCAATAATCGCAGGATTCACGACAGTTACACAAAACCCTCATCGCTCCGCAACCAAAGCTACTTGTGCCGGTGACGTGATCGAGATACAGGAGCGACGATCCGAACTCCCGTCCGGACGACTCTCGGCTCTCATCCGGAACAGCTTCGGCCGACAAGACGCACAGGCTCCGACAACACCGCGCGAGCGCTCTCGAAGTCGGCCAGACGGGCCGCGACCGTGGCGACGGCGAGGCGTTCCGGGAGGGCAGCGGAGAACTTGAGGCCTCGTACGGCACGCTGGTCCACGTCGGGTAGGACCAGGCTCTCGCCGACACTCTCGCGAGCCGCACGCCAGTCGGCGGGGGTGAGGTCTTCGCGCAGGCGCAGCCAGCAGTCGGTAGGGCGTTGCAGAGGGTCCGTGACCGACTGCAGAGTTGCCCCGAGGGTGGCGTTGGCGCGGTAGCCGGCCCAGGTCCACCAGCGCACGTCGCTACCGACGCGCGTGATCAGCGTGCCGTCCAAGTGCACCGTGTCGGGGGCGTCGCTCTCGCGCTGTTCGGCCAGGCATGCCTCGGCGCGCCGGGTGAGCGAAACGGGCGGATCCGCACCGAGCAGCACCTCGCGCATGGCGCGGGTGAGGGCATAGGACAGCCCGGCGATGCCGCCGTTCATCCACTTGGCGATGCCGCCGCCGTCTGCGGGTTCGACGAAGACGCGTTTACGCAGCCAGTCGATGTACGTCACCTGCCAGCTGCGTCCGCCGAGCAGCAGACGCCGGGGCCCGGGACGTTCCTCGGTGAGCACGCTCGGGTCGGTGCGGCCGATCTCCGTGCGTCCGGACAGCACGGTGAACTGGGGTGGTGCGGTGAAGGACGCGGTGAGTTCGATGAAGTGCCGCCTGCCGAAGCGGCGTTCGGCCTCGGGACCGACGAACAGCAAGCCGCCGTCGTCGTCGAGGAAGCCCTCCTCGGTGAGGTGGCGCAGGATGGGGGCGGCGGAGCGGTCGAAGGGGGCGAGTCCGTTCCACTGCCGGTCCCACAAGTGGTCGCCGAGCTTGTGCTGTTGAAGTGTGACGGCTAGGAGCTGCTGGGCGACGAGGTGGCGCGGCTCGGGCGGCGGGAGGACCGGTTCGACCCAGCCGCGCGACCACAGCAGCAACAGGCCGGCCGCCTGCAGCAGTGTGTCCTTGCGGGTGGTGAGGAACAGACAGTTGCGTACGGTGCCGGAGCGTCGGCCGGTACGGCCGATGCGCTGCAGGAACGAGGCGACGGAGGCCGGTGAGTCGACCTGGATGACGCGGTCCAGGTCACCGACGTCGATACCGAGTTCGAGGGTGGAGGTCGAGACGATGACGCAGTCGCGGGCCTCAGCGAAGGCCTGTTCTGAGCGGGTGCGTTCGTCGACCGACAGGGAGGCGTGCGACAGGAAGACGGTCACCTCGCGGGCCCGGAGCGCAGCGCCCAGTTGTTCGACCTGGGCCCGCGAGTCACAGAAGACGAGCCGTTTATCTCCCCGGTGCAGGGCCGCGATGAGTTTGGCGGCGTTGTCCAGGGAGCCCACGTAGTCGAGCTCCACCTCTCCTGCTGGCTTGGGGAGTTGACTGGCTGGGGCGGTGCCGTCGTGTCCGGTTGCGCCGGGAGCGGGCGGCAGTTGCAATCCGGGGGCGACGACCTGCCCGGTACGGCTTCCGGCGCCCGCGCCCTGCAACCAGTGCAGCAACTGCTCGGGGTTGCCGACGGTCGCCGAGAGTCCGATCCGCTGGATGGGGCGGCCGGTGACCCGCTCCAGTCGTTCGAGCACGGCCAGCAGGTGCCAGCCCCGGTCGTCGCCCGCGAAGGCGTGCACCTCGTCGACGACGACGGCCCGTACACCGCTCAGCAACCGGGCGTGATCGGTCTTGACGCCGATCAGCATCGCCTCGAGCGACTCGGGCGTGGTGAGGAGGATGTCCGGCGCCTCGGTGCGGATGCGCTGCCGCTGGGACTCCTTGGTGTCGCCGTGCCAGAGCGCGGCGCGCCGTCCCAGCCACTGGGCGTACGCGTCGACGCGGCCGACGAGGTTGTTGAGCAGCGCCTTGAGCGGGCACAGGTACAGGACCGAGGTGCCGGTCCACTTCTGTTCGGTCATGGCCGACAGGAGGGGGAAGCAGGCCGCCTCGGTCTTGCCGCCCGCCGTGGGCGCGAGCAGTACGGCGTCCTCGCCGCCCATGAGCGGCGTGATCGCCGCCCGTTGGAGGGGACGCAGGTCGGGCCAGCCGAGGGTGTTGACGATGTGGTGCAGGACGACGGGGTCGAGCCGGTCCAGCACGTCGGCCGGACCGTCGCCGTTCGCGGTGTCGCCGACCAGGTTGCCGTCCTCCGCCATCACAGCTCCAGGTCGAAGTCGTCGGCCGATGCGGGATCGCCGGAGACGGAGGCGGCCAGGTTCCTCTCGACGTCGGTGAGTTCGCTGCTCGCGACCGTCAGCCGGTAGTGCTGCCGGGGGTCGAAGTCGTCGAACTGGTCCACCCGGTCCAGGACGTCACCGACGAGCTTCTTCAGGAACAGCCGGGGTGCCACACCGACCTTCCCGCCCAGCGCCCCGCCGACGGCCCGCGCGAGGTCGGCGACGTAGGCGTCGTCGACGACCGTCTTCACGCGCTCGGGCGCCTCAGCGGCGTCCGCGTACAGGTCGCGGATGGTGATGCCGAGGCCGACCAGAGACTCCTGGCTGAAGCCGGGCAGCCGGATCTGCACGGCGCGGGGGTTGTCGAAGCGCGGATCGGTGGTGAAGTCGGTGGCGAGCCGCTGAGCAAGTGGAGCGAGACGCTGAACGCCCTGCTGACCGTCGTAGAAGGCCGGCGTGCCGGTGATCACCAGGTACAGGCCGGGGAAGCGCCCCGAGTGGACCTCGTCGATGAGCTGCCGCAGCGCGTTGAGCGCCTTGTCGCGGGCGTCCGACCGGACCCGCTGCAGGGTCTCCACCTCGTCGAGGACGACGAAGAGGCCGGTGTGCCCGGAGTCGCGGAGCACGGTGAGCAGGCCCTGCAGGAAGCCGAGCGCGCCGAAGTGGTCGAGGTCACCGCGCACACCCGCGGACCGGCGTGCGGCGGCGGCCACGTGCGGCTGGCCGCCCAGCCAGGCGAGCACGGCGGCGGCGGTGGCCTCGTCTCCCTCGGCGAGTGCCGTCCGGTAGCCGCGCAGCGCGGTGGCGAAGGACGGCGCGTGCCGGGACACCTCGGCGAGCCGGGCGACGAGGAGCTTCTCGACCTCTTCTGGCAGTGCCTCCTCGGTCACGCCGGCGGCGAGGGCGTCCTCCTCCAGCGCGTAGAACCAGGCGTCCACGACCGGCCGTAGCGCGCTGGGCGGGAAGCTGGGCGTGGTGAGCCGTTCGGTGAGCCGCCGGTAGACGGTTTCCAGCTTGTGCAGCGGGGTTTCGTTCTCCGAGATCTGGATCTCGGCCACGGCGAAGTTGCGCCGCTTGGCCCTCTCCCCCAGCCACCGGGTGAAGAACGTCTTGCCGGACCCGTACTCACCGCGCACCGCCTTGAACACGGACCCGCCGGACGCGACGGCGTCCAGTTCCGCGTCCAGAGCCGCCTCATAACGGTCGAGTCCGGTGGCGAGCAGGTCGAGCCCGCTCTCGGGCACGGCCCCGCGGCGCAGGGCGTCGATGACGGTACGGCGGCGGGCGGCGCTGACCTGGGCGGGGCGCCTCGATCCGGTGGTGCTCACGGGGACCAGTGTTCCATCTCTCTGTGCACCAGGACCTCGGCGAGAGATCGCAATGTCCGGTTTATGGGCATGTGAGTTCGAGGGCGTCACCGTACACGCCGCCGCCCTCACCGTTCGGGACGATCACGGTGCAGGTCGACTCCGCAGCCGTGGCGTGCTGCCAAGCAGTGTGGGAAGCAGCGTAGTTCGTTCGGTGTGTCATCAGGCGACCTGCCTGTGAGTTCGACTTGCAGGGAGGCTACGATCCGGCTCAGCGCAGTCGGCGGGTCTCAGGAACCCATCCCTTGCGATGGGCCCTCCGGTCTGGGGCACCTCGGTGCTGATCACACGGGGTGCTGGGGATCGGTCCCTGTGCTTGCACAGGGTGGCGGAGGGATACAGCGGACCGCCCGCCTGTCGGGCTTGGAAAAGCCACACTCAAGGTGAGGCTCGCCGACTGCGTATCACGGGGAGGGACGAGGCGGTTCGGTGACGACGACAGACGACTTCGCGGATCTCACACCGGACCAGTTCCTTGAGGCGGTGGTCAGCGGCTCGATCTACCCTTACACCGAGCACCGAATACCCAAGCGCCGCGGCGGACGGCGGACCTTGCACGCCCCGGTCCCGCGGTTGTCCGAGGTGCAGCAGGAAATCTTGGCCCGCCTGGAAACTCTTCCAGCCGACTTTCAGCCACACCCGGCAGCGTTCGCCTACCGACGTGGCCGCTCGGTCGTGGACTGCGCTGCCGCCCATCTGCGAGCCCACACCGTGATCCGCCTGGACATCGCCGACTTCTTCGGGAGTATCCGGGAACGGCACGTCCACGCCGCTCTAAAAGACGCCTGGACTCAACCGGCGGAACGCGGATACCGGCTCGATCTTGCGGAGAACGACGAGGGCCGCCGGGAGATCGCCCTGCGTCGTAACGGTCGCACCCTGGGCACGTACACCACGGCCCGGCTGGTCACCGTGTCACCACCGGAGCCGAACCACACCTGGACGAACCGTGGCACCGGGCGTCGCACCGTGCGCCTGGAGGCCACCGGACAGGACTTTTCCGTCCGCCGGCCCGGCCTGATCCACAAGCACACCCGCGAGGGGTTCCTGCCGCAGGGCGCTCCCACGAGCGGGTACCTGTCGAACATCGTCATGCGCGACGTCGACGAGGTCGTCACCCACCAGGCCGAGTCCTTAGGGTTGCGCTACACCCGCTACAGCGACGACATGTACTTCTCGAGGCGTGCGCTCGTTCACCACGACGACGTCGTCCGTCTTATGGCCGGAGTGAAGCAGGCCCTGGAACCGCTCGGCATGAGGCTCAACACGAAGAAGACCTATGTGGCCCGTCCTGGTGCGCGCCGCAGCGTGCTCGGCATCCTCGTCGATGGTCCCGCTCCTCGTCTGACGCGCGAGTACAAGCGCCGCATCACCAAACATGTGCGAGGGGCTGCGTCGTTCGGTATCGAGCAGCATCGCCGTCACCAGAAGTTCAAGGACCTGGCCGAGCTGGACGCCCATGTGACCGGACTGCTGTCGTTCGCGCACATGGTCGAGCCCGGCTGGGCCGATACACAACTCGCGGACTGGAAACGGCTGCGCGAGATTCCCCGCGACCACGAAGAGCCGGTGATCGTGCAGCACGGGCTCGATCTGCCCTGGGACGAGGAGGTTGAGGTCTCCCAGGCAGACCTGGCCAAGGCCTCGATCGACGACCTCGTCCGCGGCGCCCAGCGCTATCGCTCGTCCTCGGACTACCTGCAGATGCTTGAGTTCGTCGGCCGGTTCAAGCGGTATGCACCGTTCAACGCCATGGTGGTCCACATACAGAAGCCGGGGGCACGCTACGTCCTACCTTCCTCCGAATGGACGTCGAAGTACCGGCGGGTGCTCAAGCCCGGTGCCCAGCCGCTGATGATCTTCCAGCCCCGTGGGCCCTACATGCTCGTGTACGACGTCGGGGACACCGAAGCCCTGCCCGGTGCCCGGCCTCTGCCCAAGGGGATCACCGCACCGGTATCGGTGTCCTCTCGAGTCGGTGAGAAGGTGGTCGCCGAGGTCTGGCACCACACCGAGACGAACCTCGCACCCCTGGGGATCCGGCTCACCCTGGTCGACCACGGGGCCTCCTCCTGCGGAGGCACGTACCGCAGCAGGTCCGGCAGTGCTGTCGAGCGTCCCGGCAGCAGGCCTGGGGACCGACCGGAGACTTACCCGACGTTGTTCGAGATCGAGGTCAACCGGAACTTGCCTCTGCTGGACCGGTACGCCACGCTCGCCCACGAACTCGGCCATCTGTTCTGCGGACACCTCGGCGCAGGCCCTGGGGAAACCTGGCCCGACCGGTACGTGCGGCCTCTCTCGGACGAGGATGCAGTGAAAGTCCATGCACGCAACGAGGTTGAGGCCGAGTCCATCGCCTACATGGTACTCAAGCGTCTGGACCCGGATGTCCGGATGGGCGACTACATCACTGGACATCTTGGCCCCGACCAGCAGGTTCCCGAGACCGTCGCCCTCAACGTCACGTTCAAGGCCGCCGGCCTGATCATCGAGATGGGCAAGAAGCGCATCCCTGCCGCCAAACTCCAGAAGCCCAAGAAGTGATCAGGGTCCTCGACCTTGTACGACGACGCGGGAAGACGGACCGCTCAATGTCCTGATCCTCCGGGACGTCCAAGCACGACCTGGCGGGGCGCGGGGGCTCGCCTGCAAGTGGGAACCCGCAGAGGCAGCATTGTGACCCGGCGGCCATTACTTACGGGGCGTCGGTCTGGGGGTCATCGTCCCAGTCGGTCGCCAGTGCGGCCGGCAGCGGCAGCCCGTACTTGTCGCACAGGAAGCGGGTCTGGCAGTACCGCTGGGCGTCGGCGGCCACCCTGCCGAGGACCGCGGCGTTCATGCCGGCACCGATGAGGACACCCACGAACGGCACGACCTTGGCGACATTTTTGACTGGCACCCTGGAGCCGGCGGGGCCCAACTGCTGCATCAGCTTCTCAAGGGCGGCCAGAAGGCGGTGATCCTGGCGAAGCTTCTGTGACCACTTCAGGCGTCCTTTCACCGCGTTCGCCGCCTGTGCGGTCTCACGCAGCGGCTTGGCTTTGGCCGCCTGCGCCATGAAGGACCGCTGTACCAGGCGTTGGATGAATTCCTGCTCCTTGGGGTCCTTGGCGTCGTAGCCGTAGGAATACGCGATGCGCGATGCGATCGACGTGCTGAGGACCTGGATGACGAGGATGTCCGCTGTCATCGCGACGGGGATGCCAGCGACGGGGACCATGGCCAGCAGGCCCATGGCACCACCTTCGAACGCGCCGGCGGTGCGCCACCTGAGGGTATTGCGGGACAGCAGCCGGTCGCAGACCTTGAGATCCTGCTGCCGTAGTTCGGTGAAACTGTCGAGTTCGAAACCTTGCTTGCGGGCGAGCTTCTCGACGTTCTTCGGGTCGTTGAGCTCCATGGCCCAGTCGTTGACCAGCTCGAGCAACGCTGCCGCGCCTGCGAGCGCCGGTCGCATGGCCTTGTCGGCGACCGCGTCGCTTGCGCGACGGATCGGTTCCGTGACCGCCTCCGGCACAGCGTCCGTAACCCGTCTCACGGCGTTTCCCGCGACCTCACCGGTGCGACCGAGGGCGGCGCTCGCCCAGTTCGGCAGACCACGGCGGTTGTTGCGGCGCTGCCAGTGCTCGTTGAGCGTGTCCCACACCTGCCCCTCGTACTCACTCATCGGAGTTGCACCGTCGACGAGTGGATCGGCGTATGTGCTCATTGAGGTTCTCCATTTTCGACTGTGATCGCCGGGTCCACGATGCCTGCCAGCCGACACGTGGGTGAAGCCGCAGTGTGGGGGTCGGTGTGCGAAGCGCGGGTGACTGAGATGCAAGATCTCCTTCAAGGAAGGCCGGTCACCACACACTGAATCGCATGATCTAGGAGCTCGGACGCATCGCGCAGTAAAACGGCCACATACGCCGGGAGTATGTCTACCCGGGCGACGAGGCAAAGCGGGATGTGCTGGCCGACGCTGCCCGCACCGGCAACTGGCCCCGTGCGGCTGAGTACCGCTCAGGCGGAGGTCGCAGTCGGACAACACACGGGTGGTTTTCGGCCATGCATCTTGGACTGTCCGCGCAGTAACCCTGAGGGCGGCACAATGGCTCCGCAGACCGACACCGCGTTCCCGGGGGACTCATTGACTCGCTCTTCATGCGCGCACCTACCAGCAACCTGCTGGTTGCGGGCTCCTTAGAGCTCGTACGCGCATCGCTGGGAAGGACCACTCACCTCGGTGAGTCGTGCCCTCTTCCCGCTAGCGAGCCAACAAGTCAATGGAGGAACGGTGTCGACCAACTCGACCCATCAGGCGTGCCACCACCCGGCCCGTGACATCACCATCGTCGCTCTCGTCTCCGGTGTGGTCTCTCTCGGCACTGCCGTCACGACGATGGCGTTCGATGTCAGCCCGTTGGCGACTCTCACGAGCAGCGGTGGTGCGTTCATCGCCGTCCTCAGCGCGGGGATGAACGTGCTCAACCACGTGAAGCGCAACAACATGTAGCAACTTCAGGGGCGGCCTGCTGGAAAGCGGGCCGCCCCTGTCTGCGGCATCCCGCCACAGGCCGCGGTGAGCCTGCTGCCGCTCTCTTCGAAGCCGTGGGTCTGCAACCTCAGATGCACGGTGCTCACGGTGATCTCGCTCTTCGGCGTACAGGTTGACGGTCACCGCAGAGCGCTGCTGGAATCACTCTCTGTACGCGTGACAGGTGAGAAGAGAGACACATGGCGGCACTGGACAATCTGAAGCTCAGGGACGTACTCGCGGATGTCGCCTCCGGGGCGTTACAACTGCCCGACTTCCAGCGGAACTGGAAGTGGGACGACGACCGGATCAGGGCGATCATCGCGACAGTGACGCTGGACTACCCGCTCGGCGTGGTGATGACGCTGCAGACCGGTGGTGCCACCCGCTTCCGTTCCCGCACGCTCACCGGGGCCCGCCCCGAGGGCGATCCGAAGGCGGACCTCCTGCTGCTGGACGGACAGCAGCGCCTCACCTCCCTCTTCCAGGCACTGTGGCTGGACGCCCCGGTGGAGACGTCGGACTCCCGCGGCAAGCCGATCGAGCTGTGGTACTACGTCGACATCGAGAAGGCCGTCGGACCGTCCGCCGACCGCGACGATGCGATCCTGTCCGTCCCGGCGGACAAGGTCCTCCGCACCGACTTCAACCGCACGGTGGTACTGGATCTGAGGACCGAGGAGGCCGAGTGCGCGGCGGGTCTCTTCCCTCTGCACCTCGTTTTCGACGCCCAGCGCGTCAACCAGTGGAAGAGGAACTACATCAAGGCGGACGAGGAGCGGAACTGGGACCTGTGGGGCCAGTTCGACGACCTCGTCCTCCAGCAGGTCCGCGCCTTCCAGGTCCCGATGATCCGGCTGGCCGCCTCCACCTCCATGGACGCCGTCTGCGCCGTGTTCGAGCGCGTCAACACCGGCGGCGTGCCTCTGAACGTCTTCGAATTGCTCACCGCCACCTACGCCGGTGACCCCGAGTACGTGGAACGGACCGGGGACTACTACCAGCTTCCCGAGGTGTGGCGGGAGATCAAGCAGGCGCTGGCGTCGAAGTACCCGGTCTTCGGCCGGCTGGACAGCGGCCTGGAGAACGGCCTGAGCAGCATCGACTTCCTGCAGGCCATCGCGCTGGTACGCACCTGGGAGCGCAAGGAGGCGGGTGTCGGGGCCGCGGTGTCCTGCAAGCGGCGCGACCTGCTGGACCTCCCGCTGGCCGACTTCGTCCGCCTGGCGCCCGAACTGGCCGAGGCCTTCGCCTGGGTGGGCGATTTCCTGGAGCGGCAGTGCATCGTCCGGCCCAACGATCTTCCGTACAAGACACAGCTCGTCCCGCTCGCGGCCGTCCGCGCCATTCTCGGCGGCGACGAAATGGAGGGCCTGGGGCCGGAGGAGAAGATCGAGCAGTGGTACTGGTGCGGGGTCCTGGGTGAGATGTACGGCGGCTCGACCGAGACGCGCTTCACCCGGGACGTCGAGCAGCTCGTCGACTGGATCCGGCAGGAGGACCGCGCGCCCGACACGGTCACGGACGCCTTCTTCTTCACCGAGCGGCTCGACACCCTCACCACCCGCAACAGTGCCGCCTACAAGGGGATCTACGCCCTGCTGATCAAGCAGGGCGCGGTCGACTGGCACTACACGGACGCTCCGCTCAGTCCCGGGCGGCTCGACGAGTACAGCGTGGACGTCCGGCAGATCTTCCCCAAGGCCTGGTTCCGCCGGGGCAACAGCCAGGGTCTGCCGACGAGCTCGATCGTGAACAAGACCCCGCTGTCCTACCGTGCCACGATGGACATGATGGGGGCTCCGTCCTCCTACCTCTCCACCCTGATCGCCGCCTCCGACATGCGCCCCGAGTGGTTCGACGACGTGATCGCCACCCATCTGATCGATCCGGAGACGCTGCGCGAGAGCGACTACAAGCGCTTCTACACCGACCGCTCCCGGCAGTTGCAGGACCTGGTGCAGTCCGCCATGGGCAAGCGCACCATGCTCCGTGACCTGTCGGAGGGCGACGCCCGATGACCACCAGGCCCAGCGAGAAGGACCTCGCAGCGCTCAAGGGCAGCACCGTGCCCGTGCAGGAAATCCTCGACCTGTTCCAGGTACGGGTCCGCGATCACCGCACGGTGCACTTGATCTCGCAGGCGCTGGCGGACTCGGGACTGACGACGCTGCCGGATTTCGCGGTCTGCGGACTGCGCAGCAGTGTCGACGTGGTCCCCATCGCCTCCGTCCCCGCGCAGGCCGGGCCCGTCGAGACCGAGGCCGGGGAGGAGGCGGACGAGGCCCTCCCCTCACTTCCCCAGCGGTTGCTGCTCGGTGACATTCCGTCGGCCAAGCGGGGCGTGCGCGGCGTCACTCTTGGCAACTCCCTGGCACACGCCACCTTCTTGATGCGTACCGAGAGCTTCTCCCAGGTGCCGGTGACTACCGGCATGGCGCAGATCCACGGCGTGATCACCTGGGGTTCGGTGGCCAGGATGTACGAGGCGGGCAAGGCCGCCACGCTGGAGAACGCCATGGAGAAGGACTCGCTGCCGGTCGCTGACGCTCGACAGGAACTCTTCGCCGCCCTCCCGGTGGTCAAGGAGCACGGTTACCTGCTCGTGCGCGGCGACGACGGCTGCCTGTCGGGCATCGTCACCGCCGCGGACGTCACGGAGCGCTTCGAGGGGTCGGCAAGGCCCTTCTTCATCGTCGGGGAGATCGAGTCCCTGCTGCGCCGCTGCCTGGGCGCGGCCCTGGACGAGGAGTCCGTCAAGGCCGTCCAGACGAACAAGAAGCCCGAACACCGCACCGGCCAGGTGTCGGACCTGATGTTCGGCGACTACCTGAGGCTCCTGGACGGCGACCAGACGAAACAGTCGCTCGCCGAGCGCGCCGATCTCAACTGGGAGGCCCTGAAGTGGCCGAACATGCCCCGCGAGCAGTTCATCGGCCGCCTGAGGCGGGTGAAGGACATCCGTAACCGAATCGCCCACTTCGACGAGAAGCCGCTCCCCAAGCAGATGATCGAGGAGCTGACCGCCTTCGCCGCACTGTTGCGGGCGTTCGTCTCCTGATCGCGCGGTCCCGCCGGACCATCCGGCTCACGACGGGTGCGTGATCTCCGCCCACACGGTCTTCGTGTGGGCGTCTCGCGTCTGGCAGCCCCACTCGTGGGCGTACGCGGCGACGAGAAGCAGGCCCCGGCCCGTCTCCGCCTCCAGCACGTCGAGGTTGGTGGGCGTGGCTGCCGTCTTCGGGAGGCGTTCCGGGCGGGTGTCCACGACCTCGATACGGACTCCGCCCGGAAGCCGTGCCAGCGACAGCAGGAAGTCCCGGCCGGGCAGCCGGCCGTGCGTGATCGCGTTCGCCGCCAGCTCCGCCGTGACGGCCACGGCGGCGTGCGAGGTCTCCGAGTCGTACGGGATCCCCCAGGCGGCGAGCCGCTCGGCGGTGAGGCGGCGGGCGAGCCGGGCACCGCGTCTGGTGCTGCTGAAGCGAACGGTGAACTGCTCGGTGGAGGCGCGGCGTTCGGGAGTGGTGTCGGCCAGTCTCATGCGGTGACCGTCTCGTCCCAGCCACCGTCCCTGCCAGGTCGGAGAGTGGTAGCCGATCGCGGGTACGGCTCCGGTACGGGTTTGTACGGCCGTTGTACGAGCCCGCACCGCGCATCGGTTGAACCGCGGCGTCGTTGAGCAGGTCGCACCAGGAATGTGGCAGATCGGGGGCGACATGGGCAGGGCAGCGGAGCGCACGTGCCAGACCACGGGCCGACGCAGGCCGGAGAAGGAACGGCCGGCCGTGTGGAGCGCCTACGGCAAGCTGCTGCGCCTGTTCCGCGAACGGGCGGGGCTGACGCAGCAGGGGCTCGCGGACGCGATCGGGTACTCGGTGGAGCAGGTGGCCTCGGTGGAGCAGGGGCGGCGCGCAGCGAAGCTCGTCCTCACCGAGGCCGCAGAACAAGTGCTGGGTGCAGGCGGTGCCCTACGGGTTCTTCAGGATGATGTGGACCAGGCGAAACTGCCCGCGTTCTTCCAGGACTTCGCCTCCATCGAGGTCGAGGCGGTCAGCCGTCTTTCGTACGACCCGCTACTCATTCCTGGACTCCTGCAGACGGAGGCCTACGCCCGAGCCCTCTTTACTGCCCATTGCCCGGCCTTGGAAGAGGAAGTAATCGACCTGCACACCGAAGCCCGCGTCCATCGACAGCGGTTGCTGACTCGGACGCCCATCGTCGAGTTGTCGTTCATCATCGGCGAAGCGGCACTCACCAACCCGATCGGCGGTGATGAGGTGATGGGCAAACAGCTTGTGCACCTGGTGGACAGGGCAAAGCTCCGTAACGTGACCATCCAGGTCATGCCTGCCGCATACGGCTTCCACCCAGGCCTCAACGGCGGCTTCGTCGTGCTGGAGACAGCAGAGCACCGTCAGGTCGGCTACGTCGAGTCCCAGGAAGTGGGGACCGTGGTCACCGATCCCATCCAGGTCAGCGCCTTCAGCTCTAGGTATGGCAAGCTGCGCTCGCAGGCGTTGAACCCAGAGGAATCCGTACGCTTCCTCGGGGGACTGGCAGGGGAGACCACAGCATGAACGTTGATACTCACACCGGGGGCGGCGAAGGCCAGCTCCACTGGCGCAAGAGCAGCTACAGCGGCTCGGGGGGCGGCGACTGTGTAGAGGTCGCCACCACACCCGCCACCGTTCACGTCCGGGACTCAAAGAGGCCCCTGGCGGCCTCCCTCACCTTCTCCGTAGAGCAGTGGAGCGCGTTCGCCGCCTACGCCGGGCTGGCGTAGGCGAGCGAAGCACCTCACCTCTACCGCAGCTCGAACTGGTCCCTCAGCAGGGCCGTGTGCAGCCGAAGCGTGCGGCCGTCGGGGAGGGTCTCCAGGACCTGGACCCCGTCATAGTTGAGAAGCTGCCGCAGGACGGCCGCGAAACCGTCGCCCCGTGTGGGCGGCAGCCCGACGCGCTGGGCGAGGGCCGTGACCGGGAGGGTGCCCGCGTCGACGAGGGTCGCGAGCGCCTTCCTGATCTGTTCCTGCGGCGGCTTGCGGGCCAAGAGCCCCAGCTGGGCCTGGTAGGTCTCCGAAGTGAGGAGGCCGTTGACCAAGGTCTCATCCGGGGAGACCAGGGTGGGGGTGACGAGTGTGTCGTCGCCACCCGCCGTGACGGCCACGTCGAAGAGGGCGTCGTGGGTCTTCGCGAGCTCGGCCTGTTCCTTCTTCGGCTTGGCCGCCGTCTTCTTCGTCGGGACTGCGGCCTGGGCCACCGGACGGGCCGCGACAGGATCAGCGGTCCGCGTGCCGGTGGACCACCACTCCGGCCGCTGCTCCCCCAACTCGCGCCACCCTTGGGGCGGTTCCGCGCCGAAGGGCAGGAACGCAAGCACCGGGATGGTGAACTCAGCGAGCGAAGCGCCACCATGGTAGCCGGCCTTGAGTGAGGTGTAGCGGGAGTCGACGTCCCACAGGGCGACGATGGTCGCACCGGGCTCCGGCCAGACGACCCGGGGACCGGACAGCGTGATCTCCTGCTCGGCGAGCGGGCCACCGCCGGGGAGACGGTGCCGGGCGGACGGCGGTTCCGTCGCCTCCACCTTCACACCATGCCGGTCGACGACGTGCCCGTGGTCGCTGGTGAGGATGACCGCCATGCCCTGGGCGGCAGCCACCCGCAACAGGTCACGCAGCCCGGCGACATGATCGACGTGCCAGGCGCCGTCGCCGAGCTTCTGCTCCTTGGCGAGCCGGTCGTCGATGGTGTTGAGGACGACCGCGACGTGTGTCTTGCCGTCGGTGAGCGCTTCGGTGAGGGCGGGACCGAAGGTGTCCCCGGCCTGCTCGGCGCGCAGGTCGTCCTTGTGGAAAACGGCGGCCGGAGCACCGCCCCACAGCTTGTGTGCGGGGAACAACCGCTTCTCGTCGGCCTGGGCGCCCTTCATCAGCCGACCGGCGAACAGGGAGGTACGGGACACAGCAGTGAGGGTGGGCAATGCCGCGGCCATGGCGCGACGCTGCGGTGTCCCCAGAGGCAGAGGGTCGAACTCGGCCCAGGTGCCGCGCAGTTCCTCACCGAGTTCGTTGCCGATGGCGGCGCTCATGCCGTCCAGGACGAGGAGCAGCACGCGCCGTCCCTCGCCATGGTGGACGACGGGCTTCACCACCTGGTCGAGGAAAGTCTCCACGGTCAGCATCGAGCCTGGCTGGGTGCCGGACTCGGTCCAGACGGCGAGTGCGCGGGCGAAGGAGGCGTCGAGCGCGCGGCGCCGTTCACGGACCCGGGTGCCCAGAGCGTCGTACGCGGCCTTCAGCACCGGGTCGGGGTCGCCGCCGGCCTCGATGTGTTCGAGGGCCAGGTCGACCCAGCCGGTCTCGGAGACGTGCCGCTTTATGGCGTCGCCCACGGTGGGCGACTCGGCAGGCGGTTCGGTGGCCAGCCAGCGAGCGAGTCGCTGGCCCATCCGGGCCCGTTCGATACGGGCGGACTCCTCCGGGTCACCGGCGAGTTCGTGCTCCGCCAGGTGCCGTACGGCGTCCGCCACCGCGTCCGTGTCGGCGGCTGCGGCAAGGGCGTGGCCCACGGCGGTGAACCGGGCATCGAGCCCGCCGGTCATCACCGGGCTGGACTCGACGGCCTTCTCCGCGCCGAACTGCCGGGCCAGGACCCCGGCCCGGTCGAGGACGATGCCGGTCAGTCGGCGGGCCTCGCGCGCCCGGTCCGGGTCCGTCGTGCCGGCGGTCCGGTGGCCGGTGGCGAGCAGGGCGACGACGTACTTCTCGGCGGCCCGGCCGAAGACGGACACCAGCGTGTCGAGCTGGTCACCGGTGGCCGGAGGCCGGTCTCCGAAGTAGCGCTCGGCCCGGCCGCGGGCCTGATACGTCTCGGGAGCGGGCTCGGCGTGCTCCCACAGAGCCGCGCACACCAGGCCGAAGGCTACCGCGTCGGCTCCGCGTTCGGCGTCGACGAGGGCGAGCAGGGCGCGCCCGGCGAGTCCGGCCTGGTCGTCCTCGGCGAGGAAGGCGGCGAGTCCGGTCCGTTCGGGGCCGCGCAGCCCGAGAAGCCGTTCGGGGCCGCCCGCGCGGGTGGACCAGTCCAGCAGGGTCTGCGCGTCGAGCCGTTCGTCACCGGGTCGCTGAGCGGGGGCGACCGCGCTGTCGGTGTCGTAGCGGCCGAGGCGCAGACGGCGCTGGGCGAGCGCGGTGAGGGCGTACTGCCGGGAGAGCCAGCCGCCGGAGACGGGCGGCCAGCCGCCGGGCGGGGTGGCGTCGAGCAGGGCCTCGGCGGCCCAGTTGGCGTCCTTCAGGCGCGGGTCGATCTGCCGGGCGCCGAAAGCCTCCCGGACCACGTCCCAGCCGTCGACGGTGTCGATGGCCTTCTTGTGGACGCGGGCGAGGATCGCGGGGTCGAGTTCGTGCTGTTCGCGGTCGGTGAGGACGACGAGGACGGCGGGGCCGGGGGTGCGGCCCGCGAGGTGGTCCAGGACCAGTTCGTGGACGGCGAGCGGGGACAGTGCGGCTGCGACGCGTGCGGTGCGGCCCTCGGCCCAGGCGGGCTCGGCGGGTCCGTCCCACTGTGGCGCGGAGCGCAGCAGGACGGCCCTGCGCCGGTCCTCCCCTCCTGGCCGGAGGGAGGCGGCGAGCTGCGGCTGGGAGGAGAGGTACTGGGTGACGGTCGCGGTGTTCAGCCGAACCGCGCCCGGTACGGCGGAATCGGAGACGGGAGCGGTGGTGGTCATCAGTCGACCACCCGCCAGGTGATCTCGATGGTGGCTTCCGGGTTGTTCTTCGCCAGCTCGGTCAGCTCCGACTCCAGCGCCTTGACCGCCTGACGGGCGGTGGTGGTGCGGCGGCCTGCGGACTGCCCTGCCGTGCCGGTGCCTTGGGTGGCGGTGGGCTGCTGGGTGAAGGGGATGCGCGGGTCGCTCGTCGGCGTGTTCAGGGACAGGTCGTCGGGCTTGACCGGGTCCTTGGCCGCCGGGGGTGTGACGGGGGCGGGCGGCGGGGTGGCCGCCGCCTGGTTGCGCTTGATGAGGGCCAGGATCTCCCGCTCGGTGCGCTTCAGCGCCTCGCGCAGGTCTGCGGTGCGCTGGTCGCCGCGGGCCACGTTGCGCAGCGAGTCGAGCAGGGCCGCGCCCTCCGCACCGAGGCCGATGCCGAGTTCGAGGGTGTGCCAGGACGCCTCGGTCACGGCGCGGGCGACACCGCCGGCCTGCTTGACGGAGGTGCCGTACCGGTCGGCGCTGACCTCGCCCAGGTCGAAAGCGGCGAGTGCCTCCACGGTCTTCTTTGCCCCGGCTCCGCTCTGCGCCGCGCCGCCGGTGAGCGTCTCCAGGAACTGGAGGGAGCGCCGGGCGAGGGCGAGACGGCCGGTGTCGTCGGTCTCGTCGAGGCCGAGGAAGGTGGAGTGCTCCTCCAGCCGTCGGACGAGTTCGGCGGCGTCCTCCTTGAGGGAGCGGGCGGACTCGACGATCTGGCGGGCGAACTGGTTGACCATGCGCCCGCGGCGCAGGGTGGGCGCCTTCTGCCCGAAGATCGTCTCGTAGCGCTGCCGTGCCGTGGTCCAGTCGTCCTCGCTGGGCAGGGGCTGGCTGCGCAGCGCGTCGTGGTCCTTGATCGCGGAGAGTTCGGGCGCGGGGTCGAGGACGGTGCCGCCGCGCACCCACACCCGGTCGTCCATCTCGGCGAACGAGGCGACGACGAGCCGGGCGAGGAAGTCGGGCAGGCCGCGCGGCTCGGGCTGGTCGGTCCAGTCGGTGAGCGTGATCAACGTGAGGTCGCCGGTGGCGCCCTGGGCGCTGGCGAGCTGCCGGAAGTGGTCGGCCCAGTAGCGGGACAGCTCGAAGTACGCCTCCTTCTGCTGTCCGAGGCGCAGCGGTCCGGCGACGCGCTGCATCAGCTTGCGGTCGCCCGCCGGAACCTCGACGCGTCCGTCGCGCGCCTCGGCGGCGGCCCGTACGTGGGTGAACACCTTGCGCGCGTCGACGGGCTTCACGGCGGTGCCGGCCACGTCGGGGTCGAGGTTGGGGTGGGCCGGGTACTGGTGGGCGAGCAGCTTGCCCGCCACGTGCCGGATGCCGTCGTGCAGGGACTGTCCGAAGGACAGGGTCAGGTCGTCGACGTCGGGCAGTGCCACCAGGTGGTCGTCGAAGTCGACCACCACGTCGGCGGCCTGCTTCTGCGCGAGCCCGTACGCCTGCTTGAACGCGCCCTTGACCTGCTTGAGCAAGGCGTCCCGCTGGGTCTCCAGCAGGCCCTTGGCACGGCTGCGGTTGTCGGCGTTGAGGTGGCCGGCGTACTGGGTGTCGAAGCGGTGCTCGTCGGCGAGGGCCTTGTCGATGACGACGAGCCGCCGGAAGTCGGCGAGGCGCTGCGCGGACAGGTGCGCGGGCAGCCAGGCGATGCTGCGGGACCGCTCGCCCTGTTGGCGTTCACGCAGCCGCTGCATGCGGTTGGCGTCCTCGACGGGCCCCCATTCCCCCTCGTCGAAGGGAAGGTCTATGGCGATCCGCCAGCAGCCGTCCTGCTGCGGCATCAGGTCGTGGTCGGGCAGCTCGTCCTCGTCGGCGACGTTGCCGAAGACGACCTCGGCGGTGCGGGCGGTGCCGCGCCAGACGAAGCTCAGCTCGTCGGCGAACTGGCCGTGCTCGACGCCCAGTTCCTCCGACAGCAGCCGCCGGGCGAGGGAGACGCGGTTGCCGGGGTTGTCGTTGACCTGGGCGTTGGCGATGACGGAGTCGACGTCGACTCCGGACAGTTCCAGCCGGACACCGGGGTTGGTGTCGGTGCCGGTCTCCTTGATCTCGGGGAACCGGGCCGCCCATTCGGCGACCTTGTTCTTGATGATGCCGACCTCGCTGCCCGGGATCGGTGCCATGACCGACCCGTGGTTCAGCGCGCCGAGCCGGCGGATCGTCAGCTCGGACAGGGCGGGCACGCTGGGCGCGAGCGCGGACAGCAGCAGTGTGCACACGAGCCGGTTGTCGCCGACGAACAGGCGGCAGCGGTTGGTCAGTTGCGGGTCGCCAAGGGTGTCGGGCCGGTTCAGGTACTGATCGATGTCGTCCTCGGTGATGTCGTACGAGCTGAGCAGGTACGGTCGGAGCTTGGTCTTGTACAGCTTGTCGGCGGCCTCGAAGACCACCTTGAGGCTGTCGGTGAACGGCTTGTCGCCGCCCTCCGCGATCACCGGGTACAGGTCGCCGACGGGGATGAGCTGGCCGAGCCGGATCTCGTCGCGGTGGTCGGCGAGGAGCTGGCCCATCAGCTTCAGACCGGTACGGGAGCGCTGCAGCGCGGACGAGATGTGGACGAGGGTGTCCATGAACGCCGGCGAGAAAGGATACGTCAGCCGGAACGACTCCGCGTCCGCGCCGGTCGTGCCCTTGTCTGAGCCGAGCAGCGTGTCCCACACCTGGGTGCCGACCCGCTTGGTCTGCTCGAAGGCCGCGTCGATGAGGCGCTCCGCCTCGGCGTTCTTCGGCTTGAGGAGACGGGCGTGGGCGATCTGCGGGAGATTGCGGTCCTCTAGGGTGATCTTGTCGAACCGCCCAGAGGCCAGATTGAGGGTGTCCTGGATGGACGACTCGGCCGCCCCGGACACCTCCTCGCCGACCAGCTCGCGCAGGTCGCGCTGTCGGGCGATGAACGACACGACGGGGATGGCGCGGCGGGCGTCGCCGCCTTCCACGAAGTTCGTGATCTTGCTGGCCTCGCGGGCCACGAACTTCTCGTCGTGGATGAGAGTGGCGAGCCAGAGGATCAGCTCGTCCATGAAGAGGATCAGCCCGTCGTAACCGAGCGACTTGGCGTGCTCGGCGATGACGGAGAGACCGGCGTCGAGGGAGATGAACCCGTGCTCGTCCTCGGCGGCGTTCTTGGCGAAGCTGGGCGAGAGGCGCGTGATCGCGTCCTGGACGAGGCGTGCTCGCAGCTCGGAGGGAGTGGAGGGGTTGACCAGATTGAGGACCTCACCGGCCTCGTGCACCTCCTCAGCGGTCAGCGCCGTGTCGAGGAGGTCCGGCGTCCAGGTGAAACTTTCGCCCCACTCGTCCTCGTCACCGTCGTCGGACTCTCCGGAGCTGAGGCGCTGGATGACGGCCGCATCGCCGTAGCTGGCGCGGTCGGCCCGGATGTCGTCGAACAGGCCGTCCGTCCGGTACACCTGCGGAGTGGACGCCTCGGGGTGCAGCCGCTTGACGTGACGTACATAGCCGCCGAGCACGCGCTGTTCGAGGGCCTTGGCACCGAGCATGTGGTACGGCACGAGCAGGAACTTCTTGCCGTCCGTGCCGAGCCACTCGTGCTTGGTGAGTACGGAGTCGAACTCGGTGCGGGCGCGGGCGGCCGGGTTGCCGCTGAGCAGCGAGTACAACACGGCCATGAAGTGCGACTTACCGGAACCGAAGGAACCGTGCAGGTAGGCGGCCTTCGAGCGGTCCCCGTCCAGCGCGGCCTTGATGAGGTCGAGGGCCTCGTCGAAGTTCTCCAGCAGCCGCTCCGTGACGACGTAGTCCTTGAGGGCATGCTCAGCGCCCTCGGGAGTCGTGGCCTCGGCGAGGGACAGCACGAAGTCCGAGGTGGAGATGGACTCCTTGATGTCGATGACATCGCGGAGGAGCGGCTGCTGGGCCATGGTGTGTCTCGCTCTCCTTACGGGTGCGGCACGGGATGGGGCTGCGGAAGGACGGGGTGGTGGGAGACGGCGGCCGAGGCTGGGTGGTTGGCCGCCGCCTCCGGGGCTACTTCTTCGGGGCGGCGCGGCGACCTCGGGTGGCGGCCGGGGGACGCCAGGCGCGCAGGTCGTCGTCGGTGAGACCGTGCTCGCCCTGCAACTGCTGGCGGTAACCGGCGAAGAAGTCCGCCGGGGAACCGCTGTAGAGCAGGTCGAACTCGTTGTGCCACTGGTACAGCCACGGCTGCAGTTCCAGCAGGCCGGCGAGGAACGGCGTGATCTCTTCGGAGGTCAGCGCGGTGTTGGTGAAGTACGTCGCCAGGGCCTGCGCCTGCTCGCGGTGGTCCCAGCCGGCCCAGCCGTACAGCTCGGGGGTGGCGGCGTTGGTCTGCCCGTAGGAGATGAACCGCTCCTTGGGCACGTCCAGCTTGCCGCGCGCCTTCCAGTAGGAGGCGCGCAGGAAGTCGGCCGAGGTGTACTTCGGCGGAACGGGGATGGAGTCCCGGATCTTCCGCTTGGCCGGCTCGTCGGGCGCGGCGTCCTCCTTGCGCTGGAGGTCCCAAACTGCCTCCCAGTCGGCGCGCTTCTTCAGCCCGGCGGGCTTGTAGCGCAGCGCGGAGAGGAACGGCACGTGCTCGTCGGTG
The DNA here is from genome assembly GCF_031348265.1 of Streptomyces collinus. Taxonomy (NCBI): domain Bacteria; kingdom Bacillati; phylum Actinomycetota; class Actinomycetes; order Kitasatosporales; family Streptomycetaceae; genus Streptomyces; species Streptomyces collinus. The sequence continues at coordinate 7,838,736 of NZ_CP133771.1, read as the reverse complement.
ATCAACTCCGCGACGACCTTGGGGAGATCCTTGCGGGGCGCATACAGCTTGGCCACGGAGACGAAGCCCTCGTCGCGCGAGAGAGCGTCGGTGAGGCGGGAGAGGGTGAGGATGGTCGGCTGACCGTTCTCGTCGAACCAGTGGTCGCGGTTCTCCATACGGTCGAGCAGCCAGGAGCGGAGGGCCTTCTCCTGGAGTGCGTCCCAGCCTTCGGTGGCCCAGCGGCGCTTGTACTCGGGTCGCTCGACCATGCCGATAGCACGGTTCGACTCGATGGCGTCGATGCGTTTCTGGACGATCTCGCGGTAGGGCGCAGGCCAGTGAGCGGGGATCTCCGTGATGGGCTTGGAGTTGTGCCGCTTGAACCACTCGTCACTGGCCTCGCCTGCGGCTACGCGGCGCGCGAGGACGATCTCGAAGGCACGCTCACCGAGGGCGAGGGCGGGAATGTTGGGTTCGTCGGGGTCCTCGGAGACGCGAAGGTCTTTGGAGTGAAGGTTATAAAGAGAGTAGACCTGCCAGTCCAACTCCTCCTGAAGAGCAATCATGCGGGCACGGGTGGACTCCCAGCGGACCTTGGTCTCACGGAGGTTGCTAGCCGTAGGGGTGATTTCAGCGATTACAGCGACGGGGCTGGCGGCAGCAAGCTGCTGTCCCAAAGTGTCGATGATAGCAGCAAGGGCGGTGGGATACTCGGCGGGCAGCGGGAAATCTTGCAGCTTGGTTCCGGTGAACTCATAGAAATCCTCAAAGGGGATCGTTGACTGCCGGGCGCCCTTGGAATCCACTGTACTGCCCTTATTATGACTCACCTGCTTAAGCCAGAACCCAGCCGTGGAGCTGTTTAGCAACCCAAGCAACCGAAGGTAGTCCTCCTCGCCCATACTTTCTTGCAGCTTAATCACTGGCGCATGGCGATTAAACACCCGATCTCCGCGACCAAGCGAGAAATGATTATGCGTGGCCACGAACGGGAATGCGATCAGGAATTTAGCATTTAGACGAGCCTCATGATGGAATGCATAGTTGGACCACGGTAGGCTTCTCTGCTCTTTAGTGGTGGAGAACATGAGCCCATTGCGCAGCACATGCCGACCTTTCCATAGTGTGTACTCCTCCAAGTTGGCCCGCTCATTCTGACTAGCCGCCGAAGGAAAGATGACATCGGCAGCATGGAGGCAGCCCCAATCACGCACCTGATCACCGGTAACAAAAGAGCGGCAAGGCGCATCACGGTGACGGATCCAAGAAGCCAACGGATACGGCAATACGAAGAAATCATCATCCCCCGTGATAGCAGCGAACCCGATCGATTCGACCATACCGGACAGTCGCCCCACAGAACTTTCCCGTAGCTGCTCAACCATCTCCAGTCCGCCGTCGCCCAAAATCCATGGCTGCTTACTGAAGTACCGCTTCCGCTCCAGGTCATCCACCGACACCCACTGACTCACCGACCCCGGCTTATCGATTTGCTCGACAATTGCTCGCCAAACTAGACCATCATCCGCCCTTTTCGGGGCTGCCGGCTCACCTCGGACACTTCGCACGGTGCGAATAGTGTTCAAACGCTGAATGCCACTACGCCGCATGCCCACAAGGATGACCGTCGGTGTTCCGTGCCCGGGAATGTAGGCGCCCGAGGTGTCGATGACCTCAGTCAACTCCACCGCATGCCCGAAGAAGCCCTCGATTAGCTTGGTGCCGAATTCCCGTTTCATGAAAGAATTAGCAGTGAGCTGGCCGACCATGCCATAACCGCGCCCATCAGCATCGCCACGTTTAGCCAGCTCGAAGAATCTCTGCGCAAACGGCACCGACAGTGCATATTTGCCTGCACACACGTCGGGATAGAGTTCCCGGTACACTGCATTCAGATTTTTATCTTTAACCGTGATGTATGGCGGGTTGCCGACCACCACGTGGTAGCGACCCTGTTGCAAAATTCCAGGATGCTCATCGTGCAGGTCTTCCGTGGCATAGGCGAAGGTGGCCAGGCCGTCCTGACCTTCTACACCGTCAAACAGCCCCAGCTGCCGAGACTTGATGAGTGAATCTCCAACAGCCAAGTGGAGCGGCCACTCGTATTTCGCCGCATCCCCTAGTGTCCGCACACCACCTGCTGCCAATGCGGCAACGAGTAGCCGGAACCGGGCAATAGCCACAGCAAACGGGTTGACGTCCACACCGTGTACCGATTCCAGCGCACCCCGCACCCGCTCGTACAGGTCACGCCCCGGCTGGCCCTCGGCCCACAGTCGGACCAGCCGCCGGAACGCTCCCAGCACAAAGTGTCCCGACCCACACGTAGGGTCGATTACCTTCAGTTCTTCATAGCCGAACTCCCGCACCGCCGGGGTCATCGTTCGGTCGAGGATGAACTCCTCCACAAACTCTGGTGTCTGAAGAAGTGCGTACGTCTTCCGTGCGGCCTCACTCAACCACTGGTACAGATCGCCCAAGAATCGCGTGTCCCACCCTTCCGTACCGTCCTCGTTCAGTGGGTCCGTAAAGTCGTGAATGAGGACACCCGCGTCGTCGCGCTGCCGCCAGAACTCCACCAACTCCCGCGCACCATCATGCGACAGCGGAATCTGGTACAGCGGATTATGCCGCTTGTCGAACAACAGCCGGCCCGCCTGGCCCGCCCCCAGTTCCTCGAAGGCCTTCTCCAACCAGCCGCGGTAGGTCGGGTCCTCCTCCATCTCCACGTACGCGTCGTACCGCGCCTCCGCCAGTTCCCGCCGGTCACCATCCGCACCCGTCAGATACGGCTCCGGGATCAGCCGGTTGTCCTCGCAGAAGCGGACGAACACCGTGCCCAGCACCCACGCCACAGCGACCTGCGTGACCCGCTCGTCGAGCCACGAGGTCCACGTCGCCGCCGTGCGCCCCAGCTTGCGCGCCTGGTCGTACTCGGCGCGCAGCCGCGCCCCGACGTCCCCCAGCGCCTTCACCTGCTTGCCGAGGTCGGTCTCGACCGCCTTGACCTGCTGCTTCAGGTCGTTCAACAGAGCCTTGCGGTCGATCACTTCGCGTCTCCCTCGACACTACGCACCACTACCTTGCCGGACCCGCGATGGACGTTGTCCACCCACGTGTCCGGAAGCTGAATCCACTCCCCCAGGCCGGCCTGATAAGGCACAGCCACCTGCCCGAGCCGGGGCTCGCGCGCCGGGTCGCTCTGGGGAACGAGCAACCACAGTCCACGGCCGCCCCGCCGGGCCACCGAAGCGAGCCGATGCAGGACGCCCATCGCGTCGTACCGGGCGAACACCCCGGCCTCCGTCAGCAGCACCGGTCCGCTCCCGGCGCCGAGCCGTTCCTCGATGCGCGGCGCGACCGCACCCCACGCCGTCTGCGCGTAGTCGGCGAACCGCAGCGCGCCCGTCGAGCCCGGCTTGGCGACGTCCGCCTTGAGCAGGGTCTCCCACGTCGGTTTGGTGCCCGGGGTGACCTGGGCGTGCAGGGCCTCGATGAACAGCTCGGTCACCGAGACGGCCTCGGCGCCCAGCCGTTCGGCACCCAGTTCTCGTATGGCGTCCCGTACGAGCCGCTGGCTCACGGTCAGCACCCGGTAGCCGTCCCGCCGCGCGGAGGCGACCAGCCGTTCCTCCGCGCGCACCGCGCTCGCGAGCAGCGGGTCATCGGCGTACCGCGTCACCGCGCCCGTACGCGTGGACTGCCGCCAGGCACCCGTCGTGAGGTAGCTGGACGCGTCGTCCACCCGCGTCGGCAGGTAGCGCAGGGTCTTCGTGTCCTCCCGCGTGCCGAGCGACAGCTCGAAGCCGGCCTCGCGCAGGGCCTTGGTCAGCGGGCCAGCGGTGGGCAGGTCGTGGGTGAGCCCGCCGCGACCGTCGGGCACCGTCAGCTCGGGGAAGCGGGCCCGCAGCCGCTCGTGGATCTCCTCGCCGGTCAGGCCCGGCTGCGTCGCCTCCGGCTTGCCCGGGATCCAGCGCACCAGACCGGCCTGCGTGAGCCGCAGCGCCCGTACCAGCGACAGGTCGCGCGGGTAGATCTCCAGGCGCGGGGTCGCCGCCGCGTTCACGGAGGCTGCGGCGGCCAGTTCGACCATGCGGCGCTCGTCCCAGTCGACGGTGCCGGGCGGCATCTCCAGCGCGCCCAGCTCCGCCAGTACGGTGGCAGCCGTCGGCAGGGTGTCCAGCCGGGCCAGCCGGTCCGCCGTACGGCCGAGACGGCTCGCGTAGTCCAAGAGGCCCGGCGCGGTCGGGGTGTCCGGGGCGTCGTCCTCGCGGACGTCCAGGGCCAGCAGGCCGGCGCCCAGCGACTCCTCCGTCGCCTTGCGGTTGGGCTGATGCTGGAACTCCGCCTCGTCCGGGACGAGTTGCTCGACCTCGACGACGGCCCGTACCGCCGCCAGCGCCAGCGCCCGGCGCTGCTCACGCCCGGCGAGCTGGCTGCCTCGCCGGACGGCGAGGGCGTCCGCGATCTCCACCGCCGACGCGACCCGGCCCATGCCCGCGAGCAGCTCGAGGATCTCGGAGCGCAGGGCTTGGACCGCCCGGTCGCTCTTCCAGCGCTTGCGCTCCTCCTTGAGCATCTGCGGAATGCGGCCCGCGCTCAGGTTCAGCGCCGCGGCGACGTCCTTCTGCTTGGGCCAGACGCCGATTTCCGGCAGCAGGCCGTGCTCGTCGGGCAGGCGCAGCAGCAGCCGGACCATCTCGGCCTTGTTGCGGTTGGAGCCGTTGTTGTTGACGACCGGCACGAAGATCGTGGCGAGTGCGTCGAGGCTGATGGAGCGCAGGGCGCGCGCCGACAGGCCGCCGGCCGCATCGCTCGTCGCCAGGGTATCCGCGAGGGCGGACTCGGCTGCGGTGAGCTGGTCCAGCTCCTCCTTGGCCTCCGCCCGGCCTTCGGGTGTGAGCGGCGAGACGGGCGTCTCGCGCAGCTTCTCGCCCCACTCCCGCTGGCGCTTCTGCACCTCGTTGCGAGTCTTGGCGCCCAGGCCGGGGGCGTTGACGAGCTTGCGGCGGCTGTAGTCCAGGAGCCCGCCGACCGTGGTGATGCCGAGGCCGTAGAGGAAGGACTGGGCGGCGCCCGTGAGGCCGGAGACGCTCAGCGGGGTGTCGAGGGCGACCTCGGCGGCCAGGCGGTCGCGCTGCTGCTCGGCGGTCTCCGGCTCGGCGTCCGCGATGACGCCGCGCTGCACGGCTCCGCCGTCGGCCCCCGCCTCGGAGGACGTCGCCGTGTGGCGCGTGCGGTGGCTGGAGGGGACGGTCTGCGAGGCGTCGAGGAAGATCTTGCGCCAGGCGTCCCGCATGGGCTTCAGCTCAGGGAACCGCTTGCTCGCGTCGCGGTGCAGTGCCTTCCGGAAGAAGGCGACGAGCCCGTCCCGTACGGCTGGGTCGAACGCCTCGGCGGCGATCGTCGGGTACGGCCACTCCTTCGCGTCAGTCATCCGGGGCAGCACGCTGCCGTCGCCCCACTTGGGCAGCTCGCGGCTGGCCATCTGGTGCAGGGTGACGGCTACGGCGTACCGCTCGGCGTGGGAGTCGTAGGAGCCGCGGGTGATGACGTCGACGAACGGGTCGAGGTAGCCCTCCGTGCCCGCGTCGGTGCTCTTGGCGGGGTAGCCGGCGAGCGAGAAGTCGATCAGGACCAGTTCGCGGGTGCGGTTGGGGCGGATGCGGATGGCGATATTGTCCGGCTTGATGTCGCGGTGCCAGACGCCCTCGCCCTCCAAGAAGTCAACGGCGCCGAAGAGGTAGTCGCCGTACGCCTCCAGCTGGTCGACCGGGAGCCGGCCGTCGTCGCGGAGCTGACGGGCGACGGTCTCCTCGCGGCGACGCGGGGCCTTCCGCTCGCCCACCGCGTCCACGCTGTCGTCGCGTTCGTCGCCGACGTACTCCAGCGCGAGGACGGTACGGCCCGCGATGCTCAGCGGTTCCGGTTCGACGAGGCGGATGATGCCCGAGTGGGGGCGCAGGCGGCCCATCACGTCGGCCTCGCGGATGAGGATGTCGCCCCGGTTGTCGGACAGGGCGACCTTCAGCACGGCCAGCGGGCGCGTCCTGCGTGCCTCCGCCTCCAGGTCGCGGACGAGGAAGGCGCGGCTGGTGGAGCCGGTGCCGAGGCGGCGGCGGACTTCCCAGCGGCCGGCGAGCACGTCGCCGGGGACGGCGTCCAGCGGGTCCTTCTCCGGTGCGTCGACCGCCTCGGCGGCGGTCTCGGCGGCCGGGGCGGTGAGGGAGTCCTCGACGACCTCCAGCATCTCCAGGAAGTCGTCGACGCTGTGCAGGCGCTGGTCCGGGTTGTAGGCGGTGGCCGCCTGCACCAGCTCGTCGATGTCCTCGGACAGGCCGTCCACCAGCGAGCTGGGACGCAGGCCCTCGCCCGCCTCCAGGCGGGCGCGCAGTTCGGCCTGGCTGGCGGCCGGGGCCTTGCCGGTGGCCAGCAGGTAGGTGAGGACGCCGAGGCCGTAAACGTCGAGGGAGACGGGGTCGGGGCGCAGGGCGGTCAGCTCGGGGGCGAGGTAGGGGTCCTCGTCGTCGGCGAGGTGCATCGCGGACAGCGCGGTCGGCGCGAGGCGTGTCGCGCCCTGTCCCTGGGAGGAGTCCCCGGTGCGCTGGGTGGCGATCTGCCAGTCGGAGATCTTCAGCCGAGGGCTGAGCCAGGCGGCCTCCTCGCCGACGGCCTTTCCGGGGCCGCCGTCGGGGCGGGGCAAGACGTGGATGGAGCGGGCGGCCAGGGCACGGTGGTGGATGCGGCGGGCGTGCGCGGAGCGCATGGTCTCGGCGAGCTGGCGGACCAGCACCATCCGTCCGAGGATGTCGAGCTTCTCGCCGTACTGGACCAGGTACTCGTCCAGCTTCATGGTGCGGTCGTCGTAGTCGAAGACGAGGGCGGGGCCGGAGGGGTGGCCGGTCGGGAAGTACTGCCGGTAGGAGACGACGCCGGGGTGCCGGAAGCGCTGCAGGACGGCCGCCTCGCGGCGGGCGGCGTTCTCCACGGACTGGCGCAGGGAGGCGTCCGAGCCGCGCTCACTGAGGTAGACGCGGACGCGGGCGCGCTCGGGCAGCTCGGTGTGGGCCGCCTTGTAGTCGGCCCAGGTCTGGCCGGAGTCGAAGGGGGTGCGCTCCAGCTCGTAGGGGCCGACCTTGTACTGGGCCTCGCTGCGGCGGATACCGATGCGGTCCAGCGCGGTCTTGATCTCGCGGGAGTCGATCGCGGTGATGCGGCGCCGCTCGTCACGCGGGGGCTGCTTGAGCATGTCGACCAGCTCGGCGACCGTGTATACGCCGTTCTGATCGTGGGCGGGCAGGCGTACGCGCAGGGCGTCGTCCGTGAAGCAGACGGCTTCTCCGACCCACACCCGGCGGGCGCCGTGGCCCTGGCCGAGCAGGCTCGCCAGCTCCTTGGCCTTCTTGTTGACCAGGTGCAGGGGGTTACCGTGCGTGCGCCGACGGCCGCCGGGGGTGGTCTGCACCCAGGTGCCGTTCTCGGACGTGACTGAGCCGTGCCAGTCCTTCAGTTCGACCATGTACATTCCGCCGGGCGCGACGACCAGCAGGTCGACCTCGCGGACGTGTCCGGTGTTCGCGGTGAACGTGAAGTTCGACCAGGCCCGCCAGGGATCGGAGTCCGGTAGCTTCTCCCGGATCGCCTCCAGGCCGCGGTGTTCGTGATCGAACTCGGACTCGGTGACCGTGACCCACCGGCCTTGCCGCATGCCTAACCCCACTCGTGCCGTTCCTCTCAGGCCCGCCGTTCCCCGAGGTCGAGCCTGTCGCAGATCCTAGTGGTTGCCTGGTACATGGGAAGAGTCCGTGAAGGACAGGACTACAGGACATCCAGCCCACGTGGGCTGGATGCTCGTGCCGCCTCCTGCCGAAGCAGGCGACAGAAGCCGCCTGATCAATGACATACGAGAGTAAAACACCCTTTACGTGGCGTCATAAGCGAGTTCAGCCAGGGCGAGAGCCTGCTTCAGAGTGTTTTCGTCACGAATCTGAATGTTCACCCTGTATCGGCGGTGGCCAGTTGCGAGCGGATAGGCGTCCGGCGCCAGCTCCGCGATCTCATCGCTGTGCAGCAGACGAAAGTTGACCACGCCCGTGGAAGCGAAGGCATAGGCGAAACCGCCGAACTGGCTGCCCTTGCGGCGGAGGCGGAGGTACCCGGAATAGTCGAGCGGATCGCCCTCCTGCCACGTCTTGCGCTTGATGCCGTGCACTCCGACGCTCTCCCAGGAGCCGGCTTCCGCCAGGAAGTCGATGAACTGCTCCGCAGCGGGGTTGAAGGCGAGCTGCGCCTTCACCGTCTCCTGCCCCTCGTCCGCCACCCCCGGCACGTCGCCCTCGACTTGCCATCCGAAGTCCACGACGTCGTCACTGTCGGGGTCAGCGACAACCCGAGGTGTCGGGCGAGCGGTGTCGACCGTGCCGGGCAGCTGCTGGACGAGCTCGCGAACCACCTGGGACGCGTCGAGTTCCTCCGGCGTGCCCTCGAAGCGGAGATAGGTGAGCTTCACGGGTCCCCCTCCCGTTCTACGAACCGTGTCGGAGCGGACACATTAGCGCTCAGCGACGTCGGTGACTGCAGGGCCGGAGAACTCCCCGGAACCAGTGCTGACCGGAAACACGCTTGCCTCGCCTCGGTGTGCATAGGCTCGCCCTGGCATGTGCCCTGGCTTGGGCACATGCCAGGGCGATGAGCCGATCACCTCGGGGGTGGGGATGGCGCAGGAGTCACACCGGCCGTATCCGGTCGACGAGCTGCTGGCCGCGGTCCGACTGGAGATCGCTGCCGAGCTGCGCAGCGACGGCACGAGTAACTCGTGCGGGTGGGGCGTGTCCACGTAGGAAGCCCGTCGGGCCGCGACCGGTGTCAGTGATCTTTGACAGGCACCGACTCGTCCCGGAAACAACGAACGCCTTTCAGCCAGTTCAATGGAATGGCTTGGCCGACTCACGACAAGTGCGCTGTCCTGCCGTGCACTCCGCTGTCACACCCGAGCCGACTCCCGCGCTGAACCACCCACGAGTTCCCTCAGCTTCGCCCGCGTCTCCGAGTCGGTCGAGTACACGACTGTGCCGACCATGCCCCGGGTGAGCAGCACCTTGTAGGTGTTGCGGATCAGGCGGTCCACGTCGGCGTCGGAGGTGGACCGCCTGAACACCGGGTCCTTGGACTCGGTGCGATCGGTGACCCAGCGGTCACCGCGCCAGAGCAGATCGGGGCCGATGATGACGCCGGACCAGTCGTACTCGAAGCCCTGTGCGGTGTAGACGCAGCCGACCTGGCCGAAGCCGGCTGGGTCGGTGGCCCACAGGGCGGCCGGAGGCGCGCCGGAGACGGAGCGGTCGCCGCGCAGGTTCCAGGGGCGGGCCCAGTCACCGATGACGACATCGGGCGGCAGCGGCTCGCCGGGCCTGGGCTCCGGGGACCAGCGCCAGCAGTAGCCGGCGGACATGCGGGCGCCGTAGCCCTGTGCTCGACGGGCCTCCAGGAACGCCTCCATCTCCTGAGGGCTCTCGGCAACCAGGAGCTGCATGCGGCCGTCGGGCTCCCAGGTGACCGGTCCGCCGGGCTCCAGTCCGAGGAGTCGGACCACCCAGCGCAGGTAGGCATCGCTTCCGCCGCAGCGGAACTGGCTGTCCAGGGGTACGACGTGGCACGGGATGTCCCGCTTCGCCGCCGCCTCCTTGATGTCGGCGACGGTGCCCATCTCGCCCGGGCGCACGACCTGGTGCTCGTCGAGAAAGAAGACGGGCACGTAGGCGACGTCGATGAGTTCGTCGATCTGGGCCCTGCCGGTCCGGTGCTCGGCGCGGGTGTAGCGGTTGGCAGAGGTCTCCCGGATGCGGTGGGCCTCGTCGCAGATCAGGGCGCCCAGGCTGTTCTTCTCGGCGGTCATGAAGCTGTTGAAGTACTTGAACAGGTCCTGCACTTCCCGCTTGCGGGCCCCAGCGATCTTCCGCATCGTCTTGGTGAAGGACTGGGAGCCGGTGGCGTGCAGCGCTGGTACGCCACGCCGGTAGAGCTCTCCGAGCAGTTGGAGGGCGATCACGCTCTTTCCGGTGCCGGGTCCTCCCGTGACGATGACGACTTCCTTACGGTCGGCGTTCTTCGCCTTCTGCACCGCGTTGAGCACCATGCGGTACGCGACCTGCTGCTCGTCGAGGAGCACGAACTACGTACGCTCCCGCACTTCTTCGGCGGCCACGGACATCAACTGCTTCGACGGCACGGCGACGCCTGCACACAATTCGTCCGCCGCCCCTGCCCCCGGGTGCTTGTCGCTCAGCCTGGTACGGAGGTGATCGAGGAATGCGCCTCGGCGCTCCCCGGTGAAGAGCAGTCCGTGACCGTCACGTTCGATCTCCCTCAGCCCGGTCACACCGAACTCGGTAGCGTTGTGCAGGAACGCCACCCCGTTGACCCGGTGGCGGTGTTCGGCCACCGACCCGTTGAAGTTGACGAGGTACTCGCAGTAGCGGCGCACCTGCTCGATCGGGTTGAGGACCGGGTGGGCGTAGGCGTCGACATGGCAGAGGGTGGGGTCGTCCTCGTGGGGAAGGGCCTGGCTCCACTGCTTGAGTTCCACCACGACGTACGACGGCTCCCCTGTGGCCGGGTGAACTCCGGCGAGGACGACGTCGGCGCGTTTGCTGTTCAGCGGGAGCGCGTACTCCAGCATGACCTCCACGTCACCCAGGCCCGCGTCGTTGAGCGCGGTGGCAAGGACGGGGATGCTGCGCTCCCAGGAGCGCAGCTCCGAGGTACCGGGCCGGTAGCCGTGCATGTGGACGAAATTGTCGGTGAGGTGCAGGAACAGCGAACCGTCGAGCGCCATGACGGCGACCGTTTTCGCGGACGCGCGGAACAGCAAGGACTTCCCCCGGGCAGCACGAAGAGACTCGTGCGGGTGGGGGCATGTCCTTCGAAACTCCACCGGGGTGGAGCGGAAGCCCGTCGGGCCGCGTTGACGATGAGTCGAGGGTACCTGGCAATCGGGGCGACCATGGGCGACGGTGCCGGCTCACAAATCCACCACGGTCACCGCTGGACGGCCTCCGGATCCGCCTCGAAGCCGTCTCAGGCGTCAGAGCGGTGCGTGACCCGGCAATCCGACCGCCCCTGGGGGGCAAAGCCGCATAGGCTCGCGTCGCACAGGTCGACGGCAGGGGAGGGACCGCGATGCGACAGGGCAGTGCCGAGGACGGGCGAGCGCTGGACGCCATGATCGGGATGCCGCGGGGTCGGGTGCCCCACGGGGCGGATGGCGTGCGGTACGGGTGGCCCGGTGCCGAACCGAACCTCCGATCCTCGACGAACTGAAGGACCGGGTAGCGCAGTTCGCCGGCCTGTGTCGTTTTTCGGACCGGCCCCATGAGCCGGGTTCACGCGGCACGGCGGTTGTGAGCGACATCCCGTCCGCCCGGCGTCCGCCGGGTGCGATCGACACCCCGCTCTGCCCGTTTCATCCCTCTGTTTCAAGGAAGTGTTCGTGAGCGAAATCGGCTCCGGCGGAAGAGTTCAGCCGGCTCGTCCGGGCGACCCCTCCCGCATTGGCCCCTACCGCATCATCGGCCGTCTCGGCGCGGGCGGCATGGGCACCGTCCATGCCGGAGTCGCCTCCGACGGAATGCGCGTCGCGGTCAAGGTGATCCACCCCGAGCAGGCCCAGGATCCAGAGTTCAGGGCCCGTTTCCGGCGTGAGGTGGAACTGTCCTCCCGCGTCACCGGACCGCACGTGGTTCCCCTGCTCGCCGCCGATCCGGACGCGCAGACCCCGTGGCTGGCCACCGTCTACGTCCCCGGACCGACACTGACCCAGCACGTGCTCACGCAGGGGCCGCTCACGGAAGGGAGCCCGTACGCGTTCGCGGCCGCCACCGCGCAGGCGCTGGCCGCCATTCACGCCGTGGGGGTGGTGCACCGTGACGTGAAGCCGCAGAACGTCCTGCTCACGCCCGTCGGCCCCCGTGTGCTGGACTTCGGTATCGCGCACGCCGCCGACGGAATCAGCGTCACCCGGACGGGGGTCATGACCGGCACCCCCGGTTGGATCAGCCCCGAGCAGTACCGTCAGGGCACCGCGGGTCCGGCGGGTGACGTGTTCGCGTGGGGGGCGCTCGTGGCCTATGCGGCCACCGGCCGACTGCCGTTCGGGGCCGGTGCGCCCGATGTGGTGGCCTTCCGCGTGATGTCGGGCGAGGCCGACCTGGACGGTGTCCCCGCGCCCCTGCGCCGGATCGTGGAGAAGGCGCTGGCCCAGGAACCGGGTGAGCGTCCGTCAGCCGCCGAGGCCGCCCAGGAGTGCGCGGTGCTCTTGGCGTCTCAGGTCACTCAGGCGGCGAGTGCCGATGCGTTACCGGCGACGGCCGCGGACATGATCACGGCCGCCTGGGAGGTGCCGGCCGCGGAGGACGCCGTCTGGAAGCTTCCGTCGGACAGGGGTCGATCCCGAAGGCGACTCGTAGCCGCCGTCGCCCTCGCGGCAGGCGTCGTCGGCGGCCTGGCCGGAGGAGTGGCGGCGCTGCTGCCCGGCGACATTGGGGGTGGCCGTCAGACACCCCTGTCCGCGGCCTCTGCGTCACCGCCGGCTTCGGCCGGATCCGGGCAGGCTTCGGCGAGCGCCGCGCAAGGGGACGAGAAGGCGGAGCGGCAGGCCGCGAACGGCAGCTCGGCGAGTGCGGCGAGCTGGAACCAGGCGCGAGCGGCACAGGGCGCAGGGGAGCACGACGTGGCGCGCGCGGTCCTGCACGACCAGGGTGTCGAGGCGCAGGACCTCGGCGAGAGCGCCGACTTCACTCCGGGGACCGTGCGGTTCCACGCGTCGCGCCGGGAGGTGTACCTCTCGTACCGGCTGGCCTCCGATGAGCAGGGGACGCTGTATGCGGAGACGCAGATCGCCAGGTCGATGTGCCTGACGCTGCGGGACGTCGTCCTCCGGCTGCACCCGGACCTGCCGTACCGCACGTACGTCATGGTGAAGGAGGAGCAGGGCCGGGAACCGCGGGTGACCTGGCAGGACGACTTCGTCACCGACACCGGCTGCCGGTCGGCCGCCGACAACGGCACCGGGCAGGACACGGACGGTTCGCAGGGCTGGCAGCCGGACGAAGAAGGTCTGGGGCAGGCGATGATCCCCAGTACCGACAGCGCGGAGATCCGGGTCGCGGACGGCACCGCCAGAAAGATCATCACGGGTACCAACGGGATGCGCCAGACGCTCGGCACCGACCGTGTGCTCGGCAACGCGCACATCAAGGTGGGCTTCGACCCCGAAGACTCGGTGATGTACGTCTGGTCGGAATACCTGCAGTGGAACCAGGAGCAGGTCGAGTCCTGGGCGGCTCTGGCCGCCGGCGAGGCGTGCCGGGCTCTGGTGAGCGAACGGGAGAGTGCGGGAGGCGCCTGGCCCTACTCTCGCTACGCCGTGGCGGAGATCGGCGGGTCCGGCTATCTGATGATCCGTTGGGGTACGGCCACCACGCGGGCCGAGTGCCCAACCTGAGCGGACGTCTTCGTTCAGAAGTGCCGTACGAGTGCCCTGGCGAAGGGCACGCCGCTGCGCCGGGCGAACGTCATCCGCTCGCGCACCTCTCGCAGCGTGCGGGGGCGGTAACCGGGCCCGCCGCAGCAGCTCTTGTGGAAGCGGACGCAGGCGTGCAGCAGCACGGACAGTGTCCGCCAGGCCGCGGTGTCCCGGCGGCGGGGTGCCGCGAAGGCGGACCCCACGTGGATCAGCGGCTGCGCGCAACGGGGGCAGATCCTCTGCCTGTCCCTGTCGTACGGCTGCTTGTACGAAGCCCGGCAGGGCTGGCAGACGTAGGAGGTCTTCGCGTGTCCCATGCCGCCAGGGTAGGCAGCACCCGGGAGGAACTCGACGGAGTTTTCGCAGCCTGCCCGGGCACCTGCGCTTCGATCGTGGCACTTGGTAAGGTTAGCCTTATCTAACGGACTTCGTGCATGACCTGCGGCACCACTTCGCCCGGGACCTGCCCCGCCATGAAACGGAGTGTCCGCGTGACCGTGACAGCCGCCCGTGATGGGGATCCGCTCGCCGGGCCACTCCCTTGGCCCGAGGAACTGCGCGGCCGTGTGGTCGTCGTCAAGTTCGGCGGCAACGCCATGGTGGACCCGGAGCTTCAACTGACGTTCGCCCAGGACGTGGTGGAGCTGTGGCACGCGGGCCTGCGGCCGGTCGTCGTGCACGGCGGCGGACCGCAGATCAGCGCGATGCTCGAACGGCTCGGGCTGGAGACCCGGTTCGAGGCCGGGCTGCGGGTGACCACGCCCGAGACCATGGACGTGGTGCGCATGGTGCTGACGGGGCGTGTCCAGCGGGAGCTGGTCGGTCACATCAACGCCCATGGGCCCTTCGCGGTGGGTCTGACCGGGGAGGACGCACACACCATGACCGCCGTGCGGCGGCCGGCCCGCGTGGACGGTGAGACCGTGGACATCGGCCTCGTCGGCGACGTCGTGGACGTCAACCCGGCCATGGTGCGCGCCCTGTTGGAGCAGGACCACATCCCCGTCGTCTCCCCCGTCGCACGCGGCGCGGACGGGCAGGTCTACAACGTGAACGCCGATCTCGCGGCGGCCGCCCTCGCCGTCGCTCTCGACGCGGAGCGGCTGGTGATGCTCACCGATGTCGAGGGGCTGTACGCGGACTGGCCGCGCAGCACCGAGGTCATCGGGCGTCTGACGGCCCGCGCGCTGGACGGACTGCTGCCCGGGCTGGCGAGCGGGATGCTGCCGAAGATGGAGGGCTGTCTGCGGGCCGTCCGCGGCGGGGTGCGCAAGGCGCATGTGCTGGACGGGCGCGTGCCGCACGCGGTGCTGCGCAGCGTCCTCGCCGGGACCAGCCCGGGCACCACCGTGGTGCCCGACGCCGTCACCAGGTCCTGATCAGGACGCGCGCGTCGCGCCGCGGGTCCAGGGACTTCGCCCAGCTCCGCGGCGCACGGTGCGCGGTCGTGGGCGTGAAGCCGTGGCGGAGGAACAGTCCGGCGCTCCCGGTGGTCGCCGTGAACAGGGAGCCGAGCGACCGGGCGCGCGCCGTGACGAGCGCCGCGCGTAAGAGCCCGGCTCCCGCTCCGCTCCCCTGGCGGTGTGCTGCCACACAGAAGTTGTAGACGACGCCCGCGAGTTCGCCGTCCTCCCGCGCGTCCGTGGGGTACGCACGCAGGCCCACGCAGCCGTCGAGCGTGCCGTCAGAGGCCTCCAGGACCAGGAAGTCGGCCGCGTGGGCGGCGTAGAGGGAGACGGGGCGTTCGCGCAGTGCGCCCGAGCGCACGAAGGGCCGGGACAGGGCGGCGAGGGCGGCGGCCTCGTGCGGGCGGGCGGTGCGCGGGGCGGGTGTCGGTGCGTCAAGGGCGCGTGGCAGCGCGGCAGGGCGCGGCATGGCCGTGGTCAAGGGGTTCCTTCCTCGGTTTTGGACCGGGGATCAGTCGCGCGGACGGCTCGGACGGCCGTCCACGTATGTCTCCACGACCTCGATGTCGCCGATGCGCGAGGTGTCGACGCTCCTGGGGTCGTCGCCGAGGACGACCAGGTCGGCGTGTTTGCCGGGGGTGAGGCTGCCCAGGCGGTCTTCCCAGTGGCAGGCGCGGGCGCCGGCGACGGTGTACGCGTGCAGGGCCTGGTCGACGGTGACGGCCTCGTCCGGCCCGATGAACTGCCCGGAGGTGGAGGCGCGTTCGGCCATGAACTGGACGGCGCGCAGGGGTGATCCGTCGGCGACGGGCCGGTCGGAGCTGCCCACCAGGGGAATGCCATGGTCCAGGAAGGCCCGGCCCCGGTACATCCAGGGGGCCCGTTCCTCGCCCATGATCGAGGCGTAGTCGTCGCCGAAGTAGCGCAGGAAGTTGGGCTGGACGACCGCGCTGAGGCCGAGCCGTGCCATGCGCGGGAGCTGGTCGGGCCGGATCAGCCCGGCGTGTTCGATGCGGTGGCGCGCCTCGGGGCGGGGCCGGATCCGCTGGGCGCGGTCGATCGCCTCCAGGGCGATGTCGGCCGCGCGGTCGCCGATGGCGTGCACGGCGAGCTGCCAGCCGGCGAGGTGGCCGTCCACGATGAGGTCGGTGAGCGCGTCCGGGTCGTCCTGCAACTGCCCGGCGTGGTCGAGCCCTTCGTACGGGGTGGTCAGCGCGGCCGTACGGGCCATCATGCCGCCGTCGGTGTAGACCTTCAGCGCGCCGACGGAGAGCCGGTCGTCGCCGAAGCCGGTGCGCAGGCCGAGGTCGAGGGCGCGCGGGATGCCGTCGGTCTCGTGCGCGGTGACCGGGCTCAGCCGGTCCGCCGACACCATGAGCTGGACGCGCAGCGGCAGCAGGCCCTTGTCCCGGGCGAGTTGGTAGGCGCCGAGTTCGACGGGGCTGTGGCCGAACAGGGTGCCGCCGATGCCCGCTTCTGCGCAGGCGGTGACACCCTCGGTGAGGCAGGTGCGGGCCGCGCGGCCGATCGCCTCGGCCAGGTCCTCCTGGGCGTGCGGAAGGCGAAGTGCGCGGGCGGCACCCATGGCCTGCTCGGCGAGGAAGCCGTTCTCGTGCGGGATGTCGGCGGGGAGCAGGTCCAGGACGGCGGTGTTGACCACGCAGCCGTGTCCGGAGTCGTGCAGCAGGTAGAGCTTGCGTCCGTCGCTGACCTTGTCGAGGTCGGCGGCGGTCAGATGGCGGCCCAGGGCCCGCTGGTCGTAGCCGGCGATGCTCACCCAGTCGCCGGGTGCGCGGGTGCGGGCGACGGCCTCGGCCACGACCGCGAGCACGTCGTCGACGCGGGTGCGGCCCGCGATGCTCGGGGTGTTCTGCTTGAACCCGGTCCAGGCGAGGTGGACATGGGCGTCGATGAACCCCGGCAGCACCGTGGCGCCCTGGAGGTCGACGACCTCACGGGCGGGCAGGGCGGTCACGGCTTCGTCGAGGCCCACGATCCGGCCCTGCCAGATGCCCAGGTCATGAGCGACCGGATGGTCCGGATCCATGGTGAGGAAACGGGCGTTGGTCAGCCTGGTGCACAGCATCGGCGGTGTCAGGCGTCCTGGGGCGCGGCGAGGGACCGGGGGCGCAGGTCCGTCCAGTGGGTTTCGACGTACTCCAGGCATGCCTCGCGGGTGTTCTCGGCGAAGGCGATCGTCCATCCCCCGGGGACCTCGGCGAAGGACGGCCAGAGGGAGTGCTGGCCCTCGTCGTTCACCAGGACCAGGAAACGGCCCTCGTTGTCGTCGAAGGGGTTGGTGCTCATGTGCTGTGCCTCCTCGGAAGACCAAGATTAGGTTAGGCTCGCCTAATTGACGGAGCTTAGCCTTTGGTCCTTCCCTCTCACAAGGAGACGTTCATGCACGTGGCCGCCGCCGACAGGGAGGGCGCGTTCGCCGGGTTCGGACTGCCGGGCGCGCCCGGCAGTTCCGCGTTCTGGGCTGCTGTGGGGGCCCCCTCGTCGGTGCCCGCCGAGGGCGGCGGTTGGGTGACGCTGTTCCTGTGGCGCGGGTCGTCGCCGGTGACCATCGAGTTCGAGAGCTGGTCGGAGCCGGTCGCCCTGCGCCGCTGGCAGGACACCGACTGCTGGTACGCCGAGGTGGCCATGCCCGCGCGGCTGCGGGTGACGTATCGGTTCGTGGCGGGGGACGTCTCCCATGCCGACCCGTTCAACCCGGCCGGGGCGGGCGGCGAACGGTCCATCGCCGCGACGCCGGACGCTCCGGAGCAGCCGTACTGGCCCGTCATCGGGGCGGACGCGGTGCTGCCCTTGCCGCGTACGCGGATTCGGTGGGCGAGTGAGCGGCTGGGCGGCCGGCGTACGGTGCGGGTCCATCCGGCGGGGGGTGGCGGGCCGGTGGTGCTGCTGCTCGACGGGGACGACTGGCTGTATCTGCATCCGGCCGTGACCGCGTTCGACGCGGCCGTCGCCGCTGGTGAGGTGCCGCCGGTCACGCTGGTCTTCCTGCCGGCCAAGGACCGGGTCGGCGAGTTCACGTGCCGGCCCGAGCTGTGGGAGGCGGTGCGGGACGAACTGCTGCCGCTGGTGGTGGAGTCGGGCGTCCCCGCCGATACGGAGCGGCTGGTGGTCGCCGGGCAGAGTCTCGGTGGGCTGAGTGCGCTGTACGCGGCGCTGGAGTTTCCCGGGTTGGTGTCACGGGTGGCGTGTCAGTCGGGGTCGTTCTGGTGGACACCGGATGCCCTGCGGGCGGCTGATCCGTTGGGGGGTTCGGTGGGGGGTGTGATCGCCGAGCGGTTGCGGACGGGGGTTGATCTGTCGGGGCTGCGGGTCGCGTTCGATGTCGGGGAGCACGAGGACCGGATGCTGCCCCACTGTGAGGTGACCGAGGGTCTGGTGGAGCGGGCCGGGGCGACCGTGCGGGTCTCCCGGTCCGCGTCGGGGCATGACCGGGCGGGGTGGCGTCATGCGCTGCTCAGGGATGTCGGCTGGGCCCTCGGTTCGTAGTCGTGTGCGGGGCGGTGGGGGCTGGTCGCACAGTTCCCCGCGCCCCTTGAGGCGTCTCCACCGGGCCCCTTGAGAAGGCACGCGTGGTCTCGGCGCTCCGCGCGTGACGCCGCTGTCGAGTGCGGGTGCGTGGGGGCTGATCGCGCAGTTCCCCGCGCCCCCTGAGGCGCCTCCACCGGGCCCCTTGAGAAGGCACACGTGGTCTCGGCGCTCCGCGCGTGACGCCGCTGTCGAGTGCGGGTGCGTGGGGGCTGATCGCGCAGTTCCCCGCGCCCCTGAGGGCGTGTCCCCCTGGCCCCCTTGAAGCGCTACCGTGCGACCGCCAGGCAATAGGTCTCGTCGTTGGCCAGCAGGTTGCGGTGGGTGTCCTCCGCGGCGATGACTCCGTCGTCCAGGACCAGGACCCGGTCCGCCGCGTCCAGGAACGCCGGGCTGCTGGTGATGACGATCGTCGTGCGGCCCCGGCGCAGTTTCGCCACGTTGCGGGCGACGAGTTGTTCGGTGACCGCGTCCACCGCCGTCGTCGGGTCGTGCAGGACGAGGACGTCGGTGTCGGCGGCCAGGGCACGGGCCAGGGACAGGCGTTGGCGCTGGCCGCCGGAGAGGTTGGCGCCCCGGTCGCGGACGCCGTAGTCGAGGCCCTCGCGGTGCAGGGCCACGACGTCGGTCAGCATGGACGCCTCGACCGCCTCGGGGACCGTCCGGCTGGTGCCCGAGGGGTCGATGTTCGTGCGGAGGGTGCCCGCGAAGATCTCCCCGTCGTACGGGTTGACCAGCAGGTGCTCGCGGACCGCCTCGACGGAGAGGTCCGCCAGGTCCTTGTCGCCGATCCGTACCGTCCCCTCGTACGCGGCGGGCGGGACACGCACCGCGAGGACGGCGGCGAGGTCGGCCGCCGCGCGGGGCTGGTAGGGGGCGATGGCGACGAACTCCCCCGCCTTCACCCGGAACTTCAGGTCGGTCAGGGTGCCGTGGCGGACGCAGTCGATCTCCAGGTCGCCGCCCGGGGACGGGTGTTCGGAGCCCGGGGTCATGACCGGCGGGGCCGACAGCACCAGCGCCATCCGCTCGGCCGAGGCACGCGCGATCATCACGTACTTGGGCATCTCCGAGAACAGCTTGAGCGGCTCCATGATGAACTGCGCCAGGCCCACGGCCATGACCAGTTCCCCGATGGTGATCCGTCCCTCGAACGCCAGCCAGCCCGCCGTCAGGGTCACGGCGCCGGCGAGGACGGCGTTGAGGGCCAGCGCGGTACCCGCGTAGGCGCCGTTCACCTTGGCGACGGTGATCGACTGGTGCTTCGCCTCGGTGCTGACCTCCCGGTAGGACCGGAAGGCGGCGTGGTTGCCGCCGAAGCCGTGCAGCGGGCGCAGGCCGGTGATCAGGTCGGCGACCTTCGCACCCGCCCGCGCCACCCGGGCCTGCTGCTCCTGGGTGCTGCTGCCGATCCGCTTCGACATCACGCTGAGGATCGACAGGATCGCGACGGTGCCCACGATCACCAGCAGACCGAGGCGGACGTCCGCCAGGCCCAGGGCGACCGCCGCGACCAGCACCGCGACGAGCGAGCTGATGAGCAGCGGCACCACCTCGATGATGTCGGCGGTCTGGTCGGCGTCCTCGGTGGCGATGGTCAGCACCTCGCCGGACTTGAGGTCGACGTCCCGGGCCACGGGCTGCAGGCCGCAGGCCGCGACCTTCACCCGCCAGCGGTGCGCCTCGGTCGTGTTGGCCTTCTGCAGGATCCGCATGCCGAAGCGCCACGACAGCGACACCGTCGTGATGATCACGGCGAGCGCGCCGATCGACACGGCGAGCGCCTGGAGGCTGCGGCCGCCGCGCATCGTGTGCTCGACGATCAGGCCGAGCGCGATGGGGAAGGCCGTCTCACCGGCCTGGTAGAGGCCCATGAGGAGGGTGCCCCAGGCCATGGCGCCGAGGTTGCGGCGCAGGGCGGTGCGGAGGATGGCGGCCCCTTCACGGGGCCGCTGCTTGTCAGTTTTCATCGAGGTGGCGGGCAATCGCTTCCGGGGTTCGCAGGGTGAACAGATCGCGGATCGTGATCACGGGACCATACTCGCGGCGGAGCAGCCCGACGAGCCGTACCGCCAGCATGGAGTGTCCTCCCAGGGACACGAAGTCGCTCACCGCGCTCACCTCGTCGTCGTCCAGATCCAGTGCCTCGGCGAAGTACTCGCACACCACGGTCTCGGTCTCGGTCTGCGGGCCCCGCTCCCCCGCCGTGGTCAGCGCGCCCAGCGGCTTGGCCTCGGGCAGCGCCTTGGTGTCAGCCTTCCCGTTCACCGTGAGCGGGATGCCGTCGACCTGGGCGTAGTGCGTGGGCCGCAGGAAGTCCGGCAGTCCGGCGCCCACTTGGGCGGCGACGGTCGCCAGATCCGCCCCGTCCAGGACCAGGTAGGCGGCCAGCCGGTGGGCGCCGTCGACCTGGGGGTCGGGCTGGGCGACCGCGGCGGCGAACCGTACCGCCGGGTGCGCGGCGAACACGGCCTCGACCTCGCCGAGTTCGACCCGGTGGCCGCGGATCTTGACCTGCTGGTCGGTGCGGCCCAGGTACATCAGGTTGCCGTCCGGCCGGCGGACCACCAGGTCCCCGGTGCGGTACATGCGCTCACCGGGAGCGCCGAACGGGCAGGCGACGAAGCGGTGCGCGCTCTGGGCGGGCTGCCCGAGGTAGCCGCGCGCGATGCCGATGCCCGCCACGTACAGCTCGCCGGGAACGCCGTCCGGCAGGGGCCGCAGCCACGGGTCCAGGACGTACACGTCCGTGTTGTCGATGGCCACGCCCACCACCGGGTCCTCGCACTCGAACGTGCCGACGCCGAGGGTGTTGATGGTGTACTCGGTGGGCCCGTACAGGTTGTAGCCGACCGTGCCCTCGGTGTCGGCGAGCCGCTGCCACAGCGTCGGTGTGACGGCCTCACCGCCGAGCAGCACCAGCGCCGGCCGCCGCGCCGGGTTGTCGAGCAGGCCCTCGGCCACCAGCTGCTGGGCGTAGGTCGGGGTCACGTTGACGACGTCGATCCCGTGCTCCAGGCAGTACTCGACCAGACGGGGCGCGTCCCGGCGCAACTCCTCGTCGCAGATGTGCACTTCGTGGCCGTCGGCGAGCCACAGCAGCTCCTCCCACGACATGTCGAACGCGAAGGACACGGTGTGGGCGATCCGGAAGATCCGGTGGCCGTGCTCGGCCAGCACCGGCTCGAAGATCCGGCGCTGATGGTTGATCAGCATGTTGGTGAGCCCGGCGTACTCGGTCACCACGCCCTTGGGCTTGCCGGTGGAACCGGAGGTGTAGATCGTGTACGCGGGGTGCCGCAGCCGGTCAGGGTCGTCCGGCGTGAACGTCACGAACGGCTCGGCCTCGGGAAGCGGCCGGTCGAGTTCGATCAGCTCGCCGGTCAGCCGGGGCGAGACCGCGCTCACGGTGAGGGTCACGTCCGGCCCGGCGTCCTCGACGATGGCGGCGATCCGCTCGTCCGGGTGGTCCAGCTCCAGCGGCACGTACGCGGCGCCGACCCGCAGGACGGCGAACAGGGCCACGATCCAGTCGAGGGAGCGCGGGATCGCGAGCCCGACGGTCGTCTCGGGGCCGATGCCGCGCGCGGCGAGCACACCCGCCAGGGCCCGGCTGCGGTCCCGGAGTTCGGCGAACGTCATCGTCGCTCCGTGGGCGACGAGCGCCACCCGCTGCGGGTCGCGGTCCGCCGCCTGGTCGAAGCGGTCGACGACGGTGTCCGTGCCGACGTCGGTGCGCTCGCCCGGTTCGGGCACCGGTCCGAGGCCCGGCAGCGCGCCGACCGGCCCGGTCGCCCGGGCCACGTCCTCCAGCACGCTCAGGTAGTCGTCCAGGAGACGGCGGGCGTTGGCCGTGTCACCGTCGCGGTACTCCAGCTTGACCGTGAGCCGGTCGCCGGGGGTGACGACCCAGGTGAAGGGGTAGTGCGTGGAGTCGTCGGCCTTGACCGCGGTGATGCCGTGCCGGGCGTTCATCTCGGCGAACGCGTCCATGTCCAGGAAGTTCTGGAGCACGAACAGGTTGTCGAACAGGGTGTCATGCCCGCTGGCCCGCTGGATCTCGCCGAGTCCGAGGTGCTCGTGTTCCATCGCCTCGACCCGGGCCGCCTGCACGGCCGAGAGGTAAGCGCGGACCGTGTCGTCCGGGCGGGCCCGGGTCCACATCGGCACGGTGTTGAGCAGCACGCCGACGATGCCGGACAGCTCCTCGCCGTCACGGCCGGAGACGGTCACGCCGAACACGGCGTCGCTCCGGCCGGTGTGCGCGCCGAGCAGCAGGCCGAACGCGCCGGTCAGCACCGAGTTCAGGGTGACGCCGTGCGCCCGGGCCGCTTCCCGGACGAGCGCGGACTGCTCGGCGGTCAGCGTGTGCACGAGGGCCTTCGGCAGGTCGTCCGAGAAGGCAGGTGCCGGTCCGGCGAGCAGGGTGGGTCCGGGCAGAGCCGCCAGGTGGTCCGCCCAGAAGCGCTCCGACACCGCCGGGTCCTTGGCGGCGAGCGCGCGGGCGTGGTCCTCGAAGCTCGGCGTGGCCGGTGACGGATCGAGGGGCTCGCCCGCAAGGACGGCACGGTAGGCGTCGAAGAGGTCCCGCAGCACGATCTCCCGGGACCAGCCGTCCCACAGGAGCAGGTGGTAGCTGAGCAGCAGGCCGTCCCGGTCGCCGGGCAGGTTCACCACGGTCAGCCGGATCAGCGGCGGCTCAGCCGGGTCGAAGCCCGTGTCACGGTCCCGGGCGCGCAGGGCGTCGACCTCCGCGTCCGTCGCGAGGGCGATCGTACGGACGTCGACCTTGCGGCCCGCCTTGAGGAGCTGCACCGGGTTTCCGTCGTCGTCGGTGCCGAAGCCGGCGCCGACGACCGGGTGCCGTGCGATCACATGGGCCATGGCCTCGGCCAGCGCGCCGGTGTCCAGGCGCCGGTCGAAGGTGAACCAGTTCTGCGCGACGTAGTGTCCGGCCGAACCCGCCATCTGGGCCTGGAAGAACAGGCCGCGCTGGAGCGGGGTGACCGGAGCGGTGCGCTCGGCCGTCGTCGCGGCGTCCGCGAGCTGCTGGAGCGCGTGCCGCCAGTGCTCGGTGATCTCGTCGGGGACGCCGTCGGCGAGGACGAACTCGGCGAGCAGGCTGCCGGTGGCCTCGTCGGTCCACGCGTTGACCTCGACGGCGTACGGGCTGCCCTGGTCGCCGCCGGTGAGGTGCAGCGCCTGGGACTCGCTGCCCCGGCCGAGGTAGTTGAACAGCACCTGCGGGCGGGCGGTCAGCAGCGGGGCCGTCTGCGGGTTGAGGTACCTGAGCCGGCCGTAGGCGACGTGCCCCTCCTCGTCCGGCTGACGCTCCACGACCTCGCGCGCGGCCGCGACGGGGTCGGTGTGCGGGGTGAGCCGTACGGGTGCGATGGAGGTGAACCAGCCGACCGTACGGGTGTAGTCGTGCTGTTCGACGACCGGGACCCGGCCGTGGCGCTCCAGGTCGATCGCGAGGTCGGTGGGCGACGGCTGGATCCGGGTCAGTGCGGTGCGCAGGGCGCCGCACAGCAGCTCGGTGAGGCCGACGCCGAGGGCGGCGGGGGCGGTGCGGGTGAGCTGGTCGCTCACGTCGGGGTCCAGTACGACCGTGGTCTCGCGCAGAGCGCCGGGGGCGGGCAGCAGTTCGGGCGCCTGGAGGGTGGTGATCCAGCCGCCGAGGTCGTCTGTGTCCTGGGCCGACCGGAGGGTCAGGGCTTCGGCGTACTCGGCGTAGGAGGTGGTCGGCGGGGCGAGCGGCTCGCCGCGCAGGGCCGTGGCCAGGTCGTCCAGCAGGATCAGCCAGGACACCGAGTCGACGGCGAGGTGGTGGACCGTGACGATGAGGGTCCTGCTCGCCTCCAGCCACGCGAACGCGACGATTTCCCCGGACTCGGGGTCGAGCCGTCCGGCGGCCTCGTTCGCGACGGCTGTCGCATCGGTGGTGTCGGGGCGTGCGAGGGTGATCTCGCGGGTGGGTTCGGTGCGGAGGGTCCACACTCCGTGTTCGGTGTGGAGTCGCAGGCGCAGGGCCGGGTGTGCGGCGACTACGGCGTTGGCAGCGCGTTCGATATCGGCGAAGGAGCTGCCCTCCGGGGCCGGGAGCGTCCTGGCCTGGGCGAACCGGGCCAGTGAGCCACCCAGTTCGCGCTGGCGCAGGATGATCGGCGTCGGGGGGAGCGGGCCGTCCTCACGATGGGTGGGGGCGGCGGTCTGCGGTGTGCTCGTCGCCAGGTGCGCAGCGAGTACGCGGGGGGTCTTGTGCAGGAACACGTCTCGGGGCGCGATCGGCAGGCCCAGTGCGCGGGCACGGTTGACGACCGTGATGGCGATGATGCTGTCGCCTCCCGCGTGGAAGAAGTCGGTGTCGGGAGTCACGTCCGAGCCGGGCAGCGTCTCTTCGAAGATCTTGGCAAGTGCGGACACCGCGATATCTTCGTCTGCGGGTGCGTAGTGGCTGGTCGCGCAGTTCCCCGCGCCCCTTGGGGCGTTCTCGGCCAAGGCCTTTCGATCCAGCTTGCCGTTCACTGTCAGCGGCAGGGCGTCGATCGTGAGCACCCTGCCCGGCACCATGTGCACGGGCAGCTTCCCGGCCAGCTGCTCGGCGAAGTCCGCCGGCGCCCGGCCCACCAGGTGCGCCACCAGGTGATCCCCGGTGTCCGCCACCGTCACCGCCACGTCGGTCACGCCGTCGAGTTCCCGGATCGCGGACTCCACCTCACCCAGCTCGATGCGGAAGCCCTTGAGTTGCACCTGGTCGTCGGCGCGGCCGGTGAAGACCAGCTCGCCGTCGAGGGTGCGGACGGCGAGGTCGCCCGTGTGGTACATGCGGGAGCCGTCGGCCGTGAACGGGTTCGCCACGAAGCGGCCCGCCGTGAGCCCGGGCCTGCCCAGGTAGCCGAGGGAGACCTGGTCGCCGGCGACGTAGATGGCGCCTTCCCGGCCCGGCGGCACCGGGCGGAGCCGGTCGTCGAGCAGGTAGGTGACCAGGCCGGGGATCGGGCCGCCGATGGGGCTGACGTCGTCGCCGTGGACGAAGTCGTCGTCGGTCAGCACCCGGTGGGTGACGTGCACCGTGGTCTCGGTGATGCCGTACATGTTGACCAGCTCGGGGGCGGCAGTGCCGTGCCGCTCGACCCAGCCGCGCAGCCGACCGAGGTCCAGTGCCTCGCCGCCGAAGATGATCCGGCGCAGTGCGGGCAGCGGTTCTCCTGCGAGCCGGTCGGCCTCGATGAACTGGTAGAAGGCCGAGGGGGTCTGGTTGAGCACGGTGACGCCCCGCTCCCGGACCAGCCGGTGGAAATCGACCGGGGAGCGCGTCAGTCCGTACTCGGGCACCAGCAGCTCGCCGCCGTGCACCAGCGCGCCCCACAGCTCCCAGACGGCGAAGTCGAAGGAGAAGGAGTGGAACTGGACCCAGACGTCGTCCGGGCCGAAGTCCATGTCCGGCTGAGTGTTCGCGAGCAGGGACACCACGCTGGAGTGCGGGACGACCACGCCCTTGGGGCGGCCGGTCGATCCGGACGTGTAGATCACATAGGCGGGGGTGTGCCAGTCGGGCTCGGGAGCGGGCTCCGTGGCAGCGGCCGGGGGTTCTTCGCCCTGCACCAGCACCCGGGCGGGCACCCCCGCCCGGGCCAGGAGTTCCGTGCAGCGCTCGCGCTGATCCCGGTCCACGAGGACGACCTGCGGGGCGGCGTCGGCGAGGACGTACTCCAGCCGTTCGTCCGGGTAGGCCAGGTCCAGCGGGACGTACGCGCCGCCCGCGCTGACGATCGCGACCAGGGCGACGACCTGCTCCAGGGAGCGCGGGACGGCCACGGCGACCCGCTTGCCCGGGCCGACCCCGGCCGCGCGCAGGGCGGCGGCCAGGTCGTCCTTGCCGGCGGACAGTTCGCCGTAGGTCAGGGAACGGGTGTCGCCGTCGAGTCCGCACTGGGTGACGGCGGTGGCCGCCGGGTCCCGGCGGGCGGCGGTGTCGAACAGTGCGCCCAGGGTGGCCGGGGTGATCGGTGCGGGACGCCGCTCGCTCTCGGGCGTCAGGTCGTCGACCGGGGTGTCCGGGTGGGTGAGCAGGCCGGTCAGGGTCCGGGTGAACGTGTACAGGACCGTCCGGGCGGTCGTCTCGCCCAGCAGTTCGCCGTCGTAGATGAGGTTGAAGCGCGGGCGGCCGTCGAGCGCGCGCTCGACCACGAGGGTCAGCGGGTAGTGCGGGGCGCCCTCGTTGACGAGCTCCGTGACGGTCAGGGTGTCGCCGGGGCGCCGCAGTGAGGCCACGTCGGTGGCCACGTCGAACACCACGAGCGTGTCGAAGAGGGAGCCGGCGCCGGCCTGGCGGCCGATGCGCGCCAGGGAGACGTGCTGGTGCGGCAGGACGGCGCTCTGGTGGTCCCGCACCGCGGAGAGCAGGTCCGCCGCAGTGGCGCCGGAGGCCCAACGGGCGCGTACCGGGACGGTGTTGATGAACAGGCCCACCATGTCCCCGATGCCGGGCACGTCGGCGTCGCGGCCGGAGACCGTGGAGCCGAAGACCACGTCACGGCCCTGGAGGATGCCGCCGAGGGTGACGGCCCAGGCGCTGTGCACTGCGACGCTCAGCGGCACACCGGCCTCACGGGCGGCCGCGTCGATGTCGCCCTCGGGCTCCATGGCGGTGTCGGCGAACCGGTCGGAGGGGGTGTGCCCCTCGGCGACCAGCGAGGGGCCCGGAAGTCCGGCGAGTTCCTCGCGCCAGACGCGGTCGCTCTCGTCGGCGTCGCGGCCGGCGAGCCAGTGCACGTAGTCGGCGAAACCGCCGGTCGGGTAGACGGTGCCCGGGGCGTGGTACTCGGCGAGCAGCGCGCGGAGCATGGGCGGTACGGACCAGCCGTCGGCGATGATGTGGTGCACGGTCTGCACCAGGACGCCGCGCCCGGAGCCGGTGCGGATGAGCGTGTACCGCATGAGCGGGCCGGTGGCGAGGTCGAAGCCGCTGCGGCGGTCCCGCTCGGCGAGGTCGCGTAGCTCCTCGTCGGTGATGCCGGGGCGGTCCAGGGTGGTGAAGGGGGCCTCGGCGCCGTTCTGCAGGACGGACACCACGCGGCCGTCGGCCAGGGCCGTGAAGCGCGCGGCCAGGTTCGGGAACAGGGTGAGCAGCCGGGTGGCCGCGGCCGCGAGCCGGTCGGCGTCCACCTCGCCGTCCAGCGTGAGCAGCTGCTGTTCGACGTAGGCGCCCGCGGAGTCGTCGTCGAAGACCGAGTGGAAGTAGAGGCCTTCCTGGAGCGGGGTCAGCGGCAGGACGTCCCGCAGCGACGGGCCGTCCAGGGCGTCGACGTCGGCCTGGGTGAGGGGCACCAGGGGGAAGTCGCTGGGCGAGTGGCCGCCCTGGTCGAGCGCGGCGAGTCCGGCCAGGGCCGTGCGGAAGTAGTCGCCGAGTGTCGTGATGTCGGCGTCGGTGAAGAGGCCGTCGGGCCAGGAGATGGTGGTGACCAGCTCGTACGCACCGGAGGCATCGGGTTCGGCGATCGCGTTGAACTCCAGGGCGCGCGGCAGGCGCATCCGCGGGTCGCGCTTCTCGCCCAGCTGGCCGGTGGTGCCGGCGAGTTGCCAGTCGCCGGGGGCGCCGGCGGCGAAGCGGCCGAGGTAGTTGAAGAGCACCTGGGGTGCGGGCGCGTCGAACTCGGTGTGGGTGAGGTAGCGCAGGGCGCCGTAGGAGACGCCGTTGTCCGGTACCCGGGCGAGGTCCTCCTTGACCGCCTTGAGAGCGGCGGTCAGGTACGCGGGCGTGGTGAAGTCGGGCGCTGTGCCGGGGTCCACGGTCACCGGGAAGAGGGTGGTGAACCAGCCGACCGTGCGCGACAGTTCCGGCTCGAAGCCGGCCGAACCGGCGACGAACTGCCCCTCGCGGCCGTGGCCTTCGAGTTCGATGTGGGCGAAGGTCTGGTCCTGTCCGAGGTCGCGGCGCCGCCGGGCCAGGGCGACGGCGAGCGCGGTGAGCAGCACGTCGTTGACGCCAGCGTGGAACTTCGCGGGGATCTCGTTCAGCAGCGCGGCCGTGACCTCGGGGCCGACGGAGACGGTCCGCAGGCGTTCGTTCGCGACGGTGTCGGTCCCGGACAGGGCTCGGCGGGCCAGCGGCTGGTCCTCACCGGGCAGGGGGCGCCGGTAGGAGGAGCTGTCGGCGTCGAACGCGGCGCGCTCCAGCAGCTGGGTCCAGCGCCGGAACGACGTGCCCACCGGGGGCAGTTCGATGGACTCGCCCGAGCTGAACTGCCGCCAGGCGGTGGCCAGGTCCTCCATCAGGACGCGCCAGGAGATGCCGTCGACGACCACGTGGTGGGCGACGAGGACGAGTTGACGGGCCGAGGGGCGCCAGACGGCCCGGAGCATCACGCCGTTCGCGGGGTCCAGGCCGGCGGTGGCGAGGGCGACGCAGTCGTCGAGCGGCAGGTCGCTCTGCTGCCCGGCGGGCACGGCCCGGTCCGCCTCGGGGATGTCGAAGCTCCAGCGCTCGCCGCGCACCAGCCGGGCGCGGAGCATGTCGTGCCGGGAAACGAGGGCGGTGAGGATCGCGTCGAGGGCGTCGGCGGTCAGGTCCGCCGGGGTGTTCAGGACGACCGACTGGACGAAGCCGTCGACGGCGTCCGTGGTCTCACCCAGCCACTGCACGACGGGCGAGCCCACGACGGTGCCGGTGGCGACGTCGGCGTGGTCGACGGTGGAGACGTCCTCGCGGCTCGCGACCGCTGCCAGCGCGCCGACGGTGCTGTGCGTGAAGATCTGCCGTGCGGTGACGTGCAGGCCCTGTTCGCGCAGTGCGCTCAGCAGGGAGATCGCCAGGATGCTGTCGCCGCCGAGCTGGAAGAAGTCCTGGTCGGCACCGACCTCTTCGAGGCGCAGCACCTCCGCGACCGCGGCGCACACCGCCCGCTCGTCGTCGGTGGCGGGGCGGACGAGGGAGCCCGTCTCGATCACGGGCTCGGGCAGGGCGTTGCGGTCGAGCTTGCCGTTGGCGGTGAGCGGGAACTCCTCCAGCACGACGATGTGGGCGGGCACCATGTACTCGACCATGTGTGCCGCGGCCCATGCCTTGACCTCGTCCGCCCGCAGTTCCTCCGCGCCGCCGGCGGCGGGTATGACGTAGCCGACGAGGTAGGTTCCGCCGGCCGCGTTCTTCTTCGCGACGACGCAGGTGTGCCGTACGCGGGGGTGTTCGGCGAGGCCGACCTCGACGTCCTCGATCTCCAGCCGCATGCCGCGGATCTTGATCTGGTTGTCGGCGCGGCCGAGGAAGTCCAGCGATCCGTCGGGGGCGAAGCGGGCGAGGTCGCCGGTGCGGTAGAGGCGGGAGCCGTCGTTCGCGAAGGGGTTGGCGACGAAGCGGGAGGCGGTCAGGCCCGGTGCGCCCACGTAGCCGCGGCCCAGGAGGAAGCCGCCGACGTACAGTTCGCCGCCGACGCCGACCGGGACGGGGCGCAGCTCGTCGTCCAGGACGTAGAGCTGGGTGTTGGGGTTGGCCTTGCCGATGGACGTCGACAGGCGCTCCGCGGCGCCCCGGTAGATGACGTGAGAGACGCCGATGGTCGTCTCGGCGGGGCCGTAGCCGTGGTACATGGGGACGTTGCCGAGCTTGGTGCGGAACCGCTCGTACAGCTCGGGGGTGAGCACTTCGCCGCCGCACCACACGTGCCGCAGGCTGTCGAGGCGGCCGGAGTCGCCGGCCATCTCCAGCAGTACGTCGAGCATGGACGACACCAGGTACGTGAAGGTGACCCGCTGTTCGGCGATGACGCTCAGCAGGTGGTGCGGGTCGCGTTCGCCGCCGGGCCGCAGGACGACGAGCCGGCCGCCGCAGACCAGCGGCAGGAAGATCTCGTTGATGGAGATGTCGAAGGACAGCGGCGCCTTGAACAGGGAGGCGTCGTCGTGTCCGAAGCCGAGGATCTCGTTCACCTGCCACAGCAGGCGCTCGCTGATCGCCTCGTGCCGGATCATCGCGCCCTTGGGGCGGCCGGTGGAGCCGGAGGTGAAGATCACGTAGGCCAGTGCGTCGCCGGGGACGGTGAGGCCGGGCGCCTCGGCCGGGTACGAGCCGTACCGCCAGTCGCCGAGATCGACGGCCACGGCGTCCGGTTCGGCCGGGTCGTGCTCGCCGGAGGCGTTGAGCTGGAGGACGACCCGGGCGTCCTCGATGACGACGGCCCGGCGCGCGGCGGGCCACTGCGGGTCGAGCGGTACGAAGGTGCAGCCGGCCTGGAGCACGGCGAGCAGCCCGATGACCATGTCGGCGGAGCGGGCCAGGGAGATGCCCACGACCTGCTCGGCGCCGAGTCTGCGGGCGAGCAGGTGGTGGGCCAACTGGCCGGCCCGCTCGGCCGCTTCACGGTAGGTCAGGGTGCGGTGCTCGTCGACGACGGCCACGGCGTCCGGCCGGGTACGGACCTGCTCGTGGAACATCTCCACGATGGTGGGGCGGACCCGGTCGGCCCGGTTGTCGTTCCACTCGGCCAGGGTGCGGAGCCTGGCCGCGACGCTGGAGGGGCCGATGGTGCCGAGCGGCCGGTCGGGGAAGTCGGCCAGGTCGTCCAGCGCGAGCTGTGCGTCCTCTGTTTCGACGCCGTGGGGGACGGTGATGCCGCGGCCGTCGGGGGTGATCTCCCAACCGCCGGGCGCACGGCCGCCGTTGTCGACCCAGCCGAGGACGTCGGCGAAGAGCGTGCCCGGGGTGAGGTCGATGCCCTCGGGGCTGCGGCCGGCCGCCCAGTACGACAGGCCGATGGCGCAGGCCTCGGTGATGGTCCTGTCCGGGTAGTCGCCGGTCCGCCGGCGGACATCGGCCAGGCGCGTGGGAGAAAGCAGTGCGAGACGAGCGCGCGGTTCCATCATCGAAGACTCAGCGTCCCTTCCAGAATGTGGAGTTAGGCTAACCTAAATTAGGGTTGCCTAACTACCCTCTCGCCAGGCCCGCCACAGTCGTGCGTACCGGCCGCCCAGAGCCACCAGTTCCTCGTGCGTCCCCTGCTCCACGACGCGTCCCGCGTCGAGCACGGCGATCCGGTCCGCGGCCATCGCCTGGGTCAGCCGGTGCGCCACGAACAGCGTGGTCCGGCCGGCGCACGCGGCCAGTACGGCCCGCTCCAGCTCGGCGGCGCCCTCGCTTCCGGCCTCCGCGGTCGACTCGTCGAGCACCACCACCGGCGCCCGGCCCAGCACCAGCCGCGCCAGGGCGATCTGGGCGACCTTGGTGACGTCCAGGCGCTCACCGCCCTCACCGACCGGCGTGTTCAGCCCGTCGGGCAGCGCGGCGACCCAGCCTTCGGCGCCGACGGTGCGCAGCGCGTCCAGCAGCTCCGCGTCGCTCGCCCCCGGCGCGGACAGCCGCAGGTCGTCGGCGAGCGGGCCGGAGAACACGTGCGTCTCCTGCGTCAGGATGCTCACCAGGGCCCGCGCCCCGGCCTCGTCCAGACCGGACAGATCCGTCGTCCCGATGCGCACCGAGCCGGCCTCCGGGGTGCCGATACCGGCGATCAGCGCGGCCAGGGTCGTCTTGCCCGCGCCCGTGGCGCCGACCAGGGCGAGGGATCCGCCCGCCGGGATGGCCAGGTCCACGTCCCGCAGCACCGGTTCCTCGGAGCCGGGGTAACGGAACGTCAGCCCCTGGACCGTCACCGGGTACGCCCCGGTCCCGGCCGCCGTGACGGACTCGTCCCCGACCAGCCGCTCCTCGGCGGACTCCCCCAGCACCCCGACCAGGCGGGTCAGGCTCGCGCCCGACTTCTGCGCCTCGTCGAAGGTGAACATGATGGCGCCCAGCGGGGTGAACAGCCGGTGGAACAGCAGCGGGGCCGCCGACACCTCGCCCAGGGTGGCCGCGTCGGCCTCCAGCAGGGCGTACCCGACGACGAGGATCAGGACCAGCCCGATGAACTCGGCGCGGTTCTCCCGGCCGACGAACCGGCCGAAGAACCGGAACACCTCGATGCCGAGCTCACGCACCCGCCACGACTCGGTGGTGACCTTCTCGCGGAAGGCCCCCTCCAGACGGTAGGCGCGCACCGTGTCGATGCCGTTCAGGCCGCTGATGAACGCCTGGGCCCGGTCGGCCTGGGCCACGCGCTGCTTGCGGTAGAGCGGGGCGGACCGGGGCAGGTACCAGCGCAGCGCCAGCGCGTAGGCGGGCAGCGCGCCGGCGCCGGCCAGACCGAGTCGCCAGTCAAGGCCGAACATGCCGAGCGTGGCGATGACGACCAGCACGCCGGCCGAGAACACCGTGGGGACGGCCGTGCGGATGCCCTTGGAGATGACGGCCACGTCGTCGCCGACGCGGGAGAGCACGTCTCCCCGGCCGACCTGCTCGATCCGCGCGCTCGGCATGCCGAGCACCGCCCGGACGGCGCCTTCGCGCAGCCGTGCCAGCAGATCCGCTCCCAGCCGTCCGATCAGGTAGGTGGAGACCGCGGTGGCCGCCGCGCCGAGCAGCGCGGCGGCACCGATCAGCACCCCGATCGTGACCAGGACCGAACGGTCCTCGCCCCCGACGACCCCGTCGACCACCCGGCCGAGCAGAAGCACCGGGAGCACCTGGAGCGCCGCCCCCGCGACCGTGGTGAGCACGGTCGCGGCCGAGAGTCCGGGCATGGCGCGGCAGTGTCCCGCGACCCAGCGGGCGGCCTCGCGTCCGGTCGTCGTGCGCAGGGCCGCCGGGGCGACGCGCGTGTCGGTGGTGCTCACTTCCCTACTCGACCGACTTGACGAGCTCGTCGATCGCGTACGGCATGGACAGCAGGGTGCCCTGGGAGATGGCCGCGCCGACGGCCGGTCCCTCGCTGTCGAGCAGGTAGGACACGTTGCCCTTCTTCACCGCGTCGAGGTTGGCGAACAGCTTGAACTTCTTCAGGGCCTCGGT
This sequence comes from Streptomyces collinus, assembly GCF_031348265.1. Taxonomy (NCBI): domain Bacteria; kingdom Bacillati; phylum Actinomycetota; class Actinomycetes; order Kitasatosporales; family Streptomycetaceae; genus Streptomyces; species Streptomyces collinus. The sequence goes on along the minus strand of NZ_CP133771.1, from coordinate 7,805,396 downwards.
GTCGGCCTTGTCGTTGATGACGAAGATGTGGTCGACGTCGACGAGGTCGATGCGCTCGGGCGAGAGCTTGGTGTAGAAGCTGCCCCCGGCGACCTTGTCGATCCCGGTCTGGTACTTGAAGCCGATGCCCGAGACGAGCCGGCCGCGCACGTCGGTGGAGGTGAACGGCGCCACCGAGTTCTCGTACCAGGACAGCGCGACGGCGGTCTGCTTGCCGAGCTCCGGGTGCTCCTTCTTGGCCGTGGCCAGCTTGCCCTCGATGTCGTCGACCATCTTCTGGCCCTCGTCGGCCTTGCCGAGGGCCTTGGCGATGTGCAGGGCGTTGTCCTGCCAGGGGGCGCTGAAGGGCTCCTTCTCGGCCTTGGTGCGGGCCACCGTGGGAGCGATCTTGGAGAGCTTGTCGTAGCCGGCCTGGTCGATCTCGGAGTAGACCGCGACGATCAGGTCGGGCCGCAGGGCCGCGATCTTCTCGTAGTTGGGGCCGGAGTCACCGTTCTTCATGATGACCTCGGGCTTGGTGTCACCCCACTTGTCCTTCACCCAGGGCCACTGGGTGTTGATGTCGGGGGACTTGCCCGGCGGGTTGGGGTACTGGTCGACCATGCCGACGGGCTTGATGCCGAAGGCCAGGATGGTCTGGTCGTCGGTGTAGCCGACGGAGACGACCCGCTGGGGCGCCTTCTCGACCTTCGTGGATCCGAATGCGTGCTCCACGGTGACCGGGAACGCGCCGGCCGCCGCGGCCTGGGTGCCCTCGTTCTTGTTGTCCGCCGTGTCCGCCGAGTCGGAGCCGCATCCCGCGAGGAGACCGACGCCGAGGGTGGCCGCGGACACGACCGCCGCCAGCCGCCGCCATGGCTTCCGGGACGTCGTTCGATGGAGGAGCATCCAAAACCCCTTGCTTTCGCGCTAGTTCGCTGCACCCTCGCCTAAAGGGCAGGCAAACCTTACCGTGACGGAGTGAGGTTAGCCTAGCCTTACCTCTACTCGTTTATCGGGATGTGTCCCGGTCGCACGTGCGTACGTCCGATGGGCACGATCAACGGCCGGTCGCCCACCGGGTCGTCGATCACCTGGGCGCGCAACCCGAAGGCCTCGTGCAGCAGTTCGGCGGTGACGACATCGTGCGGATGCCCCTGCGCCAGGATCGACCCCTCCCGCATCACGACGAGGTGGTCGCTGTAGCGCACGGCGAGGTTGAGGTCGTGGAGCACCATGACGACGGTGCAGCCCGACTCGTGCAGATCGTCGACCAGGTCGAGGACGTCGACCGCGTGCGCCAGGTCCAGATAGGTCGTCGGCTCGTCCAGGAGCAGCAGATCGGTGCCCTGAGCCAGCGTCATGGAGATCCACACGCGCTGCCGTTGACCGCCGGAGAGCGAGTCGACCGGGCGGTCGGCCAGGTCGGCCACGCCGGTCATGGCGAGCGCGCGCTCCACGACCTCGGCGTCGTCCGAGGACCACTGCCGCAGCCAGCTCTGGTGCGGGTGCCGGCCCCGGGCGACCAGGTCGGCCACCGTCAGCCCCTCCGGGGCGACCGGCGCCTGCGGGAGCAGGCCGAGCTTCTTGGCCACGTCCCGGGTCCGCAGCCTGCCGATGTCCTCGCCGTCCAGGACGACCGTCCCCTTGGTCGGCTTGAGCAGCCGTGACAGGGTCCGCAACAGGGTGGACTTCCCGCAGCCGTTGGGGCCGATGATCGTGGTGACGACCCCGGGCGGTATCGCCACGTCGAGGCCGTCGATGACGGTCCGGCCGCCGTAGCCGACCGTGACGCCTCGGGCTGCCAGCCGCGAGGCGTCGCCGACCGCGGCCTCGGTGACGGACTGTGCGACCACGGGTCCCCCCTTGCTTAGGTTCACCTGACTCTTGTACATCTACCGGAGGTTGGCCCGCACCAGCAGGTAGACGAGGAAGGGCCCGCCGATCGCGGCGGTGACCACGCCGACCGGGAGCGACACCGGCAGGACCGCCCGCGCGACGAGGTCCGAGCCGATCAGCAGCAGCGCGCCCACCAGGCCCGAGGCGAGCATCGGCGGTGTCGGGCAGCGCGCCAGCCGCATCGCCACCTGGGGGGCGACGAGCGCGACGAACGGGACCGGGCCCGCCGCGCTCACCGCCACACCGGCCAGCAGCACCGCGCACAGCAGCAGGACCGCCCGCACGGCCGCGTACCGCACCCCGAGGCCGGCGGCGACCTCGTCGCCGAAGTGCATCGGCTTGAACTGGAACGCCACGGCGGCCACGACGGCCAGCAGGACGAGCGTGCCCCACAGGGCCACCTCGACCTCGCCCCACGAGCGGTCGTCGAGCGAGCCGACCAGCCAGGCCTGTGCCTGGGCCACGTCCCTGATGTCGGCCGTGACGAGCAGCCAGGTGGTGATGGCCTCCATCACCGCGCTCACCGAGATGCCGATGAGAATGAGCCGGAAGCCGTCGATCCCGCGCCGCCAGGCCAGGAAGTACACCAGCAGCCCCGTGCCGAGACCGCCGGCGAGCGCCGCCGCCGACAGACCCACGGTCTCGGTCACGGCCGCGGCGGCCCCGCCCGACACCGTCACCAGGAACACCGCGACCGCGCTCGCGCCCGTGGTGATGCCCAGAACGTCCGGGCTGGCCAGGGGGTTGCGGGCGATGGACTGGGTGATCGCCCCGGACACCCCGAGCGCGATCCCCACGACGAGCCCGGCCAGGGCGCGCGGCATCCGCAGGTCCATGATGACGAACTCGTCGACCTGTTCGCCCCGCCCGAGGAGCGTGCGGATCACCTGCGGCAGGCCGATGGGGAAGTCCCCGACGCCGATGGACACGCAGAAGACCAGGAAGGCCGCCGCCGCCAGCAGCAGCGAGACCCCCACCAGCCAGGGCCGCCAGAAGAACGACACCCGGCCCAGCCGCACGCCCGGCGGCAGCGACGCCTTCACTTCGGTCACGTTCATGCGCTCCTGAACTTTCCGCGCCAGACGAGCACCGCGAAGAAGGGGGCACCGAGGAGCGCGACGACGACACCGGCGTCCAGCTCGCCCGGCCTGACCACCAGTCGGCCGATGATGTCGCAGACCAGCAGGACGACGGCGCCGAGCAGCCCGGCGCAGGGCACCAGCCAGCGGTAGTCGGGGCCGGTCAGGTAGCGGGCCACGTGGGCCACCATGAGACCGAGGAAGGCGATGGGGCCGCACGCGGCCGTCGCCGCCCCCGCCAGCAGCGTGATGGCGGTGATGCCGACGGTCCGGCTCAGCGCGATGTTCACGCCGAGCCCCCGCGCCACGTCGTCACCGAGGTTGAGCAGGTTGAGCGAGGGCAGCGTGGTCAGCCCCAGCACCACGCCGACGGCGATGAACCCGGTCACCGGCCAGATCACGTCGAAGCCGACGCCGGCCACGGAGCCCGCGTTCCAGAACCGCAGCGCGTTCAGCGAGGCCTGGTTCGACAGCGCGACGGCCGTGGTCATCGCCATCAGGAAGACCGTGATCCCCTGCCCGGCCAGGGCCAGCGTCAGCGGGTTGCCGGCGCCCCGGCCGATGCTCGCGAGACCGAACACCACCACACCGGCGACCGCCGCACCGAGGAAGGCGAACCAGACGTACTGGAACGGGTCGGAGAACCCGAAGACCGCGATCACCGACACCACGGCGAACGAGGCGCCGGTGTTCACGCCGAGCAGGCCGGTGTCGGCGATCGGGTTGCGGGTGAACCCCTGGATGAGCGCACCGCCGACCCCCAGGGCGATGCCCGCGACGATCGCGAGAACCGTACGGGGCACCCGTACGGTCTCCACGATGAGCCGGATCTCCGTGAGCCGCTGGTCGGACGTCGGGGCCCCGAAGAGCCCGTGCCAGACCTCGGCCGGACTCAGCGCCCGGGCGCCGACGGCGAGCGACAGCACCGCAACGGCCACGAGGACCGCCAGAAGGGTGCCCAGACCCATGACCCGTCGCCGACGGGTCTTCGCCGAGCCCCCGGGCGCGGGGCGCTCCATCACAGCAGTCGTGCCCATGTGGACGTACGTTATCCCTTGCGCCGGCGGTGAGTTGATCGAGCGCGGTGCTTACTGACGGGCCGTGCTGCCCGTGCCGTCGGCGAGCGTGCGGGCCTCGCCGGCGGCGGAAGCGGAGCCGCGTCCGAGGAGCGAGTCCAGGATCTCGCCCACCCTGATGGCCGTGTTGGACAGCAGGGACGAGGTGATGCCGTGCGTGTGCTCCGTGCCGCCCTGCAGGTAGATACCGCAGCGCAGGGCCGGGTCGGTCGCGATGCGCCAGTCGCGCTCGACGCGGACGCGGCCCTCCTCGTCGCGGACGCAGCGGTCGGCGACCTCGCCGAGCAGACCGGTCGGGTCGGCGGGGCTGTAGCCGGTGGCGAACACGACGACGTCGGCGTCGAGGTCGGTCTCCTCGCCGGTGACGAGGGACTTCACGGTCGCCAGGGCGCTGGTGGGGGTCTCCTTGACGGCGGTGAGGCGGGAGACGTTGAGGAAGCGCAGGCGTTCGGTGCCGAGGACCTTCTCCTGGTACGACTGCCGGTAGAGGTCGTCGATCAGGTCGATGTCCACCACGGAGTAGTTGGTGTTGCCGTGGTAGTCCATCAGACGGCGCTTGACGTCCTCGGGCGCCGCGAAGTACTCGTCGACGGCCTGGGGGTCGAAGATCCGGTTGGCGAAGCTGCTGTCGTCGGCGGGGCTGTAGCCGTAGCGGGAGAAGACGGCGCAGACCTCGGCCCCGGGGAAGCGGCGGTGCAGGTAGGCGACGTTCTCGGCGGCGCTCTGGCCGGCCCCCACGACGACGAACCGGGACGGCGAGGTGCCCTCCAACTCGTCGACACGTGCGAGGAGTTCGGAGTTGTGCCAGACGCGTTCGCCGCGCTCCACACCCTCGGGCATGAGGGGGCGCAGGCCGGTGCCGATGACGAGGTTGCGGGCCCGGTGGACCTCCAGGCCGCCGCCCGAGCGGACGGTCACCTCCAGGTGCTCCACGACGCCGTCCCGGGTCACGGGCGCGACCCCGACGACCTCGTGGCCGTAGGAGACCATGTCGTCGACCTGGGACGCGGCCCACTCGAAGTAGTCGTGGAACTCCACGCGCAGCGGGAACAGGTTCTTGTGGTTGATGAAGTCGATCAACCGGCCCTTGCTCTGCAGGTAGCAGAGGAAGCTGTACTCGCTGGCCGGGTTCCGCAGCGTCACCAGGTCCTTGAGGAAGGAGACCTGCATGGTGGCGTCGTCGATGAGCATGCCGCGGTGCCAGCCGAAGCGGGGCTGCTGCTCGAAGAAGTGAGCGGTGATCGCCTCCTGCCTGCCGACGCGGGTGTTGTGCTCGCGGAGCGCGATCGCCATGGCCACATTGGACGGCCCGAAGCCGATACCGATCAGGTCATGAACCGGTGATGCGTCATCAGGAAGAACCTGCGACATGTCACTCCCATCGTGCGGGGCAGCCGCGTGTCAGGTGTGGAGAGAACGAGAGATGGGCATGCAGACGGAGCAGCACCCCAAGGAACTTAGGTGAGCCTAAGCTAAACCCGGGAGGGTGTCGACAGGGCAAAACGGACGGCCGGACGTGCAGGGCCTCTCAACTGCGGCGGAACGCCCACCCGTTGCGGACTAAGGTAAGCCTTGCTTTACTGGCGTCGGCCAACACCTTGCTCTGAGGAGGAACCCCATGCGGGTCGTCATGTTCGGTTACCAGACCTGGGGGCACCGCACCCTGCAAGCCCTCCTGGAGTCCGAGCACGACGTGGTGCTGGTCGTGACCCACCCCAAGAGCGAGCACGCCTACGAGAAGATCTGGAGCGACTCCGTCGCGGACCTCGCCGAGGAGCACGGCGTCCCGGTGCTGATCCGCAACCGCCCGGACGACGACGAGCTGTTCGAGCGCCTCAAGGAGGCCGACCCGGACATCATCGTGGCCAACAACTGGCGTACGTGGATCCCCCCGCGCATCTTCGGCCTGCCGCGCCGGGGAACGCTGAACGTGCACGACTCGCTGCTGCCGAAGTACGCCGGGTTCTCCCCGCTGATCTGGGCGCTCATCAACGGCGAGCCCGAAGTGGGCGTCACCGCCCACATGATGAACGACGAGCTCGACGCCGGCGACATCGTCCGGCAGGAGGCCGTGCCGGTCGGCCCGACGGACACCGCGACCGACCTCTTCCACAAGACCGTCGACCTCATCGCCCCGGTCACCATCGGCGCGCTCGGCCTGATCGCCGCCGGGCAGACCGAGTTCACCAAGCAGGACCGCTCCCAGGCGTCCTTCTTCCACAAGCGCGCCGACGACGACAGCCGCATCGACTGGAGCTGGCCGGCCGAGGACCTGGAGCGCCTGGTGCGCGCCCAGTCCGAGCCGTACCCCAGCGCCTACACCTTCCACAAGGGCAAGCGGCTCGACGTCCTGGCCTCGTTCGTGTCCGAGGGCCGCTACGGCGGCACGCCCGGCCGCATCTTCTACCGCGAGGGCGAGGGCGTGGTGATCGTCGCCGGCGCCGACGCCCGGACGGGCCGCAACCACGGCCTGGCCATCACGCGCGTCCGCACCGAGGACGGCCGGGAGCTGCCCGCCGCCGAGTACTTCACCTCCATGGGCGGCTACCTCACCACCCGCCCCTGACGTGCCGGCCCCGGTACGGTCCCGGGGCCGGCCGGCATCGTCGCCGCGCGGCACGGGTCCGCGCGGCGACGGTCGCGTTCGACGCCCCTGAATCCTCCAAGTGACCTGTTTGCGGACGGCGTTCACAGGAAGGGCACAGCCGGGCTAACGTTCACGCATGACCCCGCCCAGCGTGCTGAACCTCAGCGCGTACCTGATGTACGCGACGGGAAAGGCCGCCCGCCGCACCCTGTCGGAGAAGCTCACCGCCCGAGGGCTGCGGCTGTGGCATCTGACCGTCCTGACCCTGGTCGCCGACCTCGGTCCGCAGCCCAAGGGCGTGCTGGCCGCCCGGCTGGACATGAACGCCAGCGACCTCGCGAAGATCGTGAAGGACCTGGCCGACGCGGGGCAGGTCACATGCGTCCGCAGCCTGGCCGACCGCCGCCGCGTCGATGTCCTCATCACCCCGGAGGGCAGACTCGCCCTCGACCATCTCAGCGCCGACATCGCGTCCGCGGACGACGACCTCCTGACGCCGCTGAGCGAGGCGGAACGGGAGCAACTCGCCTCCCTGCTGCGGCGCGTGCACGCCCACCACGAGGACACCGGTCCCTCGGCAGGCTTCCGGCCGGCGGCTCAGGCCCGCCAGCCGTAGCGCCGTTCGGGCCGGCCGGCGGCGCCGTAGCGCAGGGACACCTCCGCGCTGCCCGTGCCGTGGAAGTACTCCAGGTAGCGGCGGGCGCTGACCCGGGACACTCCGGTGAGGGCGGCGCACTCGGTCGCGGACAGCGTGCCGTCCGCAGCGCGCAGGGCCCGCTCCACGAGCCCTGCGGTCTCCACGCTCATGCCCTTGGGCAGGGTGGACGCCGGGGCGGGGGCGAAGGCACCGGCCAGGACCCGGTCCACGTCGGCCTGGCCGCGGACCACCGTGGTGAGCAGCCGGCCCCGCTGGGCGGCGTAGCGCTCCAGACGCAGGCGCAGATCCTCGAAGTCGAAGGGCTTGAGGAGGTAGTCGACCACACCGCGCCGGACCGCGCCGCGTACGGTGTCGGCCTCCGTCGCCGCACTGATGACCATGACGTCGCAGTCGTGGCCGGCGGTGCGCAGCCGGGGGATGACGTCGAGTCCGAAGAGGTCGGGCAGGTACAGGTCGAGCAGGATGAGATCGGGGCGCAGTTCGTCGGCCGCCTCGATGGCCTGTCCGCCCGTGTGGGCCGTACCGACGACGCGGAACGGCTCGACGCGTTCGACGAACGCGCGGTGGACCCTGGCCACCATGAAGTCGTCGTCGACCACGAGGACGTCGATCGCGTCCGCCTTGTCGCTTGCCGCGGTCATCGGGCCGCTCCTTCCGCCACCGTGCCCGGGAGGTGGCTGACGGTCATGCGTGCGGTGAACACGGCCCCCTCGGGGGTGTTGGCCACCGAGATCTCTCCCCCGTGCCGTTCGCAGACCAGCTTGGTCAGGGCCAGTCCGATGCCGCGCTCACCCTCCCGCGCGGCCTTGGTGGTGAAGCCGTGGGAGAAGACCTCGTGGGCCAGTTCGGGAGCCACGCCCGGCCCGGAGTCACGGACCGCGATCTCCACGCTGGAGGCGTCCTGCCGCAGCGCCACCTCCACCCAGGCGTCGTCGCGGGCGGCGGCTGCGTCGACGGCGTTGTCCACGAGGTTGCCCACCACGGTCGCCACGTCGGCGGCGTCCTCCGGGGCGAGGCGCTCCAGCGCGGTGTCGTCCGAGATCCGCAGGCTGACCTTCCGTTCCGCCGCCAGGGACGCCTTCGCCATCAGCAGCGCGGCCACCGCGGTGTCCCGGACACGGCGGCTGAGGGTGACGTCCAGGGACTGGCGGTGCCGGCTCAACGCGCGGATGTAGCTGACGACTTCGTCCTGCTCGCCGATCTGGATCAGCCCGGAGATGGTGTGCAGCTGGTTGGCGAACTCGTGCGCCTGCGCGCGCAGCAGCTCAGAGGAGCTGCGGAAGGAGCCGATCTCCCGCTCCAGCCGGGCCAGTTCGGTGCGGTCGCGCAGGGTGGTGACCGAGCCGAGGGACCGCCCGTCCTTGGTGACGGTCATCCGGTTCATCACCAGGACCCGGCCGTGGCGGACGACGACCTCGTCACGCTCGCCGGCGGCCGTGCCGGACAGCACGTCGCGCAGCCGCCCCTCGATGCCGAGGCCCGTGAGGCTCTGGCCGACGCAGTCCTCGGGCAGGTCGAGCAGGCGGCGTCCCATGTCGTTGACGAGGGTGAGCCGGTGCTGCGGGTCCAGGGCGATCACGCCCTCGGCGATCCCGTACAGCATCGCCTCCCGGTGTTCGGCGAGCCCGGCGATCTCACCCGGCTCCAGCCCGAGGGTCTGCCGTTTCACCCGCCGCGCCAGCAGCCAGGAGCCGGCCACTCCGAGTCCGCTGGCGATGCCCAGATAGGCGAGCAGGTAGGAGGAGGCACCGCTGAGCCGCTGCCACACCGTCGGATCGGCCTCGCCGATCATCACGGTGCCCAGGATCCGGCCCAGGTTCTCCTCGGTCGCTCCGAGGACGGGCACCTGGGCCGCCAGCTCGCGGTTGCCGTCCAGCGTCAGCTGCCCGGACCAGCCGCGCCCCCGGCCGGTGCCCGGGCCGAGCCGCATGCGCTCGCCGACGACCGTGGGATTCGTGGAGCTGACGATCCGCCCGGCCCCGTCGGCCACCGTCACCGACGTCACCCCCGCCTGCGCCTGCGTGGCGAGTACCAGCGGGGCGAGCGCCTCCCCCGGCGCGGGACGCACCAGCTGGCTGCGCACCAGGGGGTTGGCGGCCAGCTGCTCGGCGAGCGCGCTCACCCGGCGTCCCTCGACGCGGTTGAAGGTGGCCTGGGACTGGGCGAGGGAGACCGCGGCGACGGCCAGCAGCACCACCACGACGATGGCGAGCTGGAGCACCAGCATCTCGCCCGCGAGCGAGTGGCGGCGGAAGGTGGCGACCACGACGATCTCAATCTCCGATGCCGCCGCGATGGGGGCGGCTCATGTGCCGAGCCGCACCATCATGACGTCCACCAGCCGAAATCGAAAGGGAGCCGTCGCTACCCGGTGGGCTTGGGCCCGATCCCCCGCAGCTCCCTGATCGTGCCGCCGAGCTTGGCGCGGAAGGACTCCAGCAGCGCCGGCTTGGCACTGACCACCCAGCGCGTGCCGACGAGGTACTTCCCCCCGTAGACCCGCGCACTCTCCAGCCAGGTCTCCTTGAGCTTCTCCTCGGGGAAGGTGGTGATGAGGTAGTCGGCCTTCTTGGTGCGGCACAGCCCCTGGCGCAGCTCGTCGGCGTCGATGCGGATCTTCGCCTTGCAGCCGGTCAGCCCGGCGATCACCTCCACCTTGGCCGGGGCGACGACTCCGGCGTCGGGAGCGGCCGTCACACTCGGCGCCGCCTTGCCGCCGCCGGCGTCCTTGTCGCCGCCGCACGCTGTGACGAGGGGAAGCAGGGCCAGGACACCGGCCGCAGCGAGGGCGCCCGGCCGGTGGACGCGGGACGGGCTGCGGCGGGTGGATCGTACGGGCGGTTGCTGCTGGGACACGTCGCCTCTCCGGGTGCGGGCTGTCGGCGGGAGCACTGCACAGAAGTACGCACAGGTCCGGGCGGGTGTTCACGCTGCTAGGCGGCCGCCTCCACGGCTGCGCCCCGCGTGCCGCCGGCCGGTCCGGCGAACTGGGTGCGGTACAGCTCCGCGTAGCGCTGCCCCAGTGCCAGGAGTTCCTCGTGCGTGCCCCGTTCCACGATCCGGCCGGCCTCGACGACCAGGATCTGGTCCGCCGCGCGGACGGTGGACAGGCGGTGGGCGATCACGACGGCCGTGCGGCCTTCGAGGGCTTCGGTGAGGGCTTCCTGGACGGCCGCCTCGGAGGTGTTGTCGAGGTGCGCGGTGGCCTCGTCGAGGATGACGACGCGCTGGCGGGCCAGCAGCAGCCGGGCGATGGTCATGCGCTGGCGTTCGCCGCCGGAGAGGCGGTAGCCGCGCTCGCCGACCACGGTGTCCAGCCCGTCGGGCAGGGACCGTACGAGGTCGTCGAGCCGGGCCCGGCGCAGGGCGTCCCACAGCTCGTCCTCCGTGGCCTCCGGGCGGGCGAGCAGGAGGTTGGCGCGGACGGTGTCGTGGAAGAGGTGGCCGTCCTGGGTGACCATGCCGAGGGTCTGCCGCAGCGACCCGGCCGTGAGGTCGCGGACGTCGACGCCTCCGATGCGCACGGCCCCCTCGTCGGTGTCGTACAGCCGGGGCATCAGCTGTGCGATGGTCGACTTGCCCGCGCCGGAGGAGCCGACGAGCGCCACGGTCTGGCCGGGTTCGGCGCGGAAGGACAGGCCGTGCAGGACCTCGTCGCCGCCCCGTTTGTCCAGGGACGCGACCTCCTCCAGGGAGGCCAGGGAGACCTTGTCGGCGGCCGGGTAGCCGAAGCGGACCCGGTCGAACTCGACCGCCACGGGCCCGTCGGGCACCGGGCGCGCGTCCGGCTTCTCCTCGATGAGCGGCCGGAGGTCGAGCACCTCGAAGACCCGCTCGAAGCTGACCAGGGCGCTCATCACCTCGACGCGCGCCCCCGCGAGCGACGTCAGCGGCGCGTAGAGCCGGGTCAGGAGCAGCGCGAGCGAGACGACCGCGCCCGGTTCCAGGGCGCCGCGCAGGGCGAACCAGCCGCCGAGGCCGTAGACCAGGGCCAGGGCGAGGGCCGAGACGAGGGTGAGGGCGGTCATGAAGGCCGCCTGCGCGGTCGCCGTGCGGATCCCGATGTCCGCGACCCGGCGGGCCCGCTCGGCGAACTCCTGCGACTCCTCCTCCGGCCGCCCGAAGAGCTTGACCAGCGTGGCCCCGGGGGCGGAGAACCGTTCGGTCATGCGGGTGCCCATCGCCGCGTTCAGCGTCGCCGCCTCGCGCTGCATCCGGGCCATCCGGCTGCCCATGCGCCGGGCCGGGATCACGAACACCGGCAGCAGCACCAGCGCCAGCAGGGTGATCTGCCAGGACAGCGTGAGCATCACCGCGAGGGTCAGCAGCAGGGTGACGAGGTTGCTCACCACTCCGGAGAGGGTGTTGCTGAACGCGCGCTGGGCTCCGATGACGTCGTTGTTGAGCCGGGAGACCAGGGCGCCCGTACGAGTACGTGTGAAGAACGCGACCGGCATGCGCTGCACATGGTCGAAGACGGCGGTCCGCAGATCCAGGATGAGATGCTCCCCGAGCATCGCCGACAGCCTGCGGCCGAGGACGCCGAGCGCCGCCTCCACCACCGCGATCAGCGCGATGAGCAGGGCGAGACGTACGACGGTGCCCTCGTCGCCGTGCGACACGATCGTGTCCACGACCGACCCGGCCAGCACGGGGGTCGCCACGGCCAGCAGGGCGGTGCCCACCCCGAGCAGGACGAAGAGGGCGATGCGGCGCCGGTGCGGGCGGGCGAACGCGCCGATGCGGCGCAGGGTCGCCAGGGCGAAGGGGCGGTGCTCCCGTTCGGCGTTCATGACGTTGTGCAGCTGTGTCCACGCTGTGGTCTCCATGCTCATGGCAGCGACCGTAGAACCTCAAGCAATGTTGAGGTCAAGGAGCTCGCGTTCGGGCCCCGACATCCCGCACAATCAGCCCGATCCCCCTCTTCCCCGTCCCTTCGCGCAAAGGCCCCGATGACGCTCCCCACGCAGCCGCTTCCCGCGCGCAATCCCCAGTCCCCGCTCCCGCAACCCGCAGTTGGCCCGTCGTGGTCAGGCTCTGGGGATGTGACAGCGGTACAACTCCCCGACCTCCGCCCGGAACGACTCCCCCGTCGCGTCCCGGTGCGCCGCCTGCGGCAGATCCTGTGCCTGCTCCCGCTCCTGCTCGTCACCGTCGTCGCCGTGCAGCACCGGTCGGTGCTGGCCGCGGGTTTCGCGCATCTGCGCACCGCCGAGTGGCCCTGGCTGCTGGCCGCGGCCGGAGCGACCTGTCTGACCTGGGTCGCCGCCTCCTGCACCCGGCAGGGCGCGGTGGTCGAACGGCTGCCCCGACGGCGGCTGCTGGCCACGCAGTTCGCGGCGGGAGCGGCCAACCACCTGCTGCCGACCGGTCTCGGCGCGAGCGCGGTCAACCTGCGGTTCATGACAGTGTGCGGGCTGCCGCTCGCCCGCTCCTCGGCCGCTCTCGGCCTGTACCTGCTGGCCGAGAGCATCGGCCGGGTGGCGCTGCTGGGTGCCCTGCTCATCGCGTTCCCCGACGCGCTGAGCCTCGGCACCCTGGTGCCGGAGACGGCGTTCGGCCCCCTGCTGGCCGGCGTCGCGGTGGTGGTCGTGATCGCCGCGGCCGTGCTGGTCCTCGTCCGCAGGCTGCGCTCGGCCCTGGTGTCCTTCCTGCGGACGGCGCTCGGCGAGGCGCGTTCGGTGCACACCCGCCCGGCCCGGGCGCTGGCGCTGTGGGGCGGGTCCTTCGCGTTCCCGGCGCTGCAGGCGTCGGTGCTGGTGCTGACCGGGCGGGCGCTGGGGCTGGACATCCCGCCCGCGCACATGGCGGTGGCCTACCTGGCGGCGACGGTCGCCGTCGCGCTGGTGCCCACGCCGGGCGGGATCGGCTCGGTGGAGGCGGCGCTGGTCGTGGCGCTGGTGGCGGCGGGCGGCCCGGCCGCGGTGGCCACCGCCGTGGTCCTGGCCTTCCGGGTCATCACCGTCTGGCTGCCGCTGGTGCCGGGCGCGCTGACGCTGGCGGCGCTGGTGCGGCTGAAGGTGATCTGACCCGGGGGCGCACCGGCGCGGTCACGCGGCAGGAGCGCGCGTGACAGCGCGTCATGTGCACTAACTCACCCTCCCCCGCCCCCCGTCCGCGGTTCGGAACCCCGTGCGGGATGCGGCAGGATGAACGATCGTGCCGACCGCGGGTCAGGGTGGTCGGGCACCTTCGAGCATCCCGGAGAACGAGCAGGTGACGACGTGACGCGATTTCACATCCGGCCGTTGACGACGGCGTTGGCCGTGGTTTCCCGCCCCGGAGGTGACCGGTGAACCGGGACCTCACCGTGGACGACCTAGTGTTCGCCGGCATCGCCCTCGCCTCGGGCCTGCTGGCGGCGTTCGCGCTGCGGATCCTGCTGCGCTGGCTGGGCGGGCACGCCGACCGCACCCGCTGGACCGGCGACGACGTGATCGTGCACGCGCTGCGGGCCGTGGTCCCCTGGGCCGCGGTCGTGGGCGGCGCGGCGGGCGCGGCGGCCGTGCTGCCGCTGACCCGCACGGTGCAGCACACCACCAACCAGGTGCTCACCGTGCTGCTCATCTTCGTGGCCACGGTGTCGGTGGCCCGGGTGGTGACCGGACTGGTGCGCACGGTCACCCAGTCCCGCTCCGGGGTCGCCGGATCGGCCACGATCTTCGTCAACATCACCCGGATCCTGGTCCTGGCGATCGGCTTCCTGGTGGTGCTCCAGACGCTGGGCATCTCCATAGCCCCGCTGCTCACCGCTCTGGGTGTCGGTGGTCTGGCGGTCGCGCTGGCGCTCCAGGACACCCTCGCCAACCTCTTCGCGGGCATTCACATCCTCGCCTCCAAGACCGTCCAGCCCGGTGACTACATCAAGCTCAGCAGCGGCGAGGAAGGCTACGTCGAGGACATCAACTGGCGGCAGACGACCATCCGCAATCTGTCCAACAACCTCATCGTGCTCCCCAACGGTCAGCTCGCGCAGGCGAACATGACCAACTTCATGCGCCCCGAGGAGCAGCTGACCATCCTGGTCCAGGTCGGGGTGGCCTACGACAGCGATCTGGAGCACGTGGAGCGGGTGACCAACGAGGTCATCGCCGAGACGATGACCGAGGTCGAGGGCGCCGTGCCGGACCACGAGCCGATCATCCGGTTCCACACCTTCGGCGACTCCCGGATCGGCTTCACCGTCATCCTGGGCGTCGGCGAGTTCAGCGACCAGTACCGGATCAAGCACGAGTTCATCAAGCGCCTGCACAAGCGCTACCGCGCGGAGGGCATCCGTATCCCCGCCCCGGCCCGGACGGTGGCGCTGCAGCAGGGCTCGGTCGGCATCCCGCAGCAGCGGACCGGCGAGATCGAGCCGGGCGGGCTGAGTCCCGCCCGGTTCGACTGAGGCGCTCCGGCCCTTACAGCGTCGCGGAGTTCTCGTGGTGACGGCTGTCCCTCCGGTCGCGCGGTGCCGAGAGGGACGCCTTCGCCGGCGTCACGGTCCAGTCCGGGTGGCCCGGCATCCGAGGCGTCTTCGTGCCGTACAGCCAGTCCCGCAGGAAGCCGGTCAGATCCTGGCCGGAGACCTCCGAGGCGACGGCGATGTAGTCCTCCGTGGAGGCCGAGGAGTCGCGGTACCGCTCCAGGAACGTGCGCTCCAGGGCTGTGAAGGCCGCCTCGCCGACCTGCTGGCGCAGCGCGTAGAGCACGAGCACGCCGCCCAGGTAGCGCTGGCTGTCGAACAGGTTGGCCGCGTTGGGTGCGGCGACCGGCCCGGAGGTCTGGCGCCACTGGTCGCCGAAGGCGTAGGTGTCCTTCATCCGGGCTTCCATGGTGGTCATGCCCTTGGAGTCGGGCCAGCCGCGCTCGTAGCGGTACAGCAGGCCGTAGAAGTCGGCGTGGCCCTCGTTCAGCCACAGGTCGGCCCAGGTGGCGGGGCTGACGCTGTTGCCGAAGTAGGAGTGGACCAGCTCGTGCATCATGTGCGAGCCGATCTTGCTCTCCTCCTGGAGGAGGTAGTTCGGCTTGTAGATCGTGAGCGTCTGGGTCTCCAGACCCGTGAAGTCGAAGGCGTCCGGGGCGTCGTTGTTGCAGGGCAGCAGGCCGTACGTCTCGAAGGGGTACGCGCCGAGCCGCTGCTCGACCCAGGACACCAGCGCCGGGGTGAGCGCCAGGGCCGGCTCCAGGGCGGTGGCCCGGGCCACGGGGACGACGTCCCGCAGCGGCAGGCCGTGCGGGCCCTGCCGGTCCTTGATCACATAGTCGCCGACGGTGATCTGCACCACCTCGGTGGCGATCGGCGAGCGGGAGCGGTACGTGTACGCGGTCCGGTCGCCGGACAGCTGCTCGGTGCGCACCAGTGTGCCGCTGGCGACGCCCCGCAGTCCGGCGGGAACGGTGAGGCGGAAGGTGAAGTCGGCCTTGTCGGAGGGGTGGTCGTTGCAGGGGAAGACGGTGTGCGCCAGGTCCGGCTGGCAGCACACCGCGAATCCGTCCGGGGTGGCCACCCAGCCGCCGGCGGGCGGCGGGGTCCGGCGCGGGTCGGCGCCGTAGGTCACGCACACCGTGGCCCGGGTCTTCGCCGGGAGCTTGCGTGCGGGGGTGACCCGCAGCTTCTCGGCCACCTGCTCGAAGGCGGCCGTGCGGCCGTCGACCCGGACGGAGCGTATGTCCAGGCCACGTGCGTCCAGGGAGAGGCGGCTGAGGGCCTGGGTGGTGCGGATGGTCAGGGTCGCGGTGGCCTCGACGAGCTTGGTCGTGGCGTCGTACACGAAGTCGAGGTGGTACGCCGAGACCCGGTATCCGTCATTGCCGAGGGCGGGGTAGACGGGGTCGCCGAGGGTCTCGGGGCCCGGGGCGGCGCCGGTCCGGCCGGCCGCCTGAGCAGGGATCCCCGTGGTCAGTGCCGCCGCCGTGCCGAGAAGGGCAACCGCCGGGGCCGTCACTCTGGTGCGATATCTCATGGTCCGCTTTCGCTCGGACGGCCGGGTGGTCAGATCCGGCCGTGGCTTGGAGTGAGTGATCTCTCTCCCAGACACGGGAACAGGGCGATCGGTTGCACGAAACTGGTCGTGGACCCCTGTCGAGCCGAGGCCGGTCACGAGATATCTTGATGTCGAGCAATGTTGCAGACGTGGAGCGGAGCACCCGGTGACTGACTCGACCATCATCTATACGCACACTGACGAGGCCCCCGCCCTGGCGACGTATTCCTTCCTGCCGGTGGTCCGGGCGTACGCGTCGCAGGCCGGTGTCGCCGTGGAGACCCGCGACATCTCGCTGGCCGGGCGCATCATCGCCGTGTTCCCGGAGTACCTGACCGAGGACCAGCGCATCCCGGACGCCCTCGCGGAGCTCGGTGAGCTGGCCAAGACGCCCGCCGCCAACATCATCAAGCTGCCGAACATCTCGGCGTCCATCCCGCAGCTCAAGGCCGCCGTCGCCGAGCTGCAGGGCCAGGGCTACGCCCTGCCGGACTACCCGGACGACCCGAAGACCGACGAGGAGCGCGAGATCCGCGCCCGTTACGACAAGATCAAGGGTTCCGCCGTGAACCCGGTCCTGCGTGAGGGCAACTCCGACCGGCGCGCCCCCGCCTCGGTCAAGAACTACGCCAAGTCCCACCCGCACCGCATGGGCGCCTGGACCTCCGAGTCCAAGACCAACGTGGCGACCATGGGGCAGAACGACTTCCGCTCCACCGAGAAGTCCGTCGTGATCGCCGAGGACGGCGCGCTGCGCATCGAGCTCGTCGGCGACGACGGCACCACCACGGTGCTGCGTGAGTCCGTACCCGTGCTCGCCGGTGAGGTCGTCGACGCCTCCGTGATGCGCGTCGCCGCGCTGCGCGAGTTCCTGACCGCGCAGGTCGCCAAGGCCAAGGCCGAGGGCGTGCTGTTCTCGGTGCACCTGAAGGCGACGATGATGAAGGTCTCCGACCCGATCGTCTTCGGCCACGTGGTGCGCGCCTTCTTCCCGAAGACGTTCGCGCAGTACGGCGACAAGCTCGCCTCGGCCGGCCTCACCCCGAACGACGGCCTGGGCGGCATCTGGAAGGGCCTGGACGCCCTGCCGGAGGGCGCCGAGATCAAGGCCTCCTTCGACGCCGAGCTCGCCGAGGGCCCGGAGCTGGCCATGGTCGACTCCGACAAGGGCATCACGAACCTGCACGTCCCCTCGGACGTCATCGTGGACGCCTCCATGCCGGCCATGATCCGCACCTCCGGCCACATGTGGGGCCCGGACGGCCAGGAGCACGACACCCTCGCGGTCCTGCCGGACTCCTCCTACGCGGGCGTCTACCAGGCCGTGATCGAGGACTGCCGGGCCAACGGCGCCTACGACCCGTCCACCATGGGCTCGGTGCCGAACGTCGGCCTGATGGCGCAGAAGGCCGAGGAGTACGGCAGCCACGACAAGACCTTCGAGGTCCCCACCACGGGCACCGTCCGCCTGGTCGACGGCAACGGCACCGCGCTCATCGAGCAGGCCGTCTCGGCCGGCGACATCTTCCGCGCCTGCCAGACCAAGGACGCCCCGATCCGGGACTGGGTGAAGCTGGCCGTCACCCGCGCCCGCGCCACCGGCGACCCGGCGGTGTTCTGGCTGGACGAGACCCGCGCGCACGACGCCAACCTGATCGCCAAGGTCAACACCTACCTCGCCGAGCACGACACCGAGGGCCTGGACATCCGGATCCTCAACCCGGTCGAGGCGACGAAGCTGTCGGTGGAGCGCATCCGCCGCGGCGAGAACACGATCTCGGTCACCGGCAACGTGCTGCGTGACTACCTGACCGACCTGTTCCCGATCCTGGAGCTGGGCACCAGCGCCAAGATGCTGTCGGTCGTCCCGCTGATGGCGGGCGGCGGCCTGTTCGAGACGGGTGCGGGCGGCTCGGCGCCGAAGCACGTGCAGCAGCTGGTCAAGGAGAACTACCTGCGCTGGGACTCCCTGGGTGAGTTCTTCGCCCTGGTGCCGTCCTTCGAGCAGCTCGCGAAGGTGGCGGGCAACGCCCGCGCCCAGGTCCTGGCCGACACCCTCGACCGCGCCACGGCTACCTTCCTCAACGAGGACAAGTCCCCGACCCGGCGCGTCGGCGGCATCGACAACCGCGGCAGCCACTTCTACCTGTCCCTGTACTGGGCGCAGGAGCTGGCCGGGCAGAGCGACGACGCGGACCTGGCGAAGGCCTTCGCCCCGCTCGCCGAGACGCTCGCCGCGAACGAGCAGAAGATCGTCGACGAGCTGATCGGCGCCCAGGGCAAGCCGGTCGACATCGGCGGCTACTACCAGCCCGACCCGGCGAAGGCCGCGGAGGCCATGCGCCCGTCCACCACGTGGAACGAGGCCCTGGCGTCCCTGAGCTGACGCCCCGGGCCCCTGCGGCCCGCTGACTCCGCCCCGGCCGGCACAGCACCCGGCCGGGGCGGAGCCGTGAGCGCCCCTCCCCCGGCGCTCACCATTCCCGCGTGGCGATCAGCTCCTCCACGTCCGCGTCCGGGAAGCCGTAGGCACGCGCCACGAAGTCGAAGTCCTCGGCTATCTCCTCCCGGGCCACCGTCTCGATCTCGCTGCCCGCCGCCTCGAACGCCGCCTCCAGGTCGTTGAACTCCTCCGTGGCCGCCTGCGTCAGCGCGTACAGCGCGGCGAGGCCGGCCGCTCCCGCCCGCTGCGCTCGCACAAGGCGAGCGGCACCGCGCGGCCCCGGGTCACGACGTGATCCGGGCAGTAGCCGTCTTCGTACAGCTGGCCTTCAGGGTGTCCTGCTCGGGATCACACAGTTCTTCGGCTGTTCCCGGCCGGTGGGCCAGCCGATGCCGACGAACTTCAGCGTGCCGCGGCCCTCCTGCCCTGGGTCCAGTTCGACCACGGCGACCGGCTTGTCGTACGGATTTCCGCCGCTGGTGAGGCAGATCAGACCGCTCGTTCCCTTCACCCGGTGCCGGGACTGGAGCTTGGACCACTCCGTGCCGACGTCCTTCAGACCGGGTACCTGCTCGGCGTCGTCGCCCTGTACCTCGTGCAGGGCGGTGCCGATGGTCAGGAGACCGTCGTAGACGAGCATCGTCCGGGAGTCCTCGAGGTACGGGACGGAGCCGAGATCGGTCCCCTCCTGGAGGGTGGCCTCGATCAGCTTGTTCAGGCCGTCCAGGGCCGCCTTGGGTTCGGTGAGGTACTGAGGGAGTTCGTCGGCGGTGGGCTCGCGGTCGTGGCTCGCGTCCCACCTCTTCTTCCATGCCTTCAACTCGGTGCTCCAGGCGGCCGGGTGAGCGGGGGCGGCGTACTGCACCGTCACCTTCGCTTCGCCGCCCGTGCCGCGCAGCTGCGCCCAGTCCTTCTCCGACATGCCCTGCCGCAGCGAGGCGGCGTCGGATCCGCTGATGATCGTGTAGTGCCGGTCCCCGCAGGGCTGTTGGGCGAGTTTGAGCGCGAATATCCGCAAGTGCAGTGTGCGGCCGGCGAAGTAGACGGTGTCGGCCGGCGAGTCACAGATGTTGTTGGCGATCTGGGTGAACTGGTTGCCGGTCGACCCCGCCTCGTAGATCCCCGGGGACTCGAAGGGCATCGCGGCGGGCCCGGCCGGGCCGGCCTCCTTGATGCCCCGGAACGCGTTCGCCAGCGACTCGTCGTAGGCGTCCTGGCGGGTGTCGAAGACCATGACCGTTCGGGCGTCCTGCCGCCCGCGTTCACCGTTGAAGTCTGCCAGGGCCTTGGCCGCGCCGTTGTTGGTGGGGATGATCCGGGCCAGACCGGGGAATCGCTGCTTCACCGCGCCGTCAATGCCGTCCCCGTTCGCGATCCGGTCGCCGCTGATCCGGGAGGCGAGCACCGGGATCCCGTGCTTCGTCAGGCGTTCGACGGCCTTCTCCGTGGCGTCAAGGCTGAGGTTGAAGCCCGTGACGGCGCGCAGCCGGTCCTTCGACGAGCCGGCCATGCCGATCAGGGTGTCCACGACCTCGCTCTGCCGCCCGTAGTTCCGTCCTGGATTGGCCAGAACCAGCCGGATCCTGGGCAGTTCGCCCTCACCCGCGTTGGCCTGCCGCTGCCCCAGGTACGCGCCCTGGAGGTCGCTGCGCATCTGCCGGCGCAGTGTCGGCTGGTCCGACTGGAGCGGCAGCATCATCGCCACGGTGACATGGGGCTGCTGGGCGATCCGATCGTTCTCCTTCTTGATGGCCCGGGCCACCGCCCGGATTTCGTGTGTGCCGAAGTCGTATCCCTCGCCGTTGACACCGATGCACTCGTCGTCGATCCGCTCGACGCCGTCGGCGCAGGTGTCGGGTTTCTGGGCGGCGGATCTTCCGTACACGACGGCGGCCACGAGCACCGTCAGGCCGAGCAGCGCGTAGAGGATCTGCCGCCACCTGGGCATCCCCGTCCATCTGGGTCTCGACAGCCGACTGGGCATCCCCGTTACCTCCGTCGCCCGAGCTGATCGGTGCAGGAACAGCGGAGCAACGGCCGCTGGTTCGCCGCCAGGCCGCTCCACTCGGTGGCCGTCGGGCCGAGATCCCCGGCGCCGTCGAACTCCATGATCGACAGACGCTCCAGCAGGCCGGCCAGTGTGCGGGCCATCTCGCTCCCGGTCGGTCTGGTCCGCTCCTCGCACAGCCACACCGCGTGCAGCAGCTGGTCGACGGTGCGGCGCAGCGCGGGTCCCTCGATTGGCACCAGACCCTGGGCGCGCACACGGCGGGCGTCCGCACCGCCCGGATACGGAGCCTGCGCGATCTCCAGCAGCTCCGCGCACCACTGCCGGGGGCGGCTGGGCAGCGTGGCGGCGAGGTGGCGGACCACGTCGTCCGCGCCGCCCGAGACCAGGTGGTGGTTCATCCGGTGCGCCGTGAGGGAACGGAACGCCTCGCCGCTCGCCGCCCCGTCGTCCGCCGCGCGCAGGGCGTAGTGGTCGCGCAGAAGATGGTGGTCGGCGTGCCAGGCGGCGCCGTCGGGGCGCAGCCCGTAGAGCCGGTGCACGAGCAGCTGACGCAGCCCGAAGTCCCCGATGAAGTGCCGTTCACAGCCTGGCCACCCGGTTTCGGTGAGCAGCTTGGCAATCTGATGCGCTGTCAGGATGGACACGCGGTGGGCCTGATGGTGGAGCAGCAGGACGTCTGCGCACTCCGTGTCGTGGGCCACCGACAGATGGGTGAGCAGATCGAGCCACTGGTCACGGTGCTCGTCCGGCAGCCCGACCGGCAGTTGGTCCAGGATCAGCTCCTCGAGCAGTACGTCTGTCACCGGCCGTTCGGCGGCGCCGTCCGGGTGGCGCAGCGGAGCGTCGAGGAGGTCACGGTCGTTGGCGTCCGCCGGCATCCGGAAGGTGGCGGCTGCTGCGGCCAGCCGGATCACCGTGTGCGGACGCCCGCCGCTCAGCCGGGCCACCGCGGCGACGACACGGCGGCGGTTCGCGCCGCTCTCCGGCTCCGTGCGCCGCTGTCTTCGCAGGGTCTCGTCGCGGAGCTGGTCACCGGTGAGAAAGGGCATCCGCAGCAGGAGTACCCCGTCGGCCAACGGCGCCTGGTCGGGTTGCGGGTCCGTGTTCCGGGACCATGCGGCCGGTATTCCGTCGGCGGGCCGGTACTCCGCCGGGTACCCCGCGTCCTCGGGCGACAGCCCTCCGTACAGGAAGGCGCCGCCGTCCTCCTGGCGTGCAGTGCCCACGATCACCACGCGGTCGCGCTGTCCGTCGCGCCGGTCGGTGAGCACGGCCCGCAACAGTCGCTCTCCCAGCGGCGAGTCGGCGTGGTCCAGGAGCAGTGCCGGGCGGCCGACGCGGCTCAGCCAGCCGACCGTGCCCTCGTACGCTGCCTCGATGTCCTCGCGCAGCGCCCGGAAGAGGAAGCGCTCCGCCACCTCCCGTGCCTCGCCGCCGGCCTTGAAGTCCGTGGCGAGATCGAGCAGCCCGTGCTCCGGCTGACGGCCCGCGGTGGGATAGGCGCCGTAGATCCGCGTCAGTTCCCTCCTGCCCTTGGGGGCCGCGTTCGCGAAGAGGGCCTCCAGCAGGGCGCCGGCCACCGAGGCGCCGTATGCGCCGAGCAACTGTCCGGCGAGGGTGTTCAGCAGATTGCGGATGACTCCGGTGAGCACGTTCCGCCAGAACCCACCGGTTCCCAGTCCGCGCAGGCCCTGCTGCTGGGGCAGGTTCTCGTAGCGTTCGACTTCCGTCCTGACCGCTTCGGGGCTGCGATCCGCGGCGCCGGTCGCGATCATCGTGAGACCTGCGAAGAACCGCGGAAAGACAAACGGGCCGCCGGTTCCCTGCCACGCGCGCAGCCGCCCGGCGACATCGACCAGGGCCTCGGTGAGGTCCGAGCGGGCTTCCGGTTCCGGCCCCGCGTCGTCCTCGTACGCCCGTGACGCGCAGTCCAGATAGATCACCGGCACTTTGGCGGCGAAGCGGTCGCGCACCAACCGCAGCAGCCGCCCCTTGCCCATCCCCGGGCCTCCGGTGAGCAGCACAACGGGAAGGTCGGGGCCGTACAACAGCTTGCTGCCACCGCCGGAAGGCGACCGCCCGAGCAGGCGCGCGAAGAAACCTTCCTCTTCGAGAAGTCTCTCGAACCCCAGATCCTCACCCACGGATCCCCCATGGAGACTCTCCCGCCCGGGAGCGGGTGATCGACGTTACGGAGGGAGATCAGTGGAACACGAAACGCCCGCTGGGACAACGCCCCTACTGTGAAGGGACGTTGGCGATGAAGCGCACCCAGGCGCAAGGACTGCCCGATGCCCCTTTCACCCGGGATTCCTGCGGCAGTCAGCCGAGGTAGAAGTCCCTGCGGACGGCGACGAACTCCTCGACGGTCAGGGGCCGCTTCCCGGTGACGCGCTCGACGTCGATGGTCGCCCTGTCGTAACGGTTCGCGCGGTGCAGCTGCGCCATGGTCGCGATGTGCTGCTCGGTGTGTCGTGGCAGGCCCGCGTTCGCGAGAACCTCTGTGCGCCACCATTGCGGGGGGACGTCCAGATAGGTCACCGTGCGGCCGAGTGCCTTGGAGAACTCCTGGGCTACTTCGGTCATGTCGAGCGCCCGCGGTCCGGTCAGCTCGTACACCTTCCCGGCGTGTTCCCCGGGATCGCGCAGGATGGTCGCGACCACCTGGGCGACGTCGTCGGCAGCGACTGGCGAGGTGCGTCCGGTCCCGAACGGCAGCGCCAGCGTGCCGTTCTCGCGGATCGACCGCGCCGCGAGGGCGGTGAACAGCGGGTTGTCGAGGAACGTCGTCGGGCGCACGTGCACCACGGGCAGGCCCGACCAGTCCAGCACCTGCTCCGCCAGCCAGTGCAGCCGCTGCTGGTGGGATTCCGCGGTGCTGGTGGCGGTCATCTGCGACACCGTCATCTGCGACATGTCCACCAGCACGTCGAGTTCGCCGTGCGCCTTCGCAACCGTGGCCATGACGGTCGCCGCCAGCAGGTGGTCCGGGGACACACTGAGCCCGAAGTACGTCCGGCGGACGCCGTCGAGCGCGGCCGCCACCGTTTCAGGCCGGGTCAGGTCCCCGGCGACGACCTCGGCGCCCAGTGCCCGTACCTCGGCCGCGCGGTCGTCCTCGCGGCGGACCAGGACGCGGACCGGCACCTTCTGCGCGCGCAGCCGCTCGGTGACCAGGCGGCCCATGCCGCCGGCGCCGGTGACGAGAACGAGGTCGTGATCAGCCATCGGTGGCTTCCTTCCGGAGGTGTTCGCCTCGGCCAGACCCTGGCCGCTGCACGGGCGGTGGTGCGTCGTGGTGCTCAAGGTCGCCGCTCGGGGTGAACACCAATTCCGCCGATCCGCCGATCGGTCTCGCCGAATGGCCGGCCGCACTTGTGTGTGGAGGTGTGGTCTGAGGGCCGGCGGGCGCCGGTGATGCCTTCTTCATCTGAGGAAGTAGGCGGCGCGCTGAGCGCGGAGGATGAGAGTGAAGCGCTCCGCGTCAGTGGGCTTTCTGGTGACGTCGGTGCTGGTCATCAGGGTGTTACTTGGCTGTTGGTGGGAGCGACGGGGAGCTGCGTCTGCCGGCGGCGGGCCATCCAGCCCATGAGCCGGACCATCGGGCGGCGTGGCAGGAGTTTGCTGGCGAGGGCGAGCGGCCGGCCGTTGGTGATCACCGAAGGGGGCGCGGACCGGCGGTCGAGCGTGTCGAGGGCAATCGTCACGACCTGCTCGGGGGTTACCCGTTTCGTGCCGTAGTCGGCGGACTGGCTGCCGGCGACGTCGTAGAACTCGGTCCGGGTGGCGCCGGGGCACACGGCCAGGACGCGCAGGCCGGTGCCGCGGGTCTCCTCCCACAGCGATTCGGTGAAGCTGAGGACGAATGCCTTGGTGGCGCCGTAAACGCTCAGGTAGGGGGTCGGCTGGAAGCCCAGCAGGCTCGCGACGTTGATCAGGACGCCGGTGTCGGCGGAGGTCAGCGGGTCGATGTAGGCGCGGCTGAGGTCGACCAGCGCGCTGACGTTCAGCGCGATCATGCTTTGCAGGCGGTCGGGATCCTCGTCGGTGAACGCGTCGTGGGTGCCGAAGCCGGCGTTGTTGACCAGTCCGGTGGCGTGGATGCCGCGGGACTCGAGTTCGGCGCGCAGCCGACGGCCCGCATCGGGCAGGCCGAGGTCGCGGGCGACGGCGGTCACCGTGACGCCGTGGGCGCGGGTGAGTTCAGCGGCCAGGTTCTCGAGCCGGTCCGCCCGGCGGGCCACCAGCACGAGGTTCGCGCCGCGGCGGGCCAGCTGGCGGGCGAATTCGGCGCCGAGGCCGGAGCTGGCGCCGGTGACGATGACGGTCTGGCGGTGGTAGTCGATGTCACTCATACCATTCACTCTACGCACGCTTTTGCACTGAGTGCAAGAGACTGCATGGTGTGAGACGACGTACCATCGGTGCATGGTTCAGAAACCGACACCTATTCGGGAACAGACCCGCTCCGTGGTCCGATCGCTGCTGGCCCGGACCGCTATCGAGCTGTTCGCCGCCAAGGGCTACGACAACACGACCCTCGATGAGGTCGCCGCCGCCGCGGGCGTCTCCCGGCGGACCCTGTTCAACTACTTCCGCAACAAGGAGGACCTCGCGCTCAGTGGCCTGGACGAACAGGGCGAACTGATCGCCGCGCGTCTCGCCGAGCGCCCGGCCGACGAGGATGCCTGGACGGCGCTGCGCGTGGCGTTCCAGGTGCTCGAGGAGATCGACATGTCAGCCGAAGGGCGCCTGGAGTTCATCACGCTGCTGTTCGGCAACGATTCCCTACGCGCCGGACACGCCGAGAAGCAAGCCCGCTGGCAAGACCTGTTCGCACCGCTGATCGAGCCGCGGCTGCCCGACTCCGACCGCCGCACCCTGCAAGCCCGCGCGATCGCAGCCGCAGCGATCATCTGCCTGCAGGCAGCCAACGAGGAATGGGTACGCCTGGGCGGACATGTCGACCTGTTCGACCTCTACGACACCGCCGTACAGGCCATCCGCCGCCCTGCCTGAAACCGGCCGCATCCAGCTCCACCACGCTCGTTGACGTGGGGACCAGGGCAAAACGATCGTGGCTCCGGGCCACGCACACCGCTGACCTGCTGACGAGCACCTTCACCGCTGTCAGGAGCCCTCAAGGAACCTGCACGTCATCCACCGACTGACAACGCCCCTGGAGCCCCTCGTGACCGACGTCCCGCCTTCCTTCGAGCTGCTGCCCGGCGACCGGCAGTCGCCTGTGATCCTCCATGTTCCGCACTCCGCGCGGGAGATACCGGACGACGTACGGGCGGGCATCGTGCTGGACGACGGGGAGCTGGCGCGGGAGCTGGACCACATCACCGACGCCCACACCGCGCGGATCGCCGGGGCGGCGGCGGAGCGGGCGGGTGTCACACCGTGGCGGTTCGTCAATCGGCTGTCGCGGCTGGTCGTCGATCCGGAGCGGTTTCCGGACGAGCGGGAGGAGATGCTGGCCGTCGGGATGGGAGCGGTGTACACGCGGACCACGCACGGCGGGGTGCTGCGGTCTGACGGCGTTGACGCCACGCCCCTCGTCGAGCGGTACTTCGAGCCGTACGCGCGGGCGATGACGCGGGCGGTTGCGGACCGGCTGGAGGCCACCGGGCGGGCTGTGATCATCGACGTGCACTCCTACCCGAGCCGGAGGCTGCCGTACGAACTGCACGGGGCGGGGCCGCGCCCGCCGGTCTGCCTCGGTACCGACTCCTTCCACACGCCTCCCGCGCTGCTCGACGCGGCCCGGGAGGCGTTCGGGGAGACGGAGCTCGACACACCGTTCGGCGGGACCTACGTCCCGTTGGAGTTCTACGGGAAGCGGCCCGAGGTGAGCGCGCTCATGGTGGAGATCCGCCGGGACACCTATATGACCGAGCCGGGCGGTGGCCCCGGACCCGGCCTGGAGCGATTCGCCGCCGCGCTGGCCGGCCTCGTCGACGCCGTGTCCCGCTGCACGGGCTCGGAGCGGTCCCCCTCGGCACCCCATAGGCCCCCCTCAGGCACCCCCTAGGCCCGCAGCCACTCCGTCACCACCACGTCCCCGCCGGTGCGCAAGCGCAGGGCGAACGGGCCGGACAGTGGCACGTCGCCCGTGAAGCGGCCCAGGTCGTCAGCGGTGAGCGGGGAACCGGGCCGCGGTCCGCCGAGGACCTCGATGCGGGCCGGCTGCGGCGGCAGCACCTGCCCCATCAGCCCCTGCGCGGTCACCTCCACGTCGACGGTCACATCGCCCGCCCGGAAGGTCAGCATCCGGGGCGTATCGGTGACGCCCCGGACGGGGAGTGCGTCGACCAGCGAGTCGAAGGTCAGCTCGGCCACGCGCGCGTCGAGGTCGTGCAGCGCGTAGGCGTCGACCGCGATCTGCTGGAGCTCCGCCGGCACCGGGTCGAGCACGGCGGCGGCCTGTCGCAGCTCCTCCTCCAGCATTCCGGCGTCGAACTCCTCGTCGCCCCGGTCATGTTCGCCGGACGCGTTGTCGCCGGACGGGTCGTCGTCGGACGGGTCGTCGTCGGACAGGTCGTCGTCGTACAGATCGTGGTCGTACAGGCCGTCGCCGTACCGGCCGCCGTCGTACCGCTCGCCGTCGTACCGGTCGCCGTTCATGTCGCTCATATCGCCCCCCGTGCCTCCAGCCGGGCCCGCAGACGCCGCAGACAGCGCTGGCGCAGCGGACCGATGCTGCCCACCGCGATCCCCAGCGCGGCGGACACGTCCTGGTAGCTGGGCGGCGGCGTGGCCATCAGCACGCGCAGCAACTGCCTGCACCGCTCGCCCAGTTCCTCGAACTCCTGCCACAGCCGCCGGACGCGTTCGCTCTGCGCGGCGGCCTCCTCCGAGTCGAGCAGCGACTGTTCCGGCGTGCCGTCCTCGCTGACCCGGTCCAGCAGCCGCGGATCGTCCGTCAGGGTCAGCCGCTGGGAGTTCCTGATGACCTTGAGACACTCGTGGCGCGCGGTACTCGCCAGCCACGCGCCCGCCTTGCCGGGCTCGCGGATCCGCCCGAGGTGCTGGGCGAAGCGGAACCAGGCTGTCTGGTAGACCTCGTGGGCGTCGGCGTCGGAGAGCCGGTGGGCCCGGACGACGGACCAGACCAGCGGGCTCAGCCCTTCCACGAGCGCCTTCCAGGCCGCCGCGTCACCGTCGGCGGCTGCCTGGACGAGCGCGCCGGCATCAGTACGGTCCACGGCAGCCCCACCCCTCGAATACGGCACGTCATCGTACGCCGTGGAGGGGGCGGCCCCGGCCCTCACAGCCCGGGGCCGAGGCGCACGACCGGGACCGGGCGCCAGGTGGGCGGACGCAGTGCCGGGACGTGCGCGCCACGCACTTCCGCGAACCCCGCTTCGGCGGCCAGGAGTTGCCGCCGGGCCGTGCGCGGATCGGTCTCCTTGTGGGCCGCCATGTGGGCGGCGACCAGGCCGGCGGTCACGGGGGTGGCGAAGGAGGTGCCGCTCCACTGCGCGTACCCCTCGAACATCACCTGGTCCGGCTTGGCGGCGTCGCCCTCGTCGCTCAGCACGCCGCTGTGCCGGGGGTGCTGGCAGGTGCAGCCGTAGGAGAAGCCGTAACGGCAGGCGTCGTACGTGGAGTGCTGGTACACGTACGGGACGGGTGCCTCGAAGCCGGTGAGGGCGCTGGTGAGGCGCTCTCCGGGGGCGTAGACCTTCACCCAGGGGCCGTGGTTGGTGAAGCAGGCGCCGGACTCGCCGTCGCTGCGCAAGGCGCCGACCGACAGCACGGAGTCCTCCCAGCCGGGCAGATCGGCGTAGGCGGCGGGCCAGAAGGGCGCCGCGCTGGCGTTGTTGCCCGCGGCGGCGACCAGCAGGGTGCGCTGCTCGCGCAGTTCCCGCATGAAGTTCTCGACGCCGAGCAGGCCGTCGGTGCGGCCGTTGGAGGTGCCGGCGGAGAGGCTCAGCACATCGGGCCAGCCGCCGGCGTCGACGGCCTCGAAGAGCTTGTCGCCGAACTCCGACTCCAGGATGGCGCCCGCGTCGTTGAGGCTGCCGCGCACGGTGATGTCGGTGTTGGGCGCGACGGCGGCGACGAGCCCGGCGATGAACGTGCCGTGGCCGACGTACTGCTGGAGGACGCCCTGGTCGTCGCACTCCTGGACCTGGGCGTCGCCGCCGGTGTGGGCGAGCAGGCCGCAGGAGCGGTAGTCGTGCATGAGGCCGGTGTCGACGACGAGGACGCCGACGGCGGTGTCCGGGTCGTGGGGCGTGCCGGCGGCGGCCGGGTTGGGCGGCTCGCTGAGCGGGGCGGGGACGGGTTCGTCGCCGGGGCAGGCGTTGACCGCGATGTGCACGACGTGGTTGCGGGCGACCATCCGGTGCCCGGCCCGGGACTCGTGCTCCCGGACGGAGCGCAGGGCGTGGGCGACGGCGCGGTCGGTGCCCCGGCCGCCCTCCCCGGGGTCGCCGACGCGGATGCGGGTGATGCCGCTGCGGTTGGTCTGCGGGCCCGCGCGGCGGATCTGCTCCTGGTCGAGGTCGGGTGCGGCCGTGAAGTGCGCCCGTACCGTGTCCTCGACGATCCGGGCCTCCTCGCCGTCGCGGACGAGGACCACACCCTTTTCGTACATGAACTCCGCCGAGTCGTCCGGGCCCATCGCCAGGGGGACGTCCGGCATCGAGCGCTGGATCTGGTCGAACTGCTCGTGGAATCGCTGAGGTGCCATGCGGGTCCTCCCGTTGGTGCGACGGCGTCGGCCGGTTCCGCTGAGCGGTCGTCAACATGAGCCGTCTCGGCGTCCCTTGATACAGCTCGACACCTGTGGGGTGCGCTCCGGGACCACTACCATCCGAGGAGTGACAGCGGGAAGCGACTCGGTGACGGAACTGCTGCCGATGGTGTTCGCCGACCCGGGCGAGGCTCTCACGAGGGCCCGGGCGCTGCTCGACGCCGACCCCTCCCCGCTGGACGCCTCGGTCGCCCACCAGGTGATCGGCATCTGGCAGCGGGACTTCGGCGATCTGCGGCTCGCGCTGCACCACCTGCGGCGGGCCCGGGAGTGCGCGGCGCGCGCGGACTCGGCCGACCGTGAGGCGGACGTGCTGGCCACGCTGGGCGTGGCGCTGGTGCACGCGGGCCGCACCCGGGAGGGCCTGGCGGCGTTCGAGCGGGGTGTCGCGCGGGGCGCGGGGCACACCAGGGCGCGGGTGCTGTACCGGCGGGCGTACGTGTGGTGGGTGCTCGGTCACCATCGCGAGGCGCTGGAGGACGTGCGCCGGGCGGTGCCGGTGCTGCGGCAGGCGGAGGACGTGATCTGGACGGCGCGGGCCCTGACCCTTCGGGCCACCGTGCATCTGGCGCTGGGGTCGGTGGAGCGGGCGGAGGCGGACTTCTCCGCGGCGGAGGCGCTGTGGGACACCACCGGCCAGGAGCACGACAAGGCCGACGCGGTGGAGAGCCGGGGCCTGGCCGCGTTCCGTTCGGGGGACGTGCCGGTGGCGCTGCGGCTGCTGGACGAGGCGGAGGAGCGGTACGCCCGGCTCGGCACGCCGACGTTCATGCTGAACATCCGGCGCTGCGAGGTGCTGATGGCGGCCGGCCTCGCGCCGGAGGCGCTGGCCGAGGCGGACGCGGCGATCGGGAAGCTGGACGGGATCGGCGGGCAGTCCACCCGCAAGGCGGAGCTGCTGCTGGCCGCCGCACGGGCCGCGAGGCTGGCCGGCGACGCACACACGGCGATCGCCCGCGCGGCCCTCGCGGTACGGCTGTTCGCCGGGCAGCGGCGCACCTGGTGGGAGACGCACGCCCGGCTGGTGCTGATCGAGGCCCGGCACGCGGCCGGGCGCGGCTCGGGGCGGCTGGTCGCCGACGCCGCCGCGGTGGCCGGGACGCTGGCCTCCTTCGGCGCCCCGGCCGCGCCGGAGGCGTCGCTGCTCGCGGGCCGGATCGCGCTGGACCTGGGCTGGACGGCGGACGCGGAGCGGCACTTGGCGGTGGCCGCGCGCAGCCGGCACAGCGGTCCGCCGCTGGCGCGGTTGACGGGCTGGGCGGCGCAGGCGCTGCGGGCCCAGGCCGCCGGGTCGGCGCGGGGCGTGCTGGAGGCCTGCCGACGGGGCCTGGACGTGCTGGACGACCACCGGATGACGCTGGGCGCCTCGGAGCTGCGGGCGCGTGCCACCGAACAGGGCGCGGAACTGGCGGCGTTGGCGCAGCGGGCCAGTCTTGTCTCCGGCGGGCCACGGCGGCTGCTGGTGTGGAGCGAGCGCTGGCGGGCCACGGTGCTGTCCACCCCGCCGACGCGGCCACCGGCCGACCCGGAGCTGCTCAGCGGCATGACCGCCTTCCGTGAGATCGCCGCGCGTGCCGAGGCCGCCCGGATGGAGGGCCGGCCGGTCCCGGCGCTGGAGCGCGAACAGCGGCGCCTGGAGCGGGAGATCCGCTCCCGGACCCTGCACATACGGGGCGAGGCGCTCGGGGACGGGGCCCGGTTCGACGTCGGCCTGCTGCTGGAGCGACTGGGCGACGAGGTCCTGCTGGTGGAACTCGCCGTGCTCGACGGCCGGGTGCAGGTGCTGCTGTGCGGGCGGGGACGGGTGCGCCGGTTCGAGGCCGGGCTGCTCGCCGAGGCGGAGACCGAGGCCGAGCACGTCCAGGCGGGGCTGCGGAGGCTGGCCCACCCCGGGGCGGAGGCCCGGCTTCCGGTGGTGGAGGCGGCGGGGCGGCGGCTGGAGGAACTGCTGCTCGGGCCGGCCGCTGCGCATCTGGGCGGCGGTCCGGTGGTGATCGTGCCGCCGGGGCGGCTGCACCGGGTGCCGTGGGCGCTGCTGCCGTCGCTGCGGGAGCGGGTGCTCAGCGTGTCGCCGTCGGCGGGCAGCTGGCTGCGGGCCCGGGAGACCGCGCCGCCGCCGGACGGCTGCCAGGTGCTGGTGCGCGGGCCGGGCCTGGCGACCGGCGGTGCCGAGGTGCCCGAGCTGGCCGGCCGGTACGGCTGTGCGACGGTCCTGGAGGAGGACGGGGCGCGGGTGCTGGAGGAGCTGGACGGGGCGGCGCTGGCGCACATCGCCGCGCACGGAACGTTCCGCGCGGACAGTCCGCTGTTCTCGTCCCTGCGGATGGCCGACGGGCCGATCGTCGTGCACGACTTCGAGCGGCTGGACCGCAGCCCCTATCGGATCATCCTGTCCTGCTGCGACACCGCCCGCCTCGCCTCCGTCGGCGCCGACGAACTGCTGGGCCTGGTCACGGCGTTGCTGCCGCTGGGCACGGCCGGGGTGGTGGCGTGCAGCGCACCCGTCAACGACGCCGCGGTGGTGCCGCTGATGCTGGCGCTGCACAAGGGCCTCGACGCCGGCCTGTCCCTGGCGGAGGCGCTGCGCGACGCCCGGGCCGCCCAGCCGGGCGACGCCCTGCACCAGGCCACGGGGTGGGCGTTCTCGGCGTTCGGCGCGGCCTGACCCCTCCCCCGCCCGGGGTCGACGTTCGGCGCGGCCTAACCCGCCCCTGCCCGGGCTCGACGTTCGGCGCGGCCTAAACCCCTCCCCCGCCCGGGCTCGACGTTCGGCGCGGCCTGACCCCTCCCCCTGCCCGGGCTCGACGTTCGGCGCGGCCTGACCCGCCCCCTGCCCGGGTCAGGCCGCCGGTCCCGGGTGCTCGGTTCAGGCCGGCTGGGCCTGCGGCGCGTCGGCCGTCCACGGCAGGGCGCCGCGGTCGCTCGCGCCGAGCCGGGCGTAGGCGCCGTACAGGTGGTTTCCGACGGTGCGGACCGACAGGGTGAGGCGTTCGGCGATCTGCCGGTTGGTCAGACCGGCCGCCGCGAGGGTGACGATCTGCCGTTGGCGGGCGGTGAGTTCGCCGAGGACCAGCCCGGACAGCGCGGGAGTGCGGGCACCCTGGCAGCGCCGGGCCAGGGCGACGGCCCGGGTGCGGGAGTGCCGGGCGGCGCGCGGGTCGCGGTGGGCTCGTACGGCCTGGGCATGCGCCTCGGCGGCGAACAGCAGGAAGCCGCGCCGCTCCAGTTCCCCGGCCACCTCGTCCAGGTCCGGGCCGTCGGCGCGGGTGAGGGCATCGGCGTGCCGGGCGAAGACGCCGTCGAGCCTGTCGACGACCTTCTCGGGGGCGCCGAGGCGGACGGCGTCGTAGGGGTCGGCGAGGGCCTGGTCGAAGCCGCCCGGGCTGTCCACCGTCGCCGAGGCGCGGTGGAGTTCCGCCCGGCAGGAGGCGTCCGCGGGGTCGCTCCGCAGGCCTTCCCGGGCCCAGGCCGCGGCCTCCCGCACCTCCCCGCGCAGCCGCGCGTAGCGGGCGCGCACCGCGGCGTACCCGCCCGGCAGCGGGCCGCCCTCGGCGACCTGCCACTCCCCCACCGGTGCGGCGCTCGCCCGTACGTCGGCCCGGTCGATCCGGCGGGCCAGGGCCGCGCACTCGGCGTCGAGGGCGGCGGCGTACTCCTCGGGTGCCCGGGCCAGCCGACGTGCCCGCAGCCGGCCCGCCGCGGCCCGGAGCACCGGCCCGTACAGGGGGTGGGCGAGTCGGACGCCACTGTGGTCGTCGACCTCGATCAGGCCGTCCGACTCCAGCGCTTCGAGAGCCCCGAGGTCCAGGTCGTCCAGGTCCGGGGGCAGGGGCTCGGCGAAGGCGAGGCGGTCCAGGGCCTCCCGTTCGAGCGGGCAGCTCCGGCCGAGGACAGGGGCGGTGCGTTCCCGTACGGCCGTGGTCAGCGGGACCGGCCCCCGCCACGCGCGTTCGCCGGTGTCCGCGACGGGGGTCAGCTGCCCGCGCACCGCGCCCAGCAGGTCGCGCAGCAGCCGCAGGTCGCCCCGGCTCAGGCGGAGCAGCCGGTTGAGGGTGAGCGCGTCGAGCGGGCCGGCGCCGGCCGTGAGCAGCCGGCCGGTCTCCTCCTCCGGCAGTGGCTCCAGCGCGAGGCGCGGCAGGAGTTCACCGGTCCACAGCCGGGAGATCGCGCCGGGCACGGGCGCGCCGTCGGTGGCGACGACCAGCAGCCGGGTGCGCCCGTGGACGGCGAGCTGATGGACCAGGGCGGCGGACGCGTCGTCGAGAAGGTGCGCGTCGTCCACCAGCAGTGTGCGGACACCGGACAGCAGCCGGACCGCGCGGTGCAGGGTGACCGACTCGGGGAGCAGATGCGCGAACGCCGCGAAGGGGATGGCCCGGGTCTCGGGCGTGCCGGCCGCCCGGGCGCAGTCGGTGCCGCGGATCGCCTCGGTCACGAGGCGGGTCTTCCCGCAGCCAGCCGGGCCCGTCACCACGATGCCGCGCCGCACGCCGGCCGACGACCGGCGGACCAGCTCCAGTTCGTCCTCCCGCCCGGCGAACGGCCAGGGCAGCTCCAGCGTCGTCGCGTCCCGCTCGTAAGTCATCACACAGACATGAGCGCGGCTACTCACCTTTGATACAGGGCGACTTGAGTAGCCCTCGACTCAGGCGCCGGGGGCGGGCCGCAGGGCAGGCTGTGGCCCATGACCGCACGCTACTGCTCGCTGGCTCAGGCGCCGGCGCCCGCCTTCGCACCGGGGCTGGCGGCCGAGCGGCTGAGCGCGCTCGCGAGCGGGCGGCGGATGTGGGTCAACGGCACCGTCCTGCACTACTGGTTCTTCGACGGCGACTCCGACGCGTCCGTCATCCCCGTGCCGGGGAGGGGGATGACGCGACGGGTGTCGTGGGCCGGCGCCGAGGAGCAGCGGGACGTGGTGCGCGCGGGTTTCCGTGAGTGGCAGGACCTCGGCATCGGGATCACCTTCGCCGAGGTCGGCGACCGCTCGGAGGCCGAACTGCGCATAGGGTTCCAGGCCGGCGACGGCTCCTGGTCGAGGGTGGGCCGGGAGGCGCTGCCGGCCGGGCGGCGGGAACGCACCATGAATTTCGGCTGGGACCTGACCGCGCCCGGGGAGCGCGGGACGGCCCTGCACCAGATCGGCCACGCGCTCGGCCTGCTGCACGAGCACCAGAGCCCGTTCGCGGGCATCCACTGGGACGACGAGGCCGTGTACGCCGAACTGGCGGGCCCGCCCCACCACTGGAGCAGGGAGCGGACGCACTACAACATCCTGCGCAAGCTCGGCCCGGACGAGGTCGGCGGATCCGTCTGGGACCCCCAGTCGATCATGGGGTTCCCGTTCCCGCCGGGGCTGATCCTGGAGCCGGAGCAGTACCGCGGGGGCCTGAATCCGCCCGGCACGCTGTCCGCCGCCGACAAGGAGTCCGCGCTGCGCTGGTATCCGCCGGCGCATCCGCAGGGTTCTCCCGCGCTGGTGCCGTTCCGTTCGGCGCCGCTCGGCATCGGCCCCGGCGAGCAGGCGGACTTCGTCGTCGACCCGCCGGAGACCCGCACCTACACGCTGGCCGCCTTCGGCGACTGCGACGCCGTCATGGTGCTCTTCGAGGAGCGGGACGGGGAGCCCCGCTACCTCGCCGGGCAGGACGACGGGGGAACTCCGCACAACGCCACGATCGGCGCCCGGCTCGTCAAGGGCCGGCGCTACGTCGTCCGCGTACGCCTGTACTCCGCCTGGGGTTCCGGCGGGACGGCGGTGATGTGCTGGTGACGGCACGGATCCGCCGCGCGGACACCTGAGCCACAGTCCGGCACCGGGGGAGCGGTCGAGGACGTCGCCCATGGGGGTGGGTGACGTCCTCGACCACGCCATGTGCCGGGGGCACCGGCTCTCATGGGCCGCGTGCGGCCCGCAGACGCATGCGCCGCCACCCGCTCCTTCACGCCGATGTCCCGCCGGGGCAGGGGCGCACGATCGACAGCCGTGCTACCGCCGGGGGCGGCCGGAGGCGAAGACGGGTACACCGGCCGAACCCCGTGAATCCGCCGGGCGGGTGACGGGCGTTCCGCGGCCGCCGGCCCCGGGCATGGTGCAAGGAAGAACGGCCGGCAATGGTGTTACGCCGTCCTGGCACCGGCATCTACGCTTGATTGCTCTCGCGGTTGCACGTCCGTATCAACAAGCGCACGAGGCGCCTACGGCCCGACTACGCTCGCGGCGTACCACCCGGGGGATGGGGGGACAGGTGGAGAGGTCTCGGCACGACCCTGACCGGCGCTCGAAGCTGCCGGCGGTTCCGGCCGTTCTGCTCGGAGCGCTGGCCACGCTGCTCGGGGGGACCCTGACCGGCCTGGCCGCGGACCCGACGCACCTCGTCGGCACCACCGGGTACGTCGTCACCACCGGACTGCTGCTCGCGGTGGGGCTGTACGGCAGCACCTACGGCATCGACCTCGCCGATCTACGCCGTGACCTGCGGGGCGTGGTGGCCGCCGTCACGCTGGGGGTCGTCCTCAAGGCGGGGCTGATCTCGGGCGTCATGGTCCTGGCCTTCGACCGCCCGGAGTACCTGATTCTCGGCATCGTCGTCGCGCAGATCGACCCGCTGTCGGTGACCGCCCTGAGCAAGGACGGGCACATGTCGCAGCGCGCCCGGTCCCTGCTCACGGCGTGGGCGTCCTTCGACGATCCGATGACGGTCCTGCTGACGCTGTACGTCGCCGGCTACGCCTACACGGCGGCCGGCCACGCGGGCACGCCCTCGGTGGTGGGCGGCGGTACCGAGGGGTACGTCCTCGGACTGGCGCTCAACGCGCTGCTGCTGGCCGGTGCCCTGCTGGCGTGGTGGGCGGGCGGCAGGCTGTGGCCGGCGCGGCGGTCCGGGAGGGAGCCCCTGCGGCCCCGGCGCCCGGCGACGCCACTGGCCGTCGTCCTGGTCGTGGTCATGCTGCTGCTCGCCGCCGCGAACATGCTCATGCTGGCCGTTGCGGTGGCCGGACTGTTCCTGCGTACGCCCGCGTTCGCCCGTCCTCTCGCGCGGGCGGTCACCAGTGCCTTCCTGCTCGCCACCGCCCTGCTGGGCCTGTTCGTCGCCCAGGGGGTGTCGCTCGGGCCGGGACTGCTGCTCGGCACCTCGGCGTTCCTGGCGCAGACGGTGGTGGCAGCGCTGCTGATGCCGCTCTTCGTCCGCGGCCTGTCCGGACGTGACCGCGTGCTGCTGGGACTCGGCCAGCAGAACGGGCTGACGGCCGTGCTGCTCGCTCTCACCCTCGAACGCGACTTCCCGAAGACGGTCGGCATCGTCGCCCCGGCCGTGGTGACGGTCAATCTGCTCCACTACGCGGCGCAGACCGCGTTCGGCTGCTGGTCGCGCCACCGCGCCGGGAAGAACCGCCGGCCCGCGGCCCCGCAGCAGCGTCTCCCCCGGCATCCGGCGGCCGGCGAACCCAGACAGGGCGAGGTGCCGCCGGCGGCCGACGGACTGCGCTCCTCCGCATAGCGGCGGCGGGGGGGCGTCCCGGACGCGCCGGCGGACTCGCCCCGGCCCCCGTGAGGTCGCTGACCGTCTCGCGGCGGTGGACCATGGAGGCGGAGCGGAAGGGGGGCTCTCGGCAGGAGACGCCGGTGGTGGACACAGATGTGCTGGTCGTGGGCGCGGGACCGGTCGGGCTGACCGCGGCGGCGGAGCTGCGGCGGCAGGGGGCCGCCTGCCGGATCATCGACAGGCTGCCGGCCCGGCTGCCGTACGCCAAGGCGGTGGGCGTCCAGCCGCGGACGCTGGAGGTCTGGGACCGGATGGGCATGGTGCGCGCCGCCCTGGAGGCGGCCGTGCCGCTGCGCGGGCAGGTGATGTACGCCGACGGCGTCGAGCAGGCCCGCTTCGAGCTGCGGCTGCCGCCGGAGGTCCCCTACGCCTTCGCGGCCCTGCCGCAGTACGAGACGGAGCGGATCATCGAGGAGCACCTCGCCCGCTTCGGCACGGGGATCGAGCGGGGCACCGAACTGCTGGACTTCACGCAGGACGAGGACGGAGTGGTGAGCCGGATCGTCACGGCGTCCGGTGCTCGGGAAGAACTGCGGTCGCGGTTCCTGGTCGGCTGCGACGGGGCGCACAGCACCGTACGGAAGAAGCTCGGGCTCACCTTCGAGGGAGGTGCGTTCCCGGAGGAGTACATGCTCGCCGACGTGGAGGTGGACTGGAGCCTGCCGGAGGGCTACGGCGTACGGTCCCTGCACCACGACGCCGACGGCCGTGTCGACGACGCCCTGGTCTGCATCCCGCTGCCCGGGGACCGCCGGTACCGCATGTCGATGCTGGTGCCGCCCGAGCTCTCGACGCGGGGCCAGAACGCCGCCCGGGGCGAGACGCCTCACGGCCTGGAGGGCGGGCGCGCACCGCGTCTGGAGCACATCCAGGCGGTCGTCGACCGGCTGTCGCCGGAGCCCGCCACCGCTTCCGCCCTGCGCTGGTCGTCGGTGTTCCGCATCAGCCACCGCCTGGTCGACCGGTACGCGGCGGGACGGGTGTTCGTCGCCGGGGACGCCGCGCACATCCACCCGCCGACCGGAGCGCAGGGCATGAACACCGGCATCCAGGACGCCTGCAACCTGGCGTGGAAGCTGGCCCTGGCCCTGGACGGCGGCGCCCGTCCCCGGCTCCTCGACAGCTACGACGCCGAACGCCGCCCGGTCGGTGAGGAGGTGGTCGGACGCACGGTCCGGCATACCACGGCGGGCGGCGTCCAGAGCGCGAAGGACGACAGGGCGACGGTGATGCTGCGCGAGGCGCAACTGCTCGTCGCCTACCCGGACAGCCCCCTGACCGCGAACGGCGCGGGCCCCGCGGACGCGGACTCCCCCGCCCCGGGCGACCGGGCTCCGGACTGCCGCGGCCTCACCACCGGCCTGGCCATGACGCCCCTGCGCCTCTACGACCTGCTGCGCGACCGGGGACACGTCCTGGTTCTCTACGCCGACTCGGCCGACGCGCTCACCGCCTGCCGTGACACCGCAGCCGCCACCGGCCGGCTGACGGGCGGCACGCTGCCCGCGTTCCTCGTCGCCGCCCGGGAAGCGGACACGGCGACGGCCGTGCACGTCCCGGCCGGCGCGGACGGCAGGCACCTGCCCGTGTTCCGCGACGAGGCGGGAGAGTTCGCGCGACTGTACGGCGCGAAGGGTGCGGCGGCCTTCCTCATCCGCCCGGACGGCTATCTCGCCGCCCGCCTGACACGGCTCGCGGCCGGGGAGACGGAGCCCGCGCTGGCCGACGCGCTCGGGCGGGTCTTCCGCCTGTGACGGCACCGGACGGCCGGGAGGGGCTGTGACGCACCTGCGAACGCAA
This sequence comes from Streptomyces collinus, assembly GCF_031348265.1. Lineage (NCBI taxonomy): Bacteria > Bacillati > Actinomycetota > Actinomycetes > Kitasatosporales > Streptomycetaceae > Streptomyces > Streptomyces collinus. Next base: position 7,766,584 of record NZ_CP133771.1, on the reverse strand, counting down.
ACGGGTGGGTGGCACCCGCCACCCACCCGTTTGCGTCGGCGCTCCCGCAGAACCCTTCAGGACTGCGGACGGCTGCCGTGGTTCGCGCCGTTCTTGCGGCGGGCCTTCTTCTTACGACGTCGCTTCGAGGACATCGGACCTCCTCTTTCCCGGCTTTCGGTCACATGACTACAGAGCCACTTTCCAGCCGACGCGAACGCAAACACACACGCTGCGGATGCACACGGGTGGCCTATGTCACGGCTGATGCCCCGGCTCGGCCGCGGGCGAACCGGAACACCGACATACCGAAGGGCTGTTTCCGGATACCTCCGAAAACAGCCCTTACTTGCGACTCATATGAGTCGGGACGACAGGATTTGAACCTGCGACCCCTTGACCCCCAGTCAAGTGCGCTACCAAGCTGCGCCACGTCCCGTTGCGCATCGCGCGGACGAACCGCGTGATCACGCAGGTCAACCCTACCGCATGGGGAGCCGTCCTCCGGCCCGCGCCGACGGCCGGTCCGGGCGCCGGGTCCAGCCGGCGAGACCCACCGTCGAGACGGCGACGGCGAGGACGGCCCACCAGGGGAGATCCGCCTTCGTCGCGTGGCCGGCGCAGGCCGCCACGGCCAGGAGCGCCGTGACGGCACCTCCGGGCAGCCCGGCCCGCCGGGCGGGTCGTCGCCCCGTCTCGTCCACGTCCTGCTCCTCCTTCACGCATGCAGTCGCATGCCCTCGGGCATCTCAACTCCCGGGCATATGCCGCAAACAATACGCCAATCGGCGGGAACTCCCGACCAGGGCATAGGGGTTGAGACGGACAAAGGCGTTGTACGGGGTGCCGTTCCGGTCTCGCCCCCCTCCCGCTCCCCCGCAGCCCCGCGCCCGCGCCCCACGCCCCACGCCCCACGCCCCACGCCCCACGCCCCACGCCCCACGCCCCACGCCCCACGCCCCACGCCCCAGGATCGGGGCCGACGGTGTGTCCGCCCGGACCGCCCGGCACCCCACACTCTGTCGAGGCCTCTCCCCCGCCCACCGGGACTAAGGTCGCCGCATGACGCACAGCTTCGTACTCCACATCCCCGACGCCGAGCTCGAACCCGAGCCCCTGGCGCCCGAGCAGATCGTCTCCGGGACGCCCGAGGTCACCGGCAAGGTCGTCTGGGAGTCGGAGGACGGCCGGCAGGTCCGGGGCGTCTGGCAGATCACGCCCGGCGTGGTCACCGACACCGAGGCCGACGAACTGTTCGTCGTGATCAGCGGATCGGCGACGATCGAGGTGGAGGGCGGGCCGACGCTCACGGTCGGGCCCGGCGACCTGGCCGTCCTGCGCGAGGGAGACCGCACGACGTGGACAGTGCACGAGACGCTGCGCAAGGCATACGCGATCAACCTCTGAACGAGGGGGCGATCAGGGCGCCGGAGCCGTCGATCCCCGGATCTCCAGGGTGGGCGTGGCCAGTTGGGTCCGGCCCGCTCCGCCGGGGCCCTCGAAGCGCTCCAGGAGGCAGCGGGCCGCGCGGCGGCCGACCTCGTGGCTCGTGTTGTCGACCGTCGTGAGCCACACGTGCCGCAGGCGGGCGATGCTCGTGTTGTCGTAGCCGACGACGGACAGGTCGCGCGGGACGCGCAGCCCCAGTTCCTCGGCCGCCGAGAGCACACCGATGGCGGCCATGTCGTTGACGGCGAAGACGGCCGTGGGCCGTTCGGTGCCGCTGAGCAGCCGGACGGTCGTGCGGTAGCCGCCCTCCTCGGTCATGTCGCTCGGCTCGACCACCGCCCGCTCCGCCAGGCCGTGCCGGCGCATGGCGGCCTCGAAGCTGCCGCGCCGCAGCTCGCCCACCGCGCCGTAGCCGGCGATGTGCGCGATACGGCGGTGCCCGAGGCCGATCAGGTGCTCGGTGACCAGCCGGGCCCCCCGCTCGTCGTCGCCCGCCACCACGTCCACGCCCGGCGGCGCCGGTTCGCGGGAGCCGGCCAGCACGACCGGGATCCGCTCGGCCACCGCGCCGAGGGCCGCCGGGTCGGGCAGCGTGCCGACCACGACCAGGCCGTCGACGCGCAGGTCCAGCAGCGGGTCGGCCGGGTCCTGGCCGGTGCGGCGGTTGAGACGGGCGTCGGCCAGCAGCATGTGCAGGCCGTTGGCGTGCAGCAGGGAGTTCAGGCCGTCGAGGAGGTCGACGAACCAGGGGTTGCGCAGGTCGTTGAGGAGGACGCCGACCGTGCGGGTCCGCTGCTCGCTGAGGCTGCGGGCGGCGGCGTTGGGCCGGTAGCCCAGCTCCTGGGCGGCACGGAGCACGGCGTCCCGCTTCTCGGGGCGTACCTGGTCGGAGCCGCGCAGCACGAGGGAGACCAGCGACTTGGAGACACCGGCCCGTTCTGCCACGTCCCGGATCGTCGGCTGTCTCATGGGATGGACCGTTCCATGCGGCGCCACGGCTTGTCAAAGGGTTGACAGCGTCGGCAAACCCCGCTCAGGGTGGCATGGACAGGTTCTGGAACGGTCCAAAGAGGGGCTCTCATGGTGGACACGCTCGGCGTCGCCGTCGTCGGATTCGGCTGGATGGGGCGGGTGCACACCCAGGCGTACGCGCGTGTGCGGCACCACTATCCGCAGCTGCCCCTCGTTCCGGAGCTGGTGACGGTCGCCGAGGAGGTGCCGGGCCGGGCGGAGGAGGCCGCCGCGCAGTTCGGGTTCGCCGCCACGGCCCGCGACTGGCGCGAGGTGGCCGCCGACCCGCGGGTCGAGGCGGTCAGCATCACCGCGCCGAACTTCCTGCACCGCGAGATCGGCGTCGCCATGGCCGAGGCGGGCAAGCACATCTGGATCGAGAAGCCGGTGGGTCTGACCGCCGAGGACGCCCGTGCGGTGGCGGACGCGGTGGCCGCGGCGGGGGTGCAGGGCGCGGTCGGCTTCAACTACCGCAACGCGCCCGCCGTCGAGGCGGCCCGCGAGCTGATCGCCTCCGGGGAGATCGGCACCGTCACACACGTGCGCGTACGGCTGTTCAGCGACTACGCGGCCCACCCCGAGTCCGCGCTGACCTGGCGGTACGAGCGGGAGCGGGGCGGCAGCGGGGTGCTGGGTGACCTGGCCTCGCACGGCGTGGACCTGGCCCGGTTCCTGCTCGGCGACATCACGTCCCTCGCGGCCGACACGGCGGTCTTCCTCCCGGAGCGGGCCCGCCCGGCCGGTGCCACGGCGGGCCACAGCCGCGCCGCCGGAGGTGAACTCGGCCCGGTGGAGAACGAGGACTACGTCAGCTGCCTGCTGCGCTTCGCCTCGGGGGCGCGCGGTGTCCTGGAGGCCTGCCGGGTCTCGGTCGGCGAGCAGAACAACTACGGCTTCGAGGTGCACGGCACCAAGGGGGCGGTGTTCTGGGACTTCCGCCGCATGAACGAGTTGGGCGTCAGCCGCGGCACGACGTACCAGGACCAGTCCGTCACCACGGTCTACGTCGGCCCGGGCCACGGCGAGTTCGCCGCGTTCCAGCCGGGCGCGGCGAACGCGATGGGGTACGACGACCTGAAGGTCATCGAGGCGTACCGCTTCCTGACGTCGGTCGCCGAGGGCTCCGCGCACGGGGCGACGCTCACGGACGCCGTGCACAGCGCGGCCGCTCTGGACGCGATGGCGCGGTCGGCGTCGAGCGGTGCGTGGGCACAGGTGGCCGGAGCGGCGTGAGGCCGCTCCTCAGCGCGCGTTCTGCAGCCGCCGGCCCAGGTAGACCTTCACCGGGACGAGGACGAGCCACAGCCACATGATCCTGGGGCCGGTCACCATGACCAGCGGAACGGTGGCGAGGAAGACCACCACCGACGTGGCGCTGTCGGTGAGGTAGAGCGTGGTCGCCGCATCGGAGGGCCTGTCGTGGCGCAGCCAGGGGCGCCGCGCCAGGACGGTGGCCACCCCGAGGTGGCAGGCGCCCAGCGCGGCGACGGCGCCCGCGTAGACGGCGACCGACACGGACTGCGCGCCGTACTCGGCGAGCAGCCGGGTCGGGAAGGGCACGAGGGCCGCGACGCCGAGGCCGGCGATCGAGATGCCGATCACCTGGCCGTCGATCTCCCGGACGTCCTGGAAGATCCGCCGGTGGTCACGCCAGAAACTCCCCAGCACCGCGACGCTCAGCGCGTAGGCCCCGAGGTCCGGGAGCAGCTCGCCCAGGGCCCTGCGGTAGGCGGCGGGGTCGAGCTCCCGGGGTACGGAGAGATCCAGGACGAGCAGGGTGATGGCGATGGCGAACACACCGTCGACCAGGGTCACCAACCGCTCGGGGCCGCCTTCCGGGCGCGAGGTCCACATGCGCCCGACGGTAGGGGCCGGCACGGGGCTCCTCCCGGACCCACGCCCGGCATCGCCCGCGGATCACACGGCCGCCTGCGGTGGCATGTTGTACGGCGTCACCACCTGGATCGCCGACGGCAGGGTCGGTCCCGCCGGCGGCAGCGCGTCGTGGGCGCGCATGACGGTGTGGCAGGCCTCGCGGACGTCCTGGCGCAGGTCGTGGTGGAGCACGGCGGACAGGCGGTGCTCGCGCAGCAGCCGGGTGTTGTCGTGGTCGAGGTCGTGCGCGACGAACACCGCGCAGTCGCGGCCGAGGTCGTCGAAGGCGCGCAGCGTGGCGATGTTGCCGCCGCCGATCGAGTACACGGCGCGGATGTCCGGGTCGCGCTCCAGTGCGGCCCGGACGAGGTCGTACTGGGTGGCGTCCAGGCCCTGGCCCTCGGCGATCTCGACCAGCGTGCGCTCGGGGTGCCGGGCGCGCATCGCGCTGCGGAAGCCCATCTCGCGCTCTTCCTCGTTGCGGAAGAAGCCGCTGCTGAGGCTGGTGAGGATGTTGCCCGGGCGCTCCCCCAGCCACTGGTCCATCAGGTAGGCGGCCGTCGCTCCCGCCGCCCGGTCGTCTATGCCGACGTAGGCGCGGCGGGCGCTGGCGGGCAGGTCGGTCACCAGCGTCACGACCGGGACGCCGGCGGCTTCGAGCCGGCCGACCGCGGCGGTGACCTCGGGGACGTCCGGGGCTTTGAGGATCACGCCCTGGGAGCCGCGTCGGGCGATGCGGTCCAGGGTCCGCACCAGCTCCCCGGCCGGGCCGGTCTCGCGGAAGTGGAAGCGGGAGCGCAGCACCGCCGGACGCAGCGACGGCAGTTCCGCCTCCAGGGCGGCGCGGATGGCCGTAGTGAACCGCTCGGGCGCCTGCATCACGATGTCGACCATGAACGTGCGGCCGACGAGCCGGACCTGGGTGCGCTGCCGGTCGAGGTCGGCGATGGCCTGGCGGACCTCCCGCGCGGTGCTCTCGCGCACGCCTCCCCTGCCGTTCAGCACCCGGTCGACGGTCGCCTCGCTCAGGCCCGCCTGACGTGCGATCTCCCGGATCGGGAACGGGTGGCCCATGCGCCGGCTCCTTGAGGGGTTTTTGATGGCTCACTGCTGGTTGTTCGAGGTGTTTGTACTGACAAGAATGACAGGGCTGCGTCGCTCCGTGACCCCGAAGGGACGACGATGTCCTTCACCTCCGTCCACCACCGTTCCTGGCTGTCCGAACAGGACTGCGATCTCGACGCGTTCCGCGCGCTGGTCGAGCAGGCCACGGACCCCGTCGACTATCCGCACGCCTCCGCCGTGGAGCGGAACGTGCTCGTCTACGACTGCGGCCTGCTCGAAGGCGACCGGGTGGTCCAGGCCGAGCTGGTGCGGGCGCTCGCCGACGGGCCCGGCATCGTGGTCTTCCGCGGCGCCTTTCCCGACCCCCGGGTCGTGGACCGGGCCACCGAGGTGTTCGAGGCGCTGATCGCCGAGCAGCGCGCCTCGGGCGCTGCCGCCGGTGACCACTTCGCCAAGCCGGGCGCCAACGACCGGGTGTGGAACGCGCTGGAGAAGGCGGCACTCTACGACGCGGAGGCGTTCGCCGACTACTACGCGAACGAGATCCTCGCCCTGGTGGCCACCGCCTGGCTGGGCCCCGGTTACCAGGTCACCTCCCAGCTCAACGTGGTCAACCCGGGCGGCGCCGCGCAGAGCGCGCACCGCGACTACCACCTGGGATTCCTCACGAACGAGGTCGCCGCCGCCTACCCGGCGCACGTGCACCGCCTCTCCCCCGTGCTGACGCTCCAGGGCGCGGTCGCGCACTGCGACATGCCGGTGGAATCCGGGCCGACGATGTACCTGCCGCACTCGCAGAAGTACGCGCCGGGCTACCTCGCCTGGCGGCTCCCGGAGTTCCGGGCGTACTTCGAGGCGCACCAGGTGCAGCTGCCGCTCGCGAAGGGCGACGCGGTGTTCTTCAACCCGGCCCTGTTCCACGCGGCCGGAACCAACCGCTCCGCGGACATCCGGCGCATGGCCAACCTGCTCCAGGTGTCGTCGGCGTTCGGGCGTGCGATGGAGACGGTGGACCGGGAGGCCGTGTCCAACGCGGTGTACCCGGCTCTCCTCAAGCGCAAGGCCGAGGGCGCCGACCAGGCGTGGCTGGACCACGTGGTCGCGGCGAGCGCCGAGGGCTACCCCTTCCCCACCAACCTCGACAGCGACCCGCCGGTCGACGGTCTGGCCCCGCCCTCGCAGGCGGATCTGATGCGGCGGGCGCTGCGCGAGGAATGGACGCCGGAGGCGCTCCGGGCGGAGCTGCGGGCCGGTGCCGAACGGCGAGAGAGCTGAGGAACCGATGGGACTTCTCGACGACAAGGTCGTCCTGGTCAACGGCGGAAGCCAGGGGGTCGGCGCGGCCATCGCGCGGGCCGCGGTGCGCGAGGGGGCGGTCGCGGCCGTCACCGGGCGGCGCCCCGGGCCCGGCGAGGCCCTGGTGGAGGAGCTGACCGCCGCGGGCGGCAAGGCCCTGTACGTGCGGGCCGACCTGTCGGACGCCGGGCAGGCCAAGGACTCCGTGGCGCGGGTCGTGCAGACGTACGGCCGTGTCGACTGCCTCGTGAACTCGGCCGGGCTGACCTCCCGCGGAACGCTGCTCGACACCACGCCCGAGCTGTTCGACCAGCACATCGGGATCAATCTCAAGGGCCCGTTCTTCGCGATGCAGGCGGTGGTGGCGGACATGGTGGGGCGTCAGGCGCCCGGCACGATCGTCAACATCATCACCTCGTCGGCGCACGGCGGGCAGCCGTTCCTGGCGCCGTACGTCGCCGCCAAGGCGGGGCTGATCGGCCTGACCCGCAACGCCGCGCACGCCCACCGCTGGGACCGGGTCCGGATCAACGGCCTGAACATCGGCTGGACCGCGACGGAGGGCGAGGACGCCACGCAGAAGGCGTTCCACGGGGCGGGGGACGACTGGCGCGAGGAGGCCGCAGCGAAGCTGCCGATGGGCAAGCTGGGGCAGCCGGACGAGATCGCCGACTTCGTCGTGTTCCTGCTGTCGGAGCGGTCCGGGGTGGTCACGGGATCGGTCATCGACTGGGATCAGAACGTGTTGGGGGGACTCGACTGAGGATTTGCCGCGCTTCGTCGTCCAGTCGTGCGCGGCGCCTTCGTGGCGTGCCGCGCCCACGCGGCGGAGCCGCACATCGAAACAGCCCCGCGCCCCTGACGGGGGTGCTTTCCCCCACCCTGCAACAAGGAGCAACACCCCATGCGTATCGGAATCCTCGGCCTCGGCCGCATCGGCGCCTTCCACGCCGAGACCCTCTCCGGACTCGACGCCGTCGACTCCCTCGTCGTGACCGACCCGTTCGCCGATGCCGCGAAGGCCGCCGCCGAGCGGTTCGGGGCCGACGTCGTGGACTCGCCGGAGGCCCTGCTGGCCGCCGGTGTGGACGGCATCGTCGTCGCGGCCGCCACGGACGCCCACCCCGCGCTGATCCTGGCCGGTGTCGAGGCCGGCGTCCCGGTGTTCTGCGAGAAGCCGGTCGCCAGGACCATGGCCGAGGGTGTCGAGGTGCTCAAGGCCGTCGCCGGCCGGGACGTGCCGATCCAGGTCGGCTACAACCGCCGCTTCGACACCGGCTTCGTCAACGCCCGCGCCGCCGTGCAGAGCGGTGAGCTCGGCAAGCTGCACACGGTCCGCTCGACCACCCTCGACCCGGCGCCCCCGCCGGCCGCGTACATCGCCGCTTCCGGCGGCATCTTCCGCGACTGCTCGGTGCACGACTTCGACATCATCCGCTGGGTGACCGGCCGTGAGGTGACCGAGGTGTACGCCGTCGGCGGCAACCGCGGCGCGGACTTCATCAAGGAGGCCGGTGACGCCGACACCACCGGCGCGATCCTCACCCTCGACGACGGCACCATCGCGGTCGTGTCCAACTCCCGCCACAACGCCCGCGGTTACGACGTCCGCATGGAGATCCACGGCTTCCAGGACTCCATCGCCGTCGGCCTGGAGGACAAGCTGCCGCTGCGCTCGGTCGAGCCGGGCGTGACCTTCCCCGCGGGTACCCCGCACGACTTCTTCATGGACCGCTTCACCGACGCCTACCGCGCCGAACTGACAGCGTTCACCGAGGTCGTCGCCGGCACCCGCCCCTCCCCCTGCACCATCGAGGACGCGCTGGAGGCGGGCTGGATCGCCGACGCGTGCACCCTGTCGCTGAACGAGCACCGCCCCGTGACGATCGAGGAGGTACGGCAGGCATGAGCGAGACGGGCCGGGAACCCCTGCGCATAGGTGTGCTGGGAGCCGCGCGGATCACCGAACGCTCCCTCGTCGACCCGGCCCGGGCGACCGGCCACCGCCTCGTCGCGGTGGCCGCCCGCGACCGCGCCCGCGCCGAGGCGTTCGCCGCCCGGCACGGCGTGGAGCGGGTGGCGGGTTCGTACGCCGAGCTGATCGCCGATCCCGAGGTCGACGTCGTCTACAACCCGCTCGCCAACGGCCTGCACGGCCCGTGGAACCTGGCCGCCCTCGCGGCCGGCAAGCACGTGCTGTCGGAGAAGCCGTCGGCGAGCAACGCCGAGGAGGCGGCCGACATACGGCAGGCCGCCCAGCAGGCCGGGACGGTCTTCATGGAGGCCTTCCACTACCTCTTCCACCCCGTCACCCGGCGGCTCCACGAGCTGCTGGCCTCCGGCGAACTCGGCGAACTGCGGCACGTCGAGGCCCTGGTCGCCATCGCCGCGCCGCCGGACACCGACCCGCGCTGGTCGCTGCCGCTGGCCGGCGGTGCCCTGATGGACCTCGGCTGCTACAGCCTGCACGCGCTGCGGATGCTCGCCCCCTGGGCGGGCGGCGCCCCGCACCTGACCGCGGCCCGGGGCGGGGAGCGCGCGGGCGCGCCCGGCGTCGACGAGTGGCTGGACGCCGACCTGGAGTACCCCGGCGGCGCGACGGGCTCGGCCCGTTGCCACATGGCACACGACGGCCTGGACATGAGCATCCGGATCGTCGGCTCCCGGGGCGAGGCGACCGCCCCGAACTTCGTCCTGCCTCAGATGGACGACCGGGTCGTGATCCGCACGCCCGAGGGTGAGCGCACGGAGCACCTCGGCACCCGCTCGTCGTACACGTACCAGCTGGAGGCGTTCGCGGCCCGGGTGCGGGGCGGTGCTCCGCTGCCGCTGGACGCGGACGACGCGGTGACGGCGATGGAGCTCATCGACGCCTGCTACCGGAAGGCCGGCTTCGGGCCCCGGCCACGGACCAGGATCTGACGCACACGGAAAGGGCCCGGGGCGTGCCCCGGGCCCTTTTCACGCGTACAGCGCGGGTCTCTCCACGAGTCCGACCTCGACGCGGCCGCCGTTCTCCAGCGCCCGCACCCCCGCCTCGCACACCACCGCCGCGGCATAACCGTCCCAGGTGCTCGGGCCGGTGACCTCGCCGCGGCGGGTGGCGTCGACCCAGGCCTGGATCTCCTGGTCGTAGGCCGCCTCGAAGCGTTCGGTCCAGTCCTGGGCGATGGTGCCGCCCCAGCGGCCGGCCATGTTGGTGACCAGGGCGTGGCCGTCGCCGATGCGGGCGGTGCCGCGTTCGCAGACCACCTCGGCCTGGACCTGGTAGCCGAAGCCGCAGTTGACGAAGATCTCGACGTCGCTGAGGGCACCGCCGTCGGTCTCGAAGACGACGAACTGGGGGTCCTGCAAGGCGTCCGGGGCGCTGACCGAGGGGGTGGGGCGCAGCACCGTGACGGCGGTGATCTCGTGGCCCAGCAGCCAGCGGGTCGCGTCGGCCTCGTGGGCGACGGAGTCGCTGATGAGCATGGAGCTGGTGAAGAAGGGCGGGCTGGCGACGTTGCGGTGCCGGTTGTGCAGCATGAGCGGACGGCCTAGCTGACCCGTCGTCAGCAGGGCCTTCAGCTTCGCGTACTCGGGGTCGTAGCGGCGCATGAAGCCGACCTGGACCCGGCGGTGGCCGAGTCGTTGTTCGGCTTCGAGGACGCGCAGCGCGGAGGCCGCGTCGGGGGTGAGCGGCTTCTCGCACAGGACGGGCAGATCGTGCTCGAAGGCGGCGAGGAGGGTGGCTTCGTGGGCCGGGCCGGGTGAGGCGATCAGGACGGCGTCGACGTCGGCCGCCGCCATCGCGGCCGCCGGGTCCGTGTGGGCGGTGCAGCCGTCGACCCGGGCGGCGACGGCCTTCGCGCGCTCCGCGTCGATGTCCACGACGGCCGCCACCCGTGCTCCGCTGGTGACTTCGTGGACGCGGCGCACGTGGTCGGCGCCCATCCTTCCGGTACCGATGACCGCCACTCCGAGTGGGGCGCGCTCCGTCATGGCCGTCCTTTCGGGTCGTCAGGCGCCGCAGGACCTCAGGAACTTGCGGGTGCGCACCGCGATCGGCAGCGGCTTGTCCGGCTCGCAGGGGTACATGTCCTGCTCGACGATGGCGAAGAGGTCCACGCCCAGCTTCTGCGCGGCCGTCAGGACGGGGCCCAGCTCCGGGACGCCGGCGGGCGGTTCGCACATCACGCCGCGTGCGACGGCCGGGCCGAACGGGACCTCGTTCTTGACGACGTCCGCGAGGATCTCCGGGTCGACCTGCTTGAGGTGCAGGTAGCCGATGCGCTCGCCGTACGTCTCGATCAGCTTGACGCTGTCGCCGCCGCAGTAGGCGTAGTGCCCGGTGTCCAGGCAGAGGTTGACGGCGTCGGAGTCGGTCGAGTCGAGGAACCGCTCGACGTGCTCCTCGGTGTCGATGTGGGTGTCGGCGTGCGGGTGGACGACGATGTCCAGGCCGTACCGGTCCTTCACCTCTCGGCCCAGGCGCTCCATGCCGGTGGTGAGGTTGCGCCACTGCTCGGTGGTGAGCTCCGGCGCCTCCAGGATCTCGGCGGTCTTGTCGTCCCGCCAGAACGACGGGATGACCACCAGGTGCTTGGCGTCCATAGCCTGGGTGAGGGCGGCCACGTTGCTGACCTGCTCCCAGGTGGAGTCCCACTCGGAGGGGCCGCGGTGCAGTCCGCAGAAGATGGTGCCGGCGGAGACCTTCAGGTTCCGCTTGGCCACCTCGTCGGTGAGCCGGGCCGGGTCGGTGGGCAGGTAGCCGTAGGGGCCGAGTTCGATCCAGGAGTAGCCGGCCTCGGCGACCTCGTCGAGGAAGCGTTCCCAGGGCACCTGCTGGGGGTCGTCGGGGAACCAGACGCCCCAGGAGTCGGGGGCGGAGCCGACCCGGATGCGGTCGAGCGCGTGGGCCATGTCAGGACTTTCCTTCCGAGGACGTGGCTACGGGAGCGGTGAGGTCCCCCTCTTCGGGGAGCTCTTCGACGTCGACACCGTGAACCTGGCTCAACTCGTGCTTGAGGGAAGCCAGTTCGGCGCCGCCCGCCATGTGGTTGGTCAGCTCTTCGAGGCTGACGTCACTGCGCGAGGCGGAGAGTTCCATGGTGCCGAGCCGCAGCACGCTGAAGTGGTCGCCGACCATGTAGGCGTGGTGCGGGTTGTGGGTGATGAAGATGACGCCGAGGCCCTTCTCGCGGGCGGCGGCGATGTACTTCAGCACCACACCGGACTGCTTGACGCCGAGGGCGGCGGTCGGCTCGTCCAGGATCAGCACACGGGCGCCGAAGTAGACGGCGCGGGCGATGGCCACGCACTGGCGCTGGCCGCCGGAGAGGGTGCCGATGGGCTGCTCCATGTCGTCCAGGACGATGCCCATGGCGCGCAGTTCCTCGTCCGCGGTCTTCTTCATCTTGCCGATGTCGAGACGGCGGACGGGCCAGGGGCCCTTGGTCATCTCGGAGCCGAGGAAGAAGTTGCGCCACACCGGCATCAGCGGGACGACGGCCAGATCCTGGTAGACCGTGGCGATGCCCTTGTCGAGGGCCTCGCGCGGGGTGGAGAAACGCACCGGTTCGCCGTCGACGAGGAACTCGCCCTCGGTGTGCTGGTGCAGACCCGAGATGATCTTGATGAGGGTGGACTTGCCGGCGCCGTTGTCACCCAGGACGCAGGTCACCTTGCCGGGGTGGACCTCCAGGCTCACGCCGTGCAGGGCACGGATGTTGCCGTAGGACTTGCCCGCGCCGCGCAGTTCGACGAGGGGACGCTCGCCGTCGGGCGGGGTGTCCTTCAGGACGGCACCGTGGGTGCCGGTTTCTTTGCTGGTCATCGCGGTCACCTCCGGGTCGCCGTGCGCTGGACCCACAGATTGATGAGGACGGCACCGAGGAGCATCACGCCGAGGAAGGCCTTGAACCAGTCCGGGTTCCAGCCGGCGTAGACGATGCCCTGCTGCACCATGCCGAACATGAAGGCACCGAAGACCGGGCCGATCGCGGAGCCGTAGCCGCCGGTGAGCAGGCAGCCGCCGATGACGGCCGCGGCGATGTAGATGAGCTCCTGGCCCACGCCCTCGCCGGACTGCACGGTGTTGAAGGAGAACAGCTGGTGCATGCCGACGAACCAGGCGCCGAAGCCGACCAGCATGAACAGGGAGATCTTGGTGAACGTCACGGGCACACCGACGGCCCGCGCGGAGTGCTTGTTTCCGCCCACGGCGAAGATCCAGTTGCCGTACTTGGTGCGCAGCAGCACCCAGGTGGCGAGGGCGGCGAACACCAGCCAATACACCACCGTGATCTTGACGTTCACCCCGCCGACCTCGAACGACGAGGCGAAGATCTTCTGCGCCTGGGCGAAGCCGTCCATGTCGCTGATGTCGTCGGTGGCCACGTTGCCCGTGACCAGCTTCGTGATCGCGAGATTCACGCCCTGGAGGATCAGGAAGGTGCCCAGGGTGACCAGGAAGCTCGGCAGGCCGGTCTTCACCAGCAGCCAGCCGTTGAAGGCGCCGATCGCGAGCGAGACGAGCAGGGCGACGATCACGCCGACCCAGACGTTCATGGTCAGCTGGTAGCTGAGCATCGACGCGGTCAGCGCCGAGGTGATCACGGCGACACCGGCGGACAGGTCGAACTCGCCGCCGATCATCAGCAGGGCCACGGGCAGCGCCATGATCCCGATGGTCGACGACTGGTACAGGATGTTCGCCATCGAGCTGCCGTCACGTACCGGCGGAGCGGCGAACAGGAAGAACACGAGCACGGCGACGGCGCCGAGGAAGACCCCGACCTCGGGCCGGGCCAGCAGCCGCAGCGCCAGCGGGCGCTGCCGCGTCCGGCCGTCGGACTGCTTCTGGCCGGGGGCCGGCGGTGTTCCCACCGCCGGCGTGGCCTGCTGGGTCATGCTCATCACCGGGTGCCCTTCGCGGCGAACTCCCCGATCTTGTCGACGTTCGACTTGTCGACGAAGGCCGGGCCGGTCAGCACGGGCTGCTCGCCGCCGCCGCTGTAGTTGCCGTTGTTCTTGTAGAGCCACAGGCCGTCGACGGCCAGGTAGCCCTGGAGGTAGGGCTGCTGGTCGACGGCGAACTGGATGTCGCCGGCCTTGATGGACTTGATCAGGTCCTTGTTGAGGTCGAAGGTGGCGATCTTCGCCTTGCTGCCGGCGTCCTCGGCCGACTGCACGGCCGTCAGCGCGAAGGGGGCGCCGAGCGTGACGACGTAGTCGATGGACGGGTCCTGCTTCAGCTTGGCCGTGATCGTCGACTTCACGGACGGCATGTCGGTGCCGTTGACGTTCTGCGGGTCGACCTTGCCCTCGAAGGTCTTCGCCACACCGTCGCAGCGCTGGGTGAGGCCGACGTTGCCCTGCTCCTGCATGACGCAGAGGACCTTCTTGGCACCGACCTCGTTGAGCTTCTTGCCGAAGGCCTCGCCCGCGACGGACTCGTCCTGGCCGAAGAACTCCAGCAGGTTGAGCTTCTTCCAGTCGCTCAGGCCGGAGTTGAGGCCGACGACGGGTATCCCGGCGCTCTCGGCCTTGCCTATGACGCCCTTGAGGGCGTCCGGCTTGGCGAGGGTGACGGCGATGCCGTCGACCTTCTGGTCGATCGCGTTCTGGACGAGGTTGGCCTGGTTGCCCGCGTTCGGGTCGGCGGAGTAGACGAGCTTGATGTTGTCCTTGGCGGCCGCGACCTCGGCGCCCTTGCGGACGGTGTCCCAGAAGGTGTCGCCGGGCGCCTGGTGCGTGACCAGGGCGACGGTCATGCGCGGGGTGGTCGCCTTGCCCGCCGAGGCGTTCGCGGCGCCTTCCTCGGACTTCTTGCCTCCGGAACTGCTGGAGCAGCCGGCGAGGGTCAGGGCCGCTGCTGCGGCCACGGCGATGACGGGCGCGAACCTGCGGGAGCGGGGGTGAGAAGAGCGGTCCATCTTTCCTGGCACCTCACTGTGCTACTGCGGGGGAAAGGAAGGGATCACGAAGGGATCCGTGGTCCCGGAGCCTTACGGAGTCCGGATCATGATGCCGCAAACCGACTGTTGCGATGGCACGGGATACAAGTCGCTGCCAGGCCCGCTGTCAATACTTTGTTAAGACATCATTTCACAAGCAGGTCCGAATGTAAGTACAAACTATTGACAGCACCGCCCTCCGAGACCTACACCTGGGAGGCGGCAGGTCCCGTGGATCCACGCCCCCACCGTGTCAGGGCGCCCCAGGACCCGCATCCCCAGCTTCCCGAGGAGGTCGCGCATGGCCGAGCCAGCCCAGTATTTCGATGTGATCACGATGGGCCGCATCGGGGTCGACCTCTACCCCCTGCAGACCGGCGTCCCCCTGGCCGACGTGGAGACTTTCGGAAAATTCCTGGGAGGTTCCGCGGCCAATGTGGCGGTCGCCGCAGCCCGCCTCGGACGCCGCACGGCGGTGATCACGCGCACCGGCGACGACCCCTTCGGCACGTATCTGCACGAGGCGCTGAAGGACTTCGGCGTCGACGACCGCTGGGTCACCCCGGTCGGCGCGTACCCGACGCCGGTCACGTTCTGCGAGATCTTCCCGCCGGACGACTTCCCGCTGTACTTCTACCGCCGCCCCAAGGCGCCGGACCTGGAGATCCACACCGACGAGCTGGACTTCTTCGCCATCCGCGGCGCCCGGATCTTCTGGATCACCGGCACCGGCCTGAGCGAGGAGCCCAGCCGCTCCGCCACGCTCGCCGCCCTCAAGGCCCGCGACAAGTCCGGCATCACCGTCTTCGACCTCGACTGGCGCCCGATGTTCTGGCGCGACCCGGAGGAGGCCCGCCCGTACTACCGCGAGGCCCTGCGGCACGCCACGGTCGCCGTCGGCAACCTCGACGAGTGCGAGATCGCCACCGGCGTGCGCGAGCCGCAGGCCTGCGCGGACGCGCTGCTGGAGGCCGGCGTGGAGCTGGCCGTCGTCAAGCAGGGCCCCAAGGGCGTCCTGGCCGTGCACCGCGACGGCACCCGGGCCGAGGTGCCGCCGGTGCCCGTCGAGGTGGTCAACGGCCTCGGCGCGGGCGACGCCTTCGGCGGCTCGCTCTGCCACGGTCTGCTCGGCGGCTGGGACCTGGAGAAGACCATGCGCCACGCCAACGCCGCCGGCGCCCTCGTCGCCTCGCGCCTCGCCTGCTCCTCCGCGATGCCCACCGAGTCGGAGGTCGCGGACCTCCTCGCCGGGGTGCCGTCGCCGAGCACGAGCCACTGAAACGGAGCCTTCCTTGAACATCGGCATCCCCGACCTCACCACGGTCCGGGCCCGCAATCCCGAGGCCGTCGCCGAGGCGGCGGCCCGGCGGACGCGGCGCCCGCTGCTCGGCGACAGCGGCCGCCTGATGATCGTGGCCGCCGACCACCCGGCGCGCGGCGCCCTCGGGGTCGGCGACCGGCGCCTGGCCATGGCCAACCGCGCCGACCTGCTGGAGCGGCTGTGCACCGCGCTGTCGCGGCCCGGCGTCGACGGGGTGCTCGCCACCGCCGACATCCTGGAGGACCTCCTGCTCCTCGGCGTCCTCGACGACAAGGTTGTCATGGGCTCCATGAACCGCGGCGGCCTGGCCGGAGCCTCCTTCGAGATGGACGACCGCTTCACCGGCCACCGCGCCGAGGACATCGCCCGGCTCCGCTTCGACGCGGGCAAGCTCCTGGTCCGCATCGACTACGACGACCCGGGCTCGCTGACCACGCTGGAGTCCACCGCGCGGGCGATCGACGCCATGGCGGAGCGGCGACTGCCCCTGTTCGTCGAGCCGTTCATCTCCCGGCGGATCGACGGCAGGGTCGTCAACGACCTGTCCGCCGAGGCCGTCACCCGGTCCGTCGCCATAGCCTCCGGGCTCGGCGGCACCTCCGCCTACACCTGGCTGAAGCTGCCCGTCACCGACGACCCGGAGGACATGGCCGAGGTGCTGGAGACCTCCACCCTGCCGGTCGTGCTGCTCGGCGGCGAGGTGGGCGAGGACCAGGAGGGCGCCTACGAGCGCTGGCGCAAGGCCCTGCGGCTGCCCACCGTCCAGGGCATGGTCGTAGGACGGTCGCTGCTCTACCCGGCCGGGGGCAGCGTGGAAGAAGCGGTCGACACGGCCGTCGGTCTGCTGTGATCCGGAGGATGCCATGACGTACCACCTTCCCGCCGGCAAGGCCCTCGGCGGCCCTTACGCCGTCGACGTCACGCCCGAGAAGGCAGGCTGGGGGCATTCCAGCCTGCGGGTCCTGGAGCTGCCGCCGGGCGGCGCGCACTCCTTCGACACCGGTGACAGCGAGTGGATCGTCGTCCCGCTGAGCGGCGGCTGCACGGTCGCCGCCGGGGACGACTTCGGCCAGGAGACGTTCGAACTCCAGGGACGCGCCGACGTGTTCAGCGGCGTCAGCGACTTCGCGTACGTGCCGCGCGACGCCCGCGCGACCGTGACGTCCGCCGGCGGTGGCCGGTTCGCGCTGACCGGCGCGCGCTGCACCCGCCGGCTGCCCGCGCGCTACGGCCCCGCGTCAGAGGTCCCGGTGGAGCTGCGGGGCACCGGGAACTGCTCCCGGCAGGTCAACAACTTCGGCGCGGCCGGGGTCTTCGAGTGCGACAAGCTCATCGCGGTCGAGGTGATCACGCCGGGCGGCAACTGGTCGTCGTTCCCGCCGCACAAGCACGACGAGCACCGGCCGGGCGAGGAGTCCGTGCTGGAGGAGATCTACTACTTCGAGTTCGCCGGCCACGACGGCACCCCGGGCCTCGGCTACCAGCGCGTCTCCCCCTCCGGCCCGGGCCGGGACACCGATGTGCTGGCCGAGGTCCGCGACGGCGACGTCGTCCTGATCCCGGACGGCTGGCACGGGCCGTCGATGGCCACGCCCGGCCACCACATGTACTACCTCAACGTCATGGCGGGCCCGGAGGCCGAGCGCGCCTGGCTGATCTGCGACCACCCCGACCACGCCTGGGTCCGCGACACCTGGCCGGACCAGCCGGTCGACCCCCGCCTCCCCCTCTACACCGCCCCGGAGACCTCCGTATGAGCGCCCCCACCCGCCGACTGACGACCGCCCAGGCACTGGTGCGGTTCCTGTCCGCCCAGTACACCGAGCGCGACGGCGTGCGCCGCCGGCTGATCGCCGGGACCTGGGGCATCTTCGGACATGGCAACGTTGCCGGGGTCGGCCAGGCGCTCTTGGAGGCGGGCGAGGAGGTCATGCCGTTCCACCAGGGGCGCAACGAGCAGTCCATGGTGCATGCGGCGGTCGGCTACGCCCGGCAGCTGAACCGCCTGTCCGCGCAGGCGGTGACGACGTCGATCGGCCCGGGCGCCACGAACCTGGTCACCGGCGCGGCCCTGGCGACGATCAACCGGCTGCCGGTGCTGCTCCTGCCCGGTGACTACTTCGCCTCGCACGCCCCCGACCCGCTGCTCCAGCAGCTGGAGCACCCGGTCGAGGCGGACGTGTCGGTCAACGACACGCTGCGCCCGGTGTCGAGGTACTTCGACCGGATCACCCGCCCCGAGGCGCTGATCCCCTCGGCGCTCCAGGCGATGCGGGTGCTGGCCGACCCGGCCGAGACCGGCGCCGTCACCCTCGCCCTGCCGCAGGACGTGCAGGCGGAGGCATACGACTGGCCGGAGGAGTTCTTCGCCGAGCGGGTCTGGTACGTACGGCGTCCCGCGCCGGACCCGGTGGAACTGGCGGCCGCCGTCGAGGCGATCAGGTCGGCGGAACGGCCGCTGATCGTAGCGGGCGGCGGCGTGCACCACAGCGAGGCCGAGCAGGCGCTGCAGGCGTTCGTGGAGGCCACCGGCATCCCCGTCGCCTCCACCCAGGCCGGCAAGGGCTCACTCCGCCACGACCACCCCGCCGACCTCGGCGGCATCGGCCACACCGGCACCGCGGTCAGTGACGAACTCGCCCGCACCGCCGACCTGGTGATCGGCGTCGGCACCCGCTACACCGACTTCACCACCGCCTCCGGCACCCTCTTCCAGAACCCTGACGTGCGGTTCCTGAACCTCAACATCACCGCCTTCGACGCGCACAAGCTGGCCGCGCGGACCCTGGTGTGCGACGCCCGGTCCGGTCTGGAGAAGCTGGCCGGGGGGCTGGCCGGGCACCACGTGTCCGAGGCCTACGAGGCCGGGTACCGCGCCGGCAAGGAGCGCTGGGACGAGGTCGTCGAGGCCGCCTACCGGGCCGGCGACGACAGCGCGGTCCCGACCCAGACGCAGGTGCTCGGCGCGCTGGACGCGGCCGTCGGCGACGACGACGTGGTGATCAACGCGGCCGGTTCGCTCCCCGGCGACCTGCACAAGCTGTGGCGCTCCCGCAGCCCGCGCCAGTACCACCTGGAGTACGGCTACTCCTGCATGGGCTACGAGATCCCGGCCGGCATCGGCGTCCAGCAGGCCGCCCCGGGCACCCCGGTCTGGGCGCTGGTCGGCGACGGCACCTACCTGATGATGCCGACGGAGATCGTCACCGCCGTCCAGGAGGGGCTGCCGGTCAACATCGTCCTGATCCAGAACCACGGCTACGCCTCGATCGGGGGCCTGTCGGAGGAGACCGGCGGCGAGCGGTTCGGCACCGCCTACCGCTTCCGGGCCGCCGACGGCACCTTCACCGGCGCCCCGCTGCCCGTCGACCTCGCCGCCAACGCCGCGAGCCTCGGCATGGACGTGCTGCGCGCCAAGACGGTGCGCGAGCTGCGCGAGGCGCTCGCCGCGGCCCGCGCCTCCGACCGCCCGACGTGTGTGTACGTCGAGACCGACCCGGCCCCGACCGCTCCCCCGGCCGAGGCCTGGTGGGACGTGCCGGTCGCCGAGACCGCCTCCCGGGAGGCGGCCGTCGAGGCCCGTGAGCGCTACGACCGCCACGTCGCGGACCGCCGCCGCCACCTCTGAACTCCCCCTGACCTCAAGCTCCACGAAAGGCCCTTGCGCACCATGAAGACCATCACCCACTGGATCGACGGCAAGCCCGTCGAGGGCACCTCCGGCCGGTTCGGCCCCGTCTACAACCCGGCGACCGGCGCCCAGGAGAAGCAGGTCGCGTTCGCATCCGTCGACGAGGTCGACGCCGCGGTCGCCTCCGCCAAGGCCGCCTTCGAGAGCTGGGGCGAGTCCTCCCTGGCCAAGCGCACGGCGATCCTGTTCAAGTACCGCGAGCTGCTCGACGCCCACCGCGACGAGATCGCCGAGCTGATCACCGCCGAGCACGGCAAGGTGCACTCCGACGCGCTCGGCGAGGTCGCGCGCGGCATGGAGATCGTGGAGCTGGCGTGCGGGATCTCCGTCCAGCTCAAGGGCGAGCTGTCCACCCAGGTCTCCACCCGGGTCGACGTCGCCTCGATCCGCCAGCCGCTGGGCGTCGTCGCCGGCATCACGCCGTTCAACTTCCCGGCGATGGTGCCGATGTGGATGTTCCCGCTGGCGATCGCCTGCGGCAACACCTTCGTGCTGAAGCCCTCGGAGAAGGACCCCTCGGCCTCCTTCCGGCTGGCCGAGCTGGCCACCGAGGCGGGCCTGCCGGAGGGCGTCCTGAACATCGTGCAGGGCGACAAGACGGCCGTGGACCGTATCCTGGAGCACCCGGACATCGAGGCGGTGTCCTTCGTCGGCTCGACGCCGATCGCCAAGTACATCCAGCTGAAGGCGGTCGAGCACGGCAAGCGGGTGCAGGCCCTCGGCGGCGCCAAGAACCACATGCTGGTGCTGCCCGACGCCGATCTGGAACTCGCCGCCGACCAGGCGATCAACGCCGCGTACGGCTCGGCGGGCGAGCGCTGCATGGCCGTGTCGGTGGTCGTGGCCGTCGGTGACATCGGCGACGAGCTGGTCGGCAAGATCGCCGAGCGGGCGAGGAACCTGAAGATCGGCCCCGGAAACGACCCGGCCTCCGAGATGGGCCCGCTGATCACCCGCGAGCACCGCGACAAGGTGGCGTCCTATGTGACGTCGGCCGCCGAGCAGGGCGCCGAGGTCGTGGTCGACGGCACGGGCTTCTCGGTCGACGGCCACGAGGACGGTTTCTTCCTCGGCGTCTCCCTGCTGGACCGGGTGCCGCTGACGGCGGACGCGTACCGGGACGAGATCTTCGGCCCGGTGCTGGCGGTCGTCCGTGCGCAGACGTACGAGGAGGCCATCCAGCTGATCAACTCCTCCCGCTGGGGCAACGGCACGGCGATCTTCACCCGGGACGGCGGCGCGGCGCGCCGCTTCCAGCTGGAGGTCAAGGCCGGAATGGTCGGCGTCAACGTGCCGATCCCGGTCCCGGTCGGCTACCACTCCTTCGGCGGCTGGAAGGACTCCCTCTTCGGCGACCTGCACATCTACGGCAACGACGGCATCGCCTTCTACACGCAGGGCAAGGTCATCACCACCCGCTGGCCGGACCCGTCCGACGGCGGCATCAACCTCGGTTTCCCGAGCAACTCCTGACACCCTAAGGGGGGTTCATCCATGGCGAAGACCGGTGACCGGGCCCGCACCACGGCGGCCTCCGCGCTCGGCTCGCTGGACTTCGCCCTGGACCGGGGCAGCCCCGTGCCGCTCTACCACCAGCTCGCGCAGCAACTGGAGGCGGCGATCGAGCACGGGGTCCTCGCCCCGGGGAACCTCCTGGGCAACGAGGTCGACCTGGCCGTGCGCCTCGGCCTGTCCCGCCCCACCGTCCGCCAGGCCATCCAGTCCCTCGTCGACAAGGGGCTGCTGGTCCGGCGGCGCGGGGTGGGCACGCAGGTGGTGCACAGCCAGGTCAGACGCCCGCTGGAACTGAGCAGCCTCTACGACGACCTGGAGACGGCGGGGCAGGCGCCGACCACCGAGGTCGTGCGCAACGAGGTCGTCCCGGCCGCCGGGGACGTGGCCGCCGCCCTGGGGGTGCCGGAGGGCGGCGAGGTGACCGTCCTGGACCGGCTGCGCCGCACGCACGGCCGGCCGGTGGCGCTGCTGCGCAACTACCTGCCGGCGCCCCTGCTGGACCTCGACAGCGCACGCCTGGAGTCGACCGGCCTGTACCGCATGATGCGCTCGGCGGGCATCACGCTGCACAGCGCCCGCCAGACCGTCGGTGCCCGCGCGGCCACCGCCCGGGAGGCGTCCCGTCTGGACGAGGAGGAGGGCGCGGCGCTGCTCACCATGCGGCGCACGGCGTACGACGACACGGGGCGCCCGGTCGAGTACGGAACGCACATCTACCGGGCCTCGCTCTACACGTTCGACTTCCAGTTGCTGGTGAGGCCGTAGCGGATGGCGCGGATGGGCCCGAACAGCTTGACTCCACGGCACAACCGGGCGCAAAGTCGTATATATACACCGTAAACGTACGAGTCCCCGGGGAAGAGCCTGGCTCATGAGCCCACCGTCCACCGTGCTGGTCACCGGCGGAGCCGGTTTCATAGGCAGTCACGCCTGCGCCGAACTCCTGGACCACGGCTACGAGTTGATCGTCGTCGACGACTACTCCAACAGCACCCCGCAGGTCTTCACACGGATGCAGCGGGTCGCCGGACGCTTCGTGGGCGCCGTGTACGAGCTGGACATCCGCGACCGGCAGGCCCTGTCGGCGGTGTTCCACCGGCACGCCGTGGACGCCGTCGTGCACTTCGCCGCCCTGAAGTCGGCCGGCCGGTCGGCGCGCCTGCCCTTGGAGTACTACGACACCAACATCGCCGGCACCACAGCCCTGCTGCGCACCATGCAGGAGCACGGGGTGCACCGGCTCATCTTCTCGTCCACGTGTTCGATATACGGTGAGGCCGCGCACGGGCCGCTCGACGAGTCCGCACCGGCCCGCCCGGCCAACCCTTTCGCCGCTTCCAAGTGGGTCTGTGAGCAGATCCTGGCCGACGTGTGCGCCCGCCGCCCCGAGTACGCCGTGATGTGCCTGCGCTACTTCAACCCGGTCGGCGCCCACCCCAGCGGACTGCTCGGCGAGGCCCCCCACGACCCGCCCGGGAAGCTGATGCCGTCCCTGGCCAAGGTGGCAGCGGGACAGCGGGACCGGCTGCGCGTGTACGGCACCGACTATCCGACCCCCGACGGGACCGCGATCCGCGACTACGTGCACGTCATGGACACCGTCGAGGCGCTCCGGGTGGCGCTGGACCGCCTCGGCGACCAACCGGGCATGCGGGTGTACAACCTCGGCCGGGGCGAGGGCAGTTCGGTCCTCGACGTGATCACCCAGTTCTCGCGCACGACCGGCCGCCACATCCCCACCGAGGCCGCCCCGCGGCGCCTCGGTGACGTGGCCGAGTACGTCGCCGACGCGCGCGCCGCCGCACGCGACCTGTGCTGGCGCCCCACCAGGGACCTGGACGCCATGTGCCGGGACGCCTGGCGGTTTCAGCGCCTCCATCCGAACGGCTACGCGGAATCGCCGCGCCGCCTCAAGCCGAAGGAGTACTGAACGATCCGTCCGGAGATGACCGCGGAAGAGCCGTGACCGCGATGCGCCGCCCATGTCGAGGGCGGCCCCCTCGTGCACGGCCGCTCCGGAATCCTCCGACCCGAGGAGGCGAGTGTCCATGCCGCCGGCCCAATGGCTGATGGCCGCCCTCGTTGCGCCGGCCGGAGGAGCCGTCTGCCTGTATCTGGCGGTCCCGGGGCTCCGCGAGCCGCTGTGGACGGCCATCGTGCCGACCGCCCTCTCCTGCGTCCTCTTCCTGCTGCTGGTCCTGCGTCTGGCGGGCATGATCGCGGAACACCGCAGGGCCCGGGCCCGTGAGCGGGTGCTGCTGGCGGCCATCGCAGCGCTGGCCTCGGCGAAGAGCCCGGATCAGGTCTCCCGGTGCTGCGAGGCGGCGGTCGCCGCACTGCTCGGGGCGCATGTCCCGCACGGATCCCTCCTTCTGCCGGCCGGGGAGGTTCCCGGTCTCCCGCCCGGCACCGGACGCGCCTCCCTTCTGCTGCCCGTCGACCGGCTGCCGCCGGGCATCGCCGCGCGACTGGCCGGTCTGCCCGCCGCCCTGGTCTGCTCCCCGGCAGAGCCCGGCCCCGCCTCCGGCCGCGCGGACGTGCTGCTGGCCGCCGGGCCGGAGCGCCGGCTCGTCGGGGCGCGGGCAGCACTGGAGACCCTCGCCGCACACGCCGGGCCGGCGGCACACCGCGCCGAACTCCGGCCCGACCGCCCGCACCCGGGGGGCGAGGCGTACTTCCGCACCCTCCTGAGCAGCGCCTCGGACGTCGTCCTGGTCGTCGGCGCCGACTCGACCGTCCGCTATGCCAGCCCCTCGGCACGGACCCTGTTCGGCCGCAGCGAGGTGACGGGGACCCCCCTGCGGAGTCTGGTCGAACCGCAGGACCGGGAGCGGGTCGACCGGACACTGGCCGCGCTGGACAGCGATCCGGGCCGTGACGTCCACGACCACTGGAGGGTGGGCGGTCCGGGCGGGCGCGCCGAGGTGGAGGCCCGCTGCCGCGACCTGCGGGCGGACGGGTCCGTCGGCGGACTCGTCGTCACCCTGCGGGACGTGACCGAGCAGCGGAAGCTGCGGTATGAACTCTCCCGCCGGGCCTTCCACGACCCCGTCACCGGCCTGCCCAACCGGGCCCTGCTGCTGGAGCGCATCGGCAGGGCCCTGCTGCACGACCGCCGGGAGTCGCCCCTGGCCTGCGTCCTCTTCATCGACCTGGACGATTTCAAGACCGTCAACGAGACCCTGGGGCACGCGGCCGGCGACCGGATCCTGAAGGCGGTGGGCGAGCGGCTGTCGCAGACGCTGCGGCGCACCGACACCGCGGCCCGGCTGGGCGGCGACGCGTTCGCGGTCCTGATGGAGGAGGCCCGGCAGCCCGAGGACGCCGAACTGCTGGCGCAACAGGTGATCGAGGTACTGGACCGCCCCTTCCGGCTCCCCGAGGGCACCGTCACCGTCTCCGCCGGCGTGGGCGTGGCCACCACGTGGGACAGCACCGACCCCGACGAACTGCTGTCGTGCGCCGGCCTGGCCGTGTACGCGGCGAAGTCCGCGGGGAAGCGGCAGTGGAGCCGCTTCGTACCGGGGCTGCGGGTCCGCGTCACCGAGCGGCACGACCTGCGGGCGCGCCTGGACCGCGCGATCTCCCGGGAGGAGTTCGCGCTGCGCTACCAGCCCGTCGTGGACATCACCGGGGGCCAGGTCATCGGCTTCGAGGCGCTGGCCCGCTGGCCGCAGGGCCGGTGCGGACCGGTCCCACCGGGGCAGTTCATCCCGCTCGCCGAGGAGACCGGCCACATAGCGCCCCTGGGCGCCTGGGTGCTGCGCAACGCCGTCGCCGACATGGCCCGGCTGCAGCGGACTGCCGGCCGGGGCCTGGCGCCGTACATCAGCGTCAACGTCTCCGGCCGCCAGTGGCAGGACGCGGACTTCCTGGAGGAGGTGAGCAAGGCCGTCGAGACACCGGGCCTCGCCCCCGGCTCGCTCCAGCTGGAACTCACCGAGTCCGTGCTCCTGCACCGTGACGACCGGCTCGACAGGGTCATCCGGTCACTGAAGGAGCTGGGCGTACGGATCGCGGTCGACGATTTCGGGACCGGATTCTCCTCCCTGCGCTACCTGCGCGACTTCCCCGTCGACACCCTCAAGCTCGACAAGACGTACATCGACGACATCCCGCGGGATCCCCGGCAGGCCGCACTCGTCCACGGCATCGTGTGCCTCGCCAGGACGCTCGGGCTCCAGATCATCGCCGAGGGCATCGAGCAGCGGGGACAGCGGGACCTGCTGACCTCCATGGGCTGCCGGTTCGGGCAGGGTTTCCTGTTCGCACGGCCCCTGACGGTGGAACAGAGCGCGGTCGCGCTGCGCAAGCACTACGGCGGGGGCCCGGGCCCGGCGCTCCGGTGACCGCCGTGCAGGCGGGACGATGGGCTATCCGCGCCCGGCCGGGCGCCTCGGCAGGCCCCGGCGCGGCTGCGCCGCGGACAGGGCGAACGCCGTCTCCGCCAGCGCGAGGTGGCTGAACGCCTGTGGGGCGTTGCCCAGTTGCCGTCCGGCGTCCGGGTCCCACTGCTCCGCGAGCAGGCCGACGTCGTTGCGGATGGCGAGGACGCGTTCGAAGACCTCCTGGGCGTGCTCGGTGTGACCACCGGCCGCGAGGGCGGCGGCGTGCCAGAGGGAGCAGGCCACGAAGGTGCCCTCGCCGCCGGGCGTGCCGTCCGCTCCGCCGCCGTCGCGCCCGTAGCGCCGCAGGAAGCCCCCGTGATCCAGGTGGCTCATCGCCCGCAGGGTGCCGCGCACCCGGGGGTCGGAGGCCGGCAGGAAGCCCAGTCTGGGCATCAGGAGGCCGGAGGCGTCCAGGTCCGGCGAGCCGTAGGCCTGGACGAACGACTGCTGGCCGGCGTCCCAGCCCTCCCGCAGGACCTGCCTTCGCACCTCGTCCCGCATGGCGCGCCATTCGGCCGACGAGCCGTTGCGGCCGAGGAGTTCCCCCATGCGTACGGCGCGGTCGGCGGCCACCCACGCCATGACCTTGGAGTGCACGAACTGGCGCCGCGGCCCGCGCACCTGCCACAGCCCCTGGTCGGGTTCCCGCCAGTGCCGGAGCAGCCAGCCCATGAGCGCCTCGACCAGGTCCCACACGTGGGCCGGCATGGGGATGCCCGCCCGCAGCGACAGGCAGAGCGTGTCCATCACCTCGCCGTAGACGTCCAGCTGGAACTGGCCGACGGCGCGGTTTCCGAACCGTACCGGCTGCGAGCCCTCGTAGCCGGGGAGCCAGGGCGCCTCGGTCTCCGGCAGCAGGCGCTGGCCGCCGACGCCGTACACGGCCTGCAACTGGGCAGGGTCGCCGGCGATGGCCCGCACCAGCCAGTCCAGCCAGGCCGTGGCCTCGTCCCGGTAGCCGCTGCGCAGGAGGCAGGACAGGGTGAGGGTGGAGTCGCGCAGCCAGCAGTAGCGGTGGTCCCAGTTGTGGTCGCCGCCGATGCGGCCGGGCAGTGAGGTGGTGGGGGCGGCGACGATGCCGCCGGTGGGGGCGTAGGTGAGGGCCTTGAGGGTGATCAGCGAGCGCACCACGGCTTCCCGCCAGGGCCCCCGGTAGCGGCACTGGCCCGCCCAGCGGCGCCAGAAGTCGACGGTCTCCTTCAGCGCCGTCTCGGCGGGGACGGACAGCGGCGCGGGCGGATCGGGCCGGTGGGACGGCGACCAGGCCAGGGTGAGGGCCAGCCGCCGCCCGGCGGGCACGGTGAACTCCCACACCGTGGCGTCCGTGTCGCCGAGCGCGGTCACCGGCCCGTCGGCGCCGAGCCAGACGGCGTCCGGCCCGGCGACCGCGACGGTGCACTGCCCGGCGTCCCGCACCCAGGGCACCACCCTGCCCTGGTGGAAGCGCAGCCGCAGTTCGCTGCGCATCGGGACGGCCCCGGACAGCCCCTCGATCACGCGGACGAGGCAGGGCAGCTGGGTGCGCGGGGGCATGAAGTCGGTGACGCGGACGGTTCCGTCCGGGGTCTCCCACCGCGACTCCAGCACCAGGGTGTCCTTGCGGTAGGCGCGCTCCGCGCACCGGTCGGAGTGGGTTCCGGCGGATGCCTCGCCCGCGGGGGCGACGCGCCAGCAGCCGTTGCCGCGGTCGCCCAGCAGCGCGGCCAGGCAGGCGGGTGAGTCGAAGCGGGGCAGGCACAGCCAGTCGACGGAGCCGTCGCGGCCGACCATGGTCGCGGTCTGCAGATCGCTGAGGAGGGCAAAGTCCTCGATCGGTGCGCTCATGTTCACCGCCCTTGCCGTTCCCGCGATGGACGCCATCCGATGTTTACGACGTATACATACATCGTCGCCCGGACAAGCGTGCCCGTCAACCCATACCCGGCCCCACTTGACGCATGAGAACAAATCGGCACAAGATGCTCGTATACGTCGTAAACGTACGGCGACGCATCGGCGCCGCCGGATCACGACGGAGGTGAACTCCTGTGCACACACGCGAGGGAATTCCCCCGTGCCTCAGGCGGCCCCCGGTCGAGCTGGAGATCGTCATCCCGGCCGTCAACGAAGAGCGCCGCCTTCCCCGCACCATCGGGACGACGGTGGACTACCTCCGGGAACAGGTCTGGTCGTCGGCCGTCGTCGTGGTCGACAACAACTCCGTGGACTGCACGAACGACGTACCGGATCGTTTCGACAGCCCTCTCACCCGCGTCCACGTCATCGGGTGCAGCGAACGCGGCAAGGGCGCGGCCGTACGACGGGGCATCGTCACCTCCACGGCCCGCTTCGTCGGGTTCCTCGACGCCGACAACGCGACCCCGGTCGAGACCCTCGGCAAGGTGCTGCCCCTGTTGCAGGACGGCTGCGCCGCGGTGATCGCCTCACGGCACGTCGACGGGTCCCGGTTCGAGGTCGAGGAGTCGGCGATGCGCCGCTGCGGCGGCTGGATGTTCCGGCGGCTCACCCGCCTGACGCTCCCTGAGATCGCCGACACCCAGTGCGGGTTCAAGTTCTTCGACGGGCGGCTCGCCCGGGAGGCGGCGGCGACCTGCCGGGTGGACGGCTTCGCCTTCGACGTGGAGCTGCTCGCCCGCATCGTGCGGGCCGGCGGCACCGTCGTCGAGGTCCCGGTGGCCTGGACGGACATGCCCGGATCGACCTTCTCAGCCCGACGCGACGGCATTCGCTCCATGGCGGACGTGTTGCGCATCTCCCTCTCACGGTGACTGTTCATGACTGCACTCGAGCACCTTGCCCGGACCAACGTGCTGTTCCTCAACTGGCGTGACCCCGCCCATCCGCAGGCCGGCGGGGCGGAGGCGTACTGCTTCGAGATCGCCCGGCGGCTGGCCGGTTCGGACGCACGGGTGACCCTCTTCTCCGCGCGCTTCCCGGGCTCCCGGGCCGCCGAGTGGGCCGACGGTGTGCGCGTGCTGCGCGGCGGGGGCACCTACGGCGTCTACCGCGCCGCGGCCCTGCATCTGCTGAGGAACCGTCACACCTACGACGCGGTGGTCGACTTCCAGAACGGCATACCGTTCTTCTCACCGCTGTTCACCCCGCGCTGGACCGCGGACGTGTGCGTCATCCACCACATCCACCAGAAGCAGTTCGACCTCTTCTTCCGGTGGCCCATGAACACCGTCGGGCGGCTGCTGGAGAAGCAGGTCAGCCGCCTGGTGTACCGCGGGCACTCCATCGTCGCCGTGTCCCCCTCCACCCGGGAGGGCGTCCGCGCCGAACTCGGTTTCCGCAACCCCGTCTACCTGGTGCCCAACGGCAGCCCCCGCCCGTCGTCCACGCCGGTCGCCCGGGCCGCGGCGCCGACCCTCGCCGTCGTCACCCGGATGACGCCGCAGAAGCGGGTGGACCTGCTGCTGCGGGCCCTTCCCTCGCTCCGCGACCGGTGGCCGGACCTGCGGGTGGAGCTGGCCGGGGACGGCGGCGAACTGCCGGACCTGCGCGCACTCGCCTCCGCGCTCGGCCTCGACGCGACCGTCACCTTCCACGGCCACGTCAGCGAGGAACGCAAACAGGCGCTGCTCGGCGGCGCGTGGCTCACCGTGGTGCCGTCCGTCGCGGAGGGCTGGGGCCTGACCGTGATCGAGGCCAACTCCATGGGCACGCCCGCCCTCGCCTTCGACGTCCCCGGCCTGCGCGACGCCGTCCGTGAGGGCTACAACGGCTGGCTGGTCCCCGACGGCGTACCGCTGGCCGACGCCCTCGACTCGGCCCTCACCGAACTGTCCGACGCCGGTGCCCGCGACCGGGCCGCGCAGCGCTGCCGCGCCTGGAGCGGCCGGTTCTCCTGGGACGACAGCGCCGAGCGGCTCGCCCAGGTGATCCTCGAAGAAGCCCGGCGGGTCCGCCTGCACCGCAGATCGCGCCGCCGGGCCAGCGACCTGACGGTCCTCACCTGGTTCCGGTCCCCCGACGGCGACCACGTCGAGCGCACCCTCAAGACCCTCCTGCGGGAGACCGACCGGTGGACCCGCCAGGGCGACACCTTCCGGGTGCTGCTGCACGGCTGCGACGAGCTGCGCGCGTTCCAGGCGCTGCGCCGGCTCGGTGTACCCGATGCTGCCTTCCGGCTCGCGCACCGGCGCGAGGAGCTCGTGCCCCCTCCGGCGGACGGGTCCGGTGCGGACGACACGGGCTGGCCGGCCACCCCTCGGCCGGCCGCCCGGGAACGGCGGGGGCCCGCATGACCGCCCCGCGCACCGCGACGATGCAGCGCTCGGCCAGCCGGCCGGACGTGGTGAAGGCCGTCCACGGCGCCCGCTGGTTCACCGCGGCGGCCCTCGCCGTGGGGGCCGTGAACTACGGGTACGCCCTGCTGCTGACCAGACTGCTGGACGTCGGCTCCTACGCACGGTTCGTCGCCGGGCAGTGGCTGCTGCTGAGCGCGGCCACCGTGGCGACGGTGACCGTGCCGTGGGTGCTGGCGCAG
Source organism: Streptomyces collinus (assembly GCF_031348265.1). Classification (NCBI taxonomy): domain Bacteria; kingdom Bacillati; phylum Actinomycetota; class Actinomycetes; order Kitasatosporales; family Streptomycetaceae; genus Streptomyces; species Streptomyces collinus. The sequence continues at coordinate 7,736,565 of NZ_CP133771.1, read as the reverse complement.
GCCCTGGCCCGCGCCCGGTCGGACGCCGAGCGGGGCGACGCCGGCCGCTTCTCGGTCATCACGAGCATCGGCGGCGGACTCGTCATGGGCACGGTCGTCGCCGCCGTGGCCACCCGGTTCGCCGGGCCCGCCACGACGCTGGCGCTGGCGCTGAGCACCTTCCTGATCTACACGACGACGGTGACCGCGGGCTGGCTCCAGGGCCAGGAGCGGATGCGGACCCTGTCGCTGCTGCACGTGGCCGAGGTGCTGGCGAAGATGGCGGTGGGGGTGTTCCTGGTCGTGGCCCTCGGACTGGGCGACACCGGCGCGCTGGCCGCCTTCGGGATCGGCGCGCTGCCGTTCCTGCTCTGGTGGCCGTCCCTGCCGCGCGGCAGTGGCCGGCCCTGGCGCAGCGCGACGGCCAACCGGGACCTGTGGCGGCGGGCCCTGGGCATCGCCCGGCTGCAGGGGCTGGTGGCGCTCATGGCGGCGGTGGACGTGGTGCTGGTGACGATGCTGCCCACCGAACCGGCACAGGCGGCGAGTTACCAGGCGAGCGTCACCCTCTCGCGTGTGCCGCTGTTCGTGGCCGGCGCGGTGTCCATGGCGTTCTTCCCCGCCCTGTCCCGACGGCGGGCGGGCAGCCGGCTCAGCGCGAGCGCCGTACGGATGTACGTGCTCGTGTCCCTGCCGCTCATGGCGGTGCTGGCCACCGTGCCGGGCCCCGTCCTGGGCGTGTTGTTCCCCGCCGACTACAGCATGATGAGCACCCTGATGGCCTTCACCGCGCTGACGGGGTTCGCCATCGGAGCGGTCAACCTCACCGTCACCTTCTCCCAGGCCGTGGACGACTACGCGTGCGCTCGCTGGCAGATCGCAGGGCTGGTGGTCTTCACCGCCGCGTTGCTGGCGGGCTGGCGGATCGACGGCGTCCGGGGCATCGCCGTCGGCGGGGCGCTGGGTGCCGCCGGTGCCCTCGCCCTGCTGCTGGGCCGGCTCCTGCACCGGCAGGGAACGGCCTTCCTCCGGCACACGCCGTGGGTGGAGCCGTTGCTGCTCACGGTGCTGCTGGTGCTGCTGCGCCCGTTCCCGCTGGTGTGGCTGATCGCGGCCACGGCCATCGGAATACGGGCCGTGGAGCGGTTCCTGCGGCGGCCGGGGGCGCCGGACCCCGCGGAGGACCAGACCGAGGTCACCGTCGGGGACTCGTCGGCGGATCCGTCCGCCGGCCCACCCGAGACGACCACCGACCGACCGGGCGGAGACATGACGCCTATGAGAACCGACCTCACGAACACCGACACCCTGCGCGCCGAGGAGCGACCCGACCGCCTGCTCGTGCAGGCCGTCTGGCGTGGCGACGCTCCGCCGGCCGGTGACGCCGCTCTGCGTCACGCGCTGCGGCTCGCCCGCGAGAACCAGGTGGAGGGCCGCCTCGCACGCGCCTACCCGCGCCGGCTGGCGGACGTCGTGGCCGAGGTGGACACCGCGAACGAGCAGTTCCGGGAGAACCTGACGGAGGTGACCGGCCGTCTGTACGCGGCCGGCATCCCCACGGTGCTCATCAAGGCGGACCTGGCCGGCGACTACGTCTACGGCAACTTCGACCTCGTGGTGCCCGACGGGCGCTGGGAGGCCGCGTGCACCGCCCTGGAGGGCTGGTACGCCGACCGTTCGACGTACTGGCTGGAGCGCTCGTCGAAGGTGCTGCTGGAACCGCGCAGCGGCCCGGCGGCCCATCTGCACACGGCGGTGTCGTGGTTCGGTGTGCCGGTGCTGCCCACCCGCCGGCTCTTCCAGCGGGCCGTTCCGTCCGGGGGTGCGTGGCTGGTGCCCCGCCCGCCGGACGAGCTGCGGATCTGGCTGGCGCACGGCCTGTTCCAGAACCTCACCTTCGACCTGTCGGAGCTGTTCGCCCTACGGAAGCTGCTGGCGCCGGACATCGTGGCCGAGGCCCGGCACGAGGCGGCGCGCGAGGGCTGGGCCGCCGGGGCGGACCGGGCCCTGGCCGTGGCGGTCGGGGCGATGCACCGGCTGGACGTGGGCGCGCCGGTCCGGCTGCCGGTGCCCCTCCCGGTGGGCGCGTCCCTGCGCGTGGGTGCGGTGCACGCGCTGCACCTCCTGCGCCATGGACGTGCCCGGGTCGCGGCGCGAGAGGCGGCCCTGCGGGTGCCGCTCGTCGTCGCCAAGAGGCGAAGGATGCTCCTGTCATGAAACAACGCCCCCTGCTGGTCTGTGTGTCCGGGCCGGACGGCGCCGGGAAGTCGTCGCTGGTGGGTCGGATGACGACGGACCTGCGTGAGCACGGGTACGCGGTGGCGGCCCAGTACTGCTACGGCTGTGTCGTGTGCCGGCGCCTGCCCCAGCGCATCCGGTCTCGGTTCCCCGCCTCCCCCGGCAGGCCCAGGTCGATCGCCTCGGGCATCGGCCTGTGGGCCGGCCGGCTGCACGGCTGGGTGGACGCCGCGGAACTCGTCGCGGGTCTCGCACAGGCCACGGTGCGGGCGCGTCTGACCTCCCGGGGGCGGCCGACGGCGGTGGTGACCGACCGCGGTCCGCTCGACGCCCTCGTCAAGTTCGATCCGGAGCCCGGTTCACGGCTGGCGGCCGCTTTCGCCCGGCTGGCGAGGACGTACAAGGTCACCCTGCTGCTGGACGCGGAGCCCGAGGTGCTGGCGGAACGCGACGGCGTGTACGCGCTCGGGCCGCTGGCGAAGTGCCGGGACCGTTACCGGAACTGGGCCGTCCGGCTGCCGTACGTCCGCCGGGTGGACGCCGCGGCGTCGGCCGACGCGGTCGCGGCCGAAGCGCTGGGGTGTCTGCCGGAGCTGCGGCCGGCACCGGCGACGGCGCCGGGACCTCCCCCCGGCGGCGGACCGCACGTGGTGATCTCCACCTTCGACGACCTGCGCAATCCGCACTACCACGGCGGCGGGGCACTCCTCGTCGACAAAGTCGCCCGCCGCCTCGCCGAGGACCACCGGGTCACGGTCGTCACGGTGGCCTCGCGCGGTGGCACCGAGACCCGCGACGGGGTGCGGTACCACCGGCTGCCGCTCGGCTGGGCCGGACCGCGCCTCGGGCAGCTCCTCTACCACGCGGTACTGCCGTTCACGGCCCGCAGGCTGCCGCACGACGTGTGGCTGGAGAGCTTCACACCGCCCTTCTCCACGGGGTTCCTGCCGCTGTTCGCCCGCGGCCCGGTGGTGGGCCTGGCCCAGTCGCTGAGCGGGGCGGCGATGACCCGGCGCTACCATCTGCCGTTCAGCCTGGTCGAGCGGTACGGACTGCGGTTCTACGAGGACGTCGTCGTCCTGAACGAGGCGGACGCCGCGACCGTGCGGCGCCACGCCCCCGAGGCCGCCACGCACGTCATCCACAACGGCGTCGACCCGCCGCCCGCCGCCCCGCGGAGGGCCGGGGAGGGCGAGTACATCGCCTTCCTGGGGCGGATAGATGTCCGGCCGAAGGGGCTGGACCTCCTGCTCGCGGCTCACGCCGCCGACCCGCCGTCGCTGCCCCTGCTGCTGGCCGGCGGGGGCACCCGCGGCCAGGAGGCCGAGCTCACCGCACTGATCGCCGCTGCCGGAGCGGACGCCCGCTGGGTGGGTGAGGTGAGCGGAGTCGGCAAGCAGCGCTTCCTGGAGGACTGCGCCTTCCTGGTGCTGCCGTCCCGCAGCGAGTCGTTCGGTCTCGTGGCCCTGGAGGCCATGTCCCACGGCAAGCCGGTAGTGCACTTCGATCTGCCCACGCTGCGCTGGATGGACGGCGGCGGGAACGTCACCGTCCCGGCCTTCGACGTGGAGGCCCTGGGACGCCGGCTGCGGGCCCTCACCGCGGACGAGGAGACCCGTCGGCGGCTGGGGCACCTGGCGCACCGGGCCGCGCGATGGCTGTCGTGGGACCGGACCACGGGTCAGTACCGGAGCCTCGTCCAAGAACTGCTGGACCGGCCGGCCGCAGCGGGAAGAGCCACAGCGACGCCGCAGGAGGCGGCCGAGAGGAAGGAGGCCGGGTCATGGCAGCCGATCCGCTGACCGCGGCGATCGACGAGGGCGCTCCGCTGGTCGTGCTCTCCCCGCACCTCGACGACGCGGTGCTGTCCTGCGGGGCCCTGATGGCACACGCCGCGAACCGTACATCCGTGCGCGTGGCCACGTTCTTCACGGAGGCGGGCGCACCGCCGTACACGCTCTCCGGGCGGCACTACCTCCGGCTGGCCGGCCGGCCCGACGCGGAGTGCCTGTACCGGGAACGGCGCGCCGAGGATGAGGAAGTGCTGCGGCGGCTCGGGGTGGCCTGGGTCCATCTGGGGCTGACCGACGGCCTGTTCCGCCGCAAGCCCATGGTCTCCGGCCGGCACCGGGAGTGGCTGCGCCGTGCGCTGCCCGAGCCGTCCCACATCTACCCGACCTACCGGCTGCACGTGGCCACGGGCCGGATCTCCCCCTACGACACCGGCACCCTGGACCGTGCGCGGGCCGTGCTGGAGACACTGGCGTCGACGCCCCGGACGATCCTGCTGGCCCCCTCGGGCGTGGGCCGGCACGTGGACCACGTCCTGGTGCGCACGGCCGCCGAGCTCAGCGGTCACCGGGTGGTGTTCTACAGCGACTTCCCCTACAACCAGCAGCACCCTCTCGACCCCCGCTTCGTCGAGCGCAACGGGCTCGCCGGGGTGGAGTGGTCACGAGGGCTCGCCGCCAAGGCGGCGCTGGTGCGCGGGTACCGCTCGCAGGCCGACGCGCTCTTCCCCGGCGGCCGTATTCCGGAGGTCCCGGAGACCTACCTGTTCGCCGGGGGTGCGCCATGGCTGTCGTGAGCAAGGCCCTGCCGGTGTCGATGGCGTGGCTGCGCAGCCGGGCGGTCCCCCTGTGGCTGGTGGCGGGCCTCTCGGCCGCTCTCACCGGGGTGGTCCGTCTGGTCGGCTTCGGGCAGACACCGGACGTGTTCGGTGACGAGGTCTACTACTGGCACATCGGCCACTCGGTGGAGTCCGGGGGCTTCCCCCGGTACAAGGGCGGGCTGTTCTTCCTGCACCCGCCCGGCTACTTCTACCTGGAGGGCGGCTGGGAGAAGCTGTTCGGCGCCCATGCCGACGTCATCTCCGGTGTGCACCAGATGCGGCTGCTGAACGCCGTCCTCGCCATGATCACCGCCGCGGTGCTCGTCTTCCTGATCACCCGCGTCACCCGGTCCGTCCCCGCCGCCGTCGCGGTGAGCCTCGTCTTCGCGTTCGACCCGTTCATCCTGCGGCTCAACGACCGTGTGCTCATCGAGACCTCGATGATGCTCTGGGTCCTGCTGGGCTATCTCGTCCTGCTGCCGTTGACGGAGTCCGACAAACGGCCCAGAGCGCGCGGCCGGGCCGTCGCCGGCGGGCTCCTGTTCGGCCTGGCCATCCTGACGAAGGATGTGGCCTCCCTCATCACGGTGCTGCCGCTGGTCGCCGCCGCGCTGTTCACCTGGCGGTCGCGCAGGTCCCTGCCGCTGCTCGCCGCCGCGGCGGCGACCGTGCCGTACGCGGTCTACGTCGCCGTCGTCGCGGCGGCGGGCCACTTCGACGAGCTGTGGGCGGTGAAGACCCACGGCATCAGACGGCTGCTGGGCCAGGTCCAGGAGACCGGCTTCAACGCGGCGGGCGCGCCTCCCCTCTCCCAGCGCGTCACCGAGGAGCTGAGCAACTTCGGCGGCACCTACGTGCTGCTGGCCCTGGGCCCCCTCGCGGTGATCCCGCTGCTGCGCCGCGGCGGCCGGGCGCAGCGCCTGCTGGGGCTCTGGTACCTGTCGGCGGGCATCGCTCTCGCCTATGCCGTGACCAAGGGCACGCTGGAGGAGCAGGCGCTGTACATGCTGCTCGTTCCCACGATCGTGGTGGTGGCTCTGGCGGGAGTGCGGTTGTGGGAGGGGCGGGCCGGGCGCCGGGCGCTGCGGGCCGGTATCGCGCGGACCACCACGGTCCTCGTGCTCGCGGCCGCTCTGGCCGCGTCCGGGTTCACCTATGCGCAGACCAGGACCACGCCGGACGACGGCTACCCGCAACTGCGCCAGTACATGCTGGACCACGTGCCCGAGGGCAGCCGGGTCATCTCGACGAGCGGCTCGGTGGACCTGGTCCTGGAGGACCGCTATCGCGTCGGGCGCTGGCGCACGCCGCAGGACCGGGCCAGAATGAGGGCGGCGTACGTCGTCGCCACGTGGCGGCTGATCGATCAGGGGTACTCCCCGTTCACCCAGCGCCAGGCCCGGGACCTCACCCGGCAGGGCGACCTGCTCTTCTCCTTCCACGGCCGCACGTACGGCACGGTGTCGGTCTACCGGCTTCCGGTGCCGCCGGTGTCCCACGCGGCCGGGGCGGGCGGCGGCGGTGGCTAGCCGCCCGGCACCGTCCCGGGTGCTGCTCTTCACCAGCGGTCCGTGGGAAGGCGGGGCGGGAGCCGACACACAGCTGGCGGCGTCGATCACCGACTGCATGCCGGACCGGGAATTCCTGTGGTTCAGCCGGTGGCCGCGGCACGGGCCGCCCGGGACGGCCCGCGCAGGGGGCGTCCCCCTCGTCTCCCGGGACGGGGCCCCGCACGTCCCGGAGCGGCTCCAGGCCGCCCTCGCCGGGAGCGTCCTGGCGCGCCGCACGGACCTGGTGCACGCGATCCTGACGATCGGCGGGACCTACCCGATGTTCTCCCGGCTGCGGCGGGGTCTGCTCGGCCGCGGACCGGTCATCCACACGGTGCCCGGGGTGATGGACACGGCACTGCTGGAGCGGGCCCGGCCGCTGGGCGTGACCGTCGCCCTCTCGGAGGCGACGGCCGGGCAGCTACGCGCCGCGGGGTTCGGGGACGTACGGGTGATACCGCCGACGATCCCGCTGGAACGGTGGCCGTGGCGCCCGCGTGCCCTGGGGGCTCCCCTGGTGCTGTTCGCCGGCCATCACGACCCGGCGGGCGGTGCGCGCGAAGCGATCGCCGCCGCGGCGCAGGCGCACCGCTCGGGGGCGCGCTTCCGCCTGGTGCTGGCGATGCGGGGCCGGCCGGGGCAGGACGAGCGCGCGCTCAACAACGGGCTGCGCGCGCTGGCGGCTCGCGAGGGCCTGCCCCCGCCGGATGTCCTCGGCCATGTGCCGGACATGCCGGGACTGCTGGCGGCGGCCGACGTCGTGCTCTTCCCCCCGCGCTCGCTCGGCGGGAAGGCGGACGTCCCCTTCATCGTGCTGGAGGCGCTTGCCACGGGACGCCCCGTGGTCCTCAGCGACCTGCCCCAGTTCGCCGCGCTGGGCTCCGCGGCGCCCCGGGCCCCCGTCGGCGACGCGGTCCACACGGGTGAGCTGCTGACCCGGCTGCTGGAGCAGCCTCGGCGCTGGGAGATGCTGGCCCGGCGCGGCCGTGCCACGGTGGAGGAGCGGTTCGGACCCGACCGCTTCCGCACGCAGTACGAGCGTCTCTACCAGGAGTCCCTGGCATGAACCCGGCACGGCGACAGGCTGCCGGCACCGGCAGCGGGGCCGCACCGTACCGCAGGCACCTCAGTGTCCTCGCGGCGGCGCTGCTGGTCGCCGCGTGCGCCCCGGCGGCCGTGGAGCGCGACGAGGGCCGGAGCCACGTCTTCGGCACGTTGCAGACCATGCCCGAGAAGGCGCGACTGGAACGGAGCAAGGGCATCAGGGTCGCCCATCTGCAGATCTTCTGGGACCGGTACGAAACGCGCGAAGGCCACTTCTCCTCCCGGTACCTGGACAGCGTCAGAGGGTCCCTGGAGCGGCTCCAGCGGGCGGGTTCGCTCATCGAGGTGAGCCTGGGTCTGCATCACGCGCCGGGCTGGCTCTTCGACGAGTACCCGGAGGCCGCCTACGTCGACCAGGACGGCAACCGGCTCACCGACGCGCCCAACATGGTCTTCAGCCAGACCGTGCGCGAGAAGGCGCAGCGCTATGTGGAGCGGGTGGACCGGGAGATCGGGCTGGACAACTTCTGGGCGATCCGCGTGGGCGTGAGCGGCACCGGCGAGTTCGGCTATCCCTCGGGCGACGGGGACAACTCCTACTGGGCTTTCGACGCCAACGCCCAGAGCCCGGACCGCGCGGGCCGGCCGCCCGGCACCCCCGCGAACCCGTCCCCCGGCTGGAAGCCGGGCCAACGCGACTACCGGGGAAGGGAGTTCACCGAGGCTCAGGTCAGCACGTGGTACGACTGGTACCTGCTGGCCCTGTCGAACGCGGTGAACTGGCAGATCGAGTACTACAGATCGTTGCGCTACAGCGGCTTCCTGAAGGTGCTGGTGGCGGGCAGCGGCTACTACCCGCGCGACTACAAGCGTGCCGTCCAGCGGCACCTGGACGAGTCGGCGGGGAACCGGCTGGTCGCCCTCGGGGTCGGCTTCTTCCGCACCCTGGGAGAGATCCGCCACCGTCACAACGTGCAGATCGTGCCGACCTCCCTCGTGGACGGCACGGGCAAGCCCCGGAACAACGGCTGCTCCCCCGAGGACCGCCACGTGAACGTCCTCGCCCCGCCCCACCGCGTGCACGACGAGTGGTCGTCGATGCGCTGGGTCACCCGGATCGCCCGGCAGCACGGCTTCACGCTGCTCAGCGGAGAGAGCGCCGGAACGCGGGTCAGCCCCTACTACCCCGGCGTCATGTCCGCCGCGGCCCGGCAGATGGACACCTGCGGGCTGCGGGGCCTGATGTGGGCGTTCGACAACAACCTCTACGACGGCACCCCGGGTTCGTCACTCGCGGACTACTCCGCGATGATCTCCGGCTACGACTGAGGTGATCGCAATGGACGTCACCGTTCTGCGTCCCGACGAACTGACCGCCGCCGACCTCGGCGCATGGAGCGAGATGCAGCGCGCGGAGCTGGGTCTGGCCAGTCCCTTCCTGGCCGGCGAATTCACCCGGGCCGTGGGCCGTCGGCGTGCCACCGCCCGGGTGGCACGCCTGCGCGAGGACGGCGACACCGTCGGGTTCTTCCCCTTCGAGCGGCACGCCCTGGGAGCCGGCAAACCGATCGGCTCCGGCTTCTGCGACTGCCAGGGCCTGATCCACCGGCCGGGCCTGGACTGGGACCCCGTGGACCTGCTCGGCGCATGTGGTCTCGCGCTGTGGGAGTACGACCACCTGGCCGCGGGCCAGACTCCCTTCGAAAGGGCGGGCACGCCGCGCGCCCGGGCCGCGTCCCCGGTGATGGAACTGAGCGGCGGCCACCAGGCCTACCTCGAAAGGCTGCGGCCCAAGGTACTGCGTGCCGCTCGGGGCCAGGAACGCAGGCTGGCCCGCGATGTGGGGCCGCTCCGCCTGGACTTCAACGCGCCCGACCCCGTCCTGCTGGACACCCTGATCCACTGGAAGTCCGCCCAGCTGCGGGCCAGAGGGGAGCGGGACCCGCTCTCCCAGGGCTGGTTCCGGGCGCTCCTGCGGGAACTGCTCGACCTGCCGTCCGAGTCCTGCTCGGGCACCCTGTCCGTTCTCCGCGCGGGCGACACCCCCGTCGCCATCCTCTACGGACTGCGCTCGCGCGAGGTGTACGCGACCTGGTTCCCTGCCTACGACACCCGGTTCGCCAAGTACTCACCCGGCATCCTTCTCCACCTCAAGTGCGCCGAGGCCGCCGCGGAACGCGGCATCACCCACATCGACATGGGCAAGGGCACCTCCCGCTACAAGGACGCGCTGAAGACGGGGGACCTGAGCGTCACCGAGGGGTACGTCGGCCGGCACACACCGGCAGCGGTGCTGTGCAGGCTGCGCATGGCGTCGAGCCGCACCGCCCACACGGCCCTCAACGCCAGCCCCCGGGTGCACCGCGCCGCGGTCAGAGCCGTCGGCGCCGTCGACCGCCACCGCTGACTGCCGTCGCCGCTGCCCCCGGCACGGCCTCCCGGACGGCCTCAGCCCTCCGGCCTACGATGTGCGTGTACGCGTCCGGCCCGCGGATGCCGGATCGCGCCGGGGGCCCAGGCCCCGAGACGAGGAGGCGGTCATGGCCGAGCAGCGAGCCCAGGGCCGCGGCAAGGGCGGAGCGGCCGCGCCGACCCCGGCCCGCCGTGCCAGCGACCGGGGGCGCTACGGCCGGCTGAGCCGGGAGCGGGTGCTGGCCAGCGCCCTGGCGCTGGTGGACCGTGAGGGGCTCTCGGCGCTCAGCATGCGCCGCCTCGGCACCGAGCTGGGCGTGGAGGCCATGGCGCTCTACCGGTACGCGTCGAGCAAGGACGCCCTGCTGGACGGGCTGGTCGAGGCGCTGTACCTGGAGCTGGAGGAGCGGCTGACCGCCGACACCGACGAGGCCCCCGACTGGCGGGCCGGGCTGCATCGGAACGCCCGGGCCACCTACGAGGTGTGCCTCACTCATCCCCAGGCCGTGCCGCTGCTCGCGACGCGTCTGCTGGCGGTCCCGCTGGCCCGCAGGCCCGGCGCGGTCCTGCGCGATCACGAGAGGGTGCTGTCCCTGCTGCGGGGCGCCGGTTTCGACGAGGCGACCGCGGCCGAGGTGTTCCGCGCCTTCACGGCCTGGCTGCTGGGCTACGTGTCCGTGGAGCTGCGCCCCACCGTGGACAACCCTGACGAGACCGACCCGGCCTTCCGGCTCGGACTGCACCGGCTGTCCGCGAAGGAACTGCCGACGCTGCGGGAGACGGCCGCCGCGCTGGCCGAGCAGGGCGGCCCGGAGGGCCTCGCGGCCGGTCTTGACGCCCTGCTCGACAGCTTCACGAGCGGCTCCGCCTCCGCAGCATCCGGCTGAACGGCGTCTCCGGCCGCTCCAGGCGCTCGCCGTCCAGGGTGATGTCGACGACCTCGTTGAAGAAGGCGACGCGCCCCTGGATCGCCGCCACCGCGGGCAGCGGCTCAGGGTAGGTCCACACGAGGTCGGGCGGTACATCGGCCTCGCCACGCAAGGACCAGTACGAGGCGGTGCCCTTGTAGGGGCAGCCGGTGTGGTGGTCGGTGACGTCGAACAGGTCGAGGCGCACGTCCTCGCGGGGGAGGTAGTAGCGGGTGGGCAGCGAGGTCTCGAAGAGCAGGACGGGGTCCTGGCTGTCCGCGACGACCTGCCCGTCGATCTCGACCCGTACGTGCCTGCTGCTGGGCAGCGCGTCGACGCGCTTGTGCGGGTCACGGGGGTGGATGAAGATCTCCTCGTCCTCCTCGTACCAGTGGTCGAGGCCCGTGTCGGTGCGCAGGAACCACTCGAAGGCGATGTGGCCGGCCAGGTCGTCGGCGGGGAACGTCCAGGCCGCGTTCCGGCGCACCTCGCCGTCGGCGTCGAGGTCGTAGAAGATCCGGGAGCCGGTGTGGGCGCCCGTGGGCGGGCTCTCGGCCGGGCGGAGGAGGTCGGTGCGGACGTCCTCGCGGGGGAAGACGTACTGCGGCACGGGCAGGTGGGGCTCCCAGACGAGCACCGGGTGCCGGCTGTCGACGACGGTGACGTCGCCCTTGCGGCCGCGCACCCAGCGCTCGCTGGGCTCCCACATGAGGCCTTCCGGCGTGGTTCGGATCGAGCGGGCGGCGGGGTGGGCCGGGTGGGTGGTCATGGCCGGTGCTCCTTCCGGAGGTCCGGTTGCCGTTCCCTCCACGGTCCCACGGTCTCAGTGCGCCGCGTCCAGCCGGGCGCGCTGCTCCGGGGTCAGTTCCAGGTCCACCGCGGCCAGATTCTCGTCCAGCTGGGCCACCGAGGAGACCCCGGCCAGCGGCAGGACGGGCAGTTCGCCGCCGATCTGCCAGGCCAGCACGACCTGGTTGACGGTCGCGCCGGTCTCCCGGGCCACGTCGCGCAGTGCCGCCAGCCGTGCCGGGGTGCCGGGGTGGTCGAAGTCGGCGGGGAGCCTCTCCGGGCGGGTGTAGGCGCCCTTCAGCAGCGGCGAGTACGCGACGAGGGTCAGGCCGGGCTCGGCCCTCAGGTAGCCGAGCAGGTCGGGGCCGGCGTGGCCCAGGCTGCCGTCCGGGAACAGGTCGCCGGGGACGTCGGCGCGGGGGCGCAGGTGGGTGTGCGCGTACTGGAGGACCTCGTAGCCGGGCAGTCCGGCCGCCGCGGCGAGCGCCCGGGCCCGCTCCACGCGCCACACGGCGTGGTTGCTCACGCCGAGCAGTCCGGCGGTGCCCTCGGCGACCAGGGCGGCGAAGGCCTCGACGGTCTCCTGGAGCGGGACGGTGTGGTCCTCTATGTGCGCGTAGAGCAGGTCCAGTTTCTCCAGGCCGAGGCGTTCGCGACTGCGGTCGGCGGACTCACGGATCACTTTCGCGGACAGGCCCTCCGGGTTGTCGGTGTAACTGGTGCCGGGGGCCAGGGGGCGGGCGCCGAGCTTGGTCGCGACGACGATCTCGTCGCCGATGCCGCGGCTGCGCCGCCAGCGGCCGAGGAGTTCCTCGCTCTGGCCGCCCTGGCCGCCGTCGGCCCAGAACGCGTAGTTGTCGGACGTGTCGATGAAGTTCCCGCCGGCTTCGACGTAGCGGTCGAGCAGGGCGAAGGACGTCGCCTCGTCCGTAGCCGAGCCGAAGAGCATCGCGCCGAGCGCGAGGACGCTCACCTCGCGGCGGGTCGTGGGATCCGTGCCGATCGTGCGGTACTTCATGTCGCTCCCTCCGGTGCCCGGATCTCGGGCACGCAGGGGAGTCTTCAGCTTGGAGTGCTCTCGAGGTCAAGGGAGTACGCACGGCGCGCACGCATGACGTGTACGCACGACGAAAGGGCGCCGCCGGTATCGGCCTGCGCGGCGCCGCACCGCGGCCGTGGCGGGTGCCGCCGGTGAACCGGCCGCCGTCGTGCCCCGTGTGGTGCTCGTCAGTCCGCCCTCGCTGGATGCGTGAGGTTCGCTCCGGTCGCCGGGTCGAACACGTGAGCCTTGGACATGTCGACCCGCAGCTCGATCGGTGCGCCCTCACGGGCACGCGTGGCGGCGCCCAGGCGGGCCACGATGTTGTGGGTGTCGGCGCCGGTGTCCCGCAGGCCCGAGTCCGCGGCGAGTTCCTCCAGCTCGGTGGTCGTCGCGGGCCCGCCCTCCGCCGTGAAGTAGACGAACACGTCGGAGCCCAGCGACTCCAGTACCTCCACGGTGGCGGTGAAGACGGGGCCCGTCCGGCCCCGGTCGGGTGACAGGGCCACGTCCTCGAAGGCCTCCGGTCGCAGCCCGACGATGACCTCACGGGGCGCGTTCTGACGTTCCAGCATCTGCCTCGTACGGTCGTCGAGGGTCAGCTCGCCCAGGGACGAGCGCAGGGCTCCGCCCTCCACGACGGCGTTCAGGAAGTTCATGGCCGGAGAGCCGATGAAGCCCGCGACGAAGATGTTGCTCGGCAGGTCGTACAGCTCGGCAGGGGTGCCGATTTGCTGGACCAGGCCCTGTCGCATGACCACGACCCGGTCGCCGAGCGTCATCGCCTCGGTCTGGTCGTGGGTGACGTACACGGTGGTCGTACCGAGGCGCCGTTGCAGCCGGGAGATCTGGGTGCGCATCTGCACCCGGAGTTTGGCGTCCAGGTTGGACAGCGGCTCGTCCATCAGGAACGCCTTGGGGTCCCGGACGATCGCCCGCCCCATGGCCACCCGCTGGCGCTGACCGCCCGAGAGGTGGGCGGGCTTGCGGTCCAGATGCTCGGCCAGGTCGAGGATCCGGGCGGCTTCCGTCACCTTGGCGTCGATGGTGGCCTTGTCCACCTTGGCCAGGCGCAGCGGGAAGCCCATGTTCTCCCGGACGTTCAAGTGCGGGTACAGGGCGTAGCTCTGGAACACCATGGCGACGTCGCGCTCCTTGGGAGCCAGGTCGTTGACGACCCGGTCTCCGATGCGCAGGGTGCCCTCTGTGATGTCCTCAAGTCCGGCGATCATGTTCAGGGTGGTGGACTTGCCGCATCCCGACGGTCCGACCAGGATCACGAACTCGCCGTCGGCGATCTCGAGGTTCACGTCCTTCACGGCGAGGGCCCCGTCGGGAAAGCGCTTGGTGACTCCCTCAAGGATGATCTCGGCCATGGTTGGTGCCTCCTTGCCTTCATGCCTTCCGGGTCCGAGCACTGCGGTCGGTGTCTCGGGCCGGTGGCCGGTCTGCCGCGGTCGGCCCGTTCACCCCTTGACTGCCCCGGAGGTCAGTCCGGCGACGATCCGCCGCTGGAAGAGCAGGACGAAGACGATGATCGGGATGGTGATGACCACAGCGGCGGCGGCGATCGACCCTGTGGGCTGCTGGAACTGGGAGCTCCCGGTGAAGAACGCGATCGCGGCCGGCACGGTGCGTGCGGACTCGGTGGACGTCAGCGAGATCGCGAACAGGAAGTCGTTCCAGCAGAAGATGAACACGAGAATGGCCGTGGTGAACACGCCCGGCGCGGCCAGCGGCGCGATGACCAGCCGAAAGGCCTGCGCAGGAGTCGCCCCGTCGACCTTCGCGGCCTTCTCCAGATCCCAGGGGATCTCCCGGAAGAACGCCGACAGGGTGTAGATCGCGAGCGGCAGGGAGAAGGTCATGTAAGGGATGATCAGCCCGATCCAGGTGTCGAAGATTCCGATGAACCGCTCGATGTTGAACAGCGGTGACACCAAGGAGATCGGCGGGAACATGGCGATCAGCAGTGACATGCCGATGAGCACCCGCTTCCCGGGGAAGCGCAGCCTGGCCACCGCGTAGGCGGCGATGGTGCCCAGCACCACCGCGATCACCGTGGCGATCAGGGCGATGCCGATCGAGTTGATCAGCGCACGGGTGAACTCGGCGGTCGCGAAGATGCCCCGGTAGTTCTCCCAGGTCCAGTCCCTGGGGATGTAGTCGCCGTCCGTGAGGGTGCCGGGGTCCTTGAAGGACAGTGCGACGATCCACCACACCGGGAACAGGGCGTACAGCACTACCACGACGTTCAGGACAACCCATCGGGTGGCATGTGTCTTTCCCACTGCGGCCATCAGCGCTTCACCTCCGCGCCGGGTGCGGCGGCACCGAAGAGTTTGACGAAGGTGAAGGCGATGATCCCGACGCAGATGAAGATCAGAACCGAGATCGCCGACCCGATGCCCAGGTTCAGCGCGGTGAACAGGTTGTCGTACCCGAGGATCGACAGAGAGCCGGTCCCGTGGGCGCCCGCCGTCAGGATGTAGATGTTGTCGAAGATCCGGAACGCGTCCAGGGTGCGGAAGAGAAGTGCCACCAGGATGGCCGGTTTCATCAGCGGCAGCATGATCTTGGTGAAGCGCTGCCAGGCGGTGGCACCGTCCACCATGGCCGCCTTCAGGGTCTCCTCGGGGACCAGCGCCAGACCCGCGAGCAGCAGCAGGGCCATGAACGGCGTCGTCTTCCACACCTCGGCGAGAATGATCAGCCAGAGGGCGGACCACTGCTCGGTCAGGGGTGCCTCTCCGGTGGGCAACAGCTCTGCGAGGTATCCGAGTTCCGGGGTCCAGGCGTACTGCCACGAGAAGGCGGCGACCACGGTGACGATTCCGTACGGAATGAGGACCGCCGTGCGTACGGTGCCGCGCCAGAAGATCGTGCGGTGCATGACCAGGGCGAGCCCCATTCCGAGGACCAGTTCGATGGCCACGGACACGGCGGTGATGAAGAGCGTCACCCAGAAGGCGTCCCACCAGAACGGAGAGGAGAGCACCGCCCCGTAGTTGCCGAGGCCCACGAACTCCGCCTGCCCGGGAAAGCGCAGGTCGTACCGCTGGAGGGACAGATAGACGGCGTACCCGATGGGGTAGGCGGTCACGGCGATCATGACGACGACAGCAGGCGCGCAGAGCAGCCAGCCGAGTCGCCGCTCCTGCCTGGCGCCCGCCGAGAGTGCCGCCTGGTCAGGCGCCTGCCCCGTCTCCGTCTCGGGGGGCGGCGGGGCTCCGGCCGGCTGCGCGCGCGTGCTCATCTCAGGCCGTCCGAGGACGAGACCCGCGCACTGCGGCGCCGGCTGACGGGGTGGTGCGGGAGGAGGTGGTTCACGGGATCACACCCTCGGATCGCAGGGCATCGTCGATCTGCTCCCTGATGGTGGCGACGGAGCTCTCCGGTTCGATCCCGGACGGCGGGGAAAGCGTGTGGGAGACCGCGATCGACACGTTCTGGTAGACCGGAGTGATCGGGCGCACGCTCGCCGACTCCAGGGCGGCCAGCACCTCCGTGGAGAAGGGGTACTCCTTCATGAACGCGGAATCGTCGTACAGGGCGCGCAGGGTGGGCGGCAGACCGCCCTCGAGCGCGGCGGTGAGCTGGTTCTCCCGGTTGCGCAGGCACAGTGCCGCCTCGAAGGCAAGATCGGGGTGGCGCGAGTAGGCGCTCACGGCGAGATCGATGCCGCCGATGGTGGGCCGTGCCGGGCGGTTCGCGTCGACCCGCGGGTACGGAGCCCAGCGGAAGTTCTTGAACAACTCGGGGTTGTTGCTCCTCATCGACGGATAGACGAACGGGTAGTTGAGTTCGAACGCCGCCACCCCCGACTCCATGGCGAGGCGGTTCTGGTCCTCCATCTGGTTGGACAAAGAGGGGTCCGCGGCGGGGGAGTTCGCCAGGTCACGCATGATCCCGGCTGCCCGCTCGGCAGGAGGACCGAGGGAGGGCTCGGTCGCGCTCGCGTTGAGGATGGAACCGCCCGCACTGTTGATCAGCGTGTTGAACCAGACGGTCAGGCCCTCGTACTGGGCGCCCTGGACCTCCACGAGGTGCGGTTTTCCCTGACGGGAAAGGGCGTCGGCCATGTCCAGCATCTCGGCCCAGGTCCTGGGCGGGGTGGGCACCAGGTCCTTGCGGTACCACAGGAGCTGGGTGTTGGTGTTGTACGGGACCGCGTACAGCTTGCCCTTCCACGTCGAGGTCTGCAGCGGTACGCGCAGGGTGCCCTCGACGGCCTCCTGCTTCGCCTTCCCCGTCCATTCCCGGACCCAGCGCGCCTCGGCGAACTCCGCCGCCCAGGTGACGTCCAGGCCCAGGATGTCGAGCGAGTCGTCCTCGGCGGCGAGTCTGCGGACGAGTTGCTGGCGCTGGCCGTCCGCTGCGCGCGGAAGCTTGTTGTAGCTGATCGAGTAGCGGCCGCCCGACGCCTGGCTGCACCGGTCCGCCGCTTTCTGGAGCGCACCGGAGTCGTCCGGGAAGTTGTACCAGTTGAGGGTGGGCCGGCCGGAGGCCTCGTCACCGCCACAGGCTGCGAGCACCGACGCCAACAACGGCAGTACGGCGAACGCCCGCAGCCATCGCGTCCCTCGGGGACGTCCCCTCTGACCCGAAACGGGTCGGCAGCCGCACCTCGCGTGCACCGCTCCACACCTCGCTTCCGGACGGGGGCACGAGATTCGGCCCTCGTAGCGTGTCCCTCGCAGGGAACACTAGAGATCACCGAAAGCGACATCAAGGACATAACGCAACGAAATGGCTTATTGATCTGGGCGCGCATCTGACCGAGCCACCGTGCGTTACACGACTGCCTTCTGGCGTTCGGTGCCCAATCAGTCCCCACCAACGACGAAGAGGCCACCTCCGATCAATCGAAAGTGACCTCCGACCTGCTACGTCGCAAGTCGGGACGACAGGATTTGAACCTGCGACCCCTTGACCCCCAGTCAAGTGCGCTACCAAGCTGCGCCACGTCCCGGTGCGCGCTACCCGCGGTGAGCCGCGTGATCGCGCGAACAGCACTTTACCCCACACCCCTGGCCGCGCCGAAAGCGGGCCGGGCGGGACAATCGGCGTATGGGCAGCACAGGAGAGACCTCCCCGGACCGGCCGGGCGACGCACGGGACCGTGACAGTGAGGGGCGGGCGCGCAACGCCCGGCCCCGGGACGGGCTCGGGCGGCCCCTGCCCTACGGCGTGGACGGTGTGCCGCGGCAGCCCGAGGGCGTCGTCCGCACCCCGGAGGAGACCGTCGCGGAAGCGCAGCGGCTGCTGGACGAGGGCAAGCCGTTCCACGCGCACGAGGTGTTCGAGGACGCGTGGAAGTCCGGGCCCGACCAGGAGCGCGAGCTGTGGCGCGGGCTCGCCCAGCTCGCCGTGGGTCTCACGCACGCCGCCCGGGGGAACCTGACCGGCGGGGCCCGGCTCCTGCGGCGCGGGGCGGGAGCGGCCGAGGCGTGGGCGTCGGGGGCCGGGCAGGACCTGCCGCACGGGATCGACGTCGTGGGCGTGGCCGCATGGGCGCGGGAGCTGGCTGCGGACGTGGAACGAACGGGTCGGCCTGTGGACGCGGGCGGCCGGGCACCCCGGCTGCGGGGTCCCGAAGCCGGGCGCTGAGCTGCGGCGACGGACGATCGTCTCGCCGACTCCCAGGGGGCGTGACACCGACCGCGGTGTACCCGTCCGGATCTCCGTGCGGCAGACTCGGGCCGTGCGAAAGATTCATGTCATCGGTATCGGCGCGGGCGACCCCGACCAGCTCACCCTCCAGGCGGTCAAGGCGCTGCGGAGCACGGACGTGTTCTTCATCCTGGAGAAGGGCGAGGTGAAGGCGGATCTCACCGGGCTGCGCCGGGACATGCTCGACGCCCACGTACCCGAGGGGTCGTACCGCGTCGTCGAGGCACGCGACCCCGAGCGGGACCGCAGCGCCGGCGGCGCGGCCTACTCGCCCGCCGTCGGGGACTGGCGCAGCGCCCGGGCCGGCATCTACGAGCGGCTGATCACCGAGGAGCTCCGCGAGGAGCAGACCGGCGCGTTCCTGGTGTGGGGCGACCCCTCGCTGTACGACAGCACGCTGGGGATCCTGGAGGAGGTGCTGGAGCGGGGCACCGTGGCGTTCGAGTACGACGTCGTGCCCGGCATCAGCAGTGTCTCGTCGCTCGTCGCCCGGCACCGCACGGGTCTCAACCGCGTGGCCCGGCCGGTGCAGATCACCACCGGCCGGCGGCTGGCGGAGGGCTTCCCGGAGGGCGTGGACGACGTGGTCGTGATGCTCGACGCCCACCAGACCTTCCGGCAGTACGCGCAGGAAGACGTCGACATCTACTGGGGCGCCTACATCGGCACTCCGGACGAGATCCTCGTCTCCGGCCCGATCGCGGAGGCGGCCCCCCGCATCGAGCGGCTGCGGGCCGAGGCCCGTGAGCGCAAGGGCTGGATCATGGACACGTATCTGCTGCGCCGACACCCCCGCGGCTGAGGGGACGGGCGAACACGTCACCGGGCACCCGGGGATCCATGGGCTGTCGCCCGGTCGGGAGACGTCCCTCCCCACCGGCTCGGCGTGAGCGTCCTATCCGATCCCCAGCCGTTCCAGCACGCCCTTCACATCCGGTACCGCCGCCACGCCGTCCGGCAGCGGCGGCCGCCGTACGACCACGACCGGCAGTCCGAGGTCCCGGGCCGCGGTCAGTTTGGCGGCCGTCGCCGCTCCCCCGCTGTCCTTGGTCACCAGGACGTCGACGCGGTGCTCACGCAGCAGCGCCGTCTCACCGGGGACGGTGAACGGGCCGCGGGCGAGCAGCACATGCGTGTCGGGCGGCATCGGCGGTTCGGGGGGATCCACCGACCGCACCACGAAGTGGAGGCGCGAAAGATGGGCGAAGGAGGCCAGGCCGAGGCGCCCGGTGGTGAGCAGCACCCGGCGGCCGAGGCGCGGGAGCAGATCCGCGGCCGCGTTCAGTGAGGGGACGCAATGCCACCGGTCCCCGGGGCCGGGCCGCCATCCGGGGCGGCGGAGCACCACCGCGGGCACGCCGGTCTCGGCCGCGGCTCGGGCCGCGTTGGCCGTGATCGACTCGGCGAAGGGGTGCGTGGCGTCGACGAGCGCGTCGACACTCTCCTCCCGCAGCCAGTCGGCCAGTCCCGGTGCCCCGCCGAAGCCTCCGACGCGCACCTCCCCGTCGAGCGCCCCGGGCTTGGCCACGCGCCCCGCGAGGGACGTCGTGACGCGCACGCCGGGACGCGTGCACAGCGCGGCGGCCAGGGCTCGGGCCTCGGCCGTGCCGCCGAGGATCAGGACGTGAGAGGACACGACGTCGAGCGTACGAGGTCGGGTGCGGCGGTGCCGGGACGGGTGCCGACCGGCTGACGGCAACGGGACGGGTGGTTCCGGGCGGCGAGCAGGCGAACCGGAGAGCCGCAGCGCGACGGCTACCGACCGGCGAAGGCCGCTCCCCGTGGTTATCGTCCTGCCATGGAGTCCGTGCAGGCCGTGCTCATCGACATCGACGGGGTGCTCACCGTCTCGTGGCGGCCGTTGCCCGGGGCCGTCGAGGCGTTGCGGGAGGTCCGGGAGGCCGGGTTCGGCGTCCTGCTGGTCACCAACACCACCTCCCGTACCCGGGCTTCGATCGCGGGGACGCTGGCGGAGGCGGGATTCCCGGTGTCCGCCGGGGACATCCTGACCGCGCCCGCCGCCACCGCCGCGTATCTCGCCGAGCACTGTCCCGGCGCCCGGTGCGCGCTGCTGAACAGCGGCGACATCGCGGAGGACCTCGACGGTGTCACGCTCGTCGAAGCGGGTGACACCGGGGCCGCGCCGGATGTCGTCCTGGTCGGCGGGGCCGGTCCCGAGTTCGGGTACGCGGAGCTCGACCGGGCCTTCGGGCATCTGCAGCGCGGGGCCCGGCTGGTGGCGATGCACCGCAACCTGTACTGGCGTACGGCCGAGGGGCTGCGGCTGGACTCCGGGGCGTTCCTGGCCGGGCTGGAGCGGGCCGCGCGGGTGGAGGCCGAGATCACCGGCAAGCCGTCGCGGGCGTTCTTCGCGTCGGCACTCGCCCGGCTGGGCGTCGGCGCGGAGGAGGCGGTGATGGTGGGGGACGACGTCGAGTCCGACGTGCTGGCGGCGCAGCGGGCCGGGGTCACCGGCGTACTCGTGCGGACCGGGAAGTTCCAGCCGGAGACGCTGCGGGCCGCCGACGGCACGCCCGACCACGTGATCGACTCCTTCGCGGACCTCCCGGCACTGTTGCGGGGGTCAGCGCAGCAGTAGTTGCAGACCGCCCACGACGGTCGCCGCGATGACGAGCTGCTCGAACAGCCGCTGGTTGATCCGGTGCACGGCCCACTTGCCGAACAGCGCGCCGGGCACCACGAACGCCACGAGCGCGAGGTCGAGGAGCAGCGAGCGGCCGTCGATCAGGCCGAGGCCGGCGCTGAAGGGCAGCTTGGAGACGTTGACGATCAGGAAGAAGAAGGCCGAGGTGCCGAGGAAGCCGAGCTTGCGGAAGCCGGCGGAGAGCAGGTACATCGACATCACGGGGCCGCCCGCGTTGGCGACCATGGTGGTGAAGCCGCCGAGTACGCCGTAGGAGCGGGCCTTGAGGCGGCCCGACCGGGTGGTGACCGACTCCGGCTCCTCCTCCTTGTCGGCCGTACGGCGGCGCCACACCGTCACGGCCGACATCAGCAGCAGGATCGCGCCGATCGAGGTCCGTACGACCGCGTCGTCCGCCCAGAGCAGGAACACCGTGCCGACGACGACACCCGCGGCGACCGCCGGGAACAGCCGCCACAGCGTGGGCCAGTGGGCGTGCCGCCGGTAGGTGGCGACGGCCAGGAGGTCCCCGGCGATCAGGATGGGCAGCAGCACACCGGTGGAGGCGCGGGCGGGCAGCACGGCGGCGAAGATGGCGAGGCTGACCGTGTTGGCCCCGCTCACGGCGGTCTTGGAGAAGCCGACGAGCAGGGCCGCGAAGGCGAGGGCGGCGAACTCCCAGCCGGTGATGTGCCAGAGGGTCATGGTGTTCATGCGAACACTGATGCTATATGCAACGAACAGGTGCCGGTAAGCGCCGTCTCGCCTGGTGGGCCCGCCGGGGCCGCCGGGCCCGCCAGGACCGCCGCCCGGCTGCCGCTACGTCCGCTCGACGAGGACCGCGCTGCCCTGCCCGACCCCGACGCACATCGTGGCGAGCCCGCGCCCCGCCCCCGTACGCCGCATCCGGTGGAGCAGCGTCGTCAGGATGCGGGCGCCGGAGCAGCCGAGGGGGTGGCCCAGCGCGATGGCGCCGCCGCTGGGGTTGACCAGGTCGGGGTCGATGCCGAGCTGGTCCACGCAGGCCAGGGCCTGGGCGGCGAAGGCCTCGTTGAACTCGGCCTCCTCCAGGTCGCCGACGCTCCACCCGGCGCGGGTCAGCACCTTGCGGGTGGCGGGGACGGGGCCGATGCCCATCACGTCGGGGTGGACACCGGCGGAGGCGCCGGCCACGTAGCGGCCCAGGGAATCGAGGCCCAGGTCGTTCAGGGCGTCCTCGCTGACGAGGAGGAGGCCGGCGGCGCCGTCGTTCATCGGCGAGGCGTTGCCCGCGGTGACCGTGCCGCCGTCGCGGAAGACCGGCTTCAGCCGGGACAGCTTCTCGTACGAGGTGTCCTCGCGGACGCATTCGTCGGTGTCGACGACCACGCCGTCGGGGCGCTCCACGGGGAGGAGTTCGTCGTCGAAGTGGCCGTTCTTGCGGGCCAGGGCGGCGCGCTGGTGGCTGCGCAGGGCGAAGTCGTCCTGGCGTTCGCGCGGGATGCCGTACCGTGCGGCGACCTCCTCGGCCGTCTCGCCCATGGCCAGCAGGCCGTGCAGGTCGCGCATCGCCGGGTTGACCAGGCGCCAGCCGAGCCGGGTGTCGGCGGTCTCCATGCGGTGCGGCAGGGCGTCGTCGGGGCGGGGCAGGACGAAGGGGGCGCGGCTCATCGACTCGGAGCCGCCCGCGATCACGATGTCGGCCTCGCCGGCGGCGATGGTCCGGGCGGCCGTGGTCACGGCCTCCAGGCCCGAGGCGCAGAGGCGGTTGACGGTGGCGCCGGGCACGGAGTCGGGCAGGCCGGCGAGCAGCGCGGCCATGCGGGCGACGTTGCGGTTGTCCTCGCCGGCCTGGTTGGCGGCGCCCCAGTAGACGTCGTCGATCCGGGCGGGGTCCAGGGCGGGCACGCCGGTCACCAGGGCGCGGACGACGGTCGCCGCGAGGTCGTCGGGCCGTACCGAGGAGAGGGATCCTCGCAGCTTGCCGATGGGGGTGCGGCGGGCGGCCGCGAAGTGGACGGGACGCACGAGAGGCTCCTCACGCTGCGCGTCAACGCGCATTAATTAGCACTGCTAGTTTCGGACTATAGACCCTCGCCCCGCCGCCTGTGAAGATTCTGCGCCTCCCCGGCATCCCGGCAGGTCATATCGCAGGCCGGACGACCCTCGTGCGACGCGTTTGCACCAGTGCGCCCAGGGCACCCGCGCGTTCATGGAGAGTGGTTGCGGAGCGCCGCCTGCGTGGACGAGGACCCCGAGCTGTTCTTTCCTGTGGGCACCGCCGGTCCCGCCCTGCGCGACGTGAGCGCCGCCAAGCGGGTCTGCGAGCGCTGCCCGGTGACCGACCAGTGTCTGAGTTTCGCGCTGAGCAGCGGCCAGGCCTCGGGCGTGTGGGGCGGCACCGGCGAG
Organism: Streptomyces collinus; assembly: GCF_031348265.1. NCBI lineage: Bacteria > Bacillati > Actinomycetota > Actinomycetes > Kitasatosporales > Streptomycetaceae > Streptomyces > Streptomyces collinus. The sequence goes on along the minus strand of NZ_CP133771.1, from coordinate 7,713,290 downwards.
GAGGAGCGCGACGCACTGATCCGGACGACCAGGAACGACGCGAGAAGGAGAAGCGCCCTATGACGACTGTGAGGAGCACACTGCCCGACGACGCCCGCAAGGTCGCCTGCGAGGCACTCCAGGACACCCTGGTGGATCTGCTCGGGCTCTCGCTGGTCGGGAAGCAGGCGCACTGGAACGTCGTCGGCCCCCGCTTCCGGTCCATCCACCTCCAGCTCGACGAGGTGGTCACGGCAGCACGGGACTTCGCCGACACCGTCGCGGAGCGGTCCGCGGCGCTGGGCGTCCCGCCGGACGGCCGGCCGGAGACCATCGCCAAGGCCTTCACGCTGCCCGCCCCGAAGGAGGGCTGGGTGCGCGACTCGGACGCCGTGCAGGTGATGGTGGAGGCGCTGCAGGACGCGGTCGGCCGGCTGCGCGAGCGCATCGACGCGACCGAGAAGGCGGACCCGGTCACCCAGGACCTGCTGATCGGCGTCACGGCGGAGCTGGAGAAGCAGCGCTGGATGTTCGACGCCGAGAACTTCCCCCGCTGACCCGCCGGGGACGGGCACACGACATCCGACGTACGTACGGAAGGGGCAGGCGATGACCGACGCCCTCGAACTCGACGCGCTGTGGGAGGACTTCCACCGCGTGGTGAACATGACCTCGCAGGAACTCGCGGCCTGGCTGCGGGTCCGCGACGCCGACGAGGCCACCGAGCCGCTGCCGGACCAGGCCGGTACCGCGACCGGGCAGCACGTCCTGGCGATCCTCCAGAAGCGGCGCACCGATCTGACCGAGGACGACCTGCGCGTGATGCTGAAGGTCGTGGAGACGGTCACCGACCAGGTGGACCTGGAGAACGAACCCGAGCCCGAGGTGACGGCCGAGGACACCCGCCGCCGGCACCGGCTGATGACGGTCGGGCACGACCCGCTGAAGGGGTAGGCCGTGGGGCGCCGGGAGCGTGTGGTACGGGAACTCGTCGGCGCGCACGGCCGGACGTACGCCGAGGAAGCGGGCATCGCGCTGAAGGACACCCCGCAGCCGCTGTACCGGCTGCTGGTGCTCTCCCATCTGCTCAGTGCCCGCATCCGCGGCTCGGTCGCGCTGGCCACCGCCCGTGCCCTGCACGAGGCGGGGCTGCGCGATCCGCGCCGTATGGCGGAGGCCGGCTGGCAGCAGCGCGTCGACGCCCTGGGCCGGGGCGGCTACCGACGCTACGACGAGCGCACGGCCACCCAGCTCGGCGACGCCGCCGGGCTGTTGAGCGAGCGGTGGGGCGGCGATCTGCGGCGGCTGCGCCGGGAGGCGGACGGCAAGGTCTCCGAACTGCGCCGACTCCTCCAGGAGTTCCCCGGAATCGGGCCCGCGGGCGCAGACATCTTTCTGCGCGAGGCGCAGGGCGTCTGGCCGGAGGCGGCCCCCTACCTGGACACCAAGGCCCTCCAGGGTGCCGAGCGGCTGGACCTGCCGAAGGACCCGGAGCGCCTCACCGACCTGGCCGGTGACACCGACCCGGCCGTCCTCGCCGCCGCGCTGGTGCGGGCGGCGTTGGACAAAGGGGTCGCTGAGGACACGCTGCGGCGTGCCGGGTGACCGGCATCTCCGCCCGAAGGCCGCTCACCCCAGCAACCAGCCGCCGTCCACCGTCAGTTCGACGGCGTTGACCGACCGGTTGCGCAGCAGGAAGTCGACGGCGTCGACCACGTCCGCCATGGCGGCGAGCCGTCCCGTGGGAGTCTCGGTGCGCAGCGTGGCGAGCACCTTCTCCGGCTTGGCCTGCCAGTACGGGCTGTCGCCCACGACCCCGGGGTGCACGGCGTTGACCCGCACCGGAGCGAGTTCGACGGCCAGGGTGTTCATCAGGCCCCGCACCCCCGCGTTGACCGTCGCCACCGTCGTCGCGCCCGGGTAGGGGCGTTCCTTGGCCTGGCCGCCGAACAGCACGATGGAGCTGTCGTCGTGCAGCCGGCTCCGCAGCGTGTGCACCACCTCCGTGTAGCCGACCAGCTTCAGGGTGACCAGGCGCAGGGCGGCGTCGATGTCGTACTCGGTCACCTTGTTGTCGTCCCGGGTGACGCCCGCGATCACCAGATGGTCGACGCGCCCCATGCCGGCCAGGGCCGCCGCGATCTCCAGCGGCCGTTCCAGGTCGACGGCGAGTCCGCGCGCGCCCACCTCCTTCGCGACCACGTCGGCGCGCTGGGCGTCGCGGCTGGTGAGCACCACGTCGTTCCCGCGCTCGGCACATGTACGGGCGAACTCCAGCCCGATCCCGGACGTTCCGCCGACGACGAGCACACTGCTCATGACTTCTCCTCCAGTGCCGCGCGCAGGTAGTCCCAGTCCCGCGTGAACCGGTATGAGTGCCGTGACGGCGGTTGCGGCGCCTGTGTCTCCAGCCAGCGCAGCGTCCCCTGCCCCGCGTTGACGAATCCGTGCACGCATCCGGCACCCGCCCAGGCCAGATCGCCGGGCTCCAGCCGGTACCGCTCGCCGTCCAGGGTGGCCTCGGCCACGCCCTCCAGGATCAGATAGGTCTCCTCGAAGGGATGGTCGTGGGTTCCGATGACCCCGTCGGACGCGTACTGCACCATGAACATGGTGGAGGCGACCGCGCCCAGATCGCCGTCGATCATCATCTTCACCGTGATCCCGCTGTAGACCAGCAGGGCGGTCCGCATGCTCGCCGTGGCGGCCAGCAGGTCCTGGGACTGCCGGCCGGGATCCATCTGGGCGGGCTCGAAGTGGCCGAAGGAACGGGTGCGCGGGTCGCGGACGTCGACCCGGGCCGGCTCGCGCGCGGGCAGGTCCGGCACGGCCTGGGTGTCGTGTCCGTAGCGGGCGCGCGGCACCGGGGCCAGCATGTCCGCCCAGCGGCCTCCGGTGCCCCCGGCCCCGCGCCAGGCGTGCGGAACGCCGGTCGGCAGCAGGCCGTGATCGCCCTCCTCCAGCAGGTACGACCCGTCCGGCACGTCGAGGATCACGGCTCCGTCGAGGACGAAGAAGGTCTCCTCGTAGGAGTGCACATGGGCGGGCACCCGGCCGTCGGGCCGCAGTTCGCACAGGCCGAAGCCGGTGTGGACGCTGCCGTCGTCCTCGCCGACCAGCGCCCTGCGCCGGTGGCCGTGGCCGTCGTACGGCGGCTCGGGCAGGTCGGCGGCGTGGCGCACCAGGTGGTTCGTCATGCCGGTGCCTTCGCCCCCTTGGCCTCCTTCGCGGCGAGGAGCCGGTCCCGGGATGCGCCGACGAGCCGCAGCGCACGGGCGGTGTCGCTGAGGAGCCGGCCGTCACGCTTGTGGATCACGCCGTCGACGAGGACCGTGTCCACGTTGGAGACGTCGGCGCACAGCGTCACCGCGGCCACCGCGTCGTGCACGGGGGCGACGTTCGGGGCGGTGGCGTCGATCCCCACGATGTCGGCGCGCTTGCCCGGGGTCAGGGAGCCGGTGCGGTCCTCCAGCCCGGCGACGTGGGCGCCGTTCACGGTGGCGATCTCCAGCATCTGACGCGCTGTCAGCATGTTGCTGGGGACCGGCATGTTGGCCTGCCAGCAGTCGGCGTTGACGCGGGCGCGCTCGGCGCCGAAGGCCGCCCGGATCTGGGTGAACATGTCGCCGGGGACGGTGGTGACGACGTCGATGCTGAGGGACGGCCGCAGACCGTGCTCGATGGCCTGCATCACCGGCGGCCAGCCGTGTCCCATCTGGAGCTCCACCTGCGGCGCGACCGACACCGTGCCGCCGCTGTCGGCGACCATCCGCCACTCCTCCTCGCTGAGGTAGCAGCTGTGGACGTAGGTGGTGTCCGGGCCGAGCAGCCCCAGGCCGTGGAGCTGTCTGACCATGCCGAAGCGGCCGGCGAGGCGTCCCATGGCCACGTGCACGGTGATCGGGAGGCCCAGCTCGCGTGCCATGGCCCACTCGGCGGTGACGACCTCGTCGACGCAGAAGCCGGGCCCGCGGGTGGCGAGGCCCATGGTGAGCAGGCCGTCGTCGGAGGCGAAGTGTGTCGACCGGATCCGCCGTACGTCGTCCGCCGGGATGGCGATCGTGCTCTCGAACCAGTACTCGGCGAGGGAGGTGTTGGCGCTGCCGTACGCGTACCGCGCCCGGATCCCGGACTCCGCCAGGCCCTGGATCGCCGCGTCGGGGTGCTCGGGGGTGTTGTTGATATGCGACCAGTCGACGAGCGTGGTGATGCCGGCGTTGAGGCACTCCAGCGCGCCCGCGAGGTTGCCCGCGTACACGTCCTCGGGGGTGTACAGCGGTGCGAAGGTGTCGAGGATGTCGACGAAGTAGTCGTCGAGGGTGGCGTCGGGGGCGACGCCCCGGATGGGTGCCTCCCAGGTGTGGCGGTGGGTGTCGACGAAGCCGGGGATCACGATGTGTCCGCTCATGTCGAGGACCTCGGCGTCGGCGCTGATCTCGGGTTCGACGGCCGCGATCCTGCCGTCCTCGACGAGGACGTCCCCCTGGGGCAGGTCCCCGATGTCCGGGTCCATCGAGATCACGTGACCGGAGCGCAGCAGTGTCCTGGTGGTCATCGCGCTTCCTCCCATGGGGTGTTCGGTGGCGGGTGTGCGGCTCAGTACGCGGCGAGCCTGCGGACCTCCGTGACGATCTTGTCGACGGTGGGGATGACCTGCTCCTCCAGCGAGTCGGCGAACGGCAGCGGGACGCACTCCCCCGCCACCCGCCGCACGGGCGCGTCCAGCAGGGTGAATCCCTCGTCGGCGACGACCGAGACGACGGTGGCGCCCCAGCCGCCCTGGTACGGGTTCTCCTCGACGGTGACGAGCCGGGAGGTCCTGCCGAGCGAGGCGAGGACGGTCGCGGCGTCCAGCGGGACGAGGCAGCGCAGGTCGACGACTTCGGCCTCGATGCCCTCCCCGGCCAGGACGCCGGCCGCCTTCAGGGGCAGGGGAACCGTCGAGGCGAGCGCCACGAGCGTGACGTCGGCGCCCTCGCGGACGACCGCGGCCCGGCCGAGCTCGACGACGTGACCGGGCGGGGGCGGCGGGCCCTTGGTGGCGAACAGCCCCTTGTGCTCGAAGAAGACCACCGGGTCGTCGCTGCGGATGGCCGCCGCCAGCATGCCGACGACGTCGGCGGGCGTGGCCGGTGCCGCGATCTTCAGCCCGGGGACGGTCAGGGCCCAGTTCTCGGTGGCCTGGGAGTGCTGGGCGCCGAAGCCGAGTCCGCCGCCGTTGGCGGTGCGCACGACGAGGGGCACGGTCACCTGGCCGCCGGTCATGTAGCGGACCTTGGGGATCTCGTTGGCGAGGTAGTCCCAGCAGCAGGCCAGGAAGTCGGAGAACATGATCTCCGCGACGGGCCGCATCCCGGTCATGGCGGCGCCCATCGCCGCGCCCACGATGGCCTGTTCGGAGATGGGCGTGTCCCACACACGCCCGGGTCCGAACTCCTCCAGCAGGCCCGTGGTCGTCTTGAACACCCCGCCGGCCGCGGCGATGTCCTCCCCGAGGCACACCACCGACGCGTCCCGCCGCATCTCCCGGGCGATGCCCTCGGCGACCGCGTCCCGGTAGGTGATCACGTCCGCCATGCGGCACCCCCGTCCGCCCACACGTCGGTCAGTGCCTCCCGCGGATCGGGCGGCGGCGCCGCCTTCGCCGCCTCAACGGCCCGCTCCACGACGGCCCGGGCCCGCTCGTCGGCCCCGGCGACCGTCTCCTCGCCCACGCCCAACTCGGCCAGACGCCCCCGCGCGAGGTCCAGCGGGTCGTGCTTCAGCCAGCGTTCGACCTCCTCGGCCGGGCGGTAGGCCGCCGGATCGGCGCGGCTGTGCCCGAAGTGGCGGTAGGTCTCGGCCTCCAGCACGGAGGGCCCGTCTCCGGCGCGGGCCCGTCGCGCGAGCCGCCCCACCGCCTCCTCGACCGCCACGACGTCGTTGCCGTCGACGACCTCGCCCGGGATGCCGTGGGCCGGGGCCCGGTCGGCGGCTGGGCGGGGCACGGCCGTGACGTCGGCGATCGGCGTGTACTCCATGTACAGGTTGTTCTCGCACACGAACAGCACCGGCAGTTTCCACACGGCGGCCAGGTTGAGGGACTCGTGGAAGGCGCCGATGTTGGTCGCGCCGTCGCCGAAGAAGGCGACCGCGAGCTGCTCGGTGCCGCGCAGCCGGGCCGACCAGGCCGCACCCACCGCCATCGGGAGATGGGAGCCGACGATGGCGTACGAACCGAGCATGCCGGTGGCCGCCTTGGTCAGGTGCATGGAGCCGCCCTTGGCTTTGCACAGCCCGGTCGCCCGGCTCATCAGCTCGGCGAGGCACTCCTCGGGCGTGGCGCCCCGGGCGAGGGCGTGGTGGTGGCCCCTATAGGTGGCGAACACATAGTCGTCCGGGCGCAGGGCGGCGCTCGCCCCCACGGCGATCGCCTCCTGCCCGGCGGCCAGGTGCGTGGTGCCTTTCACGAGGCCCTGGAGGAACAGGTCGTGGGCGGCCTTCTCCGTCCGGCGGATGACGTTCATCCGCTCGTACCGGTCGAGGAGGGCCGTGGCGTCCATCAGCGGTCCCGGCCGGTCGTCCGCCGGCGGTCCGTGGTGTGCGCGTGTGAGCGCTCCCCTGTGTCCGCCCGCGCGCGGTCCCCGGTGTTGAGGTGGGACTGCGCCTCGCGGCGGGTGTTCAGCTCGCCGCCCACCGTCCAGTACTTGCGCCCGGCCACCAGCAGTTCCTCGGCGGGGAACTTGGTGATGACCTCGCAGCCGTCGGCGGTGACGACGAGTTCCTCCTCGATCCGGGCGGCGGACCAGCCGTCGGCGGCCGGCCAGTACGTCTCCAGGGCGAACACCATGCCCTCTTCCAGGACTTCGGGGTGGTCGAGGGAGACCAGCCGGCTGAAGATCGGCTTCTCCCAGATCGACAGGCCGACGCCGTGTCCGTACTGGAGGGCGAACGCGGCGGTCTCGTCGGCGAAGCCGAACTCCTCGGCGCGCGGCCACACCCGGACGATGTCGGCGGTGGTCGCACCGGGCCGGACGAGCGCGATCGCCTCGTCCATGTACTCCCGGCAGCGCACGTACGCGTCCCGCTGCGCCCGCGATGCGCTGCCCACGGCGAACGTGCGGTAGTAGCAGGTGCGGTAGCCGAGATGGCTGTGCAGGATGTCGAAGAAGGCCGGGTCGCCGGGGCGGATCAACCGGTCGCTGTAGACGTGCGGGTGCGGTGAACAGCGCTCGCCCGAGATGGCGTTGACGCCCTCGACGTACTCGCTGCCGAGGTCGTAGAGCACCTTGCTGACCACGCCGACGCACTCGTTCTCGCGCACGCCCGGGCGCAGGTACCCGTACAGCTCCTCGTAGGCCGCGTCGACCATGGCGCAGGCCTGGGTGAGCAGGGCGATCTCGTCACCGGTCTTGATGCGGCGGGCCTCCAGGAAGACCTGCTGCCCGTCGACGACGTCGATGCCCTCGGCGCGCAGCGCGGCGAGGACCGGCATCTCGGCGACGTCGACGCCGAGGGGTTCGTTCGCCAGCCCGTGCTCGCGCAGCTCGGCGGCGATCTTGGCGGCCACGTCCTCGGGGATCCCGGCCTCCGGGTGGAAGGCGCCGCGCAGGGTGGAGATGCCGGCCCGGGCGCCGGTGGGCGGGCCGCCCTTGCCGTCGCTGTAGTCGAGCCACGGGTTGTACAGCTGGTGGTGGCGGGCGGCGGAGCCGAAGTCCCAGACGACCGGTTCGCCGTCGCGCACCAGCAGGGCGAAGCGGATCAGCTTGTCCATCGCCCAGGTGCCGATGTGCGTGGCCGTCATGTAGCGGATGTTGGCGAAGTCGAAGCTGAGCACCGCGCCCAGCTCGGAGCGGTTCAGTGCCTCGTGCAGCCGGGCCAAGCGCTGCCCGCGCAGCCGGTCCAGGTCGATGCGCTCTTCCCAGTCGACGGCGTTGGGGCCGTATGTGCGGATCGCCATGGCGACCACCCCCACTCCGGAGTGAACGCCCGTGCGCGATGGGTGTCAAGTGTCACTGAACATCGCCGGACACGAACCAGACGCCCACCGCCGGTACCTCTCCATCGTTGCGGTAGCGGTGGGGTGTCGTCGACTCGAAACAGACGGAATCGCCCGGCCGCAGCGTGTACTCCTCGAATCCGAGGGTGAGGACCAGCTCGCCGGAGGTGAGGTAGCCGTACTCCGTGCCCGGGTGCCGCATCAGCGCGCCGGAGCCGGAGGAGGAGCCGCCGGGCCGGTACGTCACCAGCAGGAAGCCGGTCTCCGCGCCCGGCACGCGCCCCAGACGCTCCCAGACGACCCCCGAGTCCAGTTCCAGCGTCTCGCGCCCGCCTGCGCCGACCAGCGGCCCGATCCGCCGCCCCGGCTCGGCGGCGAGGGCGGCCAGGGCGTGCGGCACGGTGCCGGGTGACGCCCCGGGCGAGGACGCGACGACGCTCTCCCGCATGTCGAAGAGGGACTCGACGGAGATGCCCAGGGCCGTCGTGATCGCGTAGAGCGTGCTGACCGACGGCTGGCTCTTGCCGGTCTCGATCTGCGACACGAGACTCGGCGACACACCGACCTCCCGGGCCAGCGCGCGCAGGCTCCTGCCGCGCTCCAGGCGCGCCTGCCGGATGCGTGCGCCGAGGGGCGGCACGACGGCGGGTGACACGGGCGGCTCCTCTGCTCGAACGGCGTGTGCAATGTGTGCAGCCTCATTGAACAGCGTGTGCGGGCTCCGGCGCCAGGAGTGGAGCCGTCCCGAGGTCCGTTCCTACTTCCCCGCCGGGAACACCGCCCGCACCTGCCACCCCGCTGCCCCATCCCCGCACGCGGCCCGGCGTGCAGCTCGCCTCCCCGTGCCGTCACCCGTTCCGTGAGGCCGACGATGCCGAAGCCACCGCCGTGCGCGGCCTCCGGGAACTGGGTGCCGCCGTGGCCGTCGTCGGTCACGGTGACCTCCAGACGGCCGGCGGGGCAGGTCAGGCGGACGGTGACCTCCGTGGCGTCGGCGGCGTGCCGGCGCACGTTGGTCAGCGCCTCCTGGACGACCCGGAAGGCCGCCGCCTGGACTTCGTGCGGCAGGGCGCCGGACACCGCCGGGTCGCGGTGCAGAACGCACCTCTGGACGGGGCCCGCGAAGCCCTCGACCAGGTCGGCGATGCCGGCCAGATCACCGACGGGACGGCGGTCGCGTGAGCCCCGGGCGCCCCCGGCGGCGCTCACCCGAACGGTCCGGCGCCGGTGGTGGGCGTTCGGCGCCGGTGGTGCGCTGAGGGCACGCGTCACGCTCCGAGGAGGCACTCCCGATGACCCGTCGTCCGTCCCGGCTCGTCCGCGTTCTCTCCCCCGCCCTGGCGGCAGGCACGCTGCTGTGCACGGCCGCCTGCTCGGACGACGGCGGCACGGAGGGTACGGACGTCCAGGGCGTCACCGCGTCACAGGTCGCGGGCCGGCGGCAAACCCCCTCTCCGACCGCCACCCTCTCCACGGACGGCGCCCGGACCGCGCTGATCACCGAGGCGGACATCGAGGACGACTGGACGCAGGTGAAGGACACGGAGGCCGAGAACTGGCACGACAGCCTGCTCATCGGCACCGTCGACGTCTCCGACTTCCTCACCGCCAAGGCCCAGGCCTCCGACTGCCAGCGGCTCCTCGACTCGCTGTTCGACGACGATCTGCTGGGCAGGCCGTCGGGCGCGTCCGAGCTGCGCGGCTTCCAGCAGGGCGACTCCCGCCTGCTGTACCAGGTCGCCTCCTACGACCGCACCGGCCTGCAGGACTCCCTGGACTGGATGGGCACCCTGCCGGAGAAGTGCGACCAGTTCACCGTGACCGACGGCGGCCAGAAGCGCACCGTCCAGGTCATCGAGATCTCCCTGCCCAAGGTCGGCGACGCCCGTCAGGGGCTGCGCGTGACGGTGCAGGGCTCGGCGGGCGGCGACGACGCGACGCTGACCCTGGACGTCGCCGCCGTGCGCGTCGGGGACGACGCCATCACCGTCACGGCGGGCGGGCTCGACGGCGACGAGAACGACTCCGCGCAGCAGGCCGTGCAGCAGGGCACCCAGCGGCTCAAGGACGTCCTGGCCGGGAAGTCACCCGCCCCGAGCCCCAACTGAGCCGTCCGGCACGGCGATCGACTCCCTGCGAGCCGCCGGCGCCGACCGCCGTGCCCGCTCCGCCGATTCCCGGGACAGCGTGATCATCGGAGCGGCACAATGGCGGCGACGACCGGTTCGGGTCGGGCGTGCGAGGAGAGGACGAGTCGTGAGTGATGGCCACACCCCTTCGGGAGGGTCGGCGAGGCTGAACACCGGTGTGGCGCACAACGCGCGCGTGTGGAACTTCTGGATCGGCGGCAAGGACAACTACGAGGTCGACCAGCAGGTCGGCGAGCACGTCGCCGGCATGTTCCCGATCATCAGGGACATCGCCCGCGCGGACCGGGACTTCCTCGGCCGGGCCGTGTCGTTCCTGGCCGGTGAGCGCGGGGTGCGGCAGTTCCTCGACATCGGCACGGGACTGCCGACGGCGGACAACACCCATGAGATCGCCCAGCGGCTCGCGCCCGACTCCCGCATCGTCTACGTCGACAACGACCCCATCGTGCTGGTGCACGCCCGCACCCTGCTCACCGGCACCCACGACGGCGTCACCGCCTACATCGACGCCGATGTGCACGAACCGGACGCCATCCTCGAACGGGCGGGGCAGACCCTCGACTTCACGCAGCCCGTCGCCGTGATGATGCTGGGCATCCTCAACTTCGTCCTCGACGTCGGGAAGGCCCGGGACATCGTGCGCCGGGTCATGGCCGCGGTGCCGTCCGGCAGCTTCCTGGTCCTCACCCACCCCACCTTCGACGACGAGCTCGGCGGCGCGGGCCAGATCCCGGCCATGAAGTTCTGGAACGAGAACGCCACTCCCCCGATCACCGCCCGCAGCGGCGCGGACATCGCCGCGTTCTTCGAGGGCCTCGAGGTGCTCGAACCGGGCATGGTGTCGTGCGGGCAGTGGCGTGCGGAGCCCGGATCGTCCGTGCTGGTGCCGCAGTACGGAGCGGTGGCCGTGAAGCCCTGACGGCTCCGCCTGCGCCGGAGAGGAACCAGGAGAACCGCGGAGGACGTATGACCACCCTGGCCGATCCCGTACCCGGCGGCCGTCCCGGCGATGTCGAGCGGGCCACCGCGCTGAGCGGCGAGCTCGCCGGCCGGGGCGTGCACGGTGTGGTGCTGTCCTACGTCGACACCGCGGGCATCGGCCGGGTGAAGACCGTCCCGACGGCCCGGCTCGCCTCCGCGGCGGCCTGGGGCGTCGGCATGTCGCCGGTGTTCGACACGTTCCTGGCGAACGACTCCATCGTCACCACCGACGTCCTCGGCTCCCCCGACGGCGATCTGCGCCTCTACCCGGACCTGGACCGGCTCGTCGTGCTGGCCGGGCAGCCCGGCTGGGCCTGGGCTCCGGTGGACCGCGTCACACAGGACGGGGAACGGCATCCCGGCTGCACCCGCACGTTCCTGCGCCGGATGGTCACGGAGGCGGCCGGGCGGCACGGCCTCACCTTCAGGTCCGCCATCGAGGTCGAGTGGACCGTGGCCCGGGGAGACGCGCCCGGCGACGCGTTCGTGCCCGCGACGACCGGCCCCGCGTACGGGGCGGCCCGGCAGGTCGAGCTCGGTGACTACACCGCCGACGTGCTGGCGGCGTGCGCGGCCCAGGGCATCGACGTCGAGCAGGTCCATCCCGAGTACGCGGCCGGGCAGTTCGAGATCTCGGTCGGTGCGGTCGACCCGGTGGCGGCGGCCGACCGCAGCGTGCTCGTCCGGCAGACCGTGCGGGCGGTGGCCGGGCGGCACGGGCTGAGGGTGTCCTTCGCCCCGGCCGTCGTGGGCCGGGGCGTCGGCAACGGCGGGCACGTCCACCTGTCCGCCTGGCGTGACGGTGTCAGTCTGCACTCCGGGGGCGAGGGCCGGTACGGCATGACGGCCGAGGCGGAGTCGCTCACGGCCGGCATCCTCGCCCACCTGCCCGCCCTCACGGCCGTCACCGCCCCGAGCCCCGCCAGCTATCTGCGGCTCAGGCCCTCCCAGTGGGCCGGGGTGTTCACCGCGTGGGGCCGTGAGACCCGGGAGACCGCGCTGCGCGTCGTCACCGGCACCGCGGGCCTGCGCGACCGGGCGGCCAACCTGGAGATCAAACCCGTCGACCTGGCCGCCAACCCCTACCTCGCGATCGGCTCCCTGATCGCCGCCGGGCTGGACGGCCTGACGTTGTCCGCCGCCCTGCCGGACGAGACCACCGGCGATCCGGCCGGCCTGGGCGAGGCGGAGGCGGCCGCCCGGGGTGTGCGGCGGCTGCCGGTGTCGCTGGAGCGGGCCGTCGAGGAGTTCCGCGCGGACGACGTCCTGCGGGCGGCCCTCGGCCCGGTCCTGGCCGACGCGGTGATCGCCGTGCGGCAGGGAGAAGCGGCGTCCGTCGCCGGGCTGGACGACGACCGGGTGGCGGCGGCGTACCGCTGGAAGTACTGACGTGAGCGCGGTCCGCGAGGCGCTCGACTCCGTGCGGCTGGTCGACCACCACTGCCACGGCACGGTCACGGCCGATCTCGGCCGTGAGGCCTTCGAGTCCCTCATCACGGAGGGCCAGGCGTGGCCGGGCGTCTCGCCCTTCGACAGCCCCGTGGGCGTGGCCGTACGCCGCCACTGCGCTCCCCTGCTCGGCCTGCCCCGGCACGCTCCTCCCGCGCAGTACCTCGCCCGCCGCTCGGAACTGGGCTGGCGCGAGGTGCAGCGCCGCTTCCTGCGCGCCACGGGCACGGACGTCTTCTGCGTCGACACCGGCTACGTCCCCGGGCAGATCACCACGCCGGGTGACATCGCGGAGGCTGCGGGCGGGACGGCGTACGAGGTCGTACGGCTGGAGGGCGTCGCGGAGTCGGTGGGGACCGCCGGGGTCGAAGCGGACGCGTACGCGGACGCCTTCCGCACGGCCGCGCTGGAGGCCGTGCGGCGGCCCGGCGTGGTGGCCGTGAAGTCGGTGGCGGCCTACCGCACCGGCTTCTGCCTGGACCCGGCCCGCCCCTCGGACGCGGAGGTCACCGAGGCGGCCCGGCACTGGCTCGTACGGGGCGGGCGCCTCGACGACCCGGTCCTCGTACGGCACCTGCTGTGGACGGCCGTCGATCTCGGCCTGCCGCTCCAGCTGCACACCGGGTTCGGCGACGACGACATCCGGCTGCACCGCGCCGACCCGGCCCTCCTCACGGACTGGCTGCACCTCACCGCCGGCACGATCCCCGTCCTGCTCCTGCACTGCTGGCCCTACCAGCGGCAGGCCGCCTACCTGGCGGCGGTCTTCCAGCAGGTGTACCTCGACGTCGGCCTCACCCTGCACTACGTGGGCCCCGCCCGGGCCGGTGCGGTCCTCGCGGAGGCCCTGGAGATCACACCGTTCCGCAAACTCCTGTACAGCTCCGACGCCTATGGTGTGCCCGAGTTCCACCACCTCGGGGCGCTCGCCTTCCGGCAGGGCCTGGCGGGTCTGCTCCAGGAGCGGGTGGACGCCGACGAACTGGCCCTGCCGGACGCGCTGCGGATCGCCCGCTGGGCAGGCCGGGACAACGCCCTGCGGGTCTACCGGCTGCAGACCGACGGGCAGGAGGACGATTGAACAGGCGTGTGGCCGGTCACAGATCTCCAGGAGCGGCTACCCAGGAAGTCCGAACGGCTGAAAGTATGATCAAGCAATGTCTGACATGACCGAAACCACGCCCGGCTGGCTGTCCTCCGACGAACTGGAGATGACACGCGCCCGCATGCCGATCCTCTACGTCGAGGCCGTCCCGGTCCGCGTCGACGACAGCGGCGAAGTCACCAGCGTCGGCCTGCTGCTGCGCATCGGCCCCGACGGTACGGTCAGCCGGACACTCGTCTCCGGCCGCGTGCTGCACCACGAACGCGTCCGCGACGCCCTCCTGCGCCATCTGGAGAAGGACCTCGGCCCGGTCGCGCTGCCCCGGGTCCCGGCGTCGCTCCAGCCGTTCACGGTCGCGGAGTACTTCCCGACGCAGGGCATCACCGCGTACCACGACCCGCGCCAGCACGCGGTGTCCCTCGCCTACATCGTGCCGGTGACGGGTGACTGCCGGCCCCGGCAGGACGCCCTCGACCTGGTGTGGTTCAGCCCGCAGGAGGCCGTCTCGGAGGCGGTGCAGAGCGAGATGCCGGGCGGGCACGGGGTGCTGCTGAAGCAGGCGCTGGCGCATGCGGGCTGCGTGATCTGAGGCCTAAGCTCTATCACGTGACCGACCTCCGGCCGGGAGGCGTACGCGATGGCGGCAGAGCAGGACCCGTTCCCGGGGCAGCCACACCTGCCCGAGCTGCACGTACGCCTGCGCAGCGAGCTGGGCCGGATCGACGAGCAACTGCGCGCCCTCCTGGACGCGATGGACCGCATGCAGGGTCTGCTGGACGCCGTGGTGGCCATCAGCCGTGAGGTGGAGCTGCCCGCGGTACTGCACCGCATCGTGACCACCGCCATGGATCTGGTCGGCGCCCATTACGGGGCCCTCGGCGTGCTCAACGAGACCGGTGATCATCTGGAGCAGTTCATCACCGCCGGCCTGTCCGAGCATGAGCGCGCCGATTTGGCGGGTACCGGCCTGCCGACCGGCCGGGGTGTCCTCGGGCACCTGATCAGCCACCCCGAGCCCCTGCGGATCAGTGACATCCCGGCCCATGCCGCGTCCGTCGGCTTCCCGTCCGGGCATCCGCACCTGCGGACCCTGCTCGGCGTCGCCATCAGCGTCCGCGGCGAGATCTACGGCGACCTGTACCTCTCCGAGCGGCGCGACGGGCAGCCCTTCGACGTCCATGACGAGAACGTCGTGATGGCCCTGGCCAGCGCGGCCGGCATCGCGATCGAGAACGTCCGCCTGTTCGAACAGGTGCGCGTCGGTGCCGAGCAGTTCCAGCGGCTCCTGCTGCCCGCGCTGCCCGACCTGGGACCGTTCACCGCCGCGGCCGTCTACCGGCCTGCCGCGGAACCCAGCAAGCTCGGCGGGGACTGGTACGACGCCGTTCCGCTGCCCGACGATGTCGTGGCGGTCGTCATCGGCGACGTGGTCGGGCACGACCTGCACGCCGCTGCCACGATGGCGTCCACCCGCAACATGCTGCGGGCCCTGCTCTTCGACGGGGGCAGTTCACCGGGGGCGGTCCTGACCCGGCTCGACCGCACGCTCCAAGCCCTCACGGACAACCCCGTCACGACCACCGCTCTGGCCCGGATCGAGCGGGAGGCGCCCGGCTGGCGTCTGCGCTGGAGCACCGCGGGGCATGTCCCGCCCCTGCTGATCACCCCGGAGGGCCGGGTCGAGATCCTGACCGCCGAGCCCGGGCTGCCGCTCGGGGTCGACCCCGGGGAACCCCGCCCCGACCACTCCCGCCTGCTGTTCCCCGGGACCACCCTGGTCTTCTTCACCGACGGCCTGATCGAGCATCCCTCCCACTCCCTCGACGAGAGCCTGGACGACTTGACCGAACTCGCCGCGGTTCACAGCACCCTGCCCTTGAGGGACTTCGTGTGTGCCCTGGCCGATCACCACCCCAGCGACGGTCACGACGACATGGCCATCCTCGCTCTGCGCACCCCGCCCGCCTGACGCCCGCACGCCCGTGAGGACTGATCAAGCGGTTCAGCGGTGTTGTGGAGGATCCCGGGGATCCGGCGGATGATGGTCGGGGGGCTGTCGAAGCGGAGGTCCCCGATGGCTGTCGCGCCGCAGACATGGTCCCGGCGCGGCGGCTGGGCCGTCCTGGAGATCTGCGCCGTCGCCGTGCTGTACTACGGATCTGCCGAGCTGGGGCTGCTCCAGCAGTTGGTCCGTGACCAGATCACTCCGCTGTGGCCACCGAGCGGCATCGCGCTGGCGAGTCTGCTGCTGTTCGGGCCGCGGGTCTGGCCGGGGATCGCCCTCGGCGCGTTCCTGGTCAACGTCACCCTGGGGCCTTCGCTGCCGGCCGTCCTCGCGATCGCGGCGGGCAACACGCTCGCGCCGGTCTGTTCGTACGCCCTGCTGCGCCGTGCCGGGTTCCGCAGCGACCTGAACCGGCTGCGGGACGCACTGGCCCTGATCTTCTTCGGCGCCTTCACCGGGATGCTGGTCAGCGCCACGGTCGGCAGCGGAACGCTGGCCCTCACCGGAGTGCTGGATGCCGGAGACTTCGCGTCGGCCTGGTCGGTCTGGTGGACCGGCGACGCGATGGGCGTCCTGGCGGTCACACCCTTGCTGCTCGTGCTCCGCTCGGCCCGATGGCCCCGGGGTATCTCGCTGTCCCGGTGGGCAGAGGTGGTCTTGCTGGTGGCGGCCACGGTGTGTGTCGGTTTCGTCGAGACCGGCGACACACCGCTGTTGTTCCTCGGCTTCCCGCTGCTGATCTGGGCCGGCTTCCGCTTCGGGCTCGCGGGGTCCGCGCCCTGCGCCCTCGCCGTGTCGATCTTCGCGATCGTCGCGGCCGGGCAGGGGTCCGGCCCGTTCGAAGGTCAGGATCTGCTCACCAGCATGCTCACCCTGCAGGCGTTCAACGCTTCCGCTTCGCTGACCGCGCTTCTGCTCGGAGTGGCCGTCGGTGAGCGCACCCAGACCGAGCGGGAGATCGCGCAGGCGTGCAGGCAGCTCGCCGACATGGCGACCAGGATCGCCACCAGCGACAACCGGCCGGCGCTCCCCGCCCGGAGAAATGATCAAAAGGCCGTATCCGTGGAATCGGATACGGCCTCTGACTCACTGCCTCACAGTCGGGACGACAGGATTTGAACCTGCGACCCCTTGACCCCCAGTCAAGTGCGCTACCAAGCTGCGCCACGTCCCGTTGCCCGTCTGACCTGGGGATTCCCCCGGCCGAACGCGCAGGGAAACAATACCGCACTCGCACCGCTGATCGCGCATCCGTTTCCGGGGGCCCCTTGACCTCAAGTTTGATTGAGGTTGCACGCTCGTCGACATGACCGACGCGACACTGACGCACACGTACACCCATGCCGATCTGCCGGGGCTGATGGGCCTGATGACCGGGGACGAGAAGCACGGCCCGGCCGCGACGTCCACGCTGGACGTGCTGTGGGTCCTCTACGACCGGGTGCTGCGGGTGAGCCCGGAGAGCAGGGAGGACCCGGGACGGGACCGGTTCCTGCTGTCGAAGGGGCACGGGCCGATGGCGTACTACGCCGTGCTGGCCGCCAAGGGCTTCCTGCCGGTGGAGTGGCTGCCCGGCTTCGGCTCCTACGACTCCCCGCTCGGCCACCACCCCGACCGGACGCTCGTGCCGGGGGCCGAGATCGGCAGCGGATCGCTGGGGCACGGGCTGCCGATCGCCGTCGGTACGGCGCTGGGGCTGCGCGCCCAGGGGCTCGACGAGCCGCGGGTGTGGACGCTGGTCGGGGACGCGGAGCTGGACGAGGGCAGCAACCACGAGGCGATCGCCTTCGCCGGGCCCGCCGGGCTCGACCGGCTGCACACCGTCGTCGTCGACAACTCCTCCGCCACATACGCCCGCCCCGGCGGGATCGCCGCCCGTTTCGAGGCGGCGGGCTGGTCCGCGCTGACCGTCGACGGCCGTGACCACGAGGCCCTGTACGCCGCCTTCACCGCGCCGCATCCGGGCCGCCCGCACGTGGTCGTGGCCCGGGTCGAGCCGAAGTCCGCTTGATCTTCCGCTATCGAGACCAAGGAGTCTCCCTTCCATGGACACCATGCGTGACCGTTTCGCCCCTGTCGTCTCCCGGCTGCTCGACGAGGACCCCCGGGTGGCCGTGGTCCTCGCCGCGATCGGCACGGACGGCTTCGCGGGGGCCGCCCGCCGCCATCCTCGCCGGGTCGTCGACGTCGGCATCCGCGAGCAGCTCCTGGTCGGGGCGGCGGCGGGGCTGGCGCTGACGGGGCTGCGGCCCGTCGTGCACACCTTCGCCAGCTTCCTCGTGGAGCGGCCCTTCGAGCAGGTCAAGCTGGACCTCGGGCACCAGGACGCGGGGGCGGTGCTGGTGAGCGCCGCCGCCTCCTTCGACTGGCCGGCCGGCGGCTACACGCACATGGCGCCGGGCGATGTGGCGCTGCTCGACACCCTGGACGACTGGACCGTCCATGTGCCGGGACACCCGGACGAGGCCGAGACACTGCTGCGGCACGCGGTCGCCGCGGGCGACGACAAGGTGTACGTCCGGCTGTCCGTGCAGTCCAACGGACGGGCCCTGCCGGTCGACGGGGAGCGCTTCCGTACCGTCCGGGAGGGGCGCTCCGGGGTCGTGGTCGCCGTCGGGCCGATGCTCGACGCCGTCCTCGCCGCCACCGAGGGGCTGGACGTCACCGTCCTGTACGCGACGACCGTCCGTCCCTTCGACGGCGCCGCCCTGCGGTGGGCCACCGAGACGGCCGGGACGGACGTCGTCCTCGTCGAGCCCTACCTGGCGGGCACCTCGACGGCCGCCGCGAACGACGCGCTGGCGGATGTGCCGCACCGGGTCCTCGGACTGGGCGTGGGCCGTCGAGAGCTGCGGCGGTACGGGCAGTTGGAGGAACATGTCGCCGCCCACGGTCTCGACGCCCGGTCGCTGCGGGAGCGCATCGGGGGCTTCTTCGGAGCGGCCGTCAGGCCGTGAGACCGGGCGGACGTCACTGCGCCGGGAGGCCGAGCCGGGGGTGGGCCTCCAGGAGCCGGGGCGGGGCCGCCTGGCGCCAGGAGTCGGCGAGGATGTCCCGCAACTCGCCCTCGTCCTCGATGGCTTCGAGCCTGGCCCGCACCCAGGCGAACTGGGACTCGTGGTCGGCGATCCAGAACTTCCCCGGCTCGGCGAGCACCAGTTCGTTCCGCTCCTCCTTGGGGCAGCGCACGGCGATGGAGGTCTCGTCCTCCGGCAGCGTTGCGAACATCTTTCCCGCGACCCGGAACGTGGGCATGCTCCAGGCGATCTGCTCCGTCGTGTCCGGCAGGGACAGGGCGATCCGTCGTACGTCTTCGGCATCCGGCATGGCAGGCACGGTATCGGCTCCCACTGACAATCACCTGGTGAGAGCGGTTGCCGGTACGCGCTTGTAGTAGATCGTCGTCGGACGCAGCACCCCGCCGGGGTCGGCCGCGTAGTCCGGGATGGCGCCGATGGGGGTCCAGCCGCTGGAGCGGTACAGCCGCTCGGCGGGGCTGCCGGTCTCGGTGTCCAGGTGCAGGAGGGTGATGCCGGCCGCCTCGGCCGCGGCCTCCGCCGTGGTCAGGAGCCCGCGGCCGAGGCCGCGCCCACGGGCGTCCGGGTGCACCATCAGCTTCACGAGCTCGGCGCGGTGGCGGCTGTTGGGCTTGCCCGGGAAGGCCAGGCTCACCGTGCCGAGGACCCGGTCCCCGTCGAGCGCCGCCCAGACGACGAGCCGGCCCGCGGCGACGTCCGCGGCCCTCTCCTGCCACCAGGCCAGGGCCTGCGCGCGGCCCAGCGGGGCCAGGAAGCCGACCGAGGCACCCCCGTTCACAGTGCCGGCCAGCAGATCCGCCAACTCCTCAGCGTGTTGCAGCAGTTGAGGTGCGTCCAGGCGGATCACGGCCGCACCACCGCCAGCAGGTACCGGACGCCCTCGGGAGCGGCGCACCGGAACCGGGTCGGGCCCCACACCCGCATCCGGAGGCAGTCCCCGGTGCGGAGGTGGTGTCCGGTGTCCTGCTCGGTCACGTCGAGAGCCCCTTCCAGGATCCAGATGTGCTGCTCGAGACCGGCCACGGGCGGACGGTCGTAGGTGATGTCGGCGCCGGGCGCGAGGCGGGCCTCGACCAGTTCGCCGCGCAGGGCGGGGTGCGGGGGTGACACGGCCCGCCGGACGAAGCCGGAGGTCCGGTCCTGCCAGACGGGCTGCCCGGCGGAGCGGACCACGGCCTCCGGTTCCGCCTCGACCTCGCTGAGCAGCTGGGACATGGTGCGCCCGTAGACGGCGCACAGGCGGTTCAGGAGCGAGGCCGTGGGGCTGGTCTCCGCCCGCTCGGCCCGGGACAGGGTGGACCGGCTCACCCCGCTGCGGTCGGCCAACTCGCCCAGGGACCAGCCGTGTTCGGCCCGCAGCTCGGCCAGGCGTGCGCCCAGTCGCGCGTCGACGGGGTCCGCCTCGTCGTTTCTCATATCCGGGACGCTATCCCGGATATGAGACGGGCCTGTTAAGGGCCGCTCACACCCGGGCCGCCGCGCCGAGCGCGTCCAGCACCGGGCGGATGAGGGGGTGTTCCTCGGCTCCCCTGCGGACGGCGGCGAAGACCCGGCGCGTGGGGGCCGTTCCGTCGACGGGGCGTACGACCACCCCGGTCAGGTCCATGCCTCGTAGCGCCGAGCGCGGCACCAGGGCGACTCCCGCGTCGGCCGAGGCGAGGGCGACGACCGCACGGAAGTCGTCCGAGCAGTGCTCCATGCGGGGCTGGAAACCGGCGTTCTCGCAGGCCAGGATCACCACGTCGTGGCAGGGGTTGCCGGGGTACTGGCCGATCCACGGGTCCTTGGCCAGGTCCGCGAGCGGCACCTCGGCCGCGTCGGCCAGGCGGTGGGTGACCGGGACGACCGCGTCGAAGGGCTCGGCGTACAGCGGGACGTGGGTGAGGCGCGGGTCGTCCGCGGGCGGGGCCCCGCGGTACTCGACGGCGACGGCGACGTCGACCTGCCGGTCCAGCACCATCGGCAGGCTGGCGTCGCCCTCGGCGTCCTGGACGCGGATGCGGATCCCGGGCGCCGAGCGGGCGAGACCGGCCACGGCGGGCGCGACGACCAGGGCGATGCCGGTGGCGAAGGAGGCGACCGTGACGGTGCCGGCCGCTCCCGAGCTGTACGCGGCGAGCTCGGCCTCGGCCCGCTCCAGCTGGGCGAGGACCGCGTTGGTGTGGTTGAGCAGGATCTCGCCGGCGGGGGTGAGCCGCACGCCCTTGGCGCCGCGCTCGACGAGCCGATGGCCGGTCTCCTGTTCCAGGGCGGCGAGCTGCTGGGAGACGGCCGACGGGGTGAGGTACAGCGCGGCGGCAGCCGCCGTCACCGTACGGTGGTCGGCCACCGCCCGGAGGATGTGGAGCCGCCGCGCTTCGATCATGCGATCGATTGTCTCAAATGCGTCCCTCAGACCTGCTCGGAGTCCAGCTGGGCCCGTGCCGCCACGAACGCGTCGACCGCGCGGTTGACGTCGTCCGTGGAGTGCGCGGCCGACAGCTGGACGCGGATCCGGGCCTGGCCCTGCGGCACCACCGGGTAGGAAAAGCCGATGACGTAGACGCCGCGCTCCAGCAGCAGCTCCGCCATGCGTCCGGCGACCGCCGCGTCACCGATCATCACCGGGGCGATGGCGTGGTCGCCGGGGAGGACCTCGAAGCCCTCCTCGGTCATGCGGCGGCGGAAGAGGGCCGTGTTCTCGGCGAGCCGGACGCGCAGGTCGTCCGCGGCCTCCAGCAGGTCGAGGACCTTCAGGGAGGCCGCCGCGATGACCGGGGCGAGGGTGTTGGAGAAGAGGTACGGCCGGGAGCGCTGGCGCAGCAGAGCGACGATCTCGGCGCGGGCGGCGACGTAGCCTCCGGAGGCGCCGCCGAGGGCCTTGCCGAGGGTGCCGGTGATGATGTCGACGCGGTCCATGACGCCGTGCAGCTCGGGCGTGCCGCGACCGCCGGGGCCGACGAAGCCGACGGCGTGGGAGTCGTCGACCATGACCATCGCGTCGTAGCGGTCGGCGAGGTCGCAGATCTCGCGCAGCGGGGCGACGTAGCCGTCCATGGAGAAGACGCCGTCGGTGACGATCAGGCGGCGGCGCGCGTCGGAGGCCTCCTTGAGCCGGGTCTCCAGTTCGGCCAGGTCGCGGTTGGCGTAGCGCAGGCGGCGGGCCTTGGACAGGCGGATGCCGTCGATGATGGAGGCGTGGTTGAGGGCGTCGGAGATGACCGCGTCCTCAGAGCCGAGCAGCGTCTCGAACACGCCGCCGTTGGCGTCGAAGCACGAGGAGTAGAGGATCGTGTCCTCCTGGCCCAGGAAGGCGGACAGGCGCGCCTCCAGCTCCTTGTGCACCTCCTGGGTGCCGCAGATGAAGCGGACGGAGGCCATGCCGTAGCCCCAGCGGTCCAGGGCCTCGTGGGCGGCGGCGACGACCTCGGGGTGGTCGGCGAGGCCCAGGTAGTTGTTGGCGCAGAAGTTGAGGACCTCGCCGGGACGGCCGCCCGCGGTGACGTTGACGGTGGCGGACTGCGGACTGCCGATCACGCGCTCGGGCTTGTGCAGGCCGGCGGCGCGGATCTCGTCGAGGGTGGCACGCAGGTCGTCGCGCACGGAGTCGAACATGGGGGAAGCTCCTAAGGTGCTTGCGGTGACAGGGAGTTACGCGGTCCAGTCGAGGATGACCTTGCCGCCGCGGCCGCTCGCCGCGTCCTCGAACGCCGCCTCGAAGTCGCGGTGGCCGTAGCGGCCGGTGATGACGGGCGCGAGGTCCAGGCCGGCCTCCAGCAGGACCGACATGGCGTACCAGGTCTCGAACATCTCGCGGCCGTAGATGCCCTTGATGGTGATCATCGAGGTGACGACGCGGGCCCAGTCGACGGGGAACTCCTGCGCGGGCAGGCCGAGCATCGCAATCCGGCCACCGTGCGTCATGTTGGCGATCATGTCGCGCATCGCCTCGGGGCGGCCGGACATCTCCAGGCCGATGTCGAAGCCCTCGCGCAGTCCGAGCGTGCGCTGCCCGTCGGCGATGGTGGAGCCCGAGACGTCGAGCGCGAGGCTGACACCGATCTTGCGGGCCAGCTCCAGCCGCTCCGGGCTGACGTCGGTGATCACGACGTTGCGGGCGCCGGCGTGCCGGGCCACGGCGGCGGCCATCAGACCGATGGGTCCCGCGCCGGTGATCAGCACATCCTCGCCGACGAGCGGGAAGGACAGCGCGGTGTGCACGGCGTTGCCGAACGGGTCGAAGATCGCGGCCACGTCGAGATCGACCGGCACCCGGTGCACCCAGACGTTGGCGGCGGGCAGGGCGACGTACTCGGCGAACGCCCCGTCGCGGCCCACCCCGAGCCCGACGGTCGCCCGGCACAGGTGCCGGCGCCCGGCCAGGCAGTTGCGGCACTTGCCGCACACCAGGTGGCCCTCGCCGCTGACGCGGTCGCCGATCGCGATGTCGGTGACGTCCCGTCCGGTCTCGACGACCTCGCCGACGAACTCGTGTCCGAGCACGAGCGGGGTGCTGATCGCCTGCTGTGCCCAGCCGTCCCAGGCCCGGATGTGCAGGTCGGTGCCGCAGATTCCGGTGCGCAGCACCTTGATGAGGACGTCGCCGGGCCCGACGGTGGGCTCGGGGACGTCCGCGAGCCACAGCCCGGGTTCCGCCTTCTGCTTGACCAGCGCCTTCACCGCTACGGCTCCTGGGGGTGAGTCCCGGCTCCGGGTATGCCGAAGGAACCCCTGGGCCGGGAGAGGAGTGGGATCGCACTGAAATCTGCCGTACGGCGGGCGCACCGGTCCATCGAGGATTTCTTAAGCGCCGCCGCAGCTTTCCTTCACGCCCCCCGGGTCCCGCGCCGGATTTCAGTAGGGCGGCAGGCCGTCCCGGCTCTCCAGCTCCACGACGAGCAGCGCGGCGTGCTCCTTGATCGCCGTCAGGCCGGGCTTCCCCCAGGGGCGCGGCTCGACGTCCGCGACGCTGACCGTGCCCAGCACCAGTCCGGTGCCGTCGATGAGCGGCGCCCCCAGATAGGAGCGGATGCCGAACTCGTCGACCACCGGGTTGCCCGCGAACCGCGGATAGTCGCCGACGTCCTCCAGGACGAGGGCCTTGCGGCGTGCCACCACATGGGGGCAGAAGCCGTGATCGCGGGGCAGGGCACGGCCGAGGCACGGGCTGGTGCCGTCGCTGCGCACCACCGGCGCGACGGCCGGCACGAACAGGCCCGCGTAGAACTGCCCGTGCTCGTCGGGGAGGTTGACCATGGCGTACGGCGCCCCGGTGAGCTCGGCGAGGCGGTGCGCGAAGGTGTCGAGTGCGGGCTCGGGGCGCTCCCCCAGACCGAGTCGACGCAGACGGCGGGTGCGGGCGGGGGCCTCCTTGTCCTCGGGTGTGAGCAGCAGACGACCGGCCGGGCGCGGCGGGTCGTAGGTCATGGGCGAGCTCCTGGGCAGTGGGCTTGCGTCATATATGAACTCCGTGGCGGTGTGAAGGGGTCACATGTGGGCGCCATACTCCGTCGCGGGGGCCGGGGTATGGGCGATGAGATGGCGTACCAGGGTCAGCAGGGTCTGGACCCCGGAGCTGGAGATCCGCGCGTCGCAGCACACGACGGGCACGTCATCGCACAGGTCGAGGGCACCACGCACCTCCTCGGGGTCGTAGCGGTAGGCGCCGTCGAACTCGTTGACGGCGATGATGAAGCCGAGGCCGCGCTGTTCGAAGAAGTCGACGGCAGCGAAGCACTCCTGCAGCCGGCGGGTGTCGGCGAGGATGACCGCGCCGAGCGCGCCCGCGCACAACTCGTCCCACATGAACCAGAACCGCTCCTGCCCGGGCGTGCCGAACAGGTACAGCACGTGTTCCGGGTCGAGGGTGATGCGGCCGAAGTCCATGGCCACGGTCGTCTCGACCTTGTTCTCGATGCCGTCGAGGTTGTCGGTCGCGGCACTGACGGTGGTGAGCAGCTCCTCCGTGCTGAGCGGCGCGATCTCGCTGACCGCGCCGACGAAGGTCGTCTTGCCGACGCCGAACCCGCCCGCCACCAGGATCTTCAGCGCGGTGGGGAACGGATCGGCGCCGTGGCCCGGTCGGTCGGTGTAGTCAGAGCTGTCGTCGTAGTCCATCGAGCACTGCCTCCAGAAGGGCCCGGTCCGTCGGGTTGTGGTGGAACGCGGGGGGCTTGGTGGTCAGCGCCCCGCAGTCGACGAGGTCCGCCAGCAGCACCTTGGTGACGGCCACCGGCAGTGTGAGATGGGCGGCGACCTCCGCGACGGCGACGGGCACCCGGCACCGTTCGAGCGCCTGCGCGTGTTCGGGGCCGAGATAGCCGAGGGGGGTCGCCCCGGTGGCCATCACCTGCGACACGAGGTCGAGCGCGACGGTCGGACGGGTGCGGCCGTTGCTGACCGTGAACGGCCGTACCAGCCGCCCGGCCGCGTCGTCGAGCCAGGGCCCGTCACCGGCCGCCGTCACGCTCAAGGCCTCATCGCCGGGGATTCGACGGACTGCCGGGGAGCGGTCACCAGGTAGGGGCGGACGCTCTTGACCAGCATGGCCATCTCGTAGCCCAGCACGGCCGCGTCGGCGTCACGGCCGGCGAGCACGGCCAGGCAGGTGCCGGAGCCGGCGGTGGTGACGAACAGCAGGGTTGAGGCGAGTTCGACGACGACCTGCCGCACGTCGCCGCCGTCGCCGAAGCGGACTCCGGCGCTGCGGCCGAGGGAGTACAGGCCGGAGGCCAGGGCGGCCATGTGGTCGGCGCTGTCCGGGTCGAGGCCGTGCACGGATTTCACGAGGCCGTCGCAGGACAGCAGCACCGCGGCGCTCGTGTGCGGTACGCGCTGTACGAGGCCGCTCATCAGCCAGTCGAGATCGGAAACATGGGCGGTCGGCGCATCGCTCGCCATGGTGGATCGACTCCTTGGGGTACGAAGGTCTGCGGGAGCGCTGGGGGTGGGGGTGGGAAGGGGGGTGGTCATCCGGCGGGTGCGCTCCCGTCCTGCCGGGTGGTGGTCGTGCGGTGGTCGGAACGGGCCCCGGGCGTCGGCATGTTCGAGGGGGACAGCTCCGAGGGGAGCGCCTCGACGTGGACCGGGCGGACGGGCATCGGGTCCCTGTGGGTGGAGCCCGTGGCTGCCGGGTCCGTGTGGGCGGAGTCCACGTAGGAGGAGTCCATGCGGGCGACCTCCGTGTGCGCGGAGTCCGTGTAGGAGGAGTCCATGTGGGCGACCTCCGTGTGCGCGGAGTCCGTGTAGGAGGAGTCCATGTGGGCGACCTCCGTGTGCGCGGACGCCATGGGGGCGGACTCCGTGTGGACGGACGACGTGTCGCCCCACTCCGTGCTCCCGGCCTCCATGCTCTGCTGGGCCTCCGCAAGGCTGATGCCGCGCTGGAAGGCCGCCATCAGTCCGGGGTCGTGTCCCACGAGGTGCTCGGGATCCTGGCGTGGCGTCGGGCCGTCACGCAGCTGGGGCACGATGTGCTCCTGGGCGCGGCGGCGGGGCAGTTGGGGCTTGCCCATGGTGCCGCGGACGGTGCCGTTGTGGAGGGTGGGCGGCTCGGTGACGCTCTCGGCGAGGACCCGCCGGTCGTCGGGACTGATACCGGGCCGTGCCTCGGCGGGGGTGGGGCGCTCTCGACGGGCCGCGCGCACGGGCAGGGGCGCGGGCCGGCCGCCCTGCACGCTCCCACCCGGGCCGGCTTCGGATTCCCGGTCCTGCCCTCGGTACGCCGCGGGAGCGGGGAGCGGGGCCGCCGAGGGCCATGCTCCGGACGCGGGCAGCGGCACGGAGGAGACCCCGAAGTCAGCGTCCCCGACCGGGGATCGCCCTCTGGACGCGTCCGGACCGGTGCTGCTGCCGGGACCCCTGTCGGCCCCGTTCGGACCAGGCAGCCCGGCCTGCCCGGCCTGCCCGCCCGGCCGCCGCGGTGCGGCTGGATGCCCCGTACCGGCCGCTCCGGTCGCCGGCTGCCCCGCTCCCCCGGGCGTCCCCGCCCCGGGCTCCGCTCCCAGCAGCGCCTGCGGCACGACGAGCACCGCCTGCACTCCGCCGTAGATGTTGCTCTGGAGGCGGACGGTGATGCCGTGCCGCCGGGCGAGCTGGGAGACGACGAACAGGCCGATGCGGCCGTCCGCGAGGAGCCGGGCGACGTTCACCTGGTCGGGGTCGGCGAGCAGCGCGTTCATCCGCGTCTGCTCCTCCAGGGGCATGCCCAGTCCGCGGTCCTCGACCTCGACGGCGAGTCCGGAGGTGACGAGGTTGGCGCGCAGCAGGACCTGGGTGTGCGGGGCGGAGAACACCGTGGCGTTCTCGACGAGTTCGGCCAGGAGGTGGATGACGTCGGCGACGGCGTGGCCGCGCAGCTGCCCGTCGATCGGCGGCACCAGTTTGACCCGCGAGTACTGCTCGACCTCGGCGATGGCCGAGCGCAGCACCTCGGTCATGGAGACCGGGTTGCTCCACTGGCGGCGGGAGACGGCCCCGCCGAGCACGGCGAGGTTCTCGGCGTGGCGGCGGATGCGGGTGGCGAGGTGGTCGACGTGGAAGAGCCCCTTGAGCAGGTCGGGGTCCTCCATCTCGTTCTCCAGCTCGTCGAGAATGGAGATCTCGCGGTGCACCAGCGACTGCAGGCGCCGGGCGAGGTTGACGAACACCTCCAGCTTCTGTTCGCTGCCGGCCTGGCTGGAGAGCTGGGAGGCCTGCACCACGGCGGTGACGGCGCCCTCGTGCGCGCGGGACAGGTCGGCGGAGAGGAGGTCGAAGTCGTCGGCGTCCTCGGCGGTGCCGTCGGGCCGGCTCTGCGGTGCGAGTGGGGGCGGCCCGTCGCCGCGGCGCAGCGTCTCGACGAGGGTGCGCAGATCGGCTTCGCGCCGGGCGGTGCTGCGGCGCAGCACACCGATGCGGTCGTGCACGGACCGGGCGGCCCGGTTGGCGGCGATCGCGGCGACCGCGATGCCGACGAGGGCCACGAAGACCGCGCCGCCGAGCACGGCCCACAGGGTGAGGCCCGGCCGCGCTCCGGTGGACCGGACGGTGAAGAGGACGGCGGCGCAGCCGCTGAGGGCGACGGCGACCGGCGGCAGCACCGCCAGACGCATCAGCTGGGGCCGTATGTCTGTTTCGGGCAACGCGGTTGCGGTGCGGACGGCGGGCCGTCCGTGCCGCCCGCCCTCACGGCGGTCTGCGCGTGCGGCCGGGGCGCGTAGGTGAGACATCGGTGTCCTCGTGCTGGTCCGTCGGGCCTGGGTGCCAGGGGGGCTCGCGGGGGTGCGTCCGGGTTCACGTGGCCGCTTGCGCGCGCCTCGGCCCGTGCGTCCGGCCTCCCCCCGCTTGCGCACACCACCGGCACCACGGGGGCCGGTGTGCCGTCCCGGGCCGGGGACCCCGGCACCCCCTGGGCTCGAAACCCCAACACCCCCCAGGCCGGAGGCCCCGGCGACACCCGGGCCCGAAACCCCAGCGATCTCTGGGCCGGACGCCCCTGCGACCCCCAGGCCCGAAACCCCAACGCCCCCCGGCCCCGAAACCCCAACTCCCTCCGGGCCGGAGCCTCCTGCGACCCCCGGCGCGGACATTCGAGCGCCTCCCCGGCCGGAAACCCCACCGCCTCCTGGGCTCAAAGCCCCCGCGGCTCCCGCAACGCCCCCGGCCCCGCCCGCACCACCCCCGGCCACGCCCGCGCCACCGCCGGCAGCCCCCCGCGCGCCGGCGACTCCGGCACCCGTGTCGCCGAC
Organism: Streptomyces collinus; assembly: GCF_031348265.1. Taxonomy (NCBI): domain Bacteria; kingdom Bacillati; phylum Actinomycetota; class Actinomycetes; order Kitasatosporales; family Streptomycetaceae; genus Streptomyces; species Streptomyces collinus. The sequence goes on along the minus strand of NZ_CP133771.1, from coordinate 7,684,898 downwards.
CGCGCCCGGGCCGGCGTCGGTGGCGCGCGGGCAGCGGGGATCCCCGTCGCGCCGACTCCCGCGTCCACCCTGCGCCTGCACGTGCCGGCCCCCGCTCCCTCGATCCGCCCTGTTTCCCGACGGCCACTGACAGTAGTCGCCACCGCATCATGTGCGGTGGGCAGTTGACAAACTCATACGGTGAGCGTCCCGCTCTGGTATGAGGTCTCGTACGACAGACCGATAACGCCGTCCCACATCCGGCCGCGAACGAAGAAAGTTCGATCCGACCTGGTCAGAAGTGGTCACACAGAGACGGCGAGGGCCGGGGAGCCTCTCGCTCCCCGGCCCTCGCCGCTGGTCTGACGTACGCCCCTGGTCAGCCCGCCGGGAGCGTCTCGGGGTCCTCGGAGCCCTTGCCGGACCGACGATCATCGTCACTCAACGTATCGGCCTGGGCCACGGCTGCCGCCTCCGACGCCGTCTTGATGCCGGCTCCGGTGAGAGCCTGCGCGGCCACGCGTCCCCCCGTCGGGTCGAGCGCCACCCCACGCCACCACGGATCGGACGGGACGTCCTCGGCCGCGGGCTCGAAGGGCTCGCCGGGACGGGGCAGGGCGACGGCGGCGCCCACAGCGCGGGCCGCCTCCAGCGTCCCCTCGCCTGGGTCCGCCCACGGGTGCGTCGCCAGATTGAAGGTCGCCCAGTGGATCGGCAGCATCGGGCCGTGCTCCGGCCCGCCCTGGAGGTCGAGGTGGGCGCGCATGCCCTCCTCGGGGGTCATGTGGATGTCGGGCCAGAAGTCGGAGTACGCCCCGATCTGGATCATCGTGGCGTCGAACGGCCCGTGCTCGGCGCCGATCTCCTTGAAGCCGTCGAAGTAGCCGGTGTCGCCGCTGTGGTAGATCCGGTGCTCGTCCCCGGCGACGACCCAGGAGGCCCACAGGGTGTGCTGGGTGTTGCGCAGCCCGCGGCCGCAGAAGTGCCGGGCCGGGGTGGCGGTGAGGCCGAGCCCGCCGATCTTGGTCGTCTCGTGCCAGTCCAGCTCGCGCAGCCGGCCGCCGGACACGCCCCAGTGCTCCAGATGCGCGCCGACGCCGAGGGGCACGGCGAACAGCGTGTCGGTGTCCGCGAGCGCCTTGATGGTGGGCATGTCCAGATGGTCGTAGTGGTCGTGCGAGATGACCACGACGTCGACCGGGCCGAGGGCGGCCAGCGGCAGGGGCACGGGATGCAGCCGCTTGGGGCCGGCGAAGGAGAAGGGGGAGCAGCGCTCCCCCCACACCGGGTCGAACAGGACACGTCGGCCGTCGATCTCCGCGAGGACGCTGGAGTGCCCCATCCAGGTCAGCCGCAGGCCGGTGGCCGGAGGCCTGGCGATGTCGGCGAGGGTGGTGGAGTGCACCGGAACGGTGCCCTTCGGGGTGCGGCGGGGCCGGGTGTCCTTGTCGAAGAAGACCTTCGCGAAGTCCAGGGCCGAGCCCGAGGGCCGGGTCCGCGCTGGGCCGCCGGGGTTCTGGAAGACCCCGTCCCTGAAATGGGGCGATCTGCGGATGCGCGCCATGCGCTCACCACTCGGGTCCGCGCCGAACGCCCCGGGCTGGAGCGCGCGGAGCCCGGAGCTCAGGGTACGGAAACCGGCCACGGTACCTCCAGGTGGAGTCGGTCAGGCTTTCCATTATGGTCGGCCCCTCCGACAACACCGGATCACAGGGGCCCCACGGGAGTGGATACTGACCGGTGATTCAGTATCCCGGCGGCGAAGGAGCCCGTATGGCCACCCCCCTGCTGTCCCTGACCTGGACCGATCACCTCACGGGACGGCAGGGCTTCCTGGTCGTCGACCGGCTGGTGCGCGGGGTCGCCAGCGGCGGTCTGCGGATGCGCGCGGGCTGCACCCTGGACGAGGTCACCGGCCTGGCCCGTGGCATGACCGTGAAGGAGGCCCTGCACTACGACCCCGCGAGCCGCTACGTCCCGCTCGGCGGCGCCAAGGGCGGCATCGACTGCGATCCCCGGGATCCCGGGGCGTACCCGCTGCTGGTGCGCTACCTGCGCGCGATGCGGCCGTACATAGAGGGCTGCTGGACGACGGGCGAGGACCTGGGGCTCACCCAGGACCTGGTGGACCGGGCCGCCGCCGAAGCGGGGCTGGTCTCGTCGATCCAGGCCGTGTATCCGCTGCTGGACGACGAGGCCGAGGCCCGGCGGCGCCTGCTGGACGCGTTCGCGGTCGAGGTGGACGGCATCGGCCTGGACGAGCTGGTCGGCGGCTGCGGGGTGGCCGAGGCGGCCCTGGCCGCCCTGGACCGGGACGGGGTGCCGTACGCGGGGACGCGGGTCGCGCTCCAGGGGCTGGGCACCATGGGCGGGGCCACCGCCCGCTTCCTCACGCGCGCGGGGCTCACGGTCGTGGCCGTCGCCGACCTCAAGGGCACGATCGCCAACCGGGCGGGCCTCGACGTCGAGGCGCTGCTCGCCGCCCGGGACGCCCACGGCACGGTGGACCGCTCCGCGTTGCGCCCCGGCGACCGCGAACTGCCCGGCGACGCCTGGCTGTCGGCCGATGCGGAGGTGCTGGTGCCGGCTGCCGTGTCGTACGTGATCGACGCAGCGAACCAGGAGCGGATCACCGCCCGCTGGATCGTGGAGGCGGCCAACATGCCGGTACGGCCGGAGGCGGAGCTGCTGCTGTCCGCGCGCGGGGTGAGCGTGCTGCCGGACGTCGTGGTCAACTCGGGGACGAACGCCTGGTGGTGGTGGACGCTGTTCGGGGACATCGGCGCCGACGCCGAGGAGGCGTTCGCGTACACCCGCCGCTCGATGCGGGTCCTGGTCGAGCGGATGCTGGACCGCGCGCGGGCCGAGGGGACGACACCGCGCGCCGCCGCCCACGCGATCGCGGCGGACCGGCTGCCGGTGATCGCCGAGCGGTTCGGCTGGTTCCGGTGAGGCGGCCGCCCTCCGCCACGGCAGCCGTCGCGGGGCCGGCCGGACAGGCCGAAACGCCCCGTCGAGGGGCCGCACGCGCGTGGGTAGGGTGACGGCGTGACGAGAGTCCGGTTGAGTGTGGCCCAGCGGCGCGGGGATCTGCTGCGGGCCGCCATCGAGCAGATCGAGGCGCGGGGTGTGGCGGCGGTCAGGATCGCCGACGTGGCCTCGGCGCTGGGCGTGAGCAACGCACTGGTCCTCTATCACTTCTCGACGAAGGAGCAGCTGGTAGCCGCCGCGTTCCGGCACGCGGCGGAGGGCGACCTGGCGCATTTGCGCAAGCTGCTCGGCCGCCGTTCACCGGCGCTGCGCCGGCTGCGGTCGGCCGTGCGGTGGTACGCCCCGACCGGGCAGGCCAAGGGCTGGCGGCTGTGGATCGAGGGCTGGGCGGCGGCGCTGCGCGATCCCGTGCTGCGGGAGGTCGCCCAGGACCTCGACCGGCAGTGGAAGGCGGCCCTCGCCGAGGTCATCGCGGAGGGCGTGGCGGCCGGCGAGTTCCGCTGCCCGGACCCGGCCGGCACTGCCCTGCGGCTCACCGCCCTCCTCGACGGCCTCGCCGTCCAGCTGACGTCCTACGCCGGCGCGGTGCCGCGAGCGCGGGCGCAGGAGTGGGTGGAGGAGGCGCTCACCCGCGAGCTGGGCCTGGCGGAGGAAGCGCGGCTGACGCCCTAGATGTGCTGTCCGGGCAGGTTGGTGACGCGGCGCGCGGCCGGGACGGCGGGGCCGCCGATGAGCTTGCTCCCACCCATGGCTGCGACGCCTGCGGGCCGCGCCGGTTTCCGGCCGGCGCGGCCCGCAGGCGCAGGAGCCGTTCTCACGCCACCGACGCGATCCGCATCCTGATGTCGTCCGGCGACAGCGCCCCCTTGGCCGTCACATGGTCGCCCGACGACTCCCCGCGCAGCCGGCGCCCGATCCACGGCACGAGGAACTCGCGCGCCCAGGCGACGTTGTCCCGCCGCATGTCGAGGGCGCCGCGCGGGGGCAGCGGGGGCCACGCCTGCTCGGGGTCGGCCGGCACCTCGAGGCCGAGCACCTGGCCCGCTCGGAGCGCCACGCGGGTGTGCCCCTCGGGCGACAGGTGCAACCGGTCGGCGTCCCAGGCCCTGCGGTCCCGCACACTGCGCAGGGACCACAGGTCGAGCACCGGGCAGCCGTACCGGTCGGCGATGGCACGGACGTGTCCGTTGTACGTGGCGATCTTGCCGCGCAGGTGCTTGAGCACGGGAACGCCACGGGTGTCGAAGCCGGTCGTCACCATGACGGTGCCGGACACGGCGGTGAGCCGGGCCAGCGCCCGCTCGAAGCGTTCGGCCACCTCGTCAGGGTCGGTGCCGGGCCGGATGATGTCGTTGCCCCCGGCACAGAACGAGACGAGGTCCGGGGCCATGTCGACGGCCCGCGGAACCTGGTCCGCCACGATCTGGTCGAGGAGCTTTCCGCGTACGGCGAGATTGGTGTACCGGAAGTCGCCCTCGGGCCTGCGGTCGGCGAGCAGGACGGCGAACCGGTCGGCCCAGCCGACGAACGCCCCGTCGGGGCCGGGATCGCCGACGCCCTCGGTGAAGCTGTCCCCCACCGCCACGTACGACCCGATCACTGCTCTGCTGTCACTCTTCGAATCGTCAGCCACAGCAGCTCATGATTCACCTTCGAATGTGGCCTACGCGACCGTAGGAAAGGGTTGACGGGCGGTGAGATAAGCCACTCCCAAAGTGTTCGCAAACTCCGGAATACACCGCTTGTCAGGGGTGTTCCGGAGTGAGTCGCCAGACCCGGAATCCGCTGATCCGGAAATGGCTCCAGACGGTCCGGAAGGCGAAGTGGCCGCCCGTGTAGGGCTGCGGGTCGGTGTGGTCGAAGACGAGCCGCCCGTTGTTCCACCACCGGACCGTCGAGCCGTCGGAGACGATCCGGACCCGGTTGGGCTCGTTCGGGACCAGCAGCGGCTCGGTGTAGTCGAACACCAGGGGGCGGACGCCGGGCTCGCCGACGTAACGGCGCAGCCGGGTCGTGGTGTTGTAGTTGGCCCCGTATCCCGCGTAGTACGTCGTGAGGTGGTCGTACTCGTCGAGGGCGCCGCCGCGCGGAGTCGCGAAGAGGTCGTCCGGGGAGCGTACGTCGGTCGCGTTCCAGAAGTTGTTGAGGTCCGAGACCCGGTCGTTGACCCCGCCCTCGGAGACGGCGGTCGCGGTGTATTCGAGGACGTACGGCCCTTCGAGCCGCTGCCTGAACCACACGGTCGCACCGCTCGGTACATCGATCTCCAGGATGCCGCGGGAGGCGGTGACGGTGCCGCCGCCCTGGAGTTCGGTGGCCCACCGACCGAGGCCGTGACAGAAGTCGTCGCGCGCGACGAGGCGGCGGTGACGGGGCGCGGCGTGCGCGGTGGCCGTGGGGGTGAGGGCCGCCAGGGCGGCTCCGGCGGCCAGGGCTCCGAACGCTCTGCGGGTGGTCGGCACGGGACACAGCTCCTCGGGATCCGCCGGGAAGGCTCTGGAAAGCGCTTGCACTCCGGACGGGATCACTCTGTCCCAACGGCCGCCGCCTGTCGATCCCTTGACGCGGCCGACGGCATGCGCGCACACCGAAGGCCGGACCCGGGGATCGGGGTCCGGCCTTCGGCCGCGTGTCAGGCAGGTGGTCGTGCGGTCGGTCAGCCGACGGAGACGCCGTGCGAGCGCAGGAAGGCGACCGGGTCCACGTCCGAGCCGTAGTCCGGCGTCGTGCGGATCTCGAAGTGCAGGTGCGGTCCGGTCACGTTGCCGGTGGCGCCCGACAGGCCGACCTGCTGCCCGGCGGTCACGGTCTGGCCGGCCGAGACGGAGAGCTGGGACAAGTGGGCGTACTGGGCGTAATGGCCGTCGTTCAGCTTGATGACGACCTGGTTGCCGTACGCGCCGCCCCAGCCGGCGGAGACGACCGTGCCCGCGCCGACGGCCTTGAGGGAGGTGCCGGTCGGGACGACGAAGTCGACACCGGTGTGGTAGCCGCTGGACCACATGCTGCCGGACATGCGGTACGGGGTGCCGACGGTGGCCCCGTCCACCGGGAGGGCGTACCCACTGGCGTTGCCCTCGGCGGCGGGCTTGGCGGCGGCCGGCTTCGCGGCGGTCTCCGCCTTCGGGGCCGACTCGGCGGCGGACGGCTTCGCGGCCGAGGGCTTCGGGGCGGAGGCCTTCGGCGCGGACGGGGCCGAGGACTTCGGCGCGCCCGCGGCCTGCTTGCCGATCGACAGCTTCAGGCCCGGGTGGATCAGCGACGGGTCGGAGCCGACGGCGGCGCGGTTGTCCGCGTAGAGCTTCTTCCAGCCGCCGCTGACGTTCTGGTCGTCGGCGATCTTCGCGAGACAGTCGCCGGCCTCCACGGTGTAGGTGCGAGCACCGGTGGCCTTTTCGGCGGCCTTCTTCTCGGCCGCCGGAGCGGACTGGACCGCCTTTTCCGGTGCCGACTGCGGGGTGGCGGCGTGGGCGCCGGCGGCTCCCATGAGCGGCAGCGCGAGAGCGGCTCCGCCGGTTCCGGCGACGGCGATGGAGCGGGTGAAACGCTGGGTCTTGGGACGGCGGTGCTTACCCTTCGCGGGCATGGCGAATTCCTCTCCGTCGCCTGCGAGGTGAGCTGTCGGGTGCGAGCTGGAGATGCCCGGCCGCGCCGGGGCGCGGCTTAACCCCAAGCCGTTCCGGGAACCGGAACAGGCGTCTTACCTGTGGGTCCCCCGCTCCTGCCGTACGTCGGGTCAGTGTGTGCGGGCTCCGGTCGGCGGCAGGATTAGGCGTCCGTCCGGATTGGTGTGGAACGTAAGCGACCAGGACGCAAACGGACAAGCTTGCGGTTGCCCGTGACGGTGTTTCTCTTGACGCGTCGCCACATCTGCGGTCACCGAGCGTGGATTACCGATCTCCTGCTTTCCCCAACCGCCCTGAATAACGCCAGAATTACGTGAACATGGCAACAGCACATCGTCACGAATATGACGATGGTCACGCACCCCGACCTCATCTCCTTTACGATCGGGGCACGTTATCCCTAAGCGCCTTTAGCGGCCTATTCGGACAGAACGGCTACTTCCGCTTAAGGCGGACGACCGTCGCGTCCAGATCCCCCCGCAGACCGACCCGCAGTCCGTGGTGAAGCAGCACCGCCCCCCGGTGAATTTCGCCTGTTTCGAGGCATTCGTACGATGCGGCCGGGTCGAGGGCACGCAGCCGGAGGGCCGGTACGGGCTCGCCGTAGCGCTGCGCCTGGAGCCAGGCGAGGACGACGGTCTCGTCGCCGAGGACGTACTGCACGGCGCTCAGTCCGCCCCCCGGGGGACGCAGCCGGTACTGGTCGCCGCGTTGCACCACGGGCCGGATCTCCTTGTAGAGCCCCACCCACTCCCGCGCCTCGGCGAGCTCCTCCTCCGTCCACCGCGTGAGGTCGCCGCCGACCCCCAGCACCCCGGCCATGGCGCTGACGAAGCGGAACCGCAAGGAGCTGGCCCGCTGGTTGAGCATGACGTTCGGACTGTCGGTGACCCAGGCGGCCATGACCCGGGCCGGATGGATCTGGCTGAAGCCGTGCTGGATGGCGAGCCGGTCGAGCGGGTCGGTGTTGTCGGAGGTCCACACCTGGTCCGTGCGGCTCAGCACACCGAGGTCGATCCGCCCGCCGCCACCCGAGCAGGACTCGAAGGCCACGCCGGGATGGGCGGCCCGCAACCGGTCCAGCAGGGCGTACAGGCCGTGCACGTGGTCGACCCACAGCCGCTGCGGGTAGGGGTCGTCCGGCCAGCCGGCGTCGGTGAAGCAGCGGTTGAAGTCCCACTTGACGTAGTCGACGGGAGCGCCGGCGAGAAGCCCGTGGAGCCGCTCCCAGAGGTACTCCCGGACGTCCTCGCGGGCGAGATTGAGTACGAGCTGATTGCGGAACTCCGTCCGCTTTCGTCCCGGTTGGTACTGCACCCAGTCGGGGTGCGCGCGGTACAGGTCGCTGTCCGGGTTGACCATCTCGGGCTCGACCCAGATCCCGAACTGCATGCCGAGGCCGTGCACGTGGTCGGCGAGGGGCTTCAGCCCGCCCGGGAAGCGGTCGGGGTTCGGGGTCCAGTCGCCGAGCCCGGCCCGGTCGCTGGTGCGCGCCCCGAACCAGCCGTCGTCGACCACGAACAGCTCTACGCCCATGGCGGCGGCCCGCCCGGCGAGCGCCCGCTGCTGCTCCTCGGAGATGTCGAACTCGGTGGCCTCCCAGGAGTTGAACAGCACCGGCCGGTCCCGGCCGGCGTCCGGGATCACATGCGCCCGCTGATAGGCGTGCCAGGCGCGGCTCGCCCCGCCGAAGCCGCCGTCGCTCCAGAGCCCGGCGAAGACCGGGGTCGTGTACGACTCCCCCGTGCCCAGCGTCAGCAGCCCCGAGTCGTCGTGGCCGGCACCGCCGGTGATCTGCACGCGCGCGTCCGGGAGCTGGGCCACGGCGATGCGCCAGGACCCGGACCAGCCCAGGGCGCAGCCGTAGACCTCGCCGCGCTCCTCGGTGGCGTCGGTGTCCAGGGCGACCCACGGCAGGTGCTGGTGGGAGGTGTGGCCGCGGCGGCTGCCGATGACCTTCTCGCCGTGGGTGAGGGCGGAGCGCGTCAGGCGGGACTCGGCTCCCCAGCGGCCGTGCAGCTGGGACAGCCGCCAGGCGTCGCGGTCGGGCAGGGTCCAGGTCGCGGAGTCGGCCCGCAGAAGTTCGACGGCCGGCCCCCGGTTGTCCACGGTCACCCAGCGCTCGACGACGTCCGACGAGGAACGCATCCGGTAGTGCAGCGTGACGGTCAGGTCGCCGTCACGGAATCGCAGCCGCAGCTCGTCGCCCTCCGTGTCGTGTCCCTCGTAGGCCCACTCGGTGCCGCGCCGCCCGGCCGTGCGCACGGACAGGGCGGGGCGCACGAAACGGGGACCGCCCTCGACCGGGTACTCCTCGCGTCCGTCGAGCGGTGACTCGAAGGGCCAGTAGCCGGGCAGCGGCCGGACGGCGAGGGCCTCGGCGTCGGCGAGGCCGAGCCGGGGGCCCCAGTGCAGGTGCAGCAGCTCGTCCCGGTCGGTGACATGGACGGCGTAGCTGCTGGCCGGCCCGGAGAGCACCCACGTACGACCGTCTTCGGAGATCTCCAGCATCATGCCCTCACAGATTCGAACAAGCCCGACCAGGTGCGACCAGGCGGCAACATCATCAAGGGCCACGGGGGCTCCGGGCAACGCCTGTGGACAACTCATTGCCCCAGGCAGGCATGTCGTATCGTCGAGTGACGCCCGGCGACGAGCCGCGTCGGCGGCGCCGAAGGGGAGGAGCCCTCGTGACACAGCAGGTCCCGTCGACCGAGCCCGAGCTGGCCGGAGTGCGCAACTTCCGTGATGTGGGCGGACTTCCGACCGTGGACGGACGGCGGGTGCGCCAGGGTGTGCTGTTCCGCAGCGGCCACCTCGCCCACGCGACCGGGGAGGACGCCGCCTTCCTGACCACGCTGGGCCTGCACACGATCTTCGACTTCCGCAACGCGGCCGACCAGAAGCTCGAAGGGCCGGACGTCGCGCTGCCGGGCGTGCGCAATGTGAACCTGCCGCTGAGCGACCCCGCCGACGGCGCCGAGTTCTGGAAGATGGTCCGCGACGGCGATCTGGACCAGCTGCGCGAGATCCTCTCGGACGGCAAGGGCGCGGGCCGCATGATCGCCTCATACCGCACGATCATCAAGCACCGCACGGACGAGCACTCCCGGGTGCTGCACGCGCTCGCACAGGACAGCGTCCCCGCGCTGATGCACTGCGCCGCGGGCAAGGACCGCGCGGGTCTGTCCGTCGCGGTGACGCTGCTCGCGGTGGGTGTCGAGCGCGAGGCGATCGTCGACGACTACCTGAAGTCGAACGCCAAGCACCGCCGCTACAAGGTGCACCGCAGCAGCTCCGCCGCCTCGGCCTACTCCCCCGAGGTCATGGAGCTGCTCAGCCCCCTCTTCGACGCGCGCGCCGAGTACCTGACGGCGGCCTTCGACACCATCGAGGAGACCTGGGGCGGCGTCGACACCTACCTGGAGGAGGGGCTCAAGCTCGCCCCGGAGACCCGGGCGCGGCTGCGCGAGCGGCTCGTCGACTGAGGCGCCCGGGCGGGCGCTACTTCGCCCCGACCTCGAACAGCAGGTAGATGAACGCGGCGAAGATGTGACCCGCGATGAGGTAGACGAACAGCCTCACCCACAGGGCGCGGGGGAACTTCTCCTCCATGTCCTTCACGACAGGTCTCCAGGGGTGGGGCCCAGGCACAGGGCGGCCGTGGGGCTCTGCAACAGGGTGTGGACGAAGAGCAGCTCGACGCCGTCGTGGTCCTCGGCGGCGATCCGGTGCGGGGTGAGCGAGTCGAAGTGGGCGCTGTCGCCGGCCGCCAGCCGGTGCGTGGTGTCCCCGAGCCGCAGCCGCAGCCGGCCGCGCAGCACGTGGAGCCATTCCTCGCCGGGGTGGACGCGCACGATGTCGCCCTGGGAGCCGTGGGGGACGTGGACGCGCAGGGCCTGCATCCCGCGGCCGGGGGCGCCGGCCTGCCAGTAGGTCCAGCCGCCGGCCGCGGTGGGTTCCATGTCCGCCGCGCGGATCACGGAGTCCCGCTCGGCGACCGTCTCGCCGAGCAGTTCGGAAACCGTCGTACCGTAGACGCGGGCGAGCGCGAGCAGCATCGGCAGCGAGGGCTGGCGCTGCCCGGTCTCCAGCCGCGAGAGGTGTGCGGGCGACAGCCCGGCGGCGCGGGCCGCGGTCTCCAGGGTGAGGGAGGCCTGGCGCCGCAGGGCTCGCAGCTGGGGCGCGACGGCGGGCAGCGCACCGGGCGCGGGGTCGGCCGACGAGTCGGCCCCGGAGGGCCGCTCGGTCTCGGAGGAGCTCATGCCTCCATTCAGCCGGAGCGTTGCCTCAGCGGCAAATTTCTTGCCTCACAGGCAAAATCCCTGCCTATCGGTTGGCCACTGCCTGCTTGACCAGGGTCTTCCCGAAGTCCCACACCAGCCCGCCGTTGTGCGCGTCGTCCATCACGGCCGTGAAGGCGTCGACGAACCGGTCCACCTCCCGCTCGCCGATGATCAGCGGCGGGATCAGCTTGATCACCTCCATGTGGTCGCCGGAGACCTGGGTGAGGATCCGGTGCCGCTGGAGCAGCGGCACGACGACCATCTGCGCGAAGAGCCCCTTGCGCGCGGCCTGGAGCATGGCCCAGCGGCTGCGCAGCTTCAGCGACTTCGGCCGTCCGAACTCGATGCCGATCATCAGGCCCCGGCCGCGGACCTCGGCGAGCATCTCGTACTTGTCCGTGAGCGCGGCGAGCCGGGAGCTGAGCCGCTCCCCGGTGGCCCGGACGTTCGCGACGATCTGCTCGTTCTCCATCACCGACAGCACCGCGAGGCCCGCCGCCATGGCCTGCGCATTGGATCCGAAGCTCGCCGAATGGACCAGCACCCGGTCCATGGACGAGTAGACCTTCTTGAAGATCCAGTCCTTGCCGATCGTGGCCCCCACCGGTACATAGCCGCCGGAGAGCGCCTTGGCCACGCACACCAGGTCCGGTTCCACGCCAAGCTCGTGCTGATAGGCGTAGAAGTCGCCGGTCCGGCCGAGGCCCGTCTGCACCTCGTCGGCGATGAGCAGGGCCTTGTGCCGGTGCAGCAGCTCCTGCGCGGCCCGCAGCCAGCCGGGCGGCCCTTCCAGCACTCCCTTGCCCTGGATCGGTTCGACGATCAGGGCGGCGACATCGCCCTTCCGCAGCTCCCTCTCCAGCGCGTCGAGGTCGCCGAGCGGTACGGCCGTGTCGGGCAGCAGCGGGGCGAAGCCGTCGCGGAAGCCGGATTCACCGTTCACCGAGAGGGAGCCGGTGGTCAGGCCGTGGAAGGCGTGCGCGCAGTACAGGATCCTGGGCCTGCCGGTGACGAACCGGGCGAACTTCAGGGCGCCCTCGACGGCCTCGGTGCCGCTGTTGCCGAAGAACACCCGGTCCAGGTGCGGACTGTGCGCGAGCAGCTTCTCGGCCAGCAGACCGGGCAGCGGCTGGCAGTCGAAGCGGGTGAGGTCGGCCAGGCCGGCGTCCACCACGTCGTGCAGCGCCTTGCGCACCACGGGATGGTGGCGGCCCAGCCCCATCACCCCGAACCCGGCGAGCATGTCCAGGTAGTCGTTGCCGTCCGCGTCCCAGAAGTAGGCGCCCTCGGCGCGCTCGTAGACCTTGTCGAAGCCGATGGTGTGCAGCATGCGCGGGAGCTGGTGGTTGAGGTACCGGGTGTGCAGTTCGTAGCGCTCGGCTCCGCGCTCGGCCAGCAGCTTGCCGAGGTCGAACTCCCCGGCCTGCGACGACTCCGACGCGGACTCGGCGGTTGTCATTCCTGTGGCTCCTTGGACGGCTCTTCCTTGACGGCCAGGCTCGCGCCGATCCGTCCGGCGACCTCGACGGGTGTCAGGCCGATGTCGGCGAGCACCTCGCCGCGCTTGGCGTGTGCGAGGAACTGCTCGGGGATGCCGAACCGCCGTACCGGCACGTCGACGTCGGCGTCGCCCAGGGCCAGCGCCACGGCCGAACCGACCCCCGCCGCGCGGCTGTTGTCCTCGACGACGGCCACCAGGCGGTGCTCGGCGGCGAGCCCCGGCAGCGCCGGGTCGACGGGCTTGACCCAGCGCGGGTCGACGACGGTGCAGCCGATGCCGCGCGCTTCGAGCAGTTCGGCGGCCTGGAGGCAGACCGGTGCCATCACGCCGACGGCCACCAGGAGCACCTGCGGGTCGGAGGAACGGTGCAGCACGTCCAGCCCTCCCACCCGGTCCACGGCCGGGATCGACGGGCCGACGGACTCCTTCGGGAACCGCACCAGCGTCGGCGCGTCGTCCACGGCGACCGCCTCCCGCAGCTGGGCGCGCAGCTGGTCGGCGTCCCGTGGCGCGGCGATCCTGAGCCCGGGCACGACCTGGAGGACGGACATGTCCCACATGCCGTTGTGGGAGGCCCCGTCGACGCCGGTGACCCCGGCCCGGTCCAGGACGAAGGTGACCCCGCAGCGGTGCAGGGCCACGTCCATGAGCAGCTGGTCGAAGGCGCGGTTGAGGAAGGTGGCGTAGACGGCGACGACCGGGTGCAGGCCGCCCGTCGCGAGGCCCGCTGCGGACACGGCCGCGTGCTGCTCGGCGATGCCGACGTCCCACACCCGGTCCGGGAAGCGCTCGGCGAAGGCGCCCAGACCCACGGGGTGCAGCATGGCGGCGGTTATCGCCACCACGTCCTGGCGCTCCTCTCCGATCCGGACGATCTCCTCACCGAACACCGAGGTCCACGAGGGTCCGCCCGACGGGGAGAGCGGTGCGCAGGTCAGCGGGTCCATGACGCCGACGGTGTGGAAGTGGTCCTCCTCGTGGGCGAGGGCGGGCTCGTAGCCGCGGCCCTTCTCCGTGAGGCAGTGGACCAGCACCGGCCCGTGGAAGCGTTTCGCGCGCCGCAGCGCGGACTCCACGGCCCGGGTGTCGTGCCCGTCGATCGGGCCGACGTACTTCAGACCGAGGTCCTCGAAGAGGCCCTGCGGCGCGAACGCGTCCTTGAAGCCCTTCTTGGCGCCGTGCAGGGCCTCGTAGAGGGTGTTGCCGACCAGAGGTGTGCCCTGGAGGACGTCCTTGCCCCAGGCGAGGACCCGTTCGTAGCCGTCCGTCGTGCGCAGCGTGGCGAGGTGGTTGGCGAGGCCGCCGATGGTCGGGGCGTAGGAGCGTTCGTTGTCGTTGACGACGATGATCAGCGGCCGGTCCTTGGCGGCCGCGATGTTGTTCAGGGCCTCCCAGGCCATGCCGCCGGTGAGCGCCCCGTCGCCGATGACCGCGACGACATGGCCCCTCTCACCCTGCACCCGGCGGGCCTTGGCGAGCCCGTCGGCCCAGCCGAGGGCGGTGGAGGCGTGGCTGTTCTCGATGACGTCGTGCTCGGACTCCTCGCGCGAGGGGTAGCCGGACAGGCCGCCCTTGCCGCGCAGCTTGGAGAAGTCCTGGCGGCCGGTCAGCAGTTTGTGGACGTAGCTCTGGTGGCCGGTGTCCCACAGGATGCGGTCGACCGGCGACTCGAAGACCCGGTGCAGGGCGATGGTCAGCTCCACCACGCCCAGGTTGGGTCCCAGATGGCCGCCGGTCCTGGCGACCGCGTGCACCAGGAACTCCCGGATCTCCTCCGCCAGTTCCCCTACTTCCGCCTCGGACAGCGCCTTCAGGTCGTGTGGTCCCCGGATGCTCTCCAGAATCGTCACGCTCGGGCCCCCTTCGCATTCCGTGCTGCTCAGCTCACGGTGACGGCCGGCTCCCCCGACCCCACGCCGTCCTGCTCCATCTGCTCGGCGATCTTCATCGCCTCTTCGATCAGCGTCTCGACGATCTTGGACTCGGGGACGGTCTTGATGACCTCGCCCTTGACGAAGATCTGCCCCTTGCCGTTGCCGGAGGCCACTCCGAGATCGGCCTCCCGTGCCTCGCCGGGCCCGTTGACCACACACCCCATGACGGCGACCCGCAGCGGCACCTCCATGCCGTCGAGCCCGGCCGTGACCTCCTCGGCCAGCTTGTACACGTCGACCTGTGCGCGCCCGCAGGACGGGCACGACACGATCTCCAGCCGCCGCTCCTTGAGCCCCAGGGACTGGAGGATCTGGATGCCGACCTTGACCTCCTCGGCCGGCGGCGCGGACAGCGACACCCGGATCGTGTCGCCGATGCCCCGCGACAGCAGCGCCCCGAACGCCACCGCCGACTTGATCGTGCCCTGGAAGGCCGGGCCCGCCTCCGTGACGCCCAGGTGCAGCGGGTAGTCGCACTGTTCGGCCAACTGGCTGTACGCCTCGATCATCACGACCGGGTCGTTGTGCTTGACGGAGATCTTGATGTCCCGGAAGCCGTGCTCCTCGAACAGGGACGCCTCCCACAGGGCGCTCTCCACGAGCGCCTCCGGGGTGGCCCTGCCGTACTTCTGGAGCAGGCGCCGGTCCAGCGACCCGGCGTTGACGCCGATGCGGATCGGCGTGCCGTGGTCCTGCGCCGCCTGGGCGATCTCCTTGATCCGGTCGTCGAACTGCTTGATGTTGCCGGGGTTGACGCGGACGGCCGCGCAGCCCGCCTCGATGGCCGCGAACACGTACTTCGGCTGGAAGTGGATGTCCGCGATCACGGGGATCTGTGATTTGCGGGCGATGGTCGCGAGCGCGTCCGCGTCGTCCTGCGTGGGGCAGGCGACCCGGACGATCTGGCAGCCGGACGCGGTCAGCTCCGCGATCTGCTGCAGCGTGGCACCGACGTCCGACGTGCGGGTCGTCGTCATCGACTGCACGGACACCGGGGCCCCGCCCCCGACCGCCACCGGACCGACCTGGATCCGGCGCGAGACGCGCCGCTCGGCGATCGGCCGGAGCGGCACCTCGGGGACGCCCAGCTCAATGGCGGTCACGGCCTCACTCCCGGTTCCCGGAGACCGTCTCGCGCATGGCGCGCAGCGACTCCTTCAGCGATCCCATGGTGGCGAGGACGGCGGTGGGCTCGTAGCCGCAGTGCGCCATGCAGTTGGCGCAGCGCGGGTCCTTGCCGCGGCCGTACTTGTCCCAATCGGTGTCCTCGACCAGCTCGCGGTACGTCGGCACGTACCCGTCGCTCATCAGGTAACAGGGGCGCTGCCAGCCGAAGAGCGAGTAGTTCGGGATCGCCCACGCCGTGCACGGGAAGTCGACCTTGCCCTCCAGGAAGTCCAGGAAGAGCGGGGAGTGGTTGAGCCGCCAGCGCCGCCGGTTGCCGCCGGAGAAGGCCTTCTTGAACAGCTCGCGGGTCTGCTCCACGCCGAGGAAGTGCTCCTGGTCGGGAGCCTTCTCGTAGGCGTAGGCGGGCGAGATCATCATCTCGTCGACCTGGAGGTCGTCGTTGAGGAAGTTCAGCACCTCGATGATGGTCTGCGGGGTGTCGGTGTTGAAGAAGGTCGAGTTGGTGGTGACCCGGAAGCCGCGCCGCTTGGCCTCCTTGATCGCCTCCACGGCCTCGTCGAACACGCCCTCCTTGGCGACCGACTCGTCGTGCCGCTCGCGCAGGCCGTCGATGTGCACCGCGAAGGCGAAGTAGGGCGACGGCGTGAACGTGTCCATCTTCTTGCGCAGCAGCATCGCGTTGGTGCAGAGGAAGACGTACTTCCGCTTGGCCACCAGCTGGCGCACGATCTCGTCGATCTGCGGGTGCATCAGCGGCTCGCCACCGGCGATGGACACCATCGGGGCGCCGGACTCCATGACCGCCCCCACGGCCTGGGCGACGGGCATCCGCTGCTTGAGCACCCCGGCCGGATGCTGGATCTTGCCGCACCCCTCGCATTTGAGGTTGCAGGCGAACAGCGGCTCCAGTTCGACGATCAGCGGGAACTTGTCCCGCCGGCGGATCTTCTGTTCAGCCAAGTATGTAGCGACCTTGATGGACTGTCGGAGCGGCATGGCCATCTGGCTCACCTCCTGGGGAGCAGCAAGGAACGGTGCCATTCGAAGAAAGCGGGAAGGACGGAGCGAAGGACACGGAAAGCTGATATTCCACCGCGCACCGTGCCGATCCGGACGAGTTCATGTTCAGGAGCGTCCACGACCACCCGGACGGCCGCAACCGGGCGCTCGCCCGCACGCACGGCGCTCAGGAGCGTGACGGCGGACTCCATGTCGACCGCGATCGAGCCGGTCGCGCGCAGCGCGGACCGTTCGGGGCCGCGCACGACGTGGTCGGAGCCGGTGAGCGGCCCGGTGTGCACGGTCCGGCCGGGCAGGGCGCGGGCCAGCTCCTTCACCAGCAGCTCGGTCCCGACGCAGGGCGTCGTGCCGCGCGCGTCGCGGGTCTCCTCGGCGACGACCAGATCACCGGGGTGCATGCCCGGCGCGAGCCCCGCGCAGAAGCCGGTGGCCAGGACGGCGGCGTCGCGCAGGGCCGGGTCGGCCAGCATGCGGGTGACGGCCCGCTCGGCGGCCACCGGCCCCATGCCCGTCCGCAGCACCGTGACCGGCCCGCCGGCCCCGCCCCGGCCGCCCGCGCGCAGGGCGAACTGCTCGATGCCGAGCGCGCAGGCGATCAGCAGCGGGACCGGGGCGGGCTGCGCGCTCATCAGCTCCCCTTGAGCCGGTCGGCGAAGGGCTCCCCGTGGACGTACCGGCCGAGTGCCGTGAGCGGGAACACCTGCCGGTAGAGGTGGTAGTTGATCGAGAAGTCCCACGGGAAGCCCGTCCCCGTGAAGTACGGCTCGTCCCAGGAGCCGTCCTCCCGCTGGGTGGCGGCGAGCCACTCGACTCCGCGTTCGACGGCCTTGGAGTCACGCTCCCCCGCCGCGAGCAGGGCCATCAGTGCCCAGGCCGTCTGCGAGGCGGTCGAGGCGCCCCGGCCGCTCCACTGCCGGGCGTCCTTGTAGGAGCGCAGGTCCTCGCCCCAGCCGCCGTCGTCGTTCTGGACCGACTCCAGCCAGGCGACGGCCCGCCGGATCGCCGGGTGCGCGGCGGGAAGACCGGCCGCGGTCAGGGCGGGGACGACGGACCCCGTGCCGTAGACGTAGTTGACGCCCCAGCGCCCGAACCACGAGCCGTCCGGTTCCTGCTCGGCCAGCAGCCACTCGATGCCGCGCCGGGTGCGCGGGTCGTGGGCGAGACCCTCGACGGCGAGCATCTCCACGACGTGCGCGGTGACGTCCGCGGAAGGCGGGTCGATGACCTCGCCGAAGTCGCAGAACGGCAGCCGGTTGGGGAAGGGGCTGGTGTTGTCGACGTCGAAGGCCGCCCACGCGCCGTTCTTCGACTGCATGCCGAGCGTCCAGCGCATGCCGCGGACGATGGCCCGGTCGAGGCGCTCCGGGTCGTGGTGGGCGATCCGGCGCAGCGCGAGGATCACCTCCGCGGTGTCGTCGATGTCGGGGTAGTTGTCGTTGTGGAACTCGAACGCCCAGCCCCCGGGCGGCAGTCCGGGCCGCTTCACGGACCAGTCACCGGGCCGGACGATCTCCTCGCCCAGCATCCAGTCGGCCGCCTTCACCAACTGCGGGTGGTCGGGGGGCAGTCCGGCGTCGACGAGGGCGATGGCGGCCAGGCAGGTGTCCCACACGGGTGACTGGCAGGCCTCGATCATCCGGGCCCCGTCCTCGCGCCACACGGCGAACCGGTCCAGGGACGCCAGCCCCTCGCGCATCACGGGGTGTTCGAGGTCGTAGCCGAGCAGGTGCAGGGCGATGACCGAGTACACGGCCGGGGGCTGGATGCCGCCCCAGCAGCCGTCGTTCTCCTGCCGCTCGATGATCCAGCGGGCGGCGCTGTTCATGGCGGCTCTGCGCAGTCTGCGCGGGGCGACCTTCCGCAGGGCGTGCAGGCCCTTGTCCATCCGCTGGAACGCCCCGTCCCAACTGAACGGCGAAGCCAGGGGCCTCGGCGGGTTGGGAAGGTCCGGGTCGGTGTGCAGCTCGTCGAGCGGGAAGGGTGCGGGGCGTACCGGCCGCTTCGCGGAGACGATCGTCAGCGGGACGATGGTCTGCCGCGCCCAGCAGCCGAAGTCGTAGATGTTGAGCGGCACCCACTTCGGGAAGAAGACGAGCTCCGGCGGGAGTTCGGGCAGGTCCTCCCACTTCCACCAGCCGAACAGGGCCAGCCAGATCCGGGTGAAGACCCGGGCGGCGGCGATGCCGCCCTGCGCGCGGATCCAGGCGGAGGCCTTCGCCATGTGCGGGGCGTCGGGGGCGTCACCGGCCAGGCGGAGGGCGACGTACGCCTCGATGGTGGCGGACAGTTCACTCGGCCCGCCGTAGAAGGTGGCCCAGGTGCCGTCCGCGTTCTGCTCGCCGCGGATGAAGAGGGCGGCGGCCTGCGTGGTCTTCTCGTCGCGGATACCGAGGAACTGACGGAGCAGCAGGTCCTCGGCGTCCATCGTGACGTTGGTCTCGAGGTCGCCCTTCCACCAGCCCTCGGCGTCCTGGAGGGAGAGCAGGAAGTCGGTGGCACGCCGGGCGGCGCGTGCGGCGGCTTCCGGTACCCCGGCCGCCCCGGGGATGTGCGTGTCGGTGTCGCTGGCCGCGGCGGCGCGGGGTGGCAGGGCCCCGGTGCTTCCGTCGGTCGTCGCTGTCATGGCTTCCCCTTCGTGCAGTCCTGCATGGCGTGCATCTGCTGTGGGTCCGCCGTCGGCCGGTGCTCGGTGATGAATCACGGCACCGGCCGGCGACTACGCGAGGGCTATTCGGCCGATAGTGATCATCTCTTTCGTACGACGACGAAGTCCGCGAGGGCCGTGAACCGGTCCCGCACCCGGTCGGGCATGTCGACGGCGTCGAGGGCTTCGATGGCGATGGTGTGCTGACGGCGTGCCTCGTCGGCGGTCCATTCGCGGCCGCCGGCCTCCTCGATGAGGGCGGCGCGGGCCGCGAACTCCTCCTCGGAGAAGTTCTCGAAGTCGTGGGCCTTGGCGTCGGCGGCGAGGATCTCGCCGAGCCGCTCCGAGGCGGAGCCGCCCGCCGCGAGGGCGGCCACGACCGGCAGGGACTTCTTGCGCTGGCGCAGATCGCTCCAGGTCTGCTTGCCGGTGGAGACCGGGTCGCCCCAGATGCCGAGGAGGTCGTCGACGGCCTGGAAGGCGAGGCCCAGGTGGTAGCCGTACTTCTCCAGGGTGTCGGCGGTGTGGTCGTCGGCGCCGCCGAGGACCGCGCCGATGGAGCTGGCGCAGGCGAGCAGGGCGCCGGTCTTGTTGCCCTCCATCTCCAGGCACTCCTCGACGCTGACGCGGTCGCGGTGCTCGTAGGAGATGTCCTGGGCCTGGCCGTCGATCAGCGCACGGGTGGCGGTGGTCAGTCGGCGGGTGGCGCGGCCGGCCTCGACGGTGCCGAGTTCGAGGAGGACCTCGTTGGCGAGGGCGAACAGGGCGTCGCCGACCAGGATGGCCTGGGCGGGGCCGTGCACCTTCCAGACCGTGTCGCGGTGACGGCGCTGCTCGTCGCCGTCCATGAGGTCGTCGTGGAGGAGGGAGAAGTTGTGGACGAGCTCCACGGCGACGGCGCCGGGGATGCCGGTCTCGGGGGTGGCGGACATGACCTCGGCGGACAGCACCGCGAGGGCGGGGCGCACGGCCTTGCCGCCGTCGCCCTCGGCGGGCCTGCCCTGGGCGTCGATCCAGCCGAAGTGGTAGGCGGCAACAGTGTCCATGGGAGGTGCCAGGCGGTCGACGGCCGCCCGCAGTACCGGAGTGGCCAGGGTCCGGCCGCGCTCCAGCAGCGCGGTCACGTCCACCGCCTCGGCAGTCCTAGAGGCCGGGGGCACAGTGGGCACAGTCTCTCCTCTTGTTGCGGTACCGGGGGTGCGGGGGCCGCCTGCCGCGCCGGCCTGGGCCGGCATCATGCCGCCTCCTCGAACTCGAAGAGGGCTTGCGGACGGGGCCGGCCCAGGGCGCCCAGCACGGCGTCCGCCGCGCTCACACCACTGCGGACCGCACTCTCCATGGTCGCGGGCCACCCGGTGGCGGTCCACGCTCCGGCCAGGTACAGGCCGGATGCCTTGGTGCGGGCGCCGGGCCTGAGGCGCCCGACGCCGGGGGTGGGAGCGAACGTCGCGGTGCGCTCCCGGGTGACGAAGAAGTCCCTCACCGCGGCGCCGCGGGCCGGCGGCAGCAGCCGCTCCAGCTCGGGCAGGTACCGCTCGCGCAGCACCGCGACGGGCGCGTCGATCTCGCCCTGCGCCGCCGACTGGGACACCGCGAGGTACTGCCCCTCGCGCAGCCCGGACGCCTCGGTCCGGTCGAAGACCCACTGCACGGGGCTGCCGAGGGCGGTGAAGAACGGCCGGCCGAGGACCTTCCGGTCGTACACCACATGGACGTTGAGGATGGGCGCGGTACCGATCTCCAGGAGCCGTTCGGGCGCGTCGAGGGCGCCCGCGGGCAGCAGATCGTGCGCCTCGCGCTGCGGTACGGCGAGGACCACGGCGTCGGCCCGGAGCGTCTCGCCGGGTACCTCGACGGTCCACTGCCCGTCCCCGTCCGGGGAGACGGAGGTGACGCGGGTGCGGAGCTCGGTGCGTACGCCCGCGGAGTCGAGCGCCTTGCGGGCCAGCCGGTCGTGCAGCTCGCCCAGCGGGACGCGCGCCCAGCCGATGTCGGCGGCGCCGGGGTCGGACAGCAGACCGGTCTTGAACACCATCGCGGCGAGCGCCAGGGAGGCGTCGCCCGCGACCGCGTTGAGCGTGGCGACCCCGACCAGGTCCCACAGGGCCTCGATGGCGCGTGCCGACTGGCCGTGCGCGGCGAGCCAGCTGCCGAAGTCCTGGGTGTCCAGCGCGGGGTCGGCGAGGTCGAGTTTCTGGAGCGCGAGCGCGGCCCGGCCGACCCTGGCCCGGTCGGCGAGCGAGAGGTGCGGATAGGCGGCGAGGCTGCGCCCCAGGTGCAGCGGCACGGGCAGGGCGTCGCGCCGGAGCCTGCCCAGCCGGCGTCCCTCGGGCCGGGCGAGGTCCAGGACGGGTACGTCGAGCCGGTCCTGGAGCGGGGCGAGCGCCGCGCCCTCGATGCGGTCGAGGAACCAGCGGTAAGCGGTGCAGCAACGCAGGTACACGTGCTGGCCGTTGTCGACGGTGAGATCGCCGCGCCGGAAGGAGAAGGCCAGGCCGCCCAGTCTCGGCCTGCCCTCCAGCAGGGTGACGCGCACCCCGGCGTCGGCGAGCGCGAGCGCGGTGGTGACGCCGGCGAGCCCGCCGCCGGCCACGACGGCGTGCCGCGGCTGTGCCGCCGGTCCCCCGGACCGTGTGCCGTGGGTCATCGCGCACCCTCCCCCATGGCCGGAGCGTGCTGCTCGAACGGTGCACGACCGGCCGTCTCCGTCAGGGACGCGGCCCCGCACCGGAGGGTTGCCCGCCGGTTGTCTCCGACGGTTCGGCCGGGAGGCGCGTCGCACCCGCGCCCGGCCTCCCGGGCCGCACCGCCGATGGCGGCCTCTGTGCCGTTCACGCACGCCTCCTGACGGTCCGCCGGGTCACGTGCCGGGCGTCCAGGCCGGACAGGCCGCGCACGGCGACGTACGCCTTCTCCCGGCCGGGCAGGGAAACCCGGCCGCGCAGCACGGCCTCCGGGTCGCGTTCGATGCGGTCGAGGAGGCGGCGGTAGATGCCGGCCATGGCGGCGACACAGGCGCCGCTGCGCCGGTCGAGCATGGGGAGCAGCCGGTAGCCCTCGGCGAACAGGGCGCGGGCCCGTCGCACTTCGAAGTGCACGAGGCCCGCGAAGTCGGAGCCCTCCGGTGGTCGCGGCCCGCTGAAGCCGGCCGAGCAGCCGAACTTGGCGAGGTCGTCGGCGGGCAGATAGGTCCGGCCGCCAACGGCGTCCTCGCGGACGTCTCTGAGGATGTTGGTGAGCTGGAGCGCGAGCCCGAGCGTGTCGGCATATTCCGGCGCGCGGTCCACGCCGCGCGCCCCGGGTTCCGTGCCGAAGACGCCGAGGGAGAGACGCCCGATCGCACCTGCCACACAACGGCAGTAGACCTTCAGATCGTCCCAGGTCTCGTACGTCTCGCCGCGGACGTCCATCAGGACGCCGTCGATGAGTTCGTCCAGTCCTCCGAGCGGGATCGGGAAGGCCCCGGCGGCATGCGCGAGGGCGACGGCGACCGGGTCGGTGTCGTCCTCGGCGACCTCGTCCTCGCGGATCCGGGTGAGCAGCGCCCGGGTCTCCTCCAGCCTGGCCACCTTCACGTCGTCGGCGAGCGCGCCGTCGCCGATGTCGTCGACCCGCCGCGAGAACGCGTACAGCGCCGACATGGCCCGGCGCTGGGGCGTCGGCAGCAACCGGATGCCGTAGGCGAAGTTGCGGGCCTGGCGCCCGGTGACGGCCTCGCAGTAGCTGTAGGCGGCGAGTACCGGTGGGGACGCGTGTGGTTCCGACTCCACGGTCCGGATCACCCCTCTCCTCGCAGAGTCACGCCCACCTCACGCAGCAACCGGACCTTGCCGGGCTTGGGCGGGCCGGGAAGTACGTCGTATTCGGCGGCGGCGATCGCGTGGAGGGCCGCCCTTCCCCCCGCCACGAACCCCGCGAGCAGCAGTTTCAGCCTGCCGTGGACGCTACCCACCAGAGGGGCGCCTTCATTCAGGAGGTCCCGGGCCCTTTGCGCTTCGTACGCAATCAGCGCACGGACCGACGCTCCGGCGGATTTCGTGGCGAGATCCGCTTCCTGGACGTGGAAACGCTTCATGTCGGCCGCGGGCAGGTAGACCCGGTCGCGGGCGAGGTCCTCGGCGACGTCCTGGAGGTGCTCGACGATCTGCAGGGCCGTGCAGATCATGTCGGAGCGGCGGATCCGCTCGGGTGTAGAGGTGCCGGTGACGGCGAGGACGAGGCGCCCGACGGGGTTGGCGGACAGCTCGCAGTAGGCGAGCAGGTCCTCGTAGGTCTCGTAGCGGCCGACCAGCTGGTCCTGGCGATTGGCGGCGATCAGGCCGAGGAACGGCTCGGGGGTCAGCGAGCAGCGGCGCACGGTCGGCTGGAGGCGGCGCAGCAGCGGGTGGCGCGGGGTCGCCTCGAAGACCCGGCGCAGGTCGGCCTCGAAGGCGTCCAGCAGGACCAGCCGGTCCTCGGCCGCCTCGGGGGAGACGCCGAGCAGGCGGGCGTCGGCGCCGCCGGGGGCCAGGTCGCCGTCGCCGATGTCGTCGACCAGACGGGCGAAGCCGTAGACGGCCATGAGGTCGGTGCGCCAGGCCCGGGGCAGGAAGAAGGGGGCCACCGGGAAGTTCTCGCCGGCGGCCTTGTCGAGCGTGCCGCGCTCCGGATCGAGGGGGCGCGCCGTGCCGGTTCCCGTCACCGCCGGCTGCCCGGCGCGGGGACGGCACGTGCTGCGTGGAGCTGGGGAGTTTCCGAAGCCATCGCCGTCACATCTCCCGTTCTACACTGCCGACCCAATACACACTATTTCGGACACGCCGCCCAGCCGCCCGCACGGTGGTCCGACGGGCGGTGTCGCGCATTATTGCCCTGATTGCCGTGTTTCGGGACCGGTACAGCTTACGTTGTACAACGCGACACGGTTCGTCAGGGTGTACCGCACATCACGAGAACACACCGATTGGCCCCAAGATTCCCAAGATGGGCCGGAGTTGACGTTTCCTTTGCAGACGCGGGGCCCCGCCGGAGCAGTTCCGTCGGGGCCCTGGCCGAATCGGGCTACTTGCCCGTGAACTTCTCGTACTCCTTGAGCACCTCGTCGGTGGGGCCGTCCATGCGCAGCTCGCCGCGTTCCAGCCACAGGACGCGGTTGCAGGTGTCGCGGATGGACTTGTTGTTGTGGCTGACCAGAAACACCGTGCCCGCTTCCTTGCGCAGCTCCCGGATGCGGTCCTCGGAGCGCTTCTGGAACTTCCGGTCGCCGGTGGCGAGGGCCTCGTCGATCATCAGGACGTCGTGGTCCTTGGCCGCCGCGATGGAGAAGCGGAGCCGGGCCGCCATGCCCGAGGAGTAGGTGCGCATGGGCAGGGTGATGAAGTCGCCCTTCTCGTTGATGCCGGAGAAGTCGACGATGTCCTGGTAGCGCTCCTTGATCTCCTCACGGGACATGCCCATGGCGAGCCCGCCCAATATGACGTTCCGCTCGCCGGTGAGGTCGTTCATCAGGGCCGCGTTGACGCCGAGCAGTGAGGGCTGGCCGTCGGTGTAGACCTTGCCCTGCTCGGCGGGCAGCAGACCGGCGATGGCCCGCAGCAGGGTCGACTTGCCGGAGCCGTTGGAGCCGATCAGGCCGATGGCCTCGCCGCGGTAGGCCACGAAGGAGACGCCGCGCACGGCGTGCACCTTGCGTACGCCTCGCTCCTCGCCCCGCTTGATGATGCGGCTGAGGGCGGCGGTGGCACTGCCCTTGCCGGTCTTGGCGCCGTTGACGCGGTAGACGATGTGCAGGTCGTCCGCGACGACGGTGGGGATGCGTGCGTCCTGCTTCTGCTCAGCCACGGCCGTACCTCTCCTCCGCCTTCCAGAAGTACACGAAGCCGCCGAGGGCGAAGAGCACGGCCCAGGCGCCCGCGGCCGCCCAGACGTGGTCGGGGAGGAACTCCGAGCCGTAGTCGTCGATGAGGGCGAAGCGCATCAGGTCCATGTAGATCGCGGCCGGGTTCCACTGCAGGACGTTCGCGATCCAGGCCGGCTTGTCCGCCAGGAAGATCGGGATGGAGAACATCACGCCGGAGGCGTACATCCACGTCCGCATCACGAACGGCATCAGCTGCGCGAGGTCCGGGGTCTTGGCGCCCGCCCGGGCCATGATCAGCGCGAGGCCGGTGTTGAAGCAGAACTGCAGGACCAGCACCGGCACGATCAGCAGCCAGGACAGGTCCGGGTAGTGGCCGAAGCCGATCGTGACGGCGAACAGCACGATCATCGAGAACAGCAGCTGCTGGAGCTGCTGGAGCGCGAAGGAGACCGGGAGCGAGGCCCGCGGGAAGTGCAGGGCCCGGACCAGGCCGAGGTTGCCGGAGATCGCGCGCACGCCCGCCATCACGGAGCTCTGCGTGAAGGTGAACACGAACACGCCCGTGACCAGGAACGGGATGTACACCTCACGGGACATGCCCCGGTCGGCCTCCAGCAGCAGGCCGAAGATGAAGAAGTACACGGCCGCGTTCAGCAGCGGCGTGGCCACCTGCCACAGCTGGCCGAGCTTGGCCTGGCTGTACTGGGCGGTCAGCTTCGCGCGGGAGAAGGCGAGGATGAAGTGCCGCCGGTCCCACAGCTGACGGACGTACTCGATGAGGGACGGCCGGGCGCCGCTCACGGTCAGCCCGTGCCTGGCGGCGAGTTCTTTCGCCGTGAGGCCCTCGTCGGGCGCCGCGGGCGCGCTCACCGCGACCGTGGCGTCGTGCGTTGTCTCACTCACTAGTGGAAACTTTCGTCTTCGAGATGCTCGGCCTGTGCCGGGGTCTGGCATGAGCCGGGGCCGGGTACGGCCCGGGGGCTCCCGGGTATCGCCGGATACGAGCTTGTCAGATGACGGGGGGCCGGCCCAGCCGGGTCAGCCGCCACACCGTACGCCACTTCATGGGCCGGCGGGGACCGCACGAGGTGGTCCAGCCTTCGCGGAATCCGCCGAACCAGGCCCGCAGCGCGCTGCGGGAGGGACGGCGCAGCAGGGTGAGCAGCAGCCACACGCCGAGGTAGACCGGGACGAGCGGCGCGGGGAGGTTGCGGCGGGCCAGCCAGACGCGGTTGCGGGCGACCATGCGGTGGTAGACCGCGTGCCGCGAGGGAGCGGTGGTCGGGTGGTACAGCACCATGTCGGACCGGTAGTCGATCATCCAGCCCGCGTCGAGGGCCCGCCAGGCCAGGTCGGTCTCCTCGTGGGCGTAGAAGAACGCGTCCGGGAGGCCGCCGACGTCGGCGAAGACGCGGGTGCGGACGGCGTTGGCGCCGCCGAGGAAGGTCGTCACGCGCGAGGAGCGCATCGGGTCGGCGGCGCGCAGCCGGGGGACGTGGCGGCGCTGGGTGACGCCGGTCTCCGGGTCGGCTATGCGGAAACTCACGATGCCGAGCTTCGGGTCGGCCTCGAACGCCTCGCGGCACAGCTCGGCGGTGTCGTGGCTCGCGAGCAGTCCGTCGTCGTCCAGGAAGAGCAGGACGTCGACGTCCCGGCCGGCCGGGCCGAAGGCCTCGATGCCGACGTTGCGGCCGCCGGGGATGCCGAGGTTCTCGGGCAGCTCGATCGTGCGGACGCCCTCAGGGACGTCCGGGACGGGCGAGCCGTTGCCGACGACCACCACCTCGACCCGGTCGCCGTCCTGCTTGGCGACGGAGTCGAGCAGGGCGCGCAGTTCCTCGGGCCGGTTGCCCATGGTGATGATGACGGCGCCGACCTTCATGCCGCTCACTTCAGCCTGCTGGAGGCGAGGATGGACACGAGGTGCAGCAGGGTCTGCACCAGCGCGATGCCGGCGAGCACGGCGACGCCGAGCCGGGAGAAGAACAGGTCGCCGCGGACCTGGTCGACGATCGCCAGCGCGAGGATCAGCAGGGACGCCTCGATGCCGAGGATGAGGCGGTGGAAGTTCAGGGCGGCGGCGGCCTTGCGGGCCAGCGCCATGCCGGAGGAGCGCATCTCGGCGGCGGCCTCCTTGACCGGGGGCTTGCCGGCCTGGTGCCGGGCGACGCCGACGAGGTCGGTCTCCGCCTTGATCAGGATGGCGCCGAGGGCGGCCAGGGTGCCGAGGAAGGCCCACAGCCAGTCGATGCGGCCACTGCCCCACAGGTCGGCGGCGCGCAGGCCGAAGCCGGTGAGCACCGCGGCGTCGGTGAGGTAGGCGCCGACGCGGTCCAGGTAGACGCCGTTGAGGGAGTACTGCTTCCTCCAGCGCGCGATCTCGCCGTCGACGCAGTCCAGCAGCAGGTACATCTGGACGCACACCACGCCGAGGACGGCGCCCGCGATCCCCGGCACGAGCAGTGCCGGGGCCGCGAGGACACCGAAGACGGTCATCAGGTAGGTGAGCTGGTTGGGCGTGACCCTGGTGTTGACCAGGTAACGGTCGACCCGCAGGGACACCTCACGCATGTAGAGGCGTCCCATCCAGTGCTCACCGCTGCGCCGGTCCTTCACCCCCGCGGGGTGAACGACGGGGCGGAGTTCAGCTACCGATGGCCTTGACATAGTCGGTGTAGGTGTCCTTGATCTGTTCGGTGTTCAGGTCGAGGTGTTCGAGGATGGTGTAGCGACCGGGCCTGGTCTCCGGGGCGAACTCGACGGCCTTGACGAACTCGTCCGTCGTGAAGCCGATCTCGTCCGGCAGCACGGGCAGGCCGTGCCGGCGCAGCACCTCGGCCATGTACGCCGACTCGTCGTGCGCACCGCGCAGCCACATCGCGAAGGCCGCGCCGAGACCGCACTGCTCGCCGTGGGACGCGGCGCGCTTGGGGAACAGCAGGTCGAAGGCGTGGTTGATCTCGTGGCACGACCCCGAGGCCGGCCGCGAGTCGCCCGAGATCGACATCGCGACGCCGGTGAGGACGAGCGCCTCGGCGAGCACCTGGAGGAAGCCGTTGTCGCCGACTCCCGCCGGGTGCCGGAGCACGGCCTCGCCCGCCTGGCGGGCCATGGCGGCGGCGAGCCCGTCGATCTTCTCGCCCTTGACGCGGTTGGCCAGTTCCCAGTCGGCGATCGCGTTGATGTTGGAGATCGCGTCACCGATGCCCGCGCGCACGAAACGCACCGGGGCCTCGCGGATGACGTCCAGGTCGATGACGACCGCGATCGGGTTCGGCACACCGTAGGAGCCGCGGCCCGCGTCGTTGTCGAGGGTGGCGACGGGCGAGCACAGGCCGTCGTGCGCGAGGTTCGTCGGCACGGCGACCAGGGGCAGGCCGACGCGCGCCGCGGCGAACTTGGCACAGTCGATGATCTTGCCGCCGCCGAGGCCGACGACCGCGTCGAAGTGGCCGGCCTTTATGTCGCCGGCCAGCCTGACCGCGTCGTCGAGGGTGCCGCCGCCGACCTCGTACCAGGTGGCGCCGGGCATGCTCGGTGAGATGCGTTCGCGCAGCCTGGCGCCGGAGCCGCCGCTGACGGCGACGGCGAGGCGGCCGGAGTGCGAGATGCGCTCGTCCGCGAGGACGCACGCCAGGTCGTCGAGGGCACCCGGGCGGATGTCGACGACGAGCGGCGAGGGGATGAGCCGGGTCAGTACTGGCACGCGATCTCCCGTCCCCGGGCGAGATCGTCGTGGTTGTCGATCTCCACCCACTTGACGTCGCCGATCGGCGCCACGTCGATACGGAAGCCGCGGTTCACCAGCTCCTGGTAGCCGTGCTCGTAGAACTGCTGCGGGTCGGTCTCCCACACGGCCTTGAGGGCGTCGGCCAGCTCGGGAGCGGCGTCGCCCTCGATCAGCGTCACGCCGATGTACTCGCCGGTGGCCTCGGCGGGGTCCATCAGCTTGGTGATCTTCGTCATGCCCTTCTCGGGGTCGACGACGACCTTCATCTCCTCGTCCGCGAGGTCCTTGACCGTGTCGAGGGCGAGGATGATCTTCTTGCCGTCGCCGCGGGCGGCGAGCAGCGTCTTCTCGACGGAGACCGGGTGGACGGTGTCGCCGTTGGCGAGGATCACCCCGTCCTTGAGGGCGTCACGCCCGCACCACAGGGAGTAGGCGTTGTTCCACTCCTCGGCCTTGTCGTTGTCGATGAGGGTGAG
Source organism: Streptomyces collinus (assembly GCF_031348265.1). Lineage (NCBI taxonomy): Bacteria > Bacillati > Actinomycetota > Actinomycetes > Kitasatosporales > Streptomycetaceae > Streptomyces > Streptomyces collinus. The sequence goes on along the minus strand of NZ_CP133771.1, from coordinate 7,655,744 downwards.
CTTGAGGCCGTACTTGGCCTCCAGCGCCTCCTTGCGCGCGTACACGGCTTCCTTGCGGTAGCCGACGATGATCGCGACCTCGGTGAGACCGATCTCGGCGAAGTTGCCGAGGGTCAGGTCGAGGACCGTGGGTTCGCCTTCTATGCCCGCGGGGCCCACCGGCACCAGTGCCTTGGGCAGGGTGTCGGTGTAGGGGCGCAGACGCCGGCCGGCGCCGGCCGCGAGCACGAGGCCGATCATGCGGTTTCTCCTTCATCGTGTACGGCGGGTGCGCCGCCCTTGTGGGCGCCGACCCAGAAGCGGATGCTCTCGACGAGCACCACCAGGGCCACGGCCACGGCCAGTGCCGTGAGCGCGACCGTGAACTGCGAGGCGGTGAGCAGCGCGGCGAGGACGGTGACGAGCAGCGTCCGCCCTTCGTGCCCTCCGATGGAGCGCACCAGCCAGGCGGGAGGCGCTCCGGCGTCGCCGCGGATGCGGTAGACCGTGTCGTAGTGATGGTAGGCGACCGCGGCGACCAGCCCGAAGGCCGCCGGAAGGGCTCCGTCCACGTCGGCTTTGACTGCCAGGACGAGGACGGTGCCGTACTCGGCGGCGCGCAGGAACGGGGGGACCAGCCAGTCGAGGGCGCCCTTGAGGGGGCGGGCGACGGCGAGGCCGGAGGTGAGGGCGTAGACGACGGCGGCGACGATCGGCCAGGGACCGCCGAAGCCGGTGAAGGCGGCCGTGAGGACGACGGCGAGGCCGCCCAGGAGGGCGACGGCGGGGGCGGTGAAGCCCGGCAGCCCGCGGGCGGGCTTCTTGAGCGCCTCCGCGAGGCCCTGGGCGAGCGGGCCGCTGTCCGCGAGGTCGGCCAGGGCCGCGGCGGCCCGGTCGGTCCGCCGGGCCTTGCGCGTCAGGGAGCGCAGCACCCGGCCGGCCGTGGTGTAGGTGGCCGCGAAGGCGCAGCCGATGAGCAGCGCGTAGAAGGCGATGCGGGGGGTGGTGACCGCCGTGAGCACGGCGATCATCGCCCAGCGCTCGCCGATGGGCAGGACGATCATCCGCCGCACCCAGACCGTCCAGCCGACGCTGTCGAGCTTGTCGGAGAGGGCGGCGGTGGGGCTCGTGTTTGCGGTGGCGTCGTGGTTGGCCTCGTTGAAGGAGAAGTCCACGACGTGCCGGCAGGTCTGCAGGACCATGGCGCCGAGGGCCAGCGCCCAGACGTCGTCGCCGCCGCGGGCGGCTCCCAGCGCGAGGCCCGCGTAGTAGGCGTACTCCTTGGCCCGGTCGAAGGTGGCGTCCAGCCAGGCGCCGAGCGTGGAGTACTGCAGGGAGTAGCGGGCGAGCTGGCCGTCGGTGCAGTCCAGCACGAAGGACGCGATCAGCAGGACGCCGGCCGCGACGAAGCCGCCGCGGGTGCCGGTGGCCGCGCAGGCCGCCGCTATGAGGGCGGTGAGCAGGGAGGCGGTGGTGACCTGGTTCGGGGTCAGGCCGCGGCGGGCGCACCAGCGGGCGATGTACCGGGAGTACGGGCTGATGCAGTAGGTGGTGAAGAAGCCGTCGCGGGACTTCACGGCCGACTTCAGGCGTACGGCCTCGTCGTCGACGTCCGTCACCGCCTGCCGGGCCTCGTTGCGGGCCTGCGGGTCGGGGGGGACGGCGGCGACGAGACTGCCCAGTTCGGGGCGGTGCACGGCGGTGCCGTCGGCGTCCAGGGCGGTGAGGATGCGGTCGGCGAGGCTGCTGCCGACCAGCATGGTGCCGCCGCCCGCGGAGTTCTCGCGGGCCATGGCCCGGGTCAGGGCCTGGCGGCCGGCGGGCTGGGCCGTGACGGCGCCGGGGATCGCGGCGAGCGGGAAGCGGGGGTCGGTGAGGCCGAGGCGCAGCGCGTGCACGTGCCCCACGAAGCGGGCGTCGACCAGGGCGACCCGTTCGTCGCCCGGCACCTCGGCGAGGAGGGTCTCGGCCTCGGTGGCGTCGGCCGCGATCCGGAGGTCGAACCCGAGGGACCGCAGGTCGGCCTCGATCGACGATCCGGGGACCGGCTGGCCGGTGAGGATGGCGGTCGACAACCGAATTCACTCCCTGGGTACCGACGCGTCCACGCCGGTGATGTACATGGTGGGGGCGCCCTCTCCGGTGGCTCCCGGGCGGCATGTCGGCAGAGGCTATCGGATGCCGGGGCGGCCACGTTCACCGCCCGTTCGGCGGATGGATCGACGTGGTTCGCACAAGCCTTTGCCGCGATCATCATCGTGGATCCGGGGCCCGCCCCACAAACCGCGCCCCCTAAGCAGGCATTAGGGACATTGCAGGGTCGGCCGTCGTCGCCGCATAGGGTGGGCGACCATGACGTGGCTGATCACCGGCGGTGCCGGCTATATCGGAGCACATGTGGCCAGGGCCATGGCCGAGGCCGGGGAGCGCGTCCTCGCGCTGGACGACCTCTCGGCCGGGGTGCCCGCGCGGCTCCCTGCCGAGGTCCCGCTCGTACGGGGCTCCTCGCTGGACGGGGAGTTGCTGAAGCGGGTCTTCGCCGAGCACGGTGTGACGGGTGTGGTGCATCTCGCGGCGCGCAAGCAGGTCGCCGAGTCCGTCGCGCAGCCGACGCGGTACTACCGGGAGAACGTCGGCGGCCTGGTGACCCTGCTGGAGGCGGTGGCCGAAGCGGGGATCGAGCGGTTCGTGTTCTCGTCGTCGGCCGCGGTGTACGGCGACCCGGGTGTGGACCTCATCACGGAGGACACGCCCTGCGCGCCGGTGAACCCCTACGGCGAGACCAAGCTCGCCGGGGAGTGGCTGGTGCGGGCGGCGGGGCAGGCGCACGGGATCTCCACCGTATGTCTGCGCTATTTCAACGTGGCGGGCGCCGCCGCGCCGGAACTGGCGGACACGGGCGTCTTCAACATCGTCCCGATGGTCTTCGACCGGCTGACCCGGGACGAGGCGCCCAGGATCTTCGGCGACGACTACCCGACACCGGACGGCACCTGCATCCGTGACTACATCCATGTCGCCGACCTGGCCGAGGCCCATCTGGCGGCGGCGCGGCGCCTGGCCGCCGGCGGCGGCTCGGGTGACCTGACGGTCAACATCGGCCGCGGCGAGGGCGTCTCGGTCCGCGAACTCGTCACGGTCATCGGCGAGGTCACCGGCGACCGCCGGCCGCCGGTCGTCGAGGAGCGCCGCCCCGGGGACGCCCCCCGGGCGGTCGCCTCGGCCGCACGGGCGGCCGACGAGCTCGGATGGACGGCCCGGCGCGGCGTGCGCGAGATGACCGAGTCGGCCTGGCGGGGCTGGCTGCTGCACCACGGCTCCTGAACCGCTGAGGGTGCCCTGACCTGCATATCGTTTCCGCAGGTCAGGGCACATGACAACGGTGTTCAATGCCGCGTTGCACATACCCCCCACCCGTAGTTCACTGGGCCCCCCGAGCACGATCAGGTGGACACAGGGAGGCTGACTTCTCATGGGGGCTGGGCACGATCACGGGCACGCGCACGGCGCGGCGGCCGGCGGTACGGCGACCTCGGCGTACCGCGGCAGGCTGCGCATCGCGCTGGCGATCACGCTCGGCATCGTGGTGGTGCAGATCGTCGGCGGCGCCCTCGCCGACTCGCTCGCGCTCGTCGCGGACTCCGCGCACATGGCGACGGACGCCCTGGGCCTCGGCATGGCGCTGCTCGCGATCCACTTCGCGAACCGCCCGCCCAGCGACCAGGCCACCTTCGGCTACGCCCGCGCCGAGATCCTCGCGGCCCTGGCCAACTGCCTGCTGCTGCTCGGGGCCGGCGGGTACGTCGTGTACGAGTCGGTCCAGCGCTTCATCACCCCCGCGGAGACCGAGGGCCGGCTGGCCCTGCTGTTCGGTGCGATCGGTCTGGTCGCGAACCTGGTGTCGCTGGCGCTGCTGATGCGCGGCCAGAAGGAGAGCCTGAACGTGCGCGGCGCGTTCCTGGAGGTCGCGGCCGATGCCCTCGGCTCCGTGACGGTGATCGTCTCGTCCTTGGTGATCATGCTCACGGGCTGGCAGGCGGCCGACCCGATCGCCTCGCTCGTCATCGCGCTGATGATCGCCCCGCGGACGTGGAAGCTGCTGCGCGAGACGCTCTCCGTGCTGCTGGAGACGGCCCCCAAGGGCGTCGACATGACGGAGGTGCGCTCGCACATACTCGCCACGGACGGGGTGGAGGACGTCCACGACCTGCACGCCTGGACGATCACCTCGGGCATGCCGGTGCTGTCGGCGCACGTGGTCGTCAGCCCGGAGGCCCTGAACGCGATAGGCCACGAGAAGATGCTGCACGAGCTCCAGGGGTGCCTCGGTGACCACTTCGACGTGGAGCACTGCACCTTCCAGCTGGAACCGAGCGGGCACGCCGAGCACGAGGCACGGCTCTGCCACTGACGCCGTGCCTCACGAGGTGCGTGAGGCAGGTGGGGCGCACTCCTCGGTGAGTGCGCCGGGGACCCTCCGTCGTGCGCCCGCGTCCTGAGCTCCACAGCTCCGGCATGGACGATTTTCCGCCTGCCCGGCCGGGCACGATCATCTACCGGGTCCCTTTCCCGGCCTCGGACCGGTGCCGGCCGCGGTCCGCGCCGCCGCGCGGGACATGCGGGCGTGCCGCGAAGTGCCGGGAGTGCCGGATTCGTACGGCAGACTTGGGGCGCGAAGACCGATGTGAAGGATGGGTATGCCGATCACACCTGCCACCGCGACGCACAGCCCGTCGAACGGCACCGCAGACGCGATTTTGCTGGAACTGGTCGACGAGGACGGCGTGACGATCGGCACCGCGGAGAAGCTCGCCGCCCACCAGCCGCCGGGGCAGCTGCACCGCGCGTTCTCGGTGTTCCTCTTCGACGAGTACGGCCGGCTGCTGCTCCAGCAGCGCGCGCTGGGCAAGTACCACTCCCCCGGTGTGTGGTCCAACAGCTGCTGCGGTCACCCCTACCCCGGCGAGGCGCCCTTCGCGGCGGCTGCGCGGCGCACGTTCGAGGAGCTCGGCGCCTCCCCGTCCCTGCTGGCCGAGGCGGGCACGGTCCGCTACAACCACCCGGACCCGGAGTCCGGTCTGGTGGAGCAGGAGTACAACCACCTCTTCGTCGGCATGGTGCAGGCCGTGGTGCGGCCGGACGCGGAGGAGGTGGCGTCGACGGTGTTCGTGACGCCGCCGGAGCTGGCGGAACGGCACGCCAAGGACACCTTCTCGTCCTGGTTCATGACCGTCCTGGACGCGGCCCGGCCGGCGATCAGGGAACTGACGGGCCCGTCGGCCGGCTGGTGACCCGGGCCCCGGCGGGACGGGGCTCAGGCGAAGCGCGCGGGTTTGAGCGGCAGGGCGGCCCAGATCACCTTGCCGCCGCTCGCGGTGTACTCGACCTCGCACACGCCGCCCGCCTCCCGGGTGACCTCGCGCACCAGGAGCAGTCCGCGCCCGCCGGTCCGGCCGTGGTCGGCCTCCAGGGCGGTGGGCCGGTACGGGTGGTTGTCCTCGACGGACACGCGGAGCCACTCGGCGCCGACGGCCAGCTCGACGGCGATCGTCGGTGACAGCACCGCCGCGTGCTTCACGGCGTTGGTCACCAGCTCCGAGACGATCAGCAGCAGTCCCTGGGCCAGGTCGTCCGAGACCGGTACGCCCTGATGCAGCAGCAGGTCCCGTACGGCGTGCCGCGCCTGGGGGACCGAGGCCTCGACCGCCGGTGCGGTGAACCGCCAGACCCCCTCGTACGGCAGCGGATCCGCGGGCCCGGGACCGAGGGGCGCCGCGCCGCCCTCTGGGCGCGGACCGAACCCACGCCCGTCGTCGTCCATCGTCCGGTCGCCACCCTCGCGCTCGATTGTCGCCACACCCAGAGTGTTGGTAACGATGCGCCTCATACCCCCGGACTGAACAGAAGTCAGCAACTATCGAGCGCTTCTGACCGTTGGCGTATGACACGGTCAGTTGTGGGACTGGTCCTGTCCCTGTTGTGCCGTCTCGGCGAACTATTCGGGTTGTACGGGTTTGGCATCCGGATAGCATCCGGCGCATGGAGCCACAGCTGGAGCACCGCGTGACCGACTCGGTCGCGACGGTCGTCATACGCCATCCCGAGAAGCGCAACGCCATGACGGCCTCGATGTGGCGCTCCCTTCCCGTCCTGCTGGAGGAGCTCGCGGGGGATCCGGCCGTACGGGCGCTCGTGCTCACCGGTGAGGGCGGCACGTTCTGCGCCGGGGCCGACATCTCGACGCTGCGAGGCTCGCCCGAGGAGGCGCAGGGGCTGGCCGTGCGGGCCGAGGAGGCGCTGGCCGCGTTCCCGAAGCCGACACTGGCCGCGATCCGGGGTCACTGCGTGGGCGGCGGGTCACAGCTGGCGGCGGCCTGTGATCTGCGGTTCGCCGAGGAGGGGGCGCTGTTCGGGGTGACGCCCGCGAAGCTCGGCATCGTCTACCCGGCCTCCTCGACCCGGCGGCTGGTGTCCCTGGTGGGGCCGGCCACCGCCAAGTACCTGCTGTTCTCCGGTGAGCTGATCGCGGCGGAGCGTGCGCTGCGCACCGGGCTAGTCGACGAGGTGCTGCCCGAGGGTGAACTCGGCAAGCGGGTCGCCGAGTTCACCCGGGTCCTGGTGTCCCGTTCACAGCTGACCCAGGCGGCTGCCAAGGAGTTCGCGGACGGGCGTACGGACCGCGACGCGCACTGGGCCGGGCAGGCACGCGCGAGCGGCGACACCGCGGAGGGTGTCGCCGCCTTCCTGGAGCGCCGGCAGCCGCGGTTCGCCTGGAGCGTGCCTACGTCAGGATGACGCCGGAGTGCGTCCGGAACAGTTCGACGAGATGCGCGGGGGCCTTCTCGGGCGATCCGGCGTCGTAGGGCGGCTGCGGGTCGTACTCGGCGGCGAGCTGGACGAGCTGCGCGTGGTCGTCGCCCGCGATCCGGCCGAGCAGGGTGAGGCCCATGTCGATGCCGGAGGAGACGCCGGCCGCGGTGACGTACTTGCCGTCGGTGACGACCCGCTCCCCCGTCGGCTCGGCACCGTGGCGCTTCAGCTCCTCCAGGGCCAGCCAGTGGGAGGTCGCCCGGCGGCCCTTGAGGAGTCCGGCGGCGGCGAGCAGCAGGGAGCCGGTGCACACGGACGTCGTCCAGGTGCTGGTGGCGTCGGCTGTGCGCAGCCAGGTGAGCAGGGGTCCGTCGGGCGCCAGTGGGAGGGGGCCCGGGCCGCCGGGGACCACGATGATGTCGGGGTGGGGGACGTCGGCCAGGGTCCGGTCGGCGGTGAGAGCGAGGTTTCCGGAGTCGTTCCGCACGGGGCCCGTCCGCTCGGCGACGAAGACGGTTTCCGCGTCCGGGACCCGGCCGAGGGTCTCGTAGGGTCCGACGGCGTCGAGGGCGGTGAAGCGGTCGTAGAGGACGATGGCGATCTGCATGGGGTCCCTTCGGTCGGCTGATGTCGATGGGGTTCAGGCCGTGGTGGCGGGGCGGAAGCGGCGGCGGTACTCGGCCGGGGGCGTTCCCAGGGTCCTGACGAAGGCCCGGCGCATGGCCTCGGGCGTGCCGTAGCCGCTGGTGCGGGCAATCTCCTCGACGCCGCCGGCGGTGTCCTCCAGGAGGCGTCTGGCGTGTTCGAGGCGGACGCGGTCCACGTAGCGGCCCGGCGTCATGCCGGTCTCGGCCCGGAAGGCGCGGGCGAAGTGGCGGGGCGAGAGACGGGCGCGGGCGGCGAGGGTGTCGACGCAGAGGTCCGCGTCCGGGTGGTCGGTGATCCACCGCTGGACGTCCCGCAGGGGCTCTCGTTGTGCGGTCTGGGCCGCGAGCTGGGCGCTGAACTGGGCTTGGTTGCCGGGCCTGCGCAGGAACACCACCAGGTGGCGGGCGATGGTGAGGGCGGCGTCCCGGCCCAGGTCCTCCTCGACCAGGGCGAGCGCGAGGTCGATGCCGGCGGTGACACCGGCCGAGGTGGCGATGTGCCCGTCGCGCACGAAGACGGGGTCGGGGTCGATCTCGACGGCCGGGTGCTCGTGGGCGAGCCGGTCGCAGTACGCCCAGTGGGTCGTGGCGCGACGCCCGTCCAGCAGGCCCGCCGCGGCCAGCACGGCCGCCCCGGTGCACACGGAGACCAGGCGGCCGGCGCGCGGGCCCCGTTCGCGCACCCAGGTCACCAGACGCGGGTCGGGCCGCAGGCTGCCCGTCCCGCCGGGGACGAGGAGGATGTCCGGGTCCGGTGCGGTGGTCAGGGACTCGTCGGGGACGAGGGTCAGGCCGCTGGTGGTCCGCACGGGCGCGCCGTCCAGGGACGCCGTGCGGATCCGGTAAGCGCCCGGGGAGAGCAGCTCCGCGCCCGCGAAGACCTCCACGGGCCCGGTGACGTCGAGACTCTGCAGGCCGTCGAAGAGGACGGCGAGAACCGTGCGCTGGACCATGCCGTCGATTCTTCGCGGGAGCGGAGGATGGCGGCAAGGACGAGTACCCCACCTTTCCTGCCAGGAGGCCCGGGGCCATGGAGGACATACCAAGCGGTTGGTAACCTGCCGGGCATGACGACTGCCGCCCTGGAGCCGCGCGCCGGCCGACGCTGCCACAACGTGCTCAACTCCCTGCACGCCACCCACTACTTCTCGCCCGACCTCGGGCGGGAGCTGGGCGCCGTCGGGGTCACCGACCCGCGTGCCGTGAACTTCGCCGTGCGAGCCGCCGCCCTCGGACCGGTCGGGGCCGGGGCCGTCACGGCGGCCTTCTACAACTACAAGTACGAGCTCGTGGCCCGGCACGTGCCGGCGGTGTGGGAGACCGCCGCACCCGCGCAGGTCCTGGTGGCACGCGCGCGTGCGGTCGACGCGACCCTGCGCCGGCTGCTCGGCGAGGAGGCCCTGGCGTCGGCGGAGATGGCCGAGGCCGCGCGGCTCGCCCTGCGCGCCGCCGAGGCCTGCTCGCGCGCGGCCCGCCCGCTGTACGCCGCGCACGCCGATCTGCCCGTCCCCGAGGAGCCGCACCTCGCCTACTGGCACGCGGCGACCCTGCTGCGTGAGCACCGGGGCGACGGGCACCTGGCCGCCCTGATGTCCGCGGGACTGGACGGGCTGGAGGCGCTGGTGACCCACACGGCGACGGGCAAGGGCATGAACCCGAAGTGGGTGCGCGCCACCCGGGGCTGGAGCCGGGAGGAGTGGGACGCGGCGGCGGAACGGCTGCGCGGGCGGGGGCTGCTGGCGGCGTCCGGCGATCTCACCGACCAGGGCGTCGCACTGCGGCGGGACGTCGAGCACGAGACCGACCGTCTGGACCGCGCCCCGTACGAGCACCTCGGCCCGGAGGGCGTGGCCCGGCTGACCGAGCTGGGCGGGGTGTTCGCGCACGCGGCGCTCGTGGCCGGGGCGTTCCCCGCGGATCTGATCGGAAAGGGTGACGCATAGTGACGCGTCGGTGAGGTACCCGCTCTCCACCGGCCGGCGCGGCCGGGAGTGAGAAAGGGGAATTCCGTGTTCCGTGCTATCGCAGACGTGCTGCGCCAGATCGGCGGCGCCATCGCCACCGTCGTTACGCTGCCCTTCCGTGCGCTCGCCCGCCTCTTCGGCGGGGCCTCGTCCTCCACGCGCAGGGCCTGACCGGAACCCCGGCCCGCCGGGTGCCGCCCTGATCCCCGGGTGTCGGTGACACCTGCCACAATTGCCGCGCAACCTCAGTGGAGAAGGCGGTACGGGATCGTGACGACACCCGGGTCCATCGGGTCCATCAGCGCAGTGTCCATCGAAGGCAGGATCGCCGAGGAGCTCGGCGTACGGGAGCGGCAGGTCAGGGCCGCCGTGGAACTGCTCGACGGCGGTTCCACGGTGCCCTTCATCGCCCGCTACCGCAAGGAAGCGACCGAGATGCTCGACGATGCGCAGCTGCGCACCGTCGAGGAGCGGCTGCGCTATCTGCGGGAGCTGGAGGAGCGGCGGACGGCCATCCTGGAATCGGTGCGCGAGCAGGGCAAGCTCACCGAGGAGCTGGAGGCGAGCATCCGGGGCGCCGAGACGAAGGCGCGCCTGGAGGACATCTATCTGCCGTACAAGCCCAAGCGGCGCACCAAGGCGCAGATCGCGCGCGAGGCGGGGCTCGAGCCGCTGGCGGAGGGGCTGCTCGGTGACCCGGGTGTCGAGCCCCTCGCCGCGGCCGCCGCGTTCGTCGACGCCGACAAGGGCGTCGCCGATCCGCAGGCCGCCCTCGACGGCGCCCGGGCGATCCTCACCGAGCGGTTCTCGGAGGACGCCGACCTGATCGGCGAACTGCGCGAGCGCATGTGGGTGCGCGGGCGGCTGGCCGCCAAGGTGCGGGACGGCAAGGAGGAGGCGGGGGCGAAGTTCTCCGACTACTTCGACTTCGCCGAGCCGTTCACCGACCTGCCCTCGCACCGCATCCTCGCGATGCTGCGCGGCGAGAAGGAGGAGGTCCTCGACCTCGTCCTGGAGCCCGAGGAGCAGACGGACGGCCCCTCCTCGTACGAGGGGATCGTCGCCCACAAGTTCGGGATCACCGACCGGGGCCGCCCCGGCGACAAGTGGCTGAAGGACACGGTCCGCTGGGCGTGGCGCACCCGCATCCTCGTCCACCTCGGCATCGACCTGAGGCTGCGGCTGCGCACGGCCGCCGAGGACGAGGCGGTGCGGGTCTTCGCCGCGAACCTGCGCGACCTGCTGCTCGCCGCCCCGGCGGGCACGCGCGCGACGCTGGGCCTGGACCCCGGATTCCGCACGGGTGTGAAGGTCGCCGTGGTCGACGCGACCGGCAAGGTCGTCGCCACGGACGTCATCCACCCGCACGTCCCGGCCAACCGCTGGGACGAGGCCATCGCCAAGCTGGCCCGCCTCGCGAAGGAGCACGCGGTCGAGCTGGTCGCCATCGGCAACGGCACGGCGTCCCGTGAGACGGACAAGCTCGCCGGGGAGCTGATCACCAAGCACCCGGAGCTGAAGCTCACGAAGGTGATGGTGTCCGAGGCCGGCGCGTCGGTGTACTCGGCGTCCGCGTTCGCCTCGCAGGAGCTGCCCGACATGGACGTGTCGCTGCGCGGCGCCGTGTCGATCGCCCGCCGGCTCCAGGACCCGCTGGCCGAGCTGGTGAAGATCGACCCGAAGTCGATCGGCGTCGGCCAGTACCAGCACGACCTGTCCGAGGTGAAGCTGTCGCGTTCGCTGGACGCGGTGGTGGAGGACTGTGTGAACGGCGTGGGCGTGGACGTCAACACGGCGTCGGCCCCGCTGCTCGCCCGGGTCTCCGGCATCACCTCCGGCCTCGCCGAGAACATCGTGGCGCACCGCGACCAGAACGGGCCGTTCAAGGCCCGCGGTGAGCTGAAGAAGGTGGCGCGGCTCGGCCCGAAGGCGTACGAGCAGTGCGCGGGCTTCCTGCGGATCCGCGGCGACGACCCGCTGGACGCGTCGAGCGTGCACCCCGAGGCCTACCCGGTGGTCCGGCGCATGGTGAAGACCACGGGGCAGGACGTCGCCTCGCTCGTGGGCAACACCGGGGTGCTGCGCTCGCTGAAGCCGCAGGACTTCGTGGACGAGACGTTCGGTCTGCCGACGGTCACCGACATCCTGAAGGAGCTGGAGAAGCCCGGCCGCGACCCGCGTCCGGCCTTCAAGACGGCCGCCTTCAAGGAGGGTGTGGAGAAGATCTCCGACCTGTCGTCCGGGATGATCCTGGAGGGCGTCGTGACGAACGTGGCCGCGTTCGGGGCGTTCGTCGACGTTGGTGTCCACCAGGACGGTCTGGTGCACGTCTCCGCGATGTCGAAGACGTTCGTGAAGGACCCGCGGGACGTCGTGAAGCCCGGCGACATCGTCAAGGTGAAGGTGCTCGACGTCGACATTCCGCGCAAGCGGATCTCGCTGACGCTGCGCCTTGAGGACGAGGCGGCCCAGCAGGGGCAGCAGGGCGGCGGCGGCTCGGGTGAGCGCCGGCAGCGCGGCGGGCGTCCGCCGCAGCAGCGGCAGGGCGGTGGCCGTGGGGGCCAGGGCGGCGGTCGTGGCGGTCAGCGGCAGGCTCCGCCGCCGGCCAACAGTGCGATGGCTGACGCGTTGCGCCGGGCCGGTCTGGCCGATCCGAAGGACGGGCGTCGCTGACGGCAGCACCGAGGTGATCCTGTCGTGGGGAGCTGCGGGTCCGCCGTGGCTGGTCGCGCAGCTCCCCGCGCCCCTGGGAAAGAGGCGCTTCGCGCCCTTTCCGTTCTAGGCTTGCCGAATGCGTGCCATCACCTGGGAAGTCTCCGGCAGCCAGGGGTTCGAGACCGCCTGGGTCCAGCTCGGAGCAGGCGCGCTGCGGGCGCGCGGGCGGGTCGTCGGTACCGTTCCGGAGCCGTACTGGATCTCGTACGAGCTGGAGACCGCCGAAGGATTCGTGACCGGACGGTTGACTGTCACGGCGGAGACCGAGGCCCGGACCCGCTCGCTCGATCTGCTCCACGACGGGCACGGCCGGTGGACCGCGAACGGTGAGCCGCTCCCGGACGTCGACGGGGCTCTCGACTGCGACCTCGGGCTCTGCCCGCTCACCAACACCATGCCCGTGCTCCGGCACCGACTCCACCGGGCCCCCGGCGAGCGGGAGTTCCTGATGGCCTGGGTGTCGGTGCCGGACCTGGCGGTGCGGCCGTCGCGGCAGACCTACACGCATCTCGGGCCCGGGCGGGTCCGTTTCACCTCCGGCGACTTCCGGAGCGACCTGGCGTTCGACGACGAGGGGTACGTCGTCGACTACCCGCAGCTGGCCGCCCGCCTGACGGCCCGTTAGCGTTCGGTCACCTTGCCGTCCGCCACCTCCAGGCGGCGGGTGACGTGCACGGCGTCCAGCATGCGGCGATCGTGGGTGACCAGCAGGAGGGTGCCCTCGTAGGCGTCGAGGGCGGACTCCAGTTGCTCGATGGCGGGCAGGTCGAGGTGGTTGGTCGGCTCGTCGAGGACCAGGAGGTTGACGCCCCTGCCCTGGAGCAGCGCGAGGGCGGCGCGGGTGCGCTCGCCCGGAGAGAGACTCGCCGCGGGGCGCAGGACGTGGTCCGTCTTGAGGCCGAACTTGGCCAGGAGGGTGCGGATCTCGACCGGTTCGGTGTCCGGGACGGCCGTGCGGAAGGCGTCGAGCAGGGACTCCTGGCCGTGGAACAGCTTGCGGGCCTGGTCGACCTCGCCGAGCAGGACGCCCGAGCCGAGCGCCGCGTGCCCGGCGTCCAGCGGGACGCGGCCGAGGAGGGCGGCCAGCAGCGTGGATTTGCCGGCGCCGTTCGCGCCCGTCACCGCCACCCGGTCCGCCCAGTCGATCTGCAGGGAGACGGGGCCGAGGACGAAGCCGCCGCGGCGCACCTCGGCGTCCCGCAGCGTTGCGACGACGGCGCCCGAGCGCGGGGCCGACGCGATCTCCATGCGCAGCTCCCACTCCTTACGGGGCTCCTCGACGACGTCGAGGCGCTCGATCATGCGCTGGGTCTGGCGGGCCTTCGCGGCCTGCTTCTCGCTGGCCTCGCTGCGGAACTTGCGGCCGATCTTGTCGTTGTCGCTGTTCGCCTTGCGGCGCGCGTTCTTCACGCCCTTGTCCATCCAGGAGCGCTGCATCTGGGCGCGGTCCTGGAGGGCGTTCTTCTTGTCGGCGTACTCCTCGAACTCGTCGCGGGCGTGCCGGCGGGCGACCTCCCGCTCCTCCAGGTAGGCCTCGTAGCCACCGCCGAAGAGGTTGATCTGCCGCTGGGCGAGGTCGAGTTCGAGGACCTTGGTGACGGTGCGGGTGAGGAACTCGCGGTCGTGGCTGACGACCACCGTCCCGGCGCGCAGGCCGCTCACGAAGCGTTCGAGGCGCTCCAGGCCGTCCAGGTCGAGGTCGTTGGTCGGCTCGTCGAGGAGGAAGACGTCGTAGCGGGACAGCAGCAGGGAGGCGAGTCCGGCGCGGGCCGCCTGGCCGCCGGACAGGGACGTCATCGGCTGGTCCAGGCCGACGGCGAGACCGAGGGTGTCGGCGACCTCCTCGGCGCGTTCGTCGAGGTCGGCGCCGCCGAGGCCGAGCCAGCGCTCCAGGCTGGTGGCGTAGGCGTCGTCCGCGCCGGGCGCCCCGTCGACCAGGGCCTGGGTCGCCTCGTCCATGGTGCGCTGGGCCTCGGCGACGCCGGTGCGGCGGGCCAGGAACGCCCGTACGGTCTCGCCGGGCCGGCGGTCCGGCTCCTGCGGGAGGTGGCCGACGGTGGCGGCCGGCGGGGACAGGCGCAGTTCGCCCTGCTCGGGTGCGGTGAGCCCGGCGAGCATCCTGAGCAGGGTGGACTTGCCCGCGCCGTTGGCCCCGACCAGGCCGATCACGTCGCCGGGCGCGACGACCAGGTCGAGGCCGGTGAACAGGGAGCGGTCGCCGTGGCCGGCGGCGAGGTTCTTGGCGACGAGGGTGGCAGTCATCAGAGCGCCGATCCTAACCGCCGGGCCGCTCAGGGGTTCACGGCCGCCACCAGGACGCTCCCGGCGGTGCGGGCCACGACGAACGACCGCCCCCGGACCGCTTTCGCGTCGAGGGCGACGCGGTGGCGGCCCGCTTCGAGGACGCCGTCGAAGATCTCGTGGGTGTGGGTGCGGGAGAGCCGGTCGATGCGGTAGGCGGTGAGCGTGACGCGGCAGGCGGAGGTGACCTCGACGTCCGCGCCGCCGTCGGCGGCGGTGAGGCGGGTGAGGCGGCGCCGGTCGGCCGGGCTGCGGTCCAGGGCGTGTTCGATCTGGGCGACGAGGAGCGGGACGATCGGGGCGAGGCCGTCGACGTGGGTGACCGGTACCCCGGCCCGCTCGAAGGCGCGGCGGACGGCGGCACGTTCCTGCTCGCCGGCCGCGTGGCCGAAGGCGACGGCGCCGTAGCCGCGGAGTTCGTCCGCGGGGACGCCGTCGGCGTCATGGGCGATGTCGGCGCCGACACCGATGGTGCGCAATGCCGCGGCGAGCTTGGCGAGGACGGCGACGCGGGCGCCGATCAGCAGCACGCGACGCCGGGGATCGGGCGCGGAGCCGTTCAGCAGGGCGCCCAGCGCCGTGCGGTACTCGGCGCCGCGGAACCGGAACGGGCCGATGCCGTGGTAGCCGTTGAGCTCCAGATCGGCGTGTTCGCCGGTCTGCCAGGCGAAGTCGCGCCAGATGAAGTCCTCGCCGTCGCTCTGGATGACCGCGGTGACGGCTCCGCAGGCCAGGTCCTCGCACTCGGGGCAGCCGTAGACGACGTACCGGCCGCCCGGTAACGGGGCGGGGCTCTCCAGGAGCAGGCTGCGGACCTGCGCGGTGAAGATCGCGGGAGGGACGTCGGAGGCGAGCGGGGAGACCGCGTCGAGGTCGGAGAGCTGGAACAGCAGCGGGCGTCCGTCGACGATGAAGTCCACGAAATCCCGGTGGACCTGGTAACCACCGTCGTTGAGGACTCCCCCGGCCCGCATCGCGGGAGCCAGGCCGAAGGTCGCGTACTCGGCACACATGCTGTGAGTATCCCCACACTGCGCGTGATGTGAGCACGGCATGACACATTCCGCTACGGTCCGGGCATGGCGAGTGAGTCGAGTGGCGAGATCGTGGTGGTCGGCGGCGGGGTGGTCGGGTTGACGACGGCCCTGGCTCTCGTCGAGCGCGGGCGGCGGGTGCGGGTGTGGACGCGGGACGCCGTCGAGGCGACCACCTCAGCCGTTGCGGGTGCGCTGTGGTGGCCGTACCGGATCGAGCCGGCCGCGACGGCGCGGACGTGGGCGCTGCGGTCGCTGGAGGTCTACGAGGAGCTGGCCGCACGGGGCGAGCCGGCCGGCGTACGCATGGTCGAAGGGGTACAGGGCGAGACCGGTCTCGACGAGGCCGACGCGTGGCTGGCGGGCCGGGTGCCGGGGCTGCGGGCGGCCACGGCCGGCGAGTACGAGGGCACCGGCGTCTGGGCACGGCTGCCGCTGATCGACATGCCGGCCCATCTGCGGTGGCTGCGGGAGCGGTTCGTCGCGGCGGGGGGTGTGGTCGAGACGCACGCGGTGACCGGGTTCGCGGAGGTGGACGGGGACGTCGTGGTCAACTGCACGGGCCTAGCCGCGCGGGAGCTCGTGCCGGACCCCTCCGTGCGGCCCGTGCGGGGCCAGCTGGTCGTCGTGGAGAACCCCGGGATCGACACCTGGCTGGTCTCCACCGACGCCGCCGGGGAGCACGCGTACCTGTTCCCGCAGCCGGGCGGGCTCGTCCTCGGCGGTACCTCCGAGGAGGACGCCTGGTCGCTGGAGCCCGACCCCGCGACGGCCGAGGCGATCATCGACCGCTGTGCGGCCCTCAGGCCGGAGATCGCCGGGGCCCGTGTGCTGGAGCACCGGGTCGGTCTGCGGCCCACCCGGCCGGCGGTCCGGCTGGAGCGGGACACCCTGCCGGACGGGCGGCTCCTGGTGCACAACTACGGCCACGGCGGCGCGGGCGTCACCGTGGCCTGGGGGTGTGCGCGGGAGGCGGCGCGACTGGCCTCCGGCTGAGGACGCGCGACGCCGTGCGCAGCGCAAGGGCGGCCCGGGTTCGGTGAACCCGGGCCGCCCTTCGCCGTGCGGATCAGTGCTTGCCGATCGGGTCGCCCTCCACGTCCGGGCCGCGGCCCGGGCCGACGCGGAACTCGAACTCGCCGTCGTACTTCTTGTGTCCTTCCATGACGGCCATCTCGACGGCCTCGGAGCCCATCTGCTCACGCACGATCACCGGGTCGCGGCGAAGGTCGCGCATCAGGGCGACGCACATGAAGATCATCACGATGACGAACGGTGCCGCCGCGAGGATCGTGAGGTTCTGCAGACCGGTCAGGGCGTCGCCCTGACCGCTGCCGACGAGCAGCATGATCGCGGCCACGGCACCGGTGACCACGCCCCAGAACACCACCACGAAGCGGCCGGGTTCGAGGGCGCCCTTCTGCGACAGGGTGCCCATGACGATCGAGGCCGCGTCGGCGCCGGAGACGAAGAAGATGCCGACGAGGATCATCACGAGCAGGCTCGTGACCGTGGCGATGGGGAACTGCTGGAGCACGCCGAAGAGCTGGCCCTCCGGAGTCGCCTCCTTGGCGAGCTGCCCCTCCTCCTGCATCTTCATCGCCGAGCCGCCGAAGATCGCGAACCAGATCAGGCTGACCGTGCTGGGCACGAGGATGACACCGCCGACGAACTGGCGGATCGTGCGGCCGCGGCTGATGCGGGCGATGAACATGCCGACGAACGGCGTCCAGGAGATCCACCACGCCCAGTAGAAGACCGTCCAGCTGCCCAGCCAGTCGGCGACGCCCTCGCCGCCGCTCGCCTCGGTCCGGCCGGCCAGCTGGGGCAGGTCGCCGAGGTAGGCGAAGACGGAGGTGGGCAGCAGGTCGAGGACGATGATGGTGGGGCCCGCCACGAACACGAACAGGGCGAGCACCAGCGCCAGCACCATGTTGGTGTTGGACAGCCACTGGATGCCCTTCTCCACACCGGAGATCGCGGACGCGACGAAGGCCAGGGTCAGCACCGCGATGATCGTGACGAGCAGCCCGGTGCTCACCTCGTCCATCCACTTCAGCTCCTGCACACCGGAGCCGATCTGGAGCGCGCCCAGTCCCAGGGAGGCGGCGGAGCCGAAGACGGTCGCGATGATCGCGAGGATGTCGATGGCCCGGCCGATGCCGCCGTTGGCGTTCTTCTTGCCGATCAGCGGGGTGAAGACGGCGCTGATGGTCTGCCTGCGGCGCCTGCGGAAGGTGCTGTAGGCGATGGCGAGGCCCACCACGGCGTAGATCGCCCAGGGGTGGAGCGTCCAGTGGAACAGGGTGGTGGCCATGGCCGTCTCCATGCGATCGCCGGAGTCGGCCGGGTCGGTACCCGGCGGGGGCGTGCCGTAGTGCGACAGCGGCTCGCTGACGCCGTAGAACATCAGGCCGATGCCCATGCCCGCGCTGAACATCATCGCGACCCAGGACACCGTGCGGAACTCGGGTTCCTCGCCCTCCGCACCGAGGTGGATACGGCCGTAGCGGCTGATCGCGAGCCACAGGGCGAAGACCACGAAGCCGGAGGCGGCGAGCATGAACGCCCAGCCGCCGTTGTGCATCAGGCCGCTGAGCAAGCTGGTGGAGACGTCTTCGAGCGAATCGGTCGCCGCCGCGCCCCAGACCACGAAGGCGAGGGTGAGCACCGCCGTGACGCCGAAGACGATGCGGTCGGTCTGCGGCCGGTCCTGACCGGGCAGGCCCGCTTCCGACCCCGGCAGCGCGACTCCGTCCGGGGAGTCCTTGTCGCTTGGTCGTTCTTGCGTCACAGGCGGCACCTTTCATCTGGGAAAGCAGGGGAGGACGCAGGCCCTCCGTAACGCTGCTACCACGTGTGGCGGAATTTCACCCCTCTCAACATGCGGTTTCGGATGAACCTCCGGTCAGGTGGTACTCGGCCCGGTCGTCCAGCAGCAGCGGCACGAGCGCCCGCAGGGACTGACGCAGGGGGACGAGCACGCCTGCGCGGTCCTTGCGCACGTGCACGCCGTGCAGGGCGAGTTCGTCGCCGACCTCGGCGTACTGGGCGGCGGTGAGCCGGTAGCCGCAGGGTGGATTCTGGATGATTTCGGCCGGTTCGGGCGGGTCGTTGTCGGCGCCGCCGACGTAGACCGGCCCGGTCTCGGTGCGGCCGGCGAGCCGGGCCCCGGTCGTCGCCGTCTCGATCCGGCCGCGGCGCTGGTCGGTGTATCCGACCAGGCCCTTCAGGGCGTCGAGCTGGGAGGTCACCCGGCGCCGGTTGTTCAAAGCCTCGTCCGCCTTCTCCGCCTCGGTGAGCGGGTCCACGCGGCTTTCGATGAGCAAGCCGACGGAGTGCTTCACACCGGACATGTTGCGCAGAATGCGCTCCTGTCCGTCGCCGGCGACCTGTTTGACCGGCTCACCGGTCTCCGGGTCGGTCCAGATGCCGTAGGTGCCGGTCGAGTGTCCGGCCCGCCGGGCGGCGGGCCGGACGTACGCCTCGGACAGGGTCCTGGCCTCGTCGTGGACCGCCTCGTCGGTGTTGAGGTTGCGCGGCCACAGGTCGAAGAGGTCCTTGTCGTAGTACGGCGGGGTGGCGCCGTACTCGTGCAGGTCGTAGACGACGTCGGGGCGCTGGTCGCGGATGAGGGCGGCCAGGGCGCGGCCCTCGGCGGTCTTCAGGGCGAGGTGGTCGCGGTTGATGTCGACGCCGTCGCCGTTGCCGCGGGTGTTCGCGGCCCGGCCGTCCGGGTTGGCGGTGGGCACGACCAGGACCGTGGTGCGGTCCAGGAAGCGCCGGGTGCGGCTGTCGCGGGCGTAGGCGAGGTCGCGGACGGTGGTCAGACAGGCCTCGCGGCCGGAGGGTTCGTCGCCGTGCTGGCTGCAGACGAGCAGCACCTTGCTGGGGCTCGGGCGGGTGCCGATGCGGACCAGCTGGAGCGGGCGGTCCTGCTTCGTCGTGCCGATGCGGGTCAGGGAGACGCGGCCACTGGAGCGGTCCACCGCGTTGAGGAAGTCCTGCTCCTCGGGCTGGGTGGTCCAGCGTGCGCCGTCCGACTGCTCGAAGCCGGTGCGCGGCGGGGTGTCGGGGGCCGCCTGAGCCGGGGGTGCGGCGACCAGGGAGGCCGTGAGGGCGGCGGCGGTCAGGGCGATGGCGCCGGCGCGGATCACCGGTTTCCCCCGGGGACGCGGTACGTGGCGCGCGGCTCCCGTACGCCGTCCAGGAACGTGGCGTCGGGGGTGGCGGACGCGGTCCCCGCGGTGGCGCGGGCGAAGGCGGTGGTCCCGCCGACGAACGGGACGCGCGCCGAGGTGCGGGACAGGTCGAGCGTGAGCTTCGGCCGGTCGGAGGGAGGGTCGATGAGGTCCTTGTCCGTGCCCGCGACGATCAGCGCCAGGCGGTGGCCCTTCGGTACGACGTGGTCGGTGGCCGCCAGGTCGAGGGTGATCGTGTACCGCTTGCCCGGGGTGAGCGGGGAGCCCTTGTGGTCGGAGGCGTGGTTGCCGAGGTCGGCCCAGCCGCGGCTGACGACGGTGTAGTCGACGTCGGCGGTCTTCGCCTTCGTCTCCTTGAAGCAGGGGCTGTCGCCGGCGGTGATCGCGCCCCAGCAGGTGCGGTCGGTGAGGGTGGTGATGCCTTCGCCGGCGTCGGCGTAATCGCGGATGACGGCCGGGCCGATGTCCACGAGGACGGCGGAGAGGTGGGCCGTCGGGGTGGAGGGCGTTGCGGTGACGGTGACCTCGGAGGAGCCGGACAGGCGCAGGTCGCGGGTGAGCGGTCCGGTGACGAAGCCGGCCTTCTCCGGTGTCGGCTGGTCGATCCGGGCGGCCCAGTCGGTCTCGCTCAGCTTCGGGTCGTCGGTGAAGCTCTCGGTGCCGTGGCCGCGCCGCAGGCCGAGGGTGCCGACGCCGGCCTGGGCGCCGAGGTCGGGGCGCAGGGTGGCGGCCCGGGTGCCGCTCGGCGGCCAGACCCGGGAGGTGTCCCATCGGTCGGGCGCGCGTTCGATGTCGGCCATGGGCTCGCGGTCGATGCCGTTGTCGATGCCCATGAGTTCGTGGTCGAACCAGCGGTGCAGCGTCGTGACCCAGGCGCCGCGCCGGAAGTCGAAGGGGTCGACGTGCCCGGTCTGGGAGAGCCAGATCTTGCGCTCGACGCCGTTCTTCGCTAGGGCGTCCCACCACGGACCGACGTGCTTCATGCGGACGTTGAGGTCCTGCATGCCGTGGACGAGGAAGACGCTGGCCTTGACCTTGCGCGCGGCCTTCACGTAGTCGCGCTCGGTCCACAGCGGGGTCCAGTCGCCGGTGCGCGGGGCGCCCTCGGTGAGCTTCTGCTGGACGGCTGCGCACTTGGCGCGGGCGTCGGGGCTGTTGACGTAGTCCGACAGCCACTCCGGGCCGGAGTCGTAGAGGGGGGCGCCCTGCTGGAAGTAGTAGTCGTACCAGGTGGAGATGGCGCTGATGGGGACGATGGTCTTCAGGCCCTTGACGCCGGTGGCGGCCACGCCGTTGGCGATGGTGCCGTCCCAGCTCTTGCCGATCATGCCGGTGCGGCCGTTGGTCCAGCCGGCCTGGGCTCGGGTGACGCCCGTGCGGCTCGTGTAGGCCTTGGCGCGGCCGTTCAGCCAGTCGACGACGGCCTTGGCGGACTGGACGTCCGAGCGGCCGCCGACGTCGACGCAGCCGTCGGAGCGATTGGTTCCGGCCAGGTCGACGCCGACGAAGGCGTAGCCGCGCGGGACGAAGTAGTTGTCGTAGTACAGCGGCATCTGTGCGACACGGCCCTGCGCGTCGTACGTCTTCTTCTGGCTCTCGTTGCCGCGCCCGCAGCAGGAGTAGTAGGGGCTGGCGTCCATGATGACGGGGATCTTGCGGCCCTGCCGGGCGGTTTCCCGGGGGCGGACGATGTCGACGGCGACCCGGTCGTTCTTTCCGTCCCGGTCTCCGTCGAGACCGGTGTCCACCCAGACGGCCTCGCGGATGGCGTTCTCGTAGGAGTAGACGGGTTCGCTCCCGCGCGGGGTGGCCGGTGCGGCCGGTGCGGCCTGTACGGCCGCCGGGGTGATCAGGGTGGCCAAGAGGGCGGCCGTGGCCGCCGTCGCGAGCGGTCTCCAGGTCGTGAAGCGCGTGCGTTTCGGCATGCGCCGGACGGTACATCGGTGAACTGCCGTGCAGAAGAGGGCAGCTGACGGATCGGCGTGTCCCGGGGGCCTTCGGGGCGGGTGTCTCATGTCGGCCGAATGGCGATCGTGTGACAGCAGGGGCCATGGACATGATCAGGGACACAGGGAGTCAATAGGCTCCGGACAGATCCCGGAAGAGACCCCGGACAGACCTCTGACAGACCTCGGCACCCTACGACTTGGAGCCTTGCGTGCACCGCAGAATCATCGCGCCGGGAGCCCTGGCAGCGACCGTTCTCCTGCTGGCGATCCCGGCATCGGCCGCGCCCCACTCCCCCGGCGCGCCGGGCATCGGCGACCCCTACTACCCGGACCACGGCAACGGCGGCTACGACGTCTCCCACTACGACCTCCGGCTGAAGTACCAGCCGGCCACGGACGAACTGGAGGGCACGGCGACCCTCGTGGCCCGCGCCACGCAGGACCTGTCGAGCTTCAACCTGGACTTCCTGCTGGACGTGAGCGAGGTGCGGGTCAACGGAGCGAAGGCCACGTTCCGGACCTCGGGCGAGCAGGAGCTGGAGATCACGCCGAAGACCCCCCTGGCCCAGGGTGCGCCCGTCACGGTCGTCGTGCGCTATCGCGGGGTGCCGTCGTCGAAGCAGGCCCACGGCTTCACCAGCTGGCACCGCACCCCGGACGGCGGTGTCGCGGCCAACGAGCCCGAGGCGGCCGCGTGGTGGTTCCCGGCCAACGACCACCCGCTGGACAAGGCGACCTACGACGTCTCCGTGCTGGTCCCGGACGGCACGCAGGCCATCTCCAACGGCACGCTCCAGTCGAAGAGTTCGAAACTCGGCTGGACCCGCTGGAACTGGCGGTCCGACAAGCCGCAGGCCACCTACCTCGCCACGCTCGCGGTCGGGAAGTTCGACATCACGACCGGCACGACCGAGGGCGGTATTCCGGTTCTCAACGCCTACAGCAAGGATCTCGGCGCCCATGCCGGGGCGGCGCGGGCGAGCCTCGAACGGACCGGGGAGATCGCGGACTGGCTCGCCGGGTACTTCGGGCCGTACCCGTACAACGCGCTCGGCGGGTACGTGCCCAACACGAACACCGGGTACGCCCTGGAGACCCAGACCCGGCCGTTCTACAGCCCCCGGCAGTTCGCCAACGGGTCCAACGTGTCGGTCGTCGTCCATGAACTGGCCCACCAGTGGTACGGCGACGAGGTGTCGCTGAAGCGCTGGAAGGACATCTGGATCAACGAGGGGTTCGCGCGCTACGCGCAGTGGCTGTGGTCCGAACACGAGGGCGAGGGCACGGCGCAGGAACTCGCCGACTACGTCTACGCCTCCCATCCGGCCGACGACCCGTTCTGGACGGTGAAGCCCGGGGACCCCGGCCCTGAGAACCAGTTCGACATCGCGGTCTACGACCGTGGCGCGCTGGCCGTCCAGGCACTGCGCAACCAGATCGGCGACGAGGCGTTCTTCACGATCCTCAAGGGCTGGCCGGCGAAGTACGCCCACGGCAACGCGTCGGTGTCGGACTTCCGGCGGTACGCGGAGGAGGTGTCGGGCAAACCGCTGGCCGCACTGTTCGACACGTGGCTGTTCCAGCCGTCGAAGCCGGGGGTGCCGGCGGCTCGGGCCGCGGCGGTGGCCCAGGGGGCGCCGGGAACGAAGGTCGTTTCCCAGCCCAGGTCGTGGAAGCGGATCGCTGCGACGAACGGGGTGCACGGGCACGGGGAGCACGGGGGCGGGTAGCACGGGGCCGGGCGCCGCTGAGGGGCTTTTGGCTTGGCCGAGGATTGGCATACGGGTGGATGGCTGTGGCCGGGGCGGCGTTCGGGGCCGGGCGCGGTGGGTCCGCTCGGGGTTGGGCATGGCGGATCCGCCTGGGCTGGGCAGGCCGGACCCCCCGCGGTTGGGCGGGGCGGATCCGCCGGGGTGGTGCAGGCCGGGCCCGCCGGGGTTGGGCAGGCCAGACCCCCCCAGGCCGGGCAGGCCGGACCCGCCGGGGCCAGGCGGGTGGGTCCGCTCAGGGCCGGGCAGGCCGGCGCTGGGGCGGCACAACCCGGCGGGGCGCGGCGACGCCCCGCCGCGCCGGGTTGTGCAACGCCCCCGCCGGCCGCCGGGCAACGCGCTTCCTCCCGCCCCGCGGTCTACGGTTGAGCTCACGCACCGGGCGCGTCCGCCCGGCGGCGCTGCCGGGCTGAACGAGGAGCCGGACGTGCGGAATGTGGCGATCGTCGAGGCACCGTCCGTGCTCGGGCTGCGCCCCACCGGTGTCGAGGAGCTGCCCGCGGCGCTCCTGGGGGCCGGGCTGGCCGAGGGGCTCGGGGCAGTGCGCACGGGCCGGGTCGATCCGCCGCCTTACGAGCCGCAGCGGGACCCGGAGACGGGGCTCCTCAACCCGGGCGGCATCGCCGCGTACTCCGGCGCGCTGGCCGACGCGGTGGGCGGTGTCCTTGACCGGGGCCGGTTCCCCGTCGTACTGGGCGGGGACTGCAGCGTGCTGCTGGGCATCCTGCTCGCGCTGCGCCGCCGCGACCGGCACGGTCTGCTCTTCCTGGACGGGCACAGCGACTTCTACCAGCCGTCGGCGGAGCCCGCCGGTGAGGTGGCCTCCATGGAACTCGCCCTGGCCACCGGGCGTGGGCCGCGTGTGCTGGCCGACCTGGAGGGCCGGGGCCCGCTCGTGCGGGACGAGGACGTCGTCGCCCTGGGGTTCCGGGACGCCGAGGAGTCCGCGTCGTACGGGATGCAGCCGCTGCCGTCCGCGCTGCACGCGATGGGGCTGGACACCGTGCGCGCCCTGGGAGCGGCCGAGGCGGCCCGGCGCGCGGTCGGACTGCTGACCGGCGGCGGCGCGGACGCCGGGTACTGGGTCCATCTCGACGCCGACGTGCTGGACGACGCGATCATGCCCGCCGTCGACTACCGGCAGCCGGACGGGCTGACCTGGCAGGAGCTGGAGACCGTCCTGCGCACGGCCCTGACCGGCGGCGGTGCCGTCGGCCTCACCGTCGCGATCTTCAACCCCCGCCTGGACCCCGACGGCACCATCGCGCAGCGCCTCGCCGCCTGCCTGGTACGGGCCTTCGACAGCCAGGGCTGAACCGGCCGGTTCATGCCGGTGTCTCCCGCCTCGTACGGGACGAAGCCCCTGCCCGAGCTCCGGACAGGGACCCGTCTGCTACTTCGTCAGCTGCGACAGCTCCTGGTCCGCCGTCCGGGACACCCGGCGGCGGATGCCGAACCAGCCCGCGACCAGCATGGCCGCGATCAGCGGGATCAGCAGGAGGGTCTTGCGGCCGACCTCGGGGTCGTTCCACATCATGCCGAGGCAGGCCAGCAGGAAGACGATCGTGGTGATCTCCGTGACCGGGCTGAAGGGGAGGCGGAAGGACGGGCGGGTGACCAGGCCCGCATCGGCGCGGCGGACGAAGACCAGGTGGCAGACCATGATGATCACCCAGGTGCTGATGATGCCGAGGGAGGCGACGTTCAGCACGATCTCGAAGGCCTGGGCCGGCACGAGGAAGTTCAGGCCGACGCCGAGCACGCACACCGCGCAGGTCAGCAGGATGCCGCCGTAGGGGACCTGGCTGCGGTTCATGCGCGCGGTGAACTTCGGGGCGGAGCCCGCCATGGCCATGGAGCGCAGGATACGGCCGGTGGAGTACAGGCCGGAGTTGAGGGAGGACATGGCGGCCGTGAGGACCACCAGATTCATCACGTCGCCCGCGGCCGGGACGCCGATCTTCGACAGCACCGTGACGAAGGGGCTCTGGTCGGCGGAGTAGACCGATCCCGGCAGCAGCAGGGCCAGCAGGACGACCGAGCCGACGTAGAAGAGACCGACCCGCCACATGATCGAGTTCACCGCGCGCGGGACGACCTTCTCCGGCTCGGCGGTCTCGCCCGCGGCGACGCCGACCAGCTCCAGTGCGGCGTACGCGAAGATCACGCCCTGCATGACGAGGACGACCGGCATCATGCCGTGCGGGAAGACGCCGCCGTTGTCGGTGATGACGCTCAGGCCCGGGGTCTGGCCGCCCACCTCGTGCTGCGTGGCGAGCAGGAAGATGCCGATGAGCATGAAGCCGACGAGCGTGGCGACCTTGATGATCGCGAACCAGAACTCCATCTCGCCGAAGATCTTCACCGAGATCAGGTTCACCGCCAGGACGACCGCGAGGGCGACCAGTGCGAGCACCCACTGCGGGATGTCGGTGAACAGGCTCCAGTAGTGCGTGTAGAGCGCGATCGCGGTGATGTCGGCGATGCCGGTGGTCGACCAGTTGAGGAAGTACATCCAGCCGGCGACGTACGCGCCCTTCTCACCGAGGAACTCGCGCGCGTACGACACGAAGGAACCCGAGGACGGGCGGTAGAGCACGAGCTCACCGAGGGCCCGGACCACGAAGAAGGCGAAGATGCCGCAGACCAGGTAGGCGATCGCCAGCGCCGGGCCGGCGTTGTGGAGGCGTCCGCCCGCGCCCAGGAAGAGCCCGGTGCCGATCGCGCCTCCGATGGCGATCATGTTGACGTGGCGGGCCTTGAGGTCCTTGCTGTAGCCGGCGTCGCCCGCATCCGCGGGCACCTGCGCCGCGTCTCTGGGGGATGCGGCTGCTGCCGTGTTCACGGCGTCCTTGCTCACGGTGGATCCACTCTCTGGTGCGCCCGAGCGGGTCGCGCTCGGCTTCCGGACGTACATAAGGTCTGCGCCCTCGGTAAAGGCACAGACCAAGGGGCCACCTTCCCCCACGCCGCGCGGCTCACGCGGTGGCATGCGTCACAGAGCGCTCCTTCTCACACACCGGTCACCTGGGTCGCCGGAGGTTTCACAGCACTGGTGAGACAGCGATACTGCTGCACATGACGACGACCGACACCGAGGAGCCGACTCTCACGATCGACGAGCTGGCCGCCCGGGCCGGTGTCACGGTGCGCACGGTCCGCTTCTACGGCACGAAGGGGCTGCTGCCCCCGCCGGTGCTCGGTCCGCGGCGCGTGGGCCACTACGGGCGCGAGCATCTGGCCCGGCTCGCGCTGATCGAGGAGTTGCGGCAGCAGGGCATGACGCTGGCCGGCATCGAACGCTACCTGCGGCAGCTGCCGCCGGACCTGAGCGCGCACGACCTCGCCATCCACCGGGCGGTGGTGGCCTCCTGGGCGCCGGAGAGCGTCGAGACGGTCACCCCGGCGGAGCTGGAGCGGCGGGCCGGCCGGCCGCTGGGCGAGGAAGACGTCGAGCGGCTCGTCGCGATGGGCGTGGTCCGGCCCGCGGACGGCGGGTACGAGGCCGACCTCGGTCTGCTGCGGCTGGGCGCCGGGCTGCTGGACGTGCCGCTCTCGCAGGAGGCGATCCTCGCGGCGCGCAAGGTGCTCGTGGAGCACGCGCGCGCCGCGGCCCGGGAGCTGTCCCAGCTCTTCCGCGGTGAGGTGGCGGAGCGTGACGCCCGGGACGTGCGGTCCCTGTCGGCGCACATGCACCCGCTGGTGGTGCAGGCGCTCCTCACCGCGTTTCAGCGGTCGCTGAAGGAAGAGCTGGGCGAATGGCTCACCGGGCCGTCGGGCTCCGGCGGGTCAGCCGCGGGCTGAGTCGCTGAACCGCTCCCCCTTCTCCGCCTTG
Source organism: Streptomyces collinus (assembly GCF_031348265.1). Classification (NCBI taxonomy): domain Bacteria; kingdom Bacillati; phylum Actinomycetota; class Actinomycetes; order Kitasatosporales; family Streptomycetaceae; genus Streptomyces; species Streptomyces collinus. The sequence goes on along the minus strand of NZ_CP133771.1, from coordinate 7,628,539 downwards.
TCCACCAGCAGCGCGGGCGGGGCGAAGCGCTCCCCGTACTGCTCGGCGAGTTCCCGCGCGCGGGCCACGAAGCCGGGCAGGCCGCCCTCGTAGCCGTTGATGTACTGGAGCACGCCGCCGGTCCAGCCGGGGAAGCCGATGCCGAAGATGGAGCCGATGTTGGCGTCGGCGACGGAGGTCAGCACGCCCTCCTCCAGCAGCCGGACGGTGTCCAGCGCCTCGGAGAACAGCATGCGCTCCTGCATGTCCCGGAACGGGATCTGATGGCCGGGCTTGGTGTAGTGCTCGCGCAGGCCGGGCCACAGGCCGGTGCGCTTGCCGTCGTCGCCGTAGTCGTAGAAGCCGGCGCCGCCGCTGCGGCCGGTGCGGCCGAACTCGTCGACCATGCGGTCGATGACGGCCTCGGCCGGGTGGGCCGTCCAGGTGCCGCCCGCCTCCTCGACCGCCCGCTTCGACTCGGCCCGGATCTTGCGGGGCAGGGTCAGCGTCAGTTCGTCCATCAGGGACAGCACCTTGGCCGGGTAGCCGGCCTGGGCCGCGGCCTGCTCGACCGAGGCGGGCTCGATGCCCTCGCCGACCATGGCGACGCCCTCGTTGATGAAGTGGCCGATGACGCGGGAGGTGAAGAAGCCGCGCGAGTCGTTGACGACGATGGGTGTCTTGTTGATCTGCCGCACCAGGTCGAAGGCGCGGGCCAGGGCCTCCTCGCCGGTGCGCTCGCCCTTGATGATCTCGACGAGCGGCATCTTGTCGACGGGCGAGAAGAAGTGCAGGCCGATGAAGTCGCCCTGGCGCTCCACGCCTTCGGCGAGGGCGGTGATGGGCAGGGTGGAGGTGTTGGAGCAGAGCAGCGCGTCGGGCTCCACGACGTGCTGGATCTCCTGGAACACCTTGTGCTTGAGGGAGGTGTCCTCGAAGACGGCCTCGATGACGGCGTCGCAGCCGGCCAGGTCCTGGACCTCGGCGGTGGCGGTGATGCGGGCGAGCAGCGCGTCGGCCTTCTCCTGGGACGTACGGCCCTTGGCGACGGCCTTGGCGCACAGCTTCTCGGAGTAGCCCTTGCCCTTGAGGGCCGCCTCCAGGGAGACGTCCTTCAGGACGACGTCGATGCCGGCGCGGGCGCAGGAGTAGGCGATGCCGGCGCCCATCATGCCGGCGCCGAGGACGGCGACCTTGCGGACCTGGCGCCGTTCGACGCCCTTGGGGCGGTTCGCGCCGGAGTTGACGGCCTGGAGGTCGAAGAAGAACGCCTGGATCATGTTCTTCGAGGTCTGCCCGGCCGCGAGGTCCACGAAGTAGCGGGCCTCGATGATCTGCGCGGTCTCGAAGTCGACCTGGGAGCCCTCGACGGCGGCGGCCAGGATGTTGCGCGGGGCCGGGTAGGGGGCGCCGTTGGTCTGCTTGCGCAGGGTGGCCGGGAAGGCGGGCAGGTTCGCGGCGAACTTGGGGTTGGCCGGTGTGCCGCCCGGGATCCGGTAGCCCGGCTTGTCCCAGGGCTGCTGGGACTCGGGGTTGGCGTCGATGAAGGCGCGGGCCTTGGCGAGCATGTCCTCGGGGCTGTCGGCCACCTCGTCGACGAGGCCGTTCTCCTGGGCGCGGCGGGGGTTGTACTGGGTGCCCTGGAGGAGCACCTTCAGCAGCGCGTCGGCGATGCCGAGCAGGCGGACCGTGCGGACGACGCCGCCACCGCCGGGAAGCAGGCCGAGGGTGACCTCGGGGCAGCCGATCTTGGAGCCGGGCGCGTCCAGGGCGACGCGGTGGTGGCAGGCCAGGGCGATCTCGTAACCGCCGCCGAGCGCGGCGCCGTTGAGCGCGGCGACGACCGGCTTGCCGAGGGTCTCGATGCGGCGCAGGTTCCGCTTGATCGCCATGCCGCCGTCGAACAGCTCCTGGGCCGTCTCGGGGGTGACGCGGATGAGGTCGCGCAGGTCGCCGCCGGCGAAGAAGGTCTTCTTCGCGGAGGTGATGATGACGCCCCGGACGGAGTCCTTCTCGGCTTCCAGGCGGTCGGTGACGGCGGCGAGGGAGTCGCGGAACGCCTGGTTCATGGTGTTCGCGGACTGGTTCGGGTCGTCGATGACGAGGGTGACGAGGCCGGTGCGGTCCTGTTCCCAGCGGATGGTCGTGGACTCAGTGCTCATGTGGAGATGCTCCGTGTGATCCGTCGGGAGGGGGTCAGATGCGCTCGACGATGGTGGCGACGCCCATGCCGCCGCCGACGCACAGCGTGGCGAGGCCGTAGCGCTTGTCCTGGCGCTCCAGTTCGTCGACGAGGGTGCCGAGGATCATCGCGCCGGTGGCGCCGAGGGGATGGCCGAGGGCGATCGCGCCGCCGTTGACGTTGACCTTGTCCAGGGACAGGCCCATGTCCTTCACGAAGCGCAGCACGACCGCCGCGAACGCCTCGTTGATCTCGACGAGGTCGATGTCGTCGATGGTCAGTCCGGCCTTGGCGAGGGCCTTGCGGGTGGCCGGGGCGGGGCCGGTGAGCATGATGGTCGGCTCGGAGCCGGAGACGGCGGCGGAGACGATCCGGGCGCGGGGGGTGAGGCCGTAGCGCTCGCCGACCTCCTTGGAGCCGATCGCGACGAGCGAGGCGCCGTCGACGATTCCGGAGGAGTTGCCCGCGTGGTGGACGTGGTCGATCTTCTCCACCCAGTGGTACTGCTGGAGCGCCACCGCGTCGAAGCCGCCCAGGTCGCCGATGTCCGCGAAGGACGGCTTGAGCTTGGCCAGGGAGTCGGCAGTGGTGCCGGGGCGGGGGAACTCGTCGTGGTCGAGGACGACGAGGCCGCTGCGGTCCTTCACCGGGACGACGGACCTGTCGAAGCGGCCGTCCTTCATGGCGGTGGCGGCCCGCTCCTGGGAGAGAGCGGCGTACTCGTCGACGTCGCGCCGGGAGAAGCCCTCGATGGTGGCGATGAGGTCGGCGCCGATGCCCTGGGGCACGAAGTTGACCTGGAGGTTGGTCATCGGGTCGTTGAACCAGGCGCCCCCGTCGGAGGCCATCGGCACCCGGGACATGGACTCGACGCCGCCCGCGAGGACGAGGTCCTCCCAGCCGGAACGGACCTTGGCGGCGGCCAGGTTGACGGCCTCCAGGCCCGAGGCACAGAAGCGGTTCTCCTGCACACCGGCGACCGTGTCGGGCAGGCCCGCGGCGATGGCGGCGATACGGGCGATGTCGGAACCCTGGTCGCCGACGGGGCCGACGACGCCGAGGACGATGTCGTCGACGGCGGCCGGGTCGAGGTCCGGGAACCGGGCACGGATCTCGTGGATGAGCCCGACGACCAGGTCGATGGGCTTGGTGCCGTGCAGGGCGCCGTTCGCCTTGCCGCGGCCGCGCGGGGTGCGGATCGCGTCGTACACATACGCTTCGGTGCTCACGAGGAGGCCTTTCACTGAGGGTTGCGGAGCGCGGGGAGCAGCCCGGGGACGTCCCAGTCCCGGGCGACGTCCGCGGTGTCGGCGCCCGGCCGGGCCGGGCCGGTGCGGACGGAGGTCGGGGTCGCGGAGAAGCGGGGGGCCGGGGCGGGCTGGGTGATGCCGCCGTGGTCGGTGAAGGTGCCGCGGGCGGCGAGGTGCGGGTGGTGCGGGGCCTCGCGCAGTGACAGCACGGGCGCCACGCAGGCGTCGGTGCCGTCGAAGACGGCCGTCCACTCGTCCCTGGTGCGGCTCTTGAAGCGGGCGGCGACTTCCTCGCGCAGTTCACCCCACCGGGTGACGTCCTTGCGCGCCGCGGCCCGGTCCCCGACGCCGAGGAGGGTGAGGAACTCCGCGTAGAACTGCGGTTCCAGGGCGCCGACGGCCATGTACCGGCCGTCGGCCGTCTCGTACGTGCCGTAGTAGGGGCAGCCGCCGTCCAGGAGGTTGGCGCCGCGGCGGTCCTGCCAGCCGCCGGCGGCGAGCATGCCGTGGATCATCGTCGAGAGATGGGCGGTGCCGTCGACGATGGCGGCGTCCACGACCTGGCCGGTGCCGCTCGCGCGGGCGTGGTGGAGGGCGGCGAGGACACCGACGACGAGGTAGAGGGAGCCGCCCGCGTAGTCGCCGAGCAGGTTGGCCGGGACCGCGGGCGGCTCGTCAGGACGGCCGATCATGCCGAGGGTGCCGGTGGGGGCGATGTACGCGATGTCGTGCCCGGCGCGCTGCGCGAGCGGGCCCTCCTGGCCCCAGCCGGTCATCCTGCCGTAGACGAGACGGGGGTTGCGGGCGTGGCAGGGCCCGGGGCCCACGCCGAGTCGCTCGGCGACGCCGGGGCGGTAGCCCTCGACGAGGATGTCGGCGCGGGCCGCGAGGCCGAGCACCTGCTCCGGGCCGTCGGGGGCCTTCAGGTCGACGACCACCGAGCGCTTGTTGCGGTTGGTGACGTCGTGAGCCGGGTCGATCGCCAGCCCGGGGCCGCCCGGCCGGTCCACGCGCACGACGTCGGCCCCGAGATCGGCCAGGAGCATGGCGGCGAACGGGCCGGGTCCGATGCCGGCCAGCTCGACGACGCGCACGCCGGAGAGCGGGCCGTGTCCTGGCGTCCTTGCCGTGGTCATCCAGCCCCCAGTGCTGTGACACATCTGATGTAACACCAGTGATGCTAAGAACGTGTTCCACTCGGCACAAGCCCTGAACGAGCAAGCGCTTAGCAATCTGCCGGACGAGGTCAGTGCCCGTCCAGCACGACGATCAGCCGCTTCGGGGCGATCACCCGGTAGCTCTCCTCCACCCAGTCACAGAGCACCTCGGCGGCCGGGGCGCCCTGCTGCTCCAGAGGGACGTACACCCACCCCGCCTTGCCCAGGCCGTATCCGGCGGGCTCGGCGCCGGGGCAGGCCAGCGCGTGGGCATGCGCCGTCTCGTCCTTGAGCTTCACCGTCACCCCCAGGGGGTAACCGCCGTCCTGGACGCCGAGGAAGACGAACACCTTCTTGTTGACCTTCGCGACGGACTCGCCCCAGGGGAACTCCTCGACGGCATCCGGCAGCCCCAGTGCGAACGCGCGCACTTTCTCCCACTTCTTCAGGGCATTCCTGGGCACGGCCATCGTGGTCCTCCGGGCTCGTCGTCGGGCTCCGCACTCCTCACGCTAGCCTCGGCCACCGACAGCGGCACGGGCTGCACGACCGAGGGGTGTCATGAGCAGGCAAAGCAGGACGGACCGTCCGTACGACATCGTGCTCTTCGGAGCGACCAGTTTCGCCGGGGTACTCACCGCGGAGTATCTGGCCGCCCACGCGCCCGAGGGGCTGCGCTGGGCCATCGCGGGCCGCAACGCCGGGAAGCTGGAGCGGCTGCGGGAGCGGCTGCCCGCCGACGCCGAAGTGGGAGTGCTGAAGGCGGACGTCTCCGATCCGGCCTCGCTGCGCGACCTCGCGGAGCACGCGCGCGTGGTGGCCACGACCGTCGGCCCGTACGTGACCTACGGCGAGGAACTCGTCGCCGCCTGCGCGGACGCCGGAACCGACTACCTGGACCTGTGCGGCGAGCCGGAGTTCGTGGACCTGATGTACGTCCGGCACGACGCCCGCGCCCGGGAGACCGGGGCGCGGCTGGTGCACGCCGCCGGGTTCGACTCGATCCCGCACGACCTGGGCGTGTACTTCACCGTGCAGCAGCTGCCGGAGGACGTGCCGCTGAGCGTCGAGGGCTTCGTGACCGCCGACGCGGCGTTCTCGGGCGGGACCTTCGCCTCCGCGCTGGGCCAGTTCGCGCGGCAGCGGGAGATGGCGGCCGCGGCCCGGGACCGGCGGCGGCACGAACCGCGGCTGGTGGGCCGGCGGACGTCGGCCCCGCTGGGCGGTCCCCGGTTCGCCAGGGAGGTCGGCGCGTGGGCGCTGCCGATGCCGACCATCGACCCGCAGATCGTGCGGCGCTCGGCGTCGGCCCTCGACCGGTACGGGCCCGACTTCCGCTACCGGCAGTACGCGGCCGTCCGGCACCTGCCGGTCGCCGTGGGCGGGGTCGCGGCGGTCGGCGCGCTGGTCGCGGCGGCCCAGGTGCCGCCCGCGCGGCGCTGGTTGTCGGACCGGCTGAAGCCCGGGGACGGGCCGAGCCCCGAGAAGCGGGCGAAGAGCTGGTTCTCCGTGCGGTTCGTGGGCGAAGGCGGCGGCAAGCGGGTGTACACGGAGGTCTCGGGCGGCGACCCGGGCTATGACGAGACGGCCAAGATGTTCGCCGAGTCCGCGCTGTGCCTGGCCTTCGACGACCTGCCGAAGACAGCGGGCCAGGTCACCACGGCGGCGGCGATGGGCAACGCGCTGATCGACCGGCTGCGCGCGGCGGGCATCCGGTTCCGCGTCGCCTCGGCCCGCTGAAGCTTCTACAGCGGCCACTCGGCGATGGTGTAGATCATCCCGGCGATCCAGCCGAGCCCGGCCAGCACGGCGAGGATCAGCCCTATGGTGACGGCCCGCTCGACGGTCTGGGTCGGGCCGGCAACTGGCTTGGGGGCACGGTGCGTCGTCATGCGCCCCAGCCTGCCGACGGGGGTGGTGGGCGGGCATCCGTACGGGTACTCAGAGCCGGTACTCAGATCGCGCCGCCCCGCCCCGCCCGGCCGGCTCCCCGACTTGAGGCTTTGCGCACTCCGGCCTCGGCACAAGCGCCAGAAGTGCCGACAACGACTTCAATGAAACCATTGAAGGCATGAAGTTCCTTCTCGAAGTCACCATGGACGACGCGGCGTTGGTGAAGGATCCGGCCGGCGAGCTGGGCCGGATCCTGAGGTACTGGGGCGGCAATGTCCGGCACTACGCGCTCAGCCCCGGGGACGGGGCGGCCATCTACGACTCGGAGTACCGGGAGGTGGGCCGCTGGCACGTGGCCGATCAGACGGAGTAGGCCTCCCGCAGCGCCTTCCGACACAACGCGTCCGCCCTGCGCGTGGTCTCCGGGAGGCGGTAGGCGGGGGTCAGCGCCAGGGTGTGGGCGCAGGCGTTCGGCAGGGTCACGCGGTGGCCGACGGAGACGAAGACCGGTTTGACACCGTCCCTGGTGCGCAGGGCCCTGCCGACCTCCTCGGAGCCGGCGAGCAGCGCGGAGGAGCTGCCGCGCGGGGTGTCCGGGTCGTCGTAGGTGAAGGTGAAGGGGTTCTTGGCGACGCCGATCGTGGGCAGGCCGGTGAGGACGCCGAGGTGGCTGGCGAGGCCGAAGCGGCGCGGGTGGGCGAGGCCGTAGCCGTCGCAGACGACCAGGCCGGGCGGGCACGGCAGGGCGGCGAGGACGGCGAGGACGGTGGGGATCTCGCGGAACGCGAGCAGTCCGGGCACGTACGGGAAGGAGACCCGGCCCACGGCCGTGGCCTCGGCGACGACTTCGAGGCTCGACGCGTCCAGCACGACCGCCGCCGCGGCGACGACGTCCCGTTCGTCGTCGTACGCGACGTCGACCCCGGTCACCCGGCCCGAGCCGGGCGGCGGCCCCGGTTCGCCGAGGATCACGCCTGCGCGCAGTTCGTCCTGGACGGCGCGCGCCTGCTCCTCGGTCGTGGGCCAGTCTTCGGGGATGCGTACGGTCGTCATGGTGGCCCGAGCTTACGGGCTCCCCGGCTGCGGGGCGGATGCCCGGGGGTTCCACCTGCTGGTCCTCGAAGTGGGGTAAGTGAGCGTAACCATGTACGAGTGAGTGTCGTTGTCAGAGCGTGAATCTGACGGAATGGGCGAAGACACAAGGCGTGCATCCGCAGACCGCGTATCGCTGGTTCCGTGAGGGGACGTTGCCGGTACCGGCTCAGCGGGTCGGGCCACGCACAATCCTGGTGAACATCGACGCGAACACCACACCCGAGGCCATCGGCGGTCTGGGCCTGTATGCCCGCGTGTCCTCGCCCGATCACAAGACCGATCTGGAACGCCAGGTCGCCCGGCTGTCGGCGTGGGCAGCGAAGGCAGGTCACCGAGTCGCCCGTGTCGAGGCGGAGATCGCTTCCGGGATGCACGGCCGCCGCTCCAAAGCCCGGCGTCTGCTGGCCGACCCGAACGTGACCTGTGTGGTGGTGGAGCACAAGGACCGGCTCGGCCGGATGAACGTCGAGCTCGTCGAGGCCGCCCTGTCCGCGACGGGCCGTCGGCTGCTGGTGCTGGAGGACGGCGAGATCGCAGACGACCTGGTGCGGGACATGGTGGAGGTACTGACCTCGTTCTGCGCCCGACACTACGGGCGCAGGTCGGCGAAGAACCGCGCCCTCAAGGCACTGCAAGCCTGCGAACATGGCTGACCTCCCCCCGATCGCCGCGCCGTTCGTCGTTCTCGGCCCGTCCGGTGTGGTGGTACGCACCAGGCTGAGGGACCTCACGCCCGAGGATGAGAAGGTGCTGCGTTCGGTGGGGGCGCACCTGGGCTCGCTCGCTTCGAAGGACCTCAAAGCGCGTTGCATGGACGGCCTGGAGCACTCCACCGAGTCTTGGGCGGCCCGTAAGAGGGACCTGACGGCCCAGTCGTCGTCCAGGTGGGCCGGGTCGATCACGAAGGCCACGCATGACCAGTGGGCGCTCGCCCGGCGGGGCCAGGCCGCACACGTGCAGTCCCTCCAAGCCGGTATCACGACGATCCGGCACCGGCTGTCGCTGCCGATCGGACACAAGGGCACCAAGCGGGCTCCGGGCGGCTACCGCTCGGCGCACGAGTGGTTCCATAAGACGCGACGGCTGCGTGTGCTTGAGGATCGACTCAAGCAGGTTCGGGCCGACCGGGAAGCGGGCCGGGTGCATGTCGTGCGTGGCGGCAAGCGTCTGCTCGGCCCCCGCCACAACCTCGGTAAGGGGCAGCTCACCGAGGCCGAGTGGCGTGAGCGGTGGGAAGCGGGGCGCTGGTTCCTGAAGGCGGACGGCGAGTCGGGTAAAAGGTTCGGCAACGAGACGATCCGCATAACGCCCGAGGGCGAACTGTCGATCAAGCTCCCGGGCCCGCTCGCCGACCTGGCCAACGCCAGGCACGGCCGGTACGTACTGGCTGCGAAGGTGCGCTTCCCTCACCAGGGGCACGAGTGGGCCGACCGTGTGGAGGCCAACCGGGCCGTGGCCTACCGCATCCACTACGACACAGGGCGCGGGCACTGGTATGCGGACGCCTCCTGGCAGATCCCGCCCACCCAGACCATCCCACTCAAAGCCGCCCTCGCCGATGGCGTGATCGGCGTGGACACCAATGCCGAACACCTCGCCGCCTGGCGCCTGGACACTCACGGCAACCCGATCGGCCACCCGCGCCGGTTCTTCTACGACCTGTCCGGCACAGCCCAGCACCGCGACGCCCAGGTACGGCACGCCCTCACACGGCTGCTGAACTGGGCCAAGACCTGCGGCGCCAAGGCCATCGCGGTGGAAGACCTCGACTTTCAGGCCGAGAAAACCAGAGAGAAGCACGGGCGCAAGCGCCGATTCCGGCAACTCATCTCCGGTATGCCGACCGGCAAGCTCCGTGCCCGGCTGACCTCCATGGCCGACGCCACAGGTATCGCGATCATCGCCGTGGACCCGGCCTACACCAGCAAGTGGGGCGCCCAGCACTGGCAAAAGCCGATGACCGGCCCCACCCGTAAGACCACCCGGCACGATGCTGCAAGCATCGCGATCGGACGACGCGCTCAAGGGCACCCGATCCGGCGACGGACGACACCGCCCCGTGCACACCAGAGCGATGTGCACGGGCATCGGACCGTCCAGGCCGACCGGCGTTCCCCTGAGCGTGAGGGACCCCGCCCCCGCATCCCCGGACCACGGACACGATCCGTGCCGCCGGACGCGGCGAGTACGCGGGCGACCAGGACATCCACAACCGTTCGGGATGTCCGCAGTGACCAGGCACGGGTCCAAGACCCACTCCTGCTCACTGAATAGGAACGGTAGGCTCCCGGTCATGTTCGTGCTGGAGCTGGCGTACACCGCCCCGCTGGAAGCCGTCGACGCCGTGCTGGAGCAGCATGTGGCCTGGCTCGACGAGCAGTACCGGCAGGGGGTGTTCCTCGCGTCCGGGCGCAAGAACCCCCGCGACGGCGGGGTGATCCTCGCCGTCGCGGGGGATCGCGCGCGGATCGAGGAGATCACCGCACAGGACCCGTTCGTCACCGCGGGCGTGTGCGCCTACCGCGTCACCGAGTTCACGGCGACGAAGACGGCTCCCGCCCTGGAGGCCTACCGGGAGAGCCTCTGAGGCATCCGCCTCACTTGCCCAGGGCGCGCTGCAGCTGGCTCTTGTTCATGCTGGAACGGCCCTCGACGCCCTTGCGCTTGGCCTCCTGGTACAGCTGGTCGTAGGTGGGGCCCTGGGAGCCCTGCCCCGACCGCTGGCCGCCGCGCTTGCCGGAGGACATGTCCTTCGTGGAGGTGCGGCTGGCCGTCTTCGACTCCCCTGCGCGGGCGCGTTCCTTGTTCACCGTCCGCGCGGCGATCTCCTTGGCGCGGCCGGTGCTCTCGCCCCGGTCCTTCGCGCTTTCCTTGATGTGTTCGTACTGGCGCTCCCGCTTGGAGCTCGAACCGCGTGGCATTCTCGCTCACTTCCTTTCACGATCAGTGAACGAGTACCCACCCTGCCAACGATCAGGGCACCCCGCATGCTCAGTGCTCCAGGCGGGCAACCCGGCCCTTCTCACCGGCGGCCCAGCACCCGTGGTCCGGGGTGCAGTCGACGGTGTCGTAGGAACCGGTGCCGACGGTCCGCCAGGTGCGGCCGGCGTCCGTGGTGAGGTCGGTGCCGGTGGGGCCGACGGCGAGGGCGGCGGTGCGGCTGTGCGGGAGCCAGGCGACGCCGGAGCGGTAGGCGGGCGGAGGCGTGGCCGCCGGGCGCCAGGTGCGGCCGCCGTCGAAGGTGCGCGCGGCGGCGCGCGGCGAGGGCTGGTCGGGCCGGTAGTCGCCGCCGACGGCGAGGCCCCGGGTGCGGTCGCGGAAGGCGAGCGCGAAGACGCCGCGGGCCGGGTCGCCCGCCGGGAGGGGCGTGTCGGTGGCCGTCCAGGTGCGTCCCCGGTCGGCGGAGTGCAGCACGCGCGCGCGTGCTGCCCCGCCGGTGGCGAGCCAGACGTCCTTCGGCCCGGACGTCACCAGGCACTGGCCGCTCGCCGCGAAACCCGCCTCGCCCTCCTGCGCGGCCGGCATGCCCTCGTCCGGCAGCACCTTCCAGGTACGGCCTCCGTCGCCGGTCGACAGGATGCGGAACCTGCCGTCCACCGGGTCGCTCATCGCGAGGCCGTGGCGGTGGTCGAAGAAGGCGAGGCAGTCGTAGAAGGCCTGGGGGTCGGTGTTGCGGAAGGACTCCGTCCAGGTGGCTCCGCCGTCGTTTGTTCGGTAGATCCGGGACGCCTCGCCCTCGCCGATGGCCAGGACCACGGCGCGGCGCGCGTCGAACGCCTCGACGTCCCGGAACTGCAACTCCCCCGCGCCGGGCGGGGAGACGTTGCGCCAGGTCGCCCCGGCGTCGGTGGTGCGCAGGACGGTGCCGCCGGTCCCGGCGACCCAGGCTGTGGTCCGGCTGACTGCGGCGAGGCCCCGGAACCGTGCCTGTGGGGTGCCGGTGTCCTTGAGTTCCCAGTGCGGCACCCGGCGCTCCGGTTCGTGCGCCTGTGCCGGTACGGCGGTCAGGGCTGCCAGTGCCGCCGCGCAGGCCGCCATCGCGGTCGCCCTGCCCCGTGTCCGTCCCGTCCGTCGCGTGCTCCCCATGCGCCTCATGGCGGGGGAAGCTAGCCCAGCTCCCGGGTGCCGTCCAGATGGCCTCACCGGCCTTCCGGGTGGTGCGGGAGGTGCCACAAGTGCCCTTCGGGGCACACGAGGAGAGTCACGTCACTCTGGTGCATGAAGGCGGTGACAGAGGTCACTCGCATTTCGTGTGCACGGATTGGCTGATTCCGTCGTCTCTTCCAATGCCCGGCCTCATCCGCCCGGAAGTGTCCGTCCAGCCGTCACAAGGGAGCAAGGCGTTGTCCATCGTCATCGAGCAGCCCGTGGAGGCCCGCCTCGTCGCCGCCGCGCCGCGTATGCCGAGCATTCCCGCGACGCTGCACTACGACCGGCGTGATCCTTTCGCCGTCCGTATGACCTTCCCCGCCCCGGCCACTCTGGAGGGCGTCGAGGTCTGCTGGACCTTCTCCCGCGAGCTGCTCGCCGCGGGCCAGAAGAGCGCCGAGGGGCACGGCGACGTGCGCGTGCGGCCCTACGGCTACGACCGCACCGTGCTGGAGTTCCACGCCCCCGAGGGCACCGCCGTGGTCCACGTCCGCTCCAGCGAGATCCGCCGGTTCCTGGAGGCCACGAGCGAGCTCGTGCCCGTCGGTCTCGAGCACCTCCAGCTGGACCTGGACCACGGTCTCGCCGAGCTGATGCGGGACGCTTGCTGAACTAACGAGCCTGTTCGAGAAGGGCGTTGACCTCACCGTAGGCGAGCGCGTCGGTCAGCGACCCGTAGGTCCCCCGGTCCAGCAGCTCCCTGGCGGCCCGGCGGACCAGGGCGTGGGCGGCCTGGGCGATTCCCGAGCCGACGCTGATGCGGGCGACGCCCAGGGCGGCCAGTTCGGCGACCGGGGGTGCGCCGGGGCCGGCCATGACGTTCAGCGGTCCGTCGACACCGTTCACGAGTTCCTTCACGGTTCCCGGGTCGACGGCCCCGGGGACGAAGATCCCGTCGGCGCCCGCGGCGCGGAAGGCGGCGGCCCGCGCCAGGGTGAGGTCCACTCCCCCGGCCCCGCTCAGGAAGGTGTCGATCCGGGCGTTGACGAACAGCGGCACTCCCGCGGCGTCGGCCGCCTCACGCGCGGCGGCGATCCGCTCCGCCTGCTCGGCGACGTCCCGCAGCGGGCCGCCGGTTCCGGTTCCGTACAGCGCGTCCTCGATGTTCACGCCCACCGCTCCGGCGGCGATGACCGCCCGGACCGTGCCGGCGACGCCCTCGGCGTCCTCGGCGTAGCCGCTCTCGATGTCCGCGGTCACGGGGACGGTCACGGCGCGCGCCATCCTGGCGACGGCGGCGACCGCCGCATCACGGTCCACCCGCTCGCCGTCCGGCGCGCCCAGCGCCCAGACGAGCCCGGCGCTGGTCGTCGCCACGGCGGCGGCACCCGCGTCCTCGACGATGCGCGCGCTCACGGCGTCCCAGGCGTTGGGCAGGACCAGCGGGGTCCCGGGGAGGTGGAGGTCATGGAAGGCGGAGGCGCGGTCGCTCTGGTTCGTCATGCGGGCAACTGAACCAGCGGGACGGGGTGCCGGTCTGGCAGGAATCCGACAGGGTGGTCGGCCAGAGCAGGCCGGGCCTCCGCCCCGGCCCGGCGGGCGTCAGGGCGAAGTCGCCGCACCCCGACCCCGGCGGGCGTCAGGACGAAGTCGCCACCGCGGCCCCGGCCGTCACCGCCGAGGTCAGCTCGCGCACGATCCCGCGCAGCCCGGGCGTTGCCGCTCCGGCCCGTTCGGCCAGTTCCCCGACGCGCCGGCCGGGAGTGCTCTCGCCGAAGAGGCCCGCCGCGGCGGCGAGGACGGCGAGCGCGGCGTCCCGCTCGGAGATCTCCGCGACCGGCAGCGGCCCGCGCAGGACCTGCCGGGTCTCCTCCCGCAGCACCTCCACGGCGGCCGGGCGCTCCAGCGCGTACTCGACGGACGGGAACACGCCGAGGACCCGTCTCTTCTCGGCCCGCAGATACCCCTCCGCCACCAGCTGCTCCCGTACGGCGTCGAGGGTCACCCGCGCCCGCAGCGTCACCCAGGTCCGCCAGGGGTGCGGGCACGACTCGCGGACGAGTTCGAGCAGTCCGTCGAGGACCGCGTCACCCGTGCTCGTGTCCAGGTCGGCCGGTGTGACGATGCCGTCGTCGTCGGTGAGCAGGCCGCGACGGGCCAGCTCGACGAGGGCGCCGGCCCGCACCGGCCCGGGCCGGTGGGCGGCGCTTCCGGCAGCCGGCCGCGCGGCGTCCCAGGCCAGCAGGCAGAGCCGGGCCGGCAGCGTGAGCGGGCCGTTGGGCACGGGGCCTCCTCGGGGCGGCAGATCGGGTTTCACGTTAATTCGTTGACAGGCTCAGAGGCCCCTCGTACGGTGTAAAGCGTCCCTGTTGCCGCCGATTGGAGAAGGACGTTGCTCGTCTGAGGTCCTGAGACACCGCGTCACACCCGACTGGTGTGCGCTGCGTGCGACCTCGGCGTTCGAGCCGTCCTCCGGTACAGGGCATTTCTCATGCCCGTGGTGTGCCATGGAGCCTCCCCCCTGGTCGCAGGTGTCTCGACACGCGTTTGCCCCCGACCGCTTCGAGCAACCGCGAGTGAGGCCGCATGTCTACCTCCATCACCGTCACATCCCTCTCGTTCACCTGGCCCGACGGCAGCCCCGTCTTCGAGGGCCTGGACGTCGCGTTCGGCCCCGGCCGGACCGGCCTGGTCGGCATCAACGGGTCCGGGAAATCAACCCTGTTGAGGCTCATCGCCGGTGAACTCGCACCGGCCGACGGCACCGTCCGCGTGGCCGGCGAGGTCGGCTACCTCCCGCAGAACGTCACGCTCGACACCACCCTGCGCGTGGACGAGGCCCTCGGCATCGCCGAACAGCGCGCCGCCCTGCACGCCATCGAGGCCGGCGACGTCTCCGAGGCGCACTTCGAGACCGTCGGCGACGACTGGGACGTCGAGGAACGCGCCCTCGCCACCCTCGGCGAACTCGGGCTCGGACACGTCGAGCTGGACCGCACCATCGGCGAGGTGTCGGGCGGCGAGTCGGTGCTGCTGCGCCTGGCCGCCCTGCTGCTGCGCCGCCCCGACGTGCTGCTGCTGGACGAGCCGACCAACAACCTCGACCTGTACGCCCGCAGACGGCTGTACGCGGCCGTCCAGTCCTGGCCGGGCGTGATGGTCGTCGTCAGCCACGACCGTGAACTACTGGACCTCGTCGACCAGATCGCCGATCTGCGCTCCGGCCGGGTCACCTGGTACGGCGGCAACTACTCCGACTACGAGGAGGCCCTGGAGATCGAGCAGGAGGCGGCCGAGCGCATGGTGCGCGTCGCCGAGGCCGACTTCCGCAAACAGAAACGCGAACTGACCGACGCCCAGGTCAAGCTGGCCCGCCGCAAGCGGTACGGGCAGAAGATGTGGGACAGCAAGCGCGAGCCGAAGATCGTCATGGGGGCACGCAAGCGCGCGGCGCAGGAGTCCGCGGGCAAGCACCGCATCATGCACGAGGAGAAGCTCGCCGAGGCCAAGGAGCGGCTGGACGACGCGGTGGAGGCGGTCCGGGACGACGACGAGATCCGCGTCGACCTGCCGTACACGGCCGTGCCGCCGGGGCGTACCGTCCTCACGCTGCAGGATCTCGGGCTCCGCTACGGAGCCCGGGTGAAGGGCGGCCTGGAACTGCGCGGTCCCGAGCGGGTCGCGCTCATCGGGCGCAACGGCGCGGGCAAGACCACACTGCTGCGCACGATCGCCGGGGAGCTCGCCCCGGAGTCGGGCGAGGTGCGGGCGCACGTCCCGCTGCGGTTCCTGCCGCAGCGGCTCGACGTCCTCGACGGCGAGCGGACCGTCGCCGAGAACGTGGCCCGGTTCGCGCCGGGCGCCACCAACAACCGGGTCCGGGCACGGCTGGCGCGCTTCCTGTTCCGGGGCGCCCGCGCCGACCAGAAGGCGGCGACGCTGTCCGGCGGCGAACGCTTCCGGGCGGCGCTGGCCGCGCTGATGCTGGCGGAGCCCGCGCCGCAGCTGCTCATGCTCGACGAGCCGACCAACAACCTCGACATGGCGAGCGTCCGGCAGCTCACCACGGCCCTGGAGTCGTACGAGGGGGCGCTGATCGTGGCCAGTCACGACCTGCCGTTCCTGGAGTCGATCGGCATCACACGATGGCTGTTGCTGGAGGAGGGAGAACTCAAGGAAATCACGCCAGAGGCTGTCTGGTTTTCCGCCTAGCGTCGGTGGCATGACCGACTTCGCGCACGATGCCATCACCCTGACCGGAGCACGCGAGAACAACCTCA
Source organism: Streptomyces collinus (assembly GCF_031348265.1). NCBI lineage: Bacteria > Bacillati > Actinomycetota > Actinomycetes > Kitasatosporales > Streptomycetaceae > Streptomyces > Streptomyces collinus. The sequence goes on along the minus strand of NZ_CP133771.1, from coordinate 7,612,614 downwards.
AGGACGTCACCCTGCGCATCCCGAAAGGCCGGCTGACCGTGTTCACCGGCGTTTCGGGGTCGGGGAAGTCGTCCGTCGTCTTCGACACGATCGCGGTGGAGTCGCAGCGCCAGCTGAACGAGACGTACCCCTGGTTCGTCCGCAACCGGCTGCCCAAGTTCGAGCGGCCCCACGCGGACGGTCTGGAGGACCTCACCCCGGCGATCGTCGTCGACCAGCGGCAGGTCGGCGGCCACTCCCGGTCGACCGTCGGCACCATGACCGACGTCTACTCGGTGATCCGGGTGCTGTTCTCCCGGTACGGCACCCCGAGCGCCGGAGGGGCGACGGCGTACTCCTTCAACGACCCGTCGGGCATGTGCCCCGGGTGCGACGGTCTCGGCCGGGCGGTACGGCCCGACTGGGACCGCATCCTGGACCCGGACCGTTCCCTCGCCGACGGGGCGGTCCGCTTCCCGCCCTTCGCCGCCGGGACCTGGCAGGGGCAGGCGTACACGAACAGCGCCGACCTCGACCCGCACAAGCCGGTGGGCCGGTTCACGGCCGCCGAGCGGGAGTTCCTGATGCGCGGGCGGCCCGGCAGCCAGGTCACCGTCAACGGCGCGGGCGGCACCTGGACCACGGACTACGAGGGGCTGGCCGTCCGCTTCGAGCGGCTGTACCTGAAGCGGGACCTGTCGGCCATGAGCCAGAAGACCCGGGACCTGGTGAGCGCGTTCCTGGTGGAGGGCACCTGCCCGGACTGCCGCGGAGCGCGTCTGAACGCGGCGGCCCTGGCGACCCGGATCAACGGCCGGTCGATCGCCGACTGCACCCGTATGCAGGTCACCGACCTGATCGCCGTGCTGAAGGAGATCGACGACGCGGTGGCCGGGCCGATCGCCTCCGCCGCCGTGGCCGCGCTGGAGCGCATCGAGGCGATCGGCCTGGGCTACCTCAGCCTCGACCGGGAGACGGCCACGCTCAGCGGCGGGGAGGGACAGCGGCTGAAGACGGTGCGGCACCTCGGCTCCAGCCTGACCGGCGTGACGTACATCTTCGACGAGCCGAGCGTCGGCCTGCACCCGCGTGACGTGGGCCGTCTCGGCGACCTGCTGCTGCGGCTGCGCGACAAGGGGAACACGGTGCTGGTCGTCGAGCACGACCCGGACGTGATTGCGCTGGCCGACCACGTCGTCGACATGGGCCCGGGCGCCGGCGCCGGGGGCGGCACGGTGGTGTTCGAGGGGACGCCGGAGGAACTGGCCGTGTCCGGCACGCTCACCGGGCGGTGCCTGCGCACCCGTACGGCGGTCAAGGACGAGGTGCGGGAGCCCACGGGCGAGCTGTGGGTCAAGGGCGCGGACCGGCACAACCTGCGGGACGTGACCGTACGGTTCCCGGCCGGTGTGCTCACGGCCGTGACCGGCGTCGCGGGGTCGGGAAAGAGCACCCTGGCCGGAGAGTTCACCGCGGCACACGAGGAGGCCGTGGTCGTCGACCAGTCGTCGATCGGCATCTCGGGCCGCTCCACCCCGGCGACCTACCTGGGGATCATGGACACGGTCCGGAAGATCTTCGCCCGTGAGACGGGGGCCGTGGCGGGCCTGTTCAGCTTCAACTCCGGCGGGGCCTGCGGCACCTGCGAGGGGCGGGGCGTCGTATTCGCCGATCTCGCCTTCATGGACCCGGTGACGACGACCTGTCACGACTGCGAGGGGCGGCGCTTCAAGGAGGAGGTGCTGCGGCTGACCGTGCGGGGGCATTCCGTCGCGGACGTCCTGGCGATGACGGCCGAGCAGGCACTCGGGTTCTTCGACGACACGGGCGTACGGCGCCGGCTGCGCGCCCTGCGGGACGTCGGACTGACCTACCTCACCCTCGGCCAGCCCCTCTCCACGCTCTCCGGCGGCGAGCGGCAGCGCATCAAGCTGGCCACGCGACTGCACCGGACGGGCGCGGTCTACGTGCTCGACGAGCCGACGACCGGCCTGCACATGGCGGATGTGGAGGGCCTCGTCGCCCTGCTGGACCGGCTGGTCGACGCGGGCAACACGGTCGTCGTCGTCGAGCACAACCTCGACGTGATCGCCCGGGCCGACTGGGTGATCGACCTCGGCCCGGACGGCGGCCGGGACGGCGGCGAGATCGTCTTCGAGGGCACGCCCCGGCAGCTTCTGGAGGCGCAGGGCTCCTTCACCGGGGAGCATCTGCGGCGGGCGGTGCGGCACCGCCCGTGAAGCCGGGGGCGCCGGAGCAGGCCGGGCCGGTGGGCCGAGTTCGACGGTGCGGGAGCGGGGTACCCGGCGGGCGGTTGATCAGCGCCCAGCCTCTCCGCCCCGCCCCGGGGCTGTCCTCTCCCCCGTTCGCCCTGCATGATGGCGGCCGACGCCCGATGGGTTCCGGTCGATCCCGGAGGCCCCGTCGGTGCGGTCCAGACACGTCCATCCGATACGGAGTCACGCTCGTGCCCAGCAAGAAGGCCCTCGTCCGCCGCCCCAGCCCGCGCCTCGCCGAGGGGCTGGTGACCCACATCGAGCGGGAGAAGGTCGACGTCGACCTCGCCGTCGAGCAGTGGGAGGCGTACGTGGAGGCCCTGCGCACGCACGGCTGGGAGACCATCGAGGTGGACCCGGCCGACGACTGCCCGGACTCGGTGTTCGTCGAGGACACGGTCGTGATGTACCGGAACGTCGCGCTGATCGCCCGCCCGGGCGCCGACTCCCGGCGTGCGGAGACCGCCGGGGTCGAGGAGGCCGTGGCCGGTCTGGGCTGCTCGGTGAACTGGATCTGGGACCCCGGCACGCTGGAGGGCGGCGACGTCCTGAAGATCGGCGACACCGTCTACGTGGGCCGGGGCGGACGCACCAACGCCGCCGGCGTCCAGCAGCTGCGCGCCGCGTTCGAGCCGCTCGGCGCGCGGGTCGTCTCCGCGCCGGTGAGCAAGGTGCTGCACCTGAAGTCGGCGGTCACCGCACTGCCGGACGGTACGGTCATCGGACACATCCCCAAGATGGACACGCCCTCACTGTTCGCGCGCTTCCTGCCCGTCCCTGAGGAAGCGGGGTCCCACGTCGTCCTGCTCGGCGGCGACAAGCTGCTGATGGCGGCGAGCGCGCCGAAGACAGCCGAGCTGTTCGCCGACCTCGGGTACGAACCGGTCGTCGTGGACATCAGCGAGTTCGAGAAGCTGGAGGGATGTGTGACGTGCCTCTCGGTGCGGCTGCGGGAGCTGTACGTCTGACCGGAGTCGCACGTTCCCCCCTCGGTCCCTCGACCTGCGGGGTCCGGGGAGTTGACGCGCGGACGAGCGACCCCGCTGATCAGCGGCCTTTACAGCACTCTTAACCTACGGCCTCGTAACCTACGGAAACGTAGCCTACGATGCCGTAGGTTCACTGCACACCGCTCATACGTTTGTCCCCTGGAGAGTCCATGACGATCACCACTCCCCACCTCGGCAGCCCGGCCGGCGCCTGGACCGACGCTCAGCTGCTGTACGCCCTGGAGGAAGTGGTCGAGAAGGAGCTCAACCGGCATCTGAAGGTAGCCAAGGACTGGATGCCGCACGAGTACGTGCCGTGGAGCGACGGACGCAACTTCCCCGGCATCTTCGAGGACGGCGAGGCCTGGGGCAAGGAGCAGTCCAAGGTCACCGAGATCGGCCGCATCGCGCTCGTCGTCAACCTTCTCACCGAGGACAACCTGCCCAGCTACCACCACGAGATCGCCTCGCTGTTCGGCCGCGACGGCGCCTGGGGGACCTGGGTGCACCGCTGGACCGCCGAGGAGGGCCGGCACGGCATCGTCATGCGGGACTACCTGCTCACCTCGCGCGCGGTGGACCCGGACAAGCTGGAAGAGTTCCGGATGTCCCACATGGCCGAGGGCTTCGAGTCGGACAACCGGCACTCGATGCTGCACTCGGTCGCCTACGTAGCCTTCCAGGAACTCGCGACCCGCGTCTCGCACCGCAACACCGGCCACCAGTCCGGGGACCCGGTCTGCGACCGCATGCTGGCGCGCATCGCCACCGACGAGAACCTGCACATGGTCTTCTACCGGAACCTGCTGAAGGCGGCCTTCGAGCTGGCGCCCGACCTGACGATGATGGCGGTGCGCGACGTCATCGTGAACTTCCGGATGCCCGGCCACGGCATGCCCGGCTTCGAGCGGGCCGCCGCGCAGATGGCGATCGGCGAGATCTACAACATGCGCATCCACCACGACGACGTGCTCCAGCCGGTGCTGCGCTTCCTGAAGATCATGGAGATCGACGGGCTGGGCCCCGAGGGCCGCAAGGCGCAGGAGGAACTCGGTCTGTTCATGGGCGGCCTGGACTCCGAGGCGTCGAAGTTCGACGAGAAGCTGGCCGCCCGCAAGGCCCGCATGGCGGCCCGGGCCGGCGCCTGACACGCCCCGCCACCCACTGCCACGAGGCCCCGGCCGCCACGAGCGGCCGGGGCCTCGTGCGTACCGGCAGTGGACGTGAGAGGACCGGGAGGTCCCGGCCCCGCGTGGCCTCTACCGCGACACCCGCCGCAGCTCCAGCCGCTCCTTCTCCGAGAGGCCGCCCCAGACGCCGAAGCGCTCGTCGTTGTCCAGCGCGTACGCGAGGCAGGCCGCACGGATCGGGCACATACCGCAGATCCGCTTCGCCTCCCGCACCGAACTGCCCGGTTCGGGGAAGAAGAAGTCCGCCCCCGTCTGCGCGCACAACGCCTCTTGCTGCCATTCGAGTTCGGGCGAGGTGATCGTGTCGATGTGCATGACCGGAAGCGTCGCGGGCGGCGCAAAACGTTCGATCAACGCGCGATCAACACCGCGTTCCCGGGCCCCCGGCCGCCTCGATGGTGGCCCGCCGGACCGGCCGGCGCACGGCGGCGCGCGGAAGCACCGCGCAACCCGCCGCGGCGGTGTTCCGGCGGCGGATGTCACCCGGCGGTGAAAGACTCGGCAGTGCGGACGACGGGCCCCTGTGCGAGGAGGGCGACGATGCTCACCACCCGTTATATCAGCGGCGCTCCGAACTGGATCGACCTCGGCACCCCCGACATCGACGGCGCCGCCGCCTTCTACGGCGGGCTGTTCGACTGGCGGTTCCAGCCGGGCGGTCCGGAGGTCGGAGGGTACGGCCTGTTCCAGCTCGGCGGCAGGACGGCCGCCGGGGGGATGCAGACCACCGCCGAGCAGGGCCCGCCGTCCTGGACGGTGTACTTCCAGGCGCCGGACGCCGACGCCACGGCGCGCGCGGCCGAGCAGGCGCGCGGCTCGGTGGCGGTGCAGCCGATGGACGTCCAGGACCTGGGCCGGATGGCGATCCTCGCCGACCAGGCAGGAGTGACCTTCGGCCTGTGGCAGCCGGGCCGCAACGAGGGCCTGGAGGTGGTCCGGGAGCCCGGCTCGCTGTGCTGGGTCGAGCTGTACACGGCGGACGTCCCGGCCGCGGCCGCCTTCTACCACTCCGTACTGGGTCTGGAGACCTTCGGCGCCGACTTCGCCGGCGGCACGTACACCACGTTCAGTCCCGCCGGGCAAAGCGAGGACGCCATGTTCGGCGGAGTCGTCCCGCTGGCCGACGACCCGGCCGAGGAGGAGGCCTACTGGCTGCCGTACTTCGAGGTCGCCGACCCGGACGCCACCGTCGCCAGGGCCGGGGAACTGGGCGGCACGGTCCGCCTCCCCGCCACGGACCTCCCGTCCGTCGGCCGCCTGGCGAAACTCGCCGACCCGTACGGCGCCCGCTTCGCGGTGATCCGAAGCGAGCCACAGCAGGGGTGAGGCGGGCCCGGGCCCGTCACGAGAGCGGCGCCTGCCGCTGCGGCCCCCGGCGCGTCGCGCCCCGGCCTCTCCTCCCTTCCGACCCGCACGCGCTCACCGCTTCACCGCGCGGCCGGGCGGCCACGCCCACGCGACCGCAGCGGGGTCAGGGCACCGAGCGGCGGGGCGGCGACAGCACGAGCGGGACCGGGCCGGCTGCGGGCGCGGCGCCGGACGGGGCGATGCCGTGCCCGGCCGGCACCACGGCGGGCCCTGCCCGCCGGCCCGGCTTTGCGGGCGCGGGGCTCACGAGCGCCGGGCCGAGCACCCACCGGCACGGGGCTCCCAGCCACCGGGCCAAGCACCCACCAGCGCGACCCCCAGCCACCAGGCCGAGTGCCCACCGGCGCAAGGACCCCCAGCCACCGGGCCAAGCACCCACCAGCGCGACCCCCAGCCACCAGGCCGAGTGCCCACCGGCGCAAGGACCCCCAGCCACCGGGCCAAGCACCCACCAGCGCGACCCCCAGCCACCAGGCCGAGCACCCGCCGACGCGAGGACCCCCAGCCACCGACCCAAGCACCTACCAGCGCGACCCCCAGCCACCAGGCCGAGCACCCGCCGACGCGAGGACCCCCAGCCACCGACCCAAGCACCCACCAGCGCGACCCCCAGCCACCGCCCGGAACCCCCGCACCGGAAGTCCGCTGCCGCCCCCATCAACGTCGCCGCCCCGGCAGGCGCTAGGCCGACCCCCTCCGCACCAGCGTCGTGGGCAGCACCACGCTGGAGGGCGTCGCCCCGACGCCCTCCCGGGGGGCGCCCGGGTCGATGCCACGCAGCAGCAGGCGGGCCATCAGGCGGCCCATCTCCTCTATGTCCTGACGGACCGTCGTGAGGGGCGGATCGGTCTGTTCCGCCACGGGCCGCATGTCGTCGAACCCGATCACGGCCACGTCGCCGGGGACCCGGCGGCCCGACTCGCGCAGGACGCGCAGCGCCCCGGAGGCCATGAGGTCGTTGGCGGCGAACACCGCGTCCACGTCCGGGCAGCGCTCCAGGAGGTCGCGCATCGCCCGCTCGCCCCCGGCCGGGGTGAAGTCGGCCTCGGCGATCAGCCGTGGGTCGGCGTCCACCATGACGTCCCGGTAGCCGTCGAGGCGGTCCGCGGCGGAGGTCTGGTCGAGGGCGCCGGTGATGTGCGCGATGCGGGTGCGGCCGAGCCCTGCCAGGTGGCGGACGGCGTCGCGGGCACCGCCGCGGTTGTCGCTGTCGACGTAGACCACCTCGCGCCGGTCGCCGCTCCAGCCGGGCCGACCGCCGAAGACCGTCGGGACACCGGCCCGCTGGATCAGCTCCGGCAGCGGGTCGTCGAGGTGCAGGGAGAAGACGAGGGCGCCGTCGACATGTCCGCCGGCGAGGTACCTGGCGACCCGGGCGTGGTCGTCCCGGCCCTCCGTGAGCAGCAGCACGAGCTGGTTGTCGTGGGCGGTGAGTTCCTTGCTGATGCCGCGCAGCTGGAGCGCGAAGAACGGGTCGGCGAAGACCCGGGTCTCCGGTTCGGCGACGACGACCGCGACCGCGTCGTGCCGTCGGGTCACCAGGGAGCGTGCGGCCTGGTTGGGTACGTACCCGAGCTCGTCCACGGCCTTGCGGACCCGCTCCACCAGGATGTCCCGCACCCCGTCGCCGCCGTTGACCACGCGGGACACGGTGGCCCGCGAGACGCCGGCCCGGGCGGCCACGGCCTCCAGGGTGGGACGCGGGGCTGTGTCGGTCACTTCGGGGCTCCTCACCTGCGGCTGCGGATCAGGATAGCCCTGGGGCCGCAGGGTGGTGAGAGCGCTCTCGCGTGCCGCGCGGAACGGTCGCCCGTCAGTGCTCGTGGCCGCCGCCCGGCGGCTCCTCCCCGTGCTCGTGGCCGCCGCCGGCCGGTTCGTGGCCGTGCTCGTGCGGGTCGTACCCCGGAATGGTGCCGTCCGGCTTCTTCACCAGGAACAGTCCCACCATCCCCATGTCGGAGTGGCTCTGCACGTGGCAGTGGTACATCCAGGCGCCCGCGCCGACGCCCTCCCCCGCGATCACCTGGAAGCCGAACGAGTCGGCCGGGCCCGTGATCTTGTTGTCGATGACCTGACTGGGGTCCTCGGGGCCGGTCAGCATGCCGGTGCGGTTGTCCGCCCAGCGGTGACCGTGCATGTGGAACGTGTGGTAGAACTCGCCGTGCGTGATCACGACGAACTCCACGCGGTCCCCCACCGTGGCCTCGAAGTCCGGCCCCGAGTGCGGCGGCTTGTTGTTGATCCGCATGTCGTTGAAGACGACCGTGTGCGTCCGGTCCGGCAGGACGTCGCCCTTGCGGCGGACGACGACCGGGCCGAACAGGCCCTTCTGCAACCCCACCGTGCCGTGCTCGGTACCGACCACGTGGTCGTGGTAGTGCCAGTAGCCCGCGCTGCCAGCCCGCCAGGTGCCGTCCTTGCGGCGGCCGGGGGCGTGGGTGCGCCAGGTGTAGGTGCGGGTGCCGCCCGGCTCGACATGACTGCGGTTCATCTTCGTGCCGTCGCTGGTGATTTCGTAGTCGAGGCCGTGGACGTGCAGGCTCACCGCCACGTCCATGGTGTTCTCGAACTCGATGTGCAGTGTGTCGCCTTCGTTGAGTTCGATCAGGGGGCCCGGGACGGACGCCTTGCCCTTCTCCAGGCCGTAGCCCATCTGCCCGTCGGCGAGCTTCTCGGCGTACAGCTTGATGCGCTTCACCTCGCCTCCGGCGGGCGCCGTCTTCGCCGGTCCGGCGGCGCTGATGGCCTCCGGAGCCACGGACAACGATGTCGCGACGGCCGCGCCGCCCAGCAGGACCCGCCGGTTGAAGCTGCGTCTGTCCATGCGGAACTCCCCACCCTGGTAAGGCATTTACGGAGGCGTACCTGTGATGAACCTGTGCGACGGTACCGGCCGCGCTCCCGTTTATCCACACTCAAGACAAAGTTGGCGCCATCCCGGTCATAGGTATTGGCGAGCTGCGCAAAGGGGTTTAGCTTCCTTGGCGGTGTTGCTGTGACCGAGGAGGTGCCCATGCACTTACGAGGGTTGAGCAAGTCAAGACGCGTCTGGGCGGCGTCCGTCGCCGCCGGGATCGTGACCGCCGGGCTGCTGTCCGGCCCGGCCGCGAACGCGCGCCCTTACCCCGAACCCCCGTTGACAACGATGTCGATCAAGTCGCCGCCGGGCGGCGAGAACGTACGGGTGCTGATCTTCCACGGTTCCGCGGCGGCCGGGGAGGAGTCGCCGGTGGTGAACGCCGGGATCGAGGCCATCGAGGACATCGGCCTGACCGGCCCGGCGAACCGCCGTTTCAAGGTGCAGGCCACCGGTGACGCCTCGGTGTTCACCGACTCCACGAGGCTCGGCCGCTTCAACGCGATCGTGTTCCTGACCGGCGGGGGCGATGTCCTCGACGCGGAGCAGGAGGCGGGCCTGGAGGCGTACATGGAGGCCGGCGGCGGGTTCGTCGGCATCCATGACGCGGCGCGCGCGGAGCCGTACTCGGACTGGTTCACCGGTCTGGTGGGTGCCCGTCCGGCCGCCTCCAGCCCGACGGCCGTGCAGCGCGCGACCGTCGAGGTCGGCGACCGCGGGCACGTCGCCACCAAGGACCTGCCGGTGCAGTGGAAGCGCCCGGACCGGTGGCTGAACTGGGCGAAGAACCCCTCGGGCGACGTCCACACGGTGGCCCGGGTCCGCGAGTCGACCTACCAGCCGGGCTCGGGATCGAACGGCTGGGACCATCCGGTCAGCTGGTGCCGCGACTACGACGGCGGCCGTTCCTTCTACACGGGCATGGGCGGGACGGTGTCGTCGTACGACGAGACCGACTTCCGCGACCATCTGCGCGGCGCGCTGATGTGGACGACCCGTCTGGAGCAGGCCGACTGCAAGGCGACCATCAACGCCCACTACGCGGCGGAGCGGCTGACCAAGCCCAACCAGCCCGGGCAGAACGACCAGATCGGCGAGCCGCACGGGATGGTCACCGCGCCCGACGGCCGGGTGTTCTACATCGGCCGGGGCGGCGCGGACTCCTCGCAGCCCGTGATCACGGACTGGAACAACCCCGACATCGGCAAGGGCAAGGGCGAGATCCACGTCTACGATCCGAAGACCAAGCAGGTCACCCTGGCCGGCGCGCTCACCGTCTTCGGCAACAAGGGCGGCGGCGACGAACTGGTCAAGGTCGAGGAGGGGCTCCTCGGCATCGAGCTGGACCCCGGGTTCGCGCAGAACGGCTGGGTGTATCTGCACTACACGCCGCACGAGCGGATCAACCGCGAGACGCGGATGGCGGAGCGGCGGGTCTCCCGGTTCACGCTCGACCGGGCCACGAACAGGCTGGACCTCTCCAGTGAGAAGGTCCTGCTGAAGTGGCCGGTGCAGATCCACAGTTGCTGCCACGCGGGCGGCGGGATGGCCTGGGACTCCAAGGGCAACCTGTACATCGCCACGGGTGACAACAACTCCAGCGGGTTCACCAGCGGCTACTCGGGCAACAATCCGCAGCCGAACTACAAGGGCGTCTCCTTCGCGGACGCGCGCCGCACCGCGGGCAACACCAACAACCTCAACGGCAAGATCCTGCGCATCCACCCGGAGCCGGACGGGACGTACACGCTCCCCGCCGGCAATCTCTTCACCGGGAAGGAGCCCGACGAGGGCGGTGGCAAGACGCGCGGCGAGATCTATGTGATGGGCGTGCGCAACCCGGCGCGCATCTCCGTCGACAAGTCGACCGACGTGCTCTACGCGGGCTGGGTCGGCCCGGACGCGAGCGCGCCCTCGACGACCTGGGGCCCGGCGAAGTACGACACGTTCGCCGCCATCACCGGGGCGGGCAACCGCGGCTGGCCGTACTGCATGGGCAACAAGCAGCCCTACCGGGACCGCAATCTGCCGGACCCGTCCAAGCCGCTGGGCTGGTACGACTGCGACCACCCGAAGAACGAGTCGCCGAACAACGACGGCCTGGTCAACCTGCCGCCGGTGACCGGCAACAACATCTGGTACTCGCCCTCGGGCGGCGGCCCCGACTACCCGCGCGACGCGAACGGCGTCCCGTCGTACAAGCCGGCGGAGGCCACGTACCGGCTGCCCTGGCTGAAGGGCGGCGGGCAGGCCGCGATGAACGGGCCGGTCTACCGCTACGGCACGGTCGCGGCGGACAGCGCCGTGAAGTGGCCGGCGTACTGGGACGGCAAGTGGTTCGTCGGTGACTTCTACGACGCCGACCAGCCGCGCAACGCGGTGCTCATGGACCCGAAGACGCAAGGCGACGGCGGTCTGCCGGTGCACGCGGAGTCGCTGAAGAAGATCGTGCCGGTCGGCAACGACGGCATCAAGAACCTCATGGACTGGAGGTTCGGTCCGGACGGCGCGCTGTACGTCCTCGACTACGGGCGCGGCTTCTTCACCTCGGACTCCAAGTCGGCCCTGTGGCGGGTCACCTACAAGGGCGGCGGGCCCACCCCGGCCGCCGGTCAGCTGGCGAGGGGGAGCGAGTGATCCGGCACCGAAGAGTCTGGGCCGCCCTGCTGGCCGCCCTGCTGATGCTGCTCGGCGTGCAGGCGCTGCCCGCCGCCGGGCAGCCCGACGGAGAAGCCCCCGACCAGGTGCTCACCTGGACGGCCGGCAACGACATCGACAAGTACCTCTCGGCGCCGAAGACCGCGGTCGCCGGCACGGCCACGATCGTCTTCGAGAACAGCGCGGCCACCGGCAACACCACGGGCATGCCGCACACGCTGACGTTCGTGACCAGCGACCCCGAGTTCAACGACGACGTGCAGCTCAACATCCTGGCCAACCCGAACGACGCCCAGGGCGGCAAGCACACCGCCCAGGTCACGCTCACGCCCGGCCGGTACTTCTACCACTGCACGATCCCCGGCCACGGCCAGATGCAGGGCATCCTGACGGTGACCGAGGGCACCGGCGAGGACACCACGGCGCCCGAGGCGTCGGCGCACGTGAGCGGCACGCAGAACACACAGGGCCAGTACGTCGGTTCGGCGAGCGTGACGCTGCACGCCACCGACGAGGGCGGCTCCGGCGTCGACCGGATCGAGTACGCGATCGGCGAGGCGGGTGCCTGGCAGCCGTACACCACGCCGGTCGTCGTCGACCAGGTCGGCAGCCATCAGGTCCGCTACCGGGCGTTCGACAAGGCGGGGAACGTCTCCGCGGAGAAGAGCGCCGCGTTCACGGTCGTCGCTCCCCAGTCGGACGACACAACCGCGCCGGAGACCTCGGCGACGGTGAGCGGTGAGCGCGACGCCGACGGGGCGTACATCGACATGGCGACGGTCACCGTCTCGGCCTCCGACACGGGCTCCGGGGTCAACACCATCGAGTACGCGGTCGGTTCGGGTGCCTGGCAGCCGTACACCGCACCCGTGATGGTGCA